>CAJQPY010000009.1 GCA_905480335.1 uncultured Ilumatobacter sp. | reverse complement strand
TCGCATGCCGCACGAATCCTCTGTCAGCCGTACGCCTCGCAGCACATCTGACCTCGACTGGCAGCCGACTGCCAGATCACAAATCGATGACGGTTAAGCGGTCCGGCCGTCACAAGCAGGCCGGCTTGCCTACCCTTCAATCAATACTCCCCGACCACTGATTTGCGTCACCCATACGATCGGGGGGGGACCTCCTCCATGCGCACAAGTTCTTTTTTCGCCGCACTCACGCTGGGTGTCGTCATTGTATCGTGCTCGAGCGACGATAATGCGGATAGCTCGGCATCCGTCGCGATCACCGGAGACAATTCGACGACCGTCAGTTCCGACGACGCTCAGGTCGTCGCCGCCGGCCAGCCATTTACCGGGGAGCGTTGCGTCGCAAACAAAAATGCTGGGACGATCACGTTCCTCACCGGTTTTGACTACGCCGCCGCGTCGTCGATCGTCGACGTCATTGTCGCCGATACCGCCGGTTACTACAACGACCTCTGCCTTGACGTCGAAATACGACCCGGTTTCTCATCGGAAAATTATGCGCAAGTTGGCGCCGGCAACGCTCAGTTTGCGTCTGGGGGATCGTTCAGCGAGGTCGTCTCTTTCAGCGCTGCCAACAACGGCAAGCTCGTCGCCGTCACCGTTGAGGGGCGCTGCGCGATGGATACCCTGATCGTCAAATCAGGTGAGGCGAGCGAGTTGTCCGAGATTGCAGAAAGCACGATCGGCGTAAAAGGACAACTCCCACCGTCGATCGACGTGATGTTGCGTGGCGAAGGACTCATTGCGGGCGAGGACTTCGACACAGTGCCGCTCGACGGATTTGATCCGTTGGCCCACATCGCACTCCCGTCCATCGTTGGTCTTCCCGGCTGGAAGAGCAACGAGGTTGGCGCGCTTGAGCGCGAGGGCGTCGGAATTCAACTTTTCGACCCGCTTGATTTCGGTGTCCCCGGCTCGTTCGGAGTGATCTTCACGTCGATCGAGTTCGTAGAGGAGCATCCGACAGCCGCCCAGGACTTCGTTCGAGCGACCATGCGAGGTCTTGCCGACGCAGTGAGCGACCCCGGAGCTGCCGCAAGCGCGGCAGTCAAGCTGATCACATCCAACGGTAACCCAAACTCTCTGTCGCCCGAGGGCGAGGTGTGGCGCTGGGAGACCGAGGCGGCGCTGATCATGAAGGGCACACCGGAGGATCTTGGCTTGGGCGTGCCTGACGTCGAGCTGCTGCAGGCCGAAATTGACGCGTACTCAGCGGTCGGGTTGTTTGGGGACTCAACGCCAGTTGCTACCGACTACATCGCCAGCCTTTCTGCCGGCGTGTACGACACGATGGCTACCGTTATCTGGCCAGCCTGACTAACGCTGCAAACTGGGCTCTAAAATGTCAGGGGCCCGACTCGATCAACATCGTGCGTGCGCTCTCGACATCAGACCGAAGCTGCTCAATCAAGGCGTCGATCCCGTCGAATTTACGCTCCGAACGCAAGAAGTGCGCGAAACGTACGCGTGCCAACTCGTCATACAGGTCATCGTCGAAGTCCAGCAAATGTGCCTCAAGCAGTGATGTCTCTGCGTCTTCGTAGAAGGTCGGGCGGCGCCCGATGTTGATCGCACACTCGTGGATCTCGCCGTTCGGGCGCTCGTACCAGCCGGCGTACACCCCGTCGGCTGGCAGACAGATCTGACTGGACACTTCAACATTTGCTGTCGGAAACCCGAGCAAGCGTCCCCGCTGATCGCCCAGCCGAACCGACCCACGGACCTCAAACGGATACCCGAGCATATCGTTTGCCAGGTTAACGTCGCCGCCTGCCAACGCCCGCCTGATTGCGGTCGAACTCACGGGCTCGTCGACTCCGTCACTGCGCTCAAGCAGGTCCAACGGTTCGACATCGAAGTCGGCATCAAGGCCGATATTACGCAACAGGTCGACGTTCCCGTCACGGTGCCGCCCGAAGTGGAAGTCTTCGCCCACCACGATTGCCGTCGTGCCGAGGCAGTCCACCAACACTCGCTGGACAAAGGACCCAGGGGCCTCCGCGGCCTGCGCCTCGTCGAACGGAACGATCACCAAGGCGTCCACACCGGTCGCCTTCAGGAGTTCCACCTTCTCCTCCGGTCCTGTCAGAAGCAGCGGTGCCGACGAAGGTCGGACCACCGTGGCTGGATGTCGATCAAAGGTCACGACAGCGGATCGACATCCACGCTCGGCGGCGAGGCGTCGTACGTGTTCGATCACACCACGGTGTCCACGATGCACGCCGTCGTAGGCGCCGATAGTGACGACTGCACGTTCGCCAGGAAACGCAGGTGATCTCTGATCCGTGATGATCTGCACGGCTCTGAAGCCTACGACTGCGGGACCACAACCATCGGCTTGGCCTCGGTAGATCCATATCGCTCGTAGACCGCCAGAAGGGACCCCGAGGGTCCAAATACTGCCCACGGTCCCGGCCCCTCCCATGCCGGTAGCACTCGGCCGTTCGCAACAAGGTCTGCCAATTGCGCGGTGGCGTCGACGCGAGTCAAGGTTCGTACTGCGTCCTCAACGGGGAGTAGTTCACAATCATCAGGACCCGCAGCCTCCCCCAGTGTGAACTGGCCAACCGCAGTGCGCCGCAGATTGCGCAGGTGGGCACCGCCGCCGAGCAGGTGCCCAAGGTCGGCGGCGAGAGTCCGGATGTAGGTGCCCGAGCCACACTCGACTGCCGCCAGCAGAATGTCGGGTTCCCCAGTTGGCATCAGTGAAAACGAGTAGATCGTTACCGGTCGCGGCGGCCGATCGACCTCGACCCCTTCTCGGGCTAGTTCGTGCAGTCGCTTTCCATCGATCTTGATTGCCGAGACCATCGGTGGAATCTGCTCGATGTCACCGAGCAGGTGCTCGTCCACGGCCGCCTGTGCGGCCGCAAGATCGATGTCACCCATCTCATGCGTTGCCGTGACTTCACCGTCGGCATCAAGCGTGTCGGTTTCGGTCCCGAACACGATTTCGCCGACGTATGCCTTCGAGGTCTTCTCGACAAAGCGGAGAAGCTTGGTTGCCTTTCCCACCGCCACGACAAGCACCCCAGTGGCGCTCGGGTCTAACGTTCCGCCGTGGCCTACCTGTCGTTCGTCGAACCGGCGTCGCAGCATCGCAACCACATCGTGGCTCGTCACTCCGGCCGGCTTGTCGACTACTGCGATCCCGTGCGTCGTTGCCGGTTTCCTGCGTCTCCCCATTTTCGCGACCGTTCGCTGCGTCAGGATCGACGTTGGCGGTCGGCTCGAAGGATCTCATCGATCCGCTCAGACGAACGAATCGCAATATCGGGCCGGAACTCGAGGATCGGCGTCTTCTTCGTCTTAATCTGGCGAGCGATCGACGACTGCAGCCGAATTCGGTATTCGCTGAGCGCCTCAATGATCTCCTCGTCGCCCTCCTCACCTGCAAGCGAATCGAAGAACACGATCGCTCGGTTCAGTTCAGGGTCGACATCGATCCCGGTCACGGTGACGAAGGCAAGCCGTTCGTCGTCGAGGCGCACAAGATCCTCGGCGATGATCTCGCGCAGAGTCTCACCGACACGAGCCGAACGGGGGTACCTCGGTCCACCTGAGCTGCGTCGTGCCATAACGGGAACCTACCGCGCATTCCTTTATTGCGTACCAGGCACGTGCCAATTGCATCCTCGGGTGCCTGACACTGAATGAATCACCCGTAGTCGGGTGGTTCGCGAAGTGAGCGCTTGAGTTCTGCAACGCCGCTCGTCGCGAGCTTCTCGACGGCGTCCCAGAGTTCGACTGCCTCAACGCCCTTCGGCGCCTTAGAGATCACCGGACCGAAGAAGCTACCTTCGCAGTCTGTGCCCGGCCGGAACGTGAGAATTGGTGTACCGACATCGTGACCGGTGCGACCCAGGGCGAGCTCGGTGTCAGCGCGGATCCACCTATCGTGGGCGGCGTCGTCGGCGTGGATAACGAGTTCGGCATTGAAGCCAGCAGTGGTCAGCACCTCGCGTAGGAACGCCGTGTTGTCGGCCCGTGCCTCGTCGCGGCGATGAGCAACGTGGAGCGCCTCACCGAGTGCGGCGTACCAGCGGCCAACAGCATCCGGGTCGGGCTCGGTGGTACGGATCTGATCAGCGATCCGCAGCGCCCGGTGACCGAGATAATGCCCCGCCCGATACTCAGGCGTGTACCACTTCTGATTGTTATCTTCGTTGAGGATCCACAGCGAGATGAAGCGCCAGGCCACCGAGTACGAGCGTTGCTGCTGCACATCCACCACCCAACGGGAGGTAATCCAGGCCCATGGTCAAACGGGGTCCCAGAAAAAGTCGAGATCCGGGAGCATCGCGTCATCGGCCATGAACTGAAGTTACCGGCGGCTCAGTGAGTAACGGTGACCGGGTTGTGGCACGCCACAAAGTGGCCCGCACCGATCTCGCGTAACCGCGGTTCGTCAACTGAGCACTCAGCGGTGGCGTAGGGGCAGCGAGGGTGGAACCGACATCCTGCGGGTGGGTTTACCGGTGACGGTGGCTCCCCGATGACCTCTCCGAGGGTGTGATCGGCGTCAGGATTAGGCTCTGGTATCGAATCGATTAACAAGTTTGTGTACGGGTGCGCCGGATGCGCATACAGAGCGTCACTCGAAGCGACCTCACACAATTTGCCGAGATACATCACGGCAACCCGGTCACTGATGTTCTTCACCACAGCGAGGTCGTGTGCGATGAAGACCAACGTCAATCCGTACTTCTCCTTCAGATCCTCGAGCAGATTGAGCACCTGGGCCTGCACCGAAACGTCGAGTGCCGAGACCGGCTCGTCACAGATGATCAGCGTGGGGTCGAGGACGAGCGCCCTTGCAACCGAGATGCGCTGACATTGCCCACCGGAGAACTCGTGTGGACGGCTCTCTGCGGCACGTGCCGGATCTATACCGACGGACTCAAGGGTGTCGTCGATGAGCTTCTCGCGCTCTTCCTTCGTTCCCCGCTTCCAGATCTCGAGTGGTTCCAGAACGCTGTCGCGAACGGTTCGGCGGGGATTCAGTGACGACACCGGATCCTGGAAGATCATCTGTACCTTGGTACGTGCAGCACGTACGTCGGCGTTTTTCATCGAGGTCAGTTCGTCGCCCTCGAAAACAATCGAGCCGCTCGTTGGCGACGGCAACTGCATGATCGCTCGCCCCGTTGTGCTCTTACCGCAACCGGACTCCCCGACGATGCCGAGTGTCTCACCACGCTGTACATCTAGGCTGATTCCGGACACCGCCTTGACCGTTCCACCCGAAACCTTGAACTCGACGACGAGATCCTGAATCTGCAGCACGTTGTCGCCCTTGCGCAGATGGGCGTTACCGGATCCGGCCATTACGACACTCCTGCCACGGTTGCAGGAACGTAACCGGCGGCTTCGAGTTCGGCCTCGCGTTCGGTGAACTCCGGGCTTCCGACCGGGTACCAACAGGCGAAGACGTGATTCGGGTCCGCAGTGGGCTCCAAAGCCGGCTCCTCGACATGGCACTTAGGCCGGGCATACGGGCATCGCTGGGCGAAGTTGCAGCCCTTGGGCGGGTTTACGAGGTCCGGCGGTCGACCGGTGATCGTTGCCAATCGAGTATGGCTTGGGTCCGCAAGCTTCGGAATGCTCTTGAGTAAGGATTTAGTGTACGGCATCCTCATCTCAGCGAACAGCGTCTTGGTCGGCGCGCGCTCGACGAGCTTCCCGCTGTACATCACCGCAATTTGATCGGTGTGCCCGGCAACAACACCTAGATCGTGCGTCACGAGCACCACAGACATGTTTCGGTCACGGCGTTGCTCACCGATGACTTCAAGGATCTGTGCTTGAACGGTCACATCGAGCGCAGTGGTCGGTTCGTCAGCGAAAAGTACCGTCGGTCCGCAGGCCAATGCCATTGCGATCATCACCCGTTGACGCATACCGCCCGACAGTTCGTGGGGATACTGGTTGAGGCGACGTTCGGGTTCGGGGATCCGAACACTCTTAAGCAGCGCCACCGCCGTTTCGCGGGCGTTGGCCTTATCCATGGACAGGTGGAGCCGGAGTGGTTCCGCGATCTGTTTGCCGATCTTCATCAGTGGGTTAAGCGAGTTCAGCGGATTCTGAAACACCATCGACATCTCGGCACCCCACAGGTGTCGACGTTGCTTCATTGGCAGATCGAGGATTTCTTGACCGGCGAACTTCACCGAACCGGAGGTGACGGCCGAACCCGGTAACAAACCCATGAGCGACCGGCTGAGCACGGTCTTTCCTGAGCCGGATTCGCCGACCACGCCCAATGCTTCGCCTCGGTTCAGCGTAAGCGTCACGCCGTCGACAGCGCGGACCAAGCCGCGCTCGGTGCGAAAGTGCGTCTTGAGGTTGTCGAGGGCGAGGAGCGGGCTATCGGTCTCGGTACGACTCGGGCCGGGATGATGAAACGACTCGTGTTCGTTCACAGGGAGAGCTCCCGAACGTCGAAGAAACTGCGCAGGCGGTCGCCGGCGAAATTGAGCGCTAGTACGGTCAAGAAAAGCACGCCGATCGGAAAAAATGCCATGTACGGGGCGTTTTCGAGGTCGCGACTGCTCTGCGACGCCGTCAAGATGATCTTGCCCCAGGTGGGTCCCTTCTCGACCGACAACCCCAGAAAGGCGAGGCTGCCTTCTGCGACGATGGCGATGGCAACACCGAGCAGCGAGAACGCTCCCATGGGAATCAGCACATTGGGAAGCAGTTCGCGCACGATGATACGCGGGTGCCTTGCACCAAGCGATCGGGCGGCTAGCACGAACTCACGATCCGCAAATGAGATCGTGGTTGCCCGCGATACTCGGCCGACCGGCGCCACCGACAGGATGCCGATTGTTATCGCGATCGTGAGCAGGCTTCGCTCAAGCAGCGACGTGATCAGAATTGCCAGGATCAGTGCTGGAAAGGAAAGCAACGAGAGAAAACCGAAGGAAATGATCTGGTCGATTTTGCCGCGGAAATACCCGGCGAGCAGTCCGAGCGTGCCGCCGACGAGGAGACCAAAGGCGATCGCGGAAAATCCGACCGTCAGTGACGTCCGGGCCCCGTAGATGGTGCGGCTGAACATGTCGCGAGCATCCTGATCTGTACCGAACCAATGCTCACCCGACGGCGAGTACGGGGGCCGTTCGCCAGGTTGAACGAAGTTAACATTGGGCGACTTGATCGCCAGGTATGGCGCAAAAATTGCTAAGCCGATGACAGCGACTAACCAAGCCGTGCAGAGCCAGAAGGCAAAGCCCAATTTGCGTTTCTCAGCCTTGTCGTCTTGGTCTCCCTCGTGTGGCAGAAACCGCTCAGGGTACGGATCTTCGTGGCCGACTGCGTCGGCCTCGGTCATTCCTAAATCACTCATGATGCGCGTACACGCGGATCGATGATGGAGTAGAGAATGTCGATTAGCACGTTGAGCACCACGAACGTGATCGTGACGATCATCACGATGGCCAACACGACTGGGAAGTCCTCACGCAGGATGGCTTCGACGATGGCCGAGCCGAGTCCGGGGATTCGGAAGATCTGCTCGACAACGAGCGCGCCGCCGATCAGTGTCCCGGTGGTGACACCGGCGATCGTGATGAACGAGAACAGTGAGGGGCGCAGTGCGTGTTTGAACAACACGTTTCGCTTCGACACACCTTTGGAGCGGGCAGTGAGGATGAAGTCTTCCTGCAGAGTGGTGATCAGGTCGGTTCGCAGCAATCGTTGGTAGACGGCTGCGGAAGGGAGCGCCAGCGTCAGGGCTGGGAGAAACATTTGCCAGGCTCTGGTCCAGAACGGGTCGTTGGCTACGAAGGTCGCCGGGAACCAGTCGAATCTTATGGACAGCCCGTACTTGAGGATGATGCCGAGCGCAAAGGTCGGCATGCCGATCAAGAGGAAAGTCATCACGGTGGACGTCCGGTCGACGGCGGAGTTTGCCTTCGCCGCCGACCAGATCGCCCATGGAACGGAGATGATCACGGCCATCGTCTGAGCCATCACCAGGAGCATCAGGCTACGGGGCAGCCTTTCTGCTATCAGGTCCGACACGGGCGGCTGCCCGGTCGCAGAGAACTGCACGCCAAAGTCACCGGTGACGAAGTCCCCTAACCAAAGAGCCCATCGCACAGGAAGGGGCTTATCGAGGTTGAACTGCGCTTCGGCAGCTTCGATTTTGGCGACACTCTCGGGGTTGCTCACATCCCCGGCCGTGGGGCCGAGGATGTTGAACAACGGGTCCCCGAGGATGTTCATTGCGCCAAACGTGATCGCACTGACCGTCAAGATGAGCGCGAAAGCACCCACTAGACGTGAGACCCAGAATTTCATGGCGTTGTAGTCTCAGACGAGGCTGTGAGCGTCAGTTCACTGCTCGAAGTAGATTGAGTCGAACCAGTTGCGGCCGTTGGTCACACAGAGCAACTTTTCGCCGCTCGGAGCGGTTCGGTCGCACACGCCGCGGACGTTTTCCGCAAATGCGTTATCCCAGGGTGTATGCACGAAGAAAATGTAGATGTAGTCGTCGTTGATCTTCTGGACGACTTCCTGGTACTTCTCTACGCGTTCGGGTCCGTTCTCTATGGCCTGTGCCTCAATGAGCAGGGCATCACGCTCTTCATCACAGAGCTTCGGCCAGTTCAGCGAGATGCCGCCGATGGATCGGCACAGCACCCAGACGTTGTCGGTCGACGGGTCGGATGCGCCAAACTGACGCCAAGTGACGACGTTGTACTGACCAAGGGCAGCTTGCTGGATGTGTGCATCCTGGGGCAGCTCGTCAAAGCTGACATTGAAGCCACCCGCCTTCCAGCCCTCATCAAGGATTTCCGCCGTGCGTGTCTGAACCACTGATGGCCCAGACCACTGGAGTTCCATGTTGATTTTGCCGTCAGTACACGTTGGGCCACCCAGCGTTGCATTTTCCTCTGTGCCTCTTTCGGCGCAGTACTCGGCAACGAGGGCGAGCGCAGCATCTGGGTCGTCACCGACTTGGACCACGTCAGGGTTGTAGTACTGCTGATCAGGCGTGTACGCCTGATCAGCGGGTGGAGCAACGCCGAGGCCGATCAAGTTCCGGTAGTTGTCAAGCGGCGTCGCAAGAGCTAGCGCTTCACGAGCTCGAATGTCGTCGAACGGCGGTACGGCCGTATTAATCATCGCGAACGTCTCTTCGCCGGACAGGTCAAGGATGCTCTGGATCGAGTCGTCGTCACGAAGATCGCCAACTGAAGCTGGGTCTGAGTACTGACCACCCTGGACGTCACGTTCGAACAGCAGATCAACGCGGCTCGCCGTGTCGGTCACCGGCAAGAACTCAATCTTGTCGAGGTAGACCTCGCCGTTCCACCAGTCGTCGTTGCGCACGAACGTGGTGATCGAGTCTTCAGAGCGGCTGTCGAACTTGAACGGTCCTGTGCCGACCGGCTGCTGGTTCAGTGTGGGATCGGCCACCGCAGCATCAATCCATGCCGGGGAGGCCATCATGCCCAACTGACTCGCCAGAGCGCCAGGCGCATACCGGTTCGATTCGAGCAAGTTGAATTGGACAGTCAGGTCGTCGACGATCGTCGTCGCTCCTTCTTCGGGATAGAAGGGTTTGACTGCCAGCCCGACGAGCGGATCCGCGCGCTGAGTCTCAAAATTTTTGACGACGGCTTCAGCATTGAGTGGCGTTCCATCATGGAAGGTGATCCCCTCGCGGAGAGTCACGGTCCAAACCGTGAAGTCCTCATTGGGCTCCACCGACTCAGCGAGATAGGGCACGAAGTCGCCATCGGCTGTGGCTGCAGTCAGGGTATCGAAAACTGCGTTACCCATCATCAGACCAGGCGACGAAAGAGCTGACGACGTCGGGTTGATGCCGTCAACGTCGGCCTCAAGCGCGTACCGCAGCGTGCCGCCCGCAACGGGGTCTCCGCCAGGAATGTCACCGTCGATTTCTGGCCCTTCGCCGTCTTCATCATCGGTGTCCGCAGCGTCGCCGTCGCCAGCGTCGTCGCTTTCATCGGGCGCATCAGTGGTGGCAGTGGCGTCGTCGCCGGCGTCATCGCTTTCCTCGGGCGCATCGGCCTCGGTAGTGGCGCTGGCGTCGTCATCGGCTTCGCCATCGTCGTTGCCCCCACAGGCCGCCGCGATGAGTGTGAAACTCATCAGTGCGGCGATGCCTGCCTTGGTACCTCGTCGCGAAGTTCGCATCTGCATTCCCCCTCGAAATGTTGTCTGATTATCGTGACTGACGTCACTGTCATTGAACCATAGTCTTGACTGGCTCCATCGTCATATTCGAGGGAGCAAACCCACATGGGCAATGCAGGGTTTTAGGCGCCTCGTCAGAGGCTGGTGCGCTCGACTTCGACGTCCTCGTAAGTTTCGATGATGTCGCCCGGCTTGAGGTCCTGGAAATCGTCGAGGCCGACACCACATTCGAAGCCCTCACGGACCTCTCGGGCGTCGTCCTTGAACCGGCGCAGCGAGGCAATCGCGCCCTTCCAGATGATCGTGCCGTCGCGCAGGAAGCGGACCTTGGAGCCACGCGTGATGACGCCGGACGTCACCATGCATCCGGCAATCGCACCCTGCTTCGGGACCCTGAAGATCTCGCGGACCTCGGCTTCGCCGGTGACCTGCTCCTCGTACTCGGGATCAAGCATGCCGATCATCGACAGTTCGATATCCTCGAGCAACTTGTAGATGATCTCGTAGGTGCGGATTTCGACCTGTGCGTGATCGGCAGCCTTACGAGCCTTACCGTCCGGCCGCACGTTGAACCCGATAATCGTGGCATTGGTCGCCTCGGCCAGCGTGATGTCATTCTCAGTGATCCCGCCGACCGCACGATGGACAAACGTGAGTTCAACCTCGTCGCGGTCGAGCTGGCGCAGAGAGCCGGTGACCGCCTCGAGTGATCCCTGTACGTCAGCCTTGATTAGCAGGTTCAGCTGGGCCTTCTCACCGGATTGGATCTGGGCGAAGATGTCCTCCAACTTTGTGCCGGTCTTGACTCGACTGTCCTCCCGGAGATGGCGAGCTTTGAGACGCTCGCCGCGAGCTTCACCGACGGTTTTCGCAACTTTGTCGTTCGGTGCCGCTCTGAACTCATCGCCCGCTTCGGGAACACCGGACAGACCGAGAACCACCACAGGAGTCGACGGGCCAGCTTCCTTGATCTGATCGCCCTTGTCATTGATCATGGCGCGGACCTTGCCCCACACCCCGCCGGCGACAATTGGGTCCCCGACCTTGAGGGTGCCCTTATCAACGAGCACCGTAGCCACGGGGCCTCGGCCCTTATCGAGCTGCGCTTCGATGACGATGCCCTTGGCCCGGCCTTCCGGGTTCGCTTGGAGTTCTTCAAGCTCCGCAACGAGCTGAAGCTGCTCAATCATTTCATCGACACCCTGACCCTTAAGCGCTGACATCTCGACGACGATCGTTTCGCCACCCCACGATTCGGACACAAGTTCGTACTCGGCAAGCTGCGTGAGGACACGCTGTGGGTCGGCGTTTTCCTTGTCAATCTTGTTAACCGCCACAACTATCGGCACCCCTGCCGCCTGTGCGTGGTTGATCGCTTCGATCGTCTGGGGCATCAGACCGTCATCGGCTGCCACCATCAACACGACGATGTCGGTCGCTTCAGCACCGCGCGCCCGCATCTGCGTGAACGCAGCATGGCCAGGGGTATCGAGGAACGTCACCGATCCATTGTCGTTGGTAACGGTGTAGGCGCCGATGTGCTGGGTTATCCCGCCCGCTTCGCCATCGACGACGTTTGCTCCACGGATGCGGTCGAGCAGCGTTGTTTTTCCGTGATCGACATGGCCCATCACCGTGATTACCGGAGCTCGCGATTGTAGGTTCTCGTCATCGTCGGAGTCGTCGAACAACTTCTGCAGTTCGACCTCCTCCTGCTGACCCGGCTCGACGAGGAGGATCTCCGCTCCAACTTCGAGCGCGAAGAGCTCCATCTGCTCGTCTGCCAGCGTCATCGTGGCCGTAACCATCTCGCCGTTGGTGAGAAGGAATCGGACGACATCAGCTGCCGTACGATTCAGTTTCGGGCCGAACTCCTGCGACGAAACGCCGCGTTCGATGATGATCTCGCCGACAGGAACGGGAACGTCGGACGACGTGTACTGCGTGAGCTGGGGCTGAAGGTCTTCCTGGTCGCGCCGACGTCGCCGCCGACCGGTTCGACGTGGGGGCCTACGACCGCCGCCGGGACGACCGGCACCACCGGGGCGAGGTCCGCCGCCAGGGCCGCCGCCAGGGCCGCCGCCGGGACGTGCGCCGCCGCCAGGACGAAATCCGCCCCCACCATCGGGACGCTGATTTGCACCGGGCGCAGGACGTGATGAGCCAGGAGGTGGAGGAATCGGCTTGCCGGAAGGAGACAAGGGGCGCGCCCCTTCAGGAGGCGGCGGAACCGCCTTGCCGCTTGGGCTGATCGGTCCGTGATCATTTGGGGCGGGGGCGGCTGGATCGGTCGGAATCGGCGGATGCGCATCTGGCGGCGGAGTTCCGTCAGCACTCGGGCGTGCGCTGGAGATAACCCGACGCGGCTCGGGCTGCGGCGGGAGCGGCGCAGGCACGGGCTCTGCGGCCTTCGCTGCTCCGACGACCTTGGGAATTGCCCGACCCTCAGCTGCTGCGACGACGGCATCCGCAGCCGTCGGCTGACGTTCGACTGGAACCGTCGGTGATGTTCCGATAGGAGCCTTTCCAGAGGGAGGAGGCGGTGCAGGCGCAGCCGGCGCTGGAGCGGCGGTGGCCGCTGACGGGGAAGGGTCTGAAGCAGAAACAGGGTCTGACGCCGGCGCGTCGGCAGCGGACTCTGGTTCGACGACCAATGCTGGGGAGGTCGTCTCGGGGGGCTCACTTGCCGATGAGACAGATGCAGCTTCGGTGGGAGTCGGGGCGCTCTGCTCTATTGCTGCATCAGGTGCAGAAACCTGCTGCTCGGGCACCTTCGCCTGGGTATTCGCTTTCTTCGCTGCAGTCTTCTTCTTGGCGGGCGCTTTCTTTTTGGCGGCTGCAGTCTTCTTCTTGGCGGGCGCTTTCTTCTTGACGGCCTTATTGACCGGCTTTGGCTCTTCGGGTTGCTCGTCGCGAGTCAAGCCCTCACGCTCGGCACGGCGCCGAAGCATGTCCGCATACGCCTCTTGCAGGGAGGACGAGGGTGCCTTGGCAGCAACACCCGCCGCTCCGGCGAGGTCGAGCACTTCATTGTTGGTCATCCCGAGCTCCTTGGCGAGCTCGTGGACACGGATCTTCTTCGCAGGCACGTTTCGATTCAACCTTTCCCTGTCGTCATTCCCTCACCGCTGTGTCGATCAGCTGGTGCGTTGTTCGTCGTCTCGAAGCGCGGCACGAATGGCTTCGAGGTCTGGATCTTCGAGCTTCGTGCGCCATGCCCGGCCGAACTGACCCTGGAGGAGCGCTCGTTCGAGACAGTCCGTTTCAGCCTTGGACTCGCGGCCCATCGCTGCACGGCACAGCCAGGCGCCGCGTCCGCTGCTTGCGCCGTCGACCACGAGGGTCGGCCAGCCGTTGTCTGAGGTCGCCCGTGTAACCCGAACGAGTTCGGGTTGCGGACGCTGACAACGGCAACCGAGGCAGCTACGGACTGGGACGTCGTGTTCAATCGCTCGAACCGTCTTCCTCGGTCGACGCAGCTGTTGGCTCGGGTTCGTCATCGGTGGCGGCCCCGCTGGAACCTCCGTCGGCCGCAGCGTCATCAGCCGTCTCGGCTGCTTCGGCCGTTTCGCCGGCCGCCTCGGCAGCGATCGCTGCGTCCTCGGCGTCGCGATTGGCCTGGCGCTGTGCGGCGGCCTCGGCGGCTTGCTGGTCCTGCCATGCCGATTCGCTGATCACGGTTCCGTCGCTTGCGTGCCACTCCATCTCACCGGTCTCGGTGTTGGCGACCCACTGGCCGTCGGCGTAGTCGACGGCTTCGACATCGCGGCCGCCGGCTGGGATGCCTTCAGCGAGCTGTGTCTCGGAACGAATGTCGACGCGCACACCAGTGAGGCGGGCGGCGAGGCGGGCGTTTTGACCTTCGCGGCCGATCGCCAGGCTCAACTGATGGTCGGGCACGATGACATCGGCCTGGGTGCCGTCGGTAGAGATGATCACCTGGGTGACCTTCGCCGGCGACAACGCCTTGGCAACAAAGTCCGGTAGGTCTTCGGAAAACGGAACGATGTCGATTTTCTCGCCGCGCATCTCGTTCACGACCATGCGGACGCGCCCGCCGCGTGCTCCCACACATGCGCCGACTGGGTCGACGTTGTGGTCGTTCGACCAGACGGAAATCTTGGTGCGGTGACCGGGTTCACGGGCACAGGCCTTGATCTCAACGATGCCTTCGGCGATCTCTGGGACCTCGAGTTCGAAGAGACGCTTGATTAAACCCGGGTGGGTACGCGACACAACGATCTGCGGGCCCTTCGGTGTGCGCCGGACCTCGACGATGTACGCCTTTTGACGCTCACCCTGGGCCGGACGCTCGAAGGGAACCTGCTCCGCCTGCGGCAACAGTGCCTCAGCGCGGCCGAGATCGAGCAGCGTGTACCGGGCGTCGTTGCGCTGGATGATGCCGGTGACGATGTCGCCTTCGCGGTTGGCGTATTCTTCGAACTTGCGGTCGGACTCGACTTCGCGGATGCGTTGGCTCATCACCTGGCGGAAGGTCTGGGCCGCGATACGGCCCATCTCTTCCTTCTTTGGCGTGTCGTCGCGTTCGTTGGTCCAGTTGCCGTCTTCATCGACGTCGTACGCGATGAACGAGAAGTCCATCGTGTCTGGATTCACCTCGACAACGACTTCGTCGGCCGCGTCGGGGCGACGCTTGTAGGCGGACGCTAAGGCATCCACGAGCACGTGGAGCAGTGCGTCCTCAGACAGGCCTTTTTCCTGGGCCAGCATTGAGATGGCTTCGCTCATGTCGAGATTCGTCACGACTTCTGCTTCTCCTTCTTGGTCGTCTTCAGATTCGTCGTCGTTGGCGTGGTCGGCTGCTTTGGTGTCTGGCCCGACTGCTTGCCCTTTGTGTTTCCCGGACCCTTGCCCGGTTTCGGCTTCGGACTCCACTCGAAAACGGTGCGGGCCTTGTCGACAGCACCCAGTTCAATCGTGCGCTCATCGCCTGACTCGGTCAAGACGGTTGCGGTGAATTCGTCAGCGGCGATGAGCCTGCCGTCGAGGCGCCGCGCTTCGCCGTTAGTGACGGCATGGCCAGCGAGCCGGACGGTAATGTCCTTGCCGATTTCGCGCTGGAAGTGGGCCGGACTGCGCAGCGGGCGTTCGAGGCCAGGGCTCGTCACTTCCAGCGTATATGCACCAGAAATTGGATCTTCATGGTCGAGTTCCCGGCTCATTAAGCGTGTGGCCAGCGAAAGGACATCAAGATTGATTCCGGCTTCGGAACCCGGAGGCGTATCGATCGTGATCCGCACGACGTTGCTGCGCCGCTCAATGTCGTAGAGGTCAAGGCCGAGATCAGCGGCGATGGGTGCAACCAACTCCTGTACTCGCTCAAGTTCTGTTGCCATCGTCTTCAACCTCCTGCCTGTCCTACGCTTTACCGGGCCCATTCAACAAACAAGGCGTGAGGCAGAGCCCCACGCCTTGGTCATGAAACCAAATTGCGGAAGCGGATGATAGCAGCCAGAACACCGCTTGAGGGGCGTACACACGCCGCACCGCAGTCCAGCGCGCAAGGGTGTTGTGACCGCTCGACACCAAATCCTCCCACGTTCGAATGACTCTGGGAGGATAGGTTCTCGGCGTGCTCCGGATGTCGAAACTCTTTCTGAAGACCCTGCGCGACGACCCAGCCGACGCTGAGGTCGCTAGCCATCGCCTGCTGGTCCGGGCGGGCTACATCCGCCGGGCTGCTCCCGGCGGGTTCTCATGGCTCCCGTTGGGGTGGGAGGTCTTTCGTAACGTCGAGAAGATGGTCCGCGATGAGATGAACAAGGCCGGCTTCCAGGAGGTCCATTTCCCTGCGCTGCTTCCCCGCGAGCCGTACGACACTACCGGACGGTGGACCGAGTACGGCGACAACCTGTTCCGCCTTCAGGACCGTAAGGGAGCAGACTTCCTTCTTGCACCCACCCACGAAGAGATGTTCACCCTGATGGTGAAAGACATCGCAGGTTCCTATAGGGATCTGCCCGTCCACCTTTACCAGATCCAGACAAAATATCGGGACGAAGCTCGACCTCGGGCCGGGCTGATTCGGACGCGCGAGTTCGTTATGAAGGACTCCTACAGCTTCGACCTCAACGACGCTGGACTCGACGAGTCGTACGCCGCTCATCGCGCCTCCTACATCAAACTGTTCGACCGGATGGGTCTCCCGTTCGTGATCGTGTCGGCCATGTCAGGTGCAATGGGCGGCTCGAAGTCGGAGGAGTTCCTGGCTCCGATGGACATTGGTGAGGACACCTACATCCGGTGCACCTCATGTGACTACGCCGCCAACGTCGAGGCAATCACCACCCCAGCACCCGACGAAATCACCCTCGACGGACTTCCGGCCGCCGTGGTCCACGACACCCCCGGCACGCCGACGATCGAGACACTCGTCGACTTCGTCAATGCGAACGAATCGATGCGTCACCCGGACCGCGACTGGACCACCGCCGACACACTCAAGAACCTCGTGGTCAACCTCAAACATCCGGACGGCACCATCGAACCATTGGCGATCGGAATCCCCGGCGATCGAGACGTCGACATGAAGCGCCTCGAAGCGGTCGTCTCGCCGGCCGAAGCCGAACCCTTCTCGGCGGAGGACTTCGCGAAGCATCCGAGCCTCGCGAAGGGATACATCGGCCCGGGAGCGCTCGGCTCGGACAATGCGTCGGGCATCCGGTACCTGGTCGATCCGCGCATCGTGTCCGGCACGTCCTGGATCACCGGGGCAGATTCATCGGGCAACCACGTGATCAACCTCACCGCTGGTCGCGACTTCACCCCCGACGGCGTTATTGAGGCGGCCGAGATCCTCAAAGGTGACACCTGCCCGGCGTGCGGCTCCGAAGTCGAGATCGCACGCGGGATCGAGATCGGACACATTTTCCAGCTCGGACGCAAGTACGCCGAGGCACTCGACCTGTGGGTCCAGGGCGAGGACGGCAAGCCCGCCACACCGACCATGGGCTCGTACGGCGTCGGCGTCTCCCGGTGCCTTGCGGCGGTCGCCGAGGCCACCTGTGATGAGATCGGACTGTGCTGGCCGCGCGAGATCGCACCGGCCGACGTGCACGTCGTGATGGCCGGCAAGGAAGGCGGCCCGCAGCGCGTCGCTGCCGAGCAACTGGCCGCCGATCTCGAAGCACGGGGCCTACGCGTCCTTTTCGACGACCGCGTCAAGGTCTCCCCCGGCGTTCGGTTCAAGGACGCCGAGTTGCTCGGGGTCCCGACCATTGCGGTGGCCGGACGCGGGGTCGATGCCGATGTGCCGACCATTGAGGTGAAGGACCGCCAGTCGGGCGAACGCTCCGACGTGGCACTCGCCGACGTGGTCGATCACCTCGTCAGCGTCTGCACCGCCTGACGCTAGTCGCGACGCCACCACCGACTTCTCGTTTTCGATATCCACTTGTCGCTTGGACCACCCACTTTTCGGGGCCACCACCCACCGATCGGGCAAATTCCGGCGGGTTGGGGCCGGTTGGGGCGTTTTTGAGTGGGACAAGAACGGGGCGCGGCGAGCCTCAGGAGTGGCGCAGTAGGCCCTGATCGATGACCAACCGCTCGGCGTCGCCTGCGCCCGCACTCGTCGTGAACACGGCCTCCCCGGCGCCGATCGACCACATCCGGATCGTCAGTGCCTCACCGGGAAACACCGGCGAGGCGAAGCGCCCTTCGATGTGGTGGAAGCGCATCGGATCACCGCCGCACACCGAGTGCAGCAAGGCCCGACCCGTGAACCCGTACGTGCAGAGTCCGTGCAGGATCGGCGTGTCAAACCCTCCCATCGCCGCAAAGCCGGGGTCGGTGTGGAGCGGGTTCCGGTCGCCCGAAAGCCGGTAAACGAACGCTTGGTCGCGTGAAGTTTTGTAGCTGACTTCGTGGTCGGCGGCCTGGTCCGACGGCACGTTCTGCGGGCCGGACGAGCCTCGCTCGCCGCCCCATCCACCCGCTCCACGGATGAACACCGACGACGTGGTCGTGAAGAGCGCCTGACCGTCGAGCGTGGCCGTCGTTGCGGAATCGACGACGGCCGCCTTGCCCTTGTCGAACATCCCGGTGATCTCACCGGTGAGCGTGACGGCGCCCTCGACCGGGATCGGCTGGTGAATAGTCACCGCCTGCTTGCCGTGGACGAGCTGCGTCGGGTCGAAGCTGCCGACCTTGCCCATTGCCGACCCCGCACCCCATCCGACCACGACCGGGAACGTCGGGAAGACGAGTTGATCGATCCCGTTGGTGTTCTCGGTCGTAAAGGCGAGTTCCTCGTGCCCGGCACCGATTCCCACGGCGTACAACAACACATCTCGACTGTCCCACGAGACGTCGACGGGATCAGAGGTGGAACCGACAGCATCCGGATTCAAGGCCATCCCCGAACGGTAGGCCGCAAGGGCGCATCGCGACGGACCCGGACGACGCGAGCTTCCTAATGCCGCGCCGCATCTGAGAACATCGCACGATGACGACTCGGACGGCTTCTCCCACTCCGCAACTCGCAGCGACCTACGGCGAGGCGCGCAGCGAGATCCTGGCAGCCGGCGCCCGCGCCGGCGTGGACGTGACCGCGTTCCCGCACCCTTCGCCCGGCCGCCTCGGTGAGGAACTCGCAATCGATGTCCTAACGGCCGGACCCGACGAGGCCGACTCGGTGCTCGTGATCGTCTCCGGAACCCACGGGGTTGAGGGCTACGCCGGCTCGGCGCTCCAGCAGTGGTGGCTCGACGAACAGTCCCGGACCCGGCCCGATGACGTACGCGTTGCGATCGTGCACGCACTCAACCCGGTCGGCTTCTCGTGGGTGCGTCGCGTCAACGAGGACAACGTCGACCTCAACCGCAACTTCGTCGACTGGACGTCACCGCCACGCAACGATGGGTACGGCGAGATCGCCGACCTGCTCGTGCCGCTCGAGTGGGACGAAGCGACACAGGAAGCGACCACAACGGCGCTACTCGAGGAAGCCGACCGCGTCGGGTTCGGTCGATTCCAAGAGATCGTCAGCAGCGGACAGTACGCCCACCCGAGCGGCATCTTCCACGGCGGTTCCGGCCCGGTCTGGTCGCACCGCTGGCTGGCACGCCACCTCCCGGAGATCGTGGGAAGTGCTCGCCGGCTCGGCATCATCGACCTCCACACCGGCCTCGGCCCATCAGGTCACGGTGAGCTGATCTCACATGAAGCAAGCGACGATCCGGGGTATGCGCGCGGAACAGACTGGTGGGGCAAGGTCCGATCGATGCGCGACGGCGAGAGCGTGTCGGCTTCTCTGGAAGGCGACTGGCTCGCCGCCATCGAGCAGTGGGTACCCGATGTCGAGATCACTGCCGCAGCGCTCGAGTTCGGCACGGTCGACACCATCACGGTGTTGCAGTCGTTGCGCGCCGACGCGTGGCTTCACGCCCACGGCGATCCGAACGGTCCGCAAGCCGAAGCGATCCGCTCACAGGTGCGGGCCGCGTTCGTCGATGACGACCCAGCGTGGCTCGCCACGCTCATCGAGCGTTTCGATGGGATCACGTCCGCCGCGCTCGCGGCGCTGACCGCCGGCTGACCTCGCAGCCGCCGACAGTTCAGCCGATTCCGGCGACGAGGTTCTGTGGCGGACCGCCGGTGGCGCCGTTCATGCCGGTGTTGCCGCGAGCCTGGGCGAGCATGCCTTCGACCGCAGCACCCAGCAGCGTGGGGTCTTCGATCGGGTCGATCGACGGACCTCGCACCCACGGCTCGGCGACCGCCAGGAAGTCTCCCGACGCTTCGAACACCCGGCCGGTGACACCCGACGCCTCGTCTGAACACAACCAGGTGACGATCGGGGCGATCCACTTCGGTGAACGTGCCTCCCGGTCAGCGTCGGTCTCCGGTGCCGGGCCGAGCCCCTCGGTCATTCGGGTCAACGCCACCGGTGCAACCGCGTTGACGGTCACCCCATAGCGCGCGAGTTCCAGCGCAGCGATGTTCGTGAACGACGCGATGCCGGCCTTCGCGGCGCCGTAGTTGGTCTGACCCGGGTTGCCGTAGATACCCGACACCGACGACGTGTTGACGATGCGTCCGGACACCGGCTTGCCTGCCTTCGACTGCTCTCGCCAGTACGCCGCAGCATGGCGTGCGGGGGCGAAGGTGCCTTTGAGATGAACGTCGATGACGGCGTCCCACTCGGCCTCGCTCATGTTGGCGAGCATCCGGTCACGCAGGATTCCCGCGTTGTTGACGACGCCGTGCAGGTCGCCGAACGTGTCGATCGCCTGATCGATCATCCGTTTCGCACCGTCCCAGCTCGACACGCTCTCGCCGTTCGACACGGCCTCACCACCCATCGACACGATCTCGGCAACGACTTCGTCGGCCGGCGAGAGGTCGCCACCCGTCCCGTCAATGGCGCCGCCGAGGTCGTTGACCAGGACCTTGGCACCCTGGCGAGCCAGGCTCAACGCATGCTCCCGTCCGATGCCCCGGCCGGCCCCGGTGACGATGACGACCCGTCCTTCGCACAATCCACTCATGGTCGAAACGTAGGCTCCGAGCCATGCCCGGTGCGAAGTCGACCCGACGACAGGCGATCGCCGGGCTCGGTGCGGCTGCCGCCGCGTGGTGCTGCGGCGACCATCTGGTCACCGGGTCGGCATCGGCAGCCCCTGCCCCGCCGCCCGATTTCCGGATGGACGGCGCGCGGAACTTGCTCGTCGACGTGGCCGACGACTTATCGATCCATCCCCGAGCCGACTGGGGGGCCGACCTCCCCCCGAAGCGGGCGATGCAACGCGAAGACGTTCGGTTCCTGCTGGTGCATCACAGCGCAACGAGCAACAACGTGCCTGATCCGCGGTCGCTGATCCGCGGGATCTACGCGTTCCACACGAGTTCCGCAAAGGGCTGGCCCGACGTGGCGTACAACTTCTTCGTTGCGCCTGACGGTTCGGTCTGGGAAGGTCGAGCGGGTTCACTCGACGGCTCGGTGACGGCCGATGCGACGGGCGGCAACCAGGGTTACTCCCAACTCGTGTGCCTGCTCGGCAACCATGTCGACGTCCCGCCAACCGCCGCAGCGCAGGCCGGCCTCACCCGCACGTTGGCCTGGATGGCGGGCCGATTTTCACTCAACACCTACGCCGATGCATCGACCACGTTCGTGTCTCGCGGGTCCAACAAGTTCCCGGCGGGGCAGACGATCACGACACCGATCGTGTCCGCACATCGAGACGTGACCTTCACGGCGTGCCCCGGCGATGCTGCGGTTGCACTTCTCCCCCACTGGCGGCGACGAGTCCACGCCACGTTGGCAGCCACGTGGGAGACCGATGGGCTGCAGCGCGCCGACCGGGTTCGGTTCCGAGCGCCGTGAGGCACCACGCCTGACCTGCTCGTAGCCTGCCCGGCGATGACGCACGAGTACTTGTCGACAGATGTCGTGATCGTCGGCGGAGGTCCGGCCGGCAGTGCGGCAGCGATCGAACTGTGCCGCTCCGGCCGCTCGGTTCTGCTGCTCGACAAGGCCACGTTCCCCCGCGATAAGTGCTGCGGTGACGGGTTGACGACACTCGCGCTCCGCGAACTCGAGCGGATCGAATTCGACCCGGGCGAAGTCGGCGACTGGTTCGACGTGCACGGCGCCGTGCTCCGCTCGCCGTCGGGTCGCCAGATCACCGTGCCGCTTCCCGACGAAGGTCGTTACGCCGCCGTCGCCCCCCGGCTCCAACTCGACGATGCACTGCTGCGGCTCGCCAGGTCGCACGGCGCCGACGTCCGCGACGGCCACGGTTTCCGGGCCCTCGACACCAGCCGCAGCGACAGCCACGACCACGTGCGCGTCGAGGCCGACGGGCTGACCATCGACGCGCGCTACGTCATCGCCGCCGACGGAATGTGGAGCCCCGTTCGCAAGGCGACAGGCGCCAACGACCCGGGCTACCTCGGCGAGTGGCACGGCTTTCGGCAGTATGCGTCGAACGTGACCGGCGCCGCAGCGAGCGAACTTCACGTGTGGTTCGAGCCCGACCTGGTGCCGGGTTACGCCTGGTCGTTCCCCCTGCCGGGCAACAGAGCCAACATCGGGTTCGGCGTCCTACGCGACGGCACCCGAACCGGCAAGGAGATCAAGGCGATCTGGCCCGACCTCCTGCAGCGACCCCACATCGTCGAGGCGCTCGGCGCCAGCTTCACGATGGACGATCGGCACACGGCGTGGCCGATTCCGGCACGAGTCGATCAACTGCCCTTGACCGCGGGTCGGGTGCTGTTCGTCGGCGATGCCGCCGCCGCGACCGACGTGATGACCGGTGAAGGCATCGGCCAGGCCCTGCTGACCGGCCGTGTCGCCGCCGAGGCGATCATCGCCGCCGGGGCCACGCGGCCAGACGACGCCGCCGCGCTCTACGAGCAGGAGGTGCACCACCATCTCGTCGCCGACCACAAGATGTCGCTGGCGCTCGGCAAGGTCCTCGCCAAGGAGTGGGGCGCCCGTGGAGCCATTCGTGTCGTCGAGGCCAGCGGCACGTGGGGCCGACGGAACTTCGCTCGGTGGATGTTCGAAGATGAGCCACGAGCCATTGCGCTCACACCATCACGCTGGCACCGCCGCTTTCTCAAACAGCCCGGCGCCTACCGCTCCACCTGAGCACCTTGCACTCCGAGACGCGACGGGTGTCTGACCCGAGGCGCTACGCAGATGCGTCCGGCGTGTCCGAACCTGGAGGATTGGACTCGACGTCGACCTCGCCGATCGTGATCATGATGCCGTCCTTGTCGATGTCGCCCGGTTCGTCGGGACTCTCCGACACGGCGATCATCTCGTCCTGTTTCGGGCCCTCGTAGATCTCCTGCAGCGCGAACATCGCGCCCGCCATCGCCGCCCCGGCGGCACCACCCTTGCGTCGGCCGGCAGAGATCGCAGCGAGGCGCCGAGTGGCGAGCACCTCTTCCTCCTCGATGCGTTGCCACTCGTTCTCGTCGAACGGCGGCTCGACACCGGGAACAGCGTCGGTGGCATCCTCGCTCATCACGCCAGGCTACGCCGGGATGATCTCCCCCGCCGGCGACCAAGAATCGTGCCGCTCCCCCAGTAGTTTCGACTGCGATGACGGACGAAATCCAAGCCGCCCCCATGGATGACCAACGGACGGCCGAGACCGTCGAGAAGATCTTCTTCGAGCTGCGGAAGGTGATCGTCGGCCAGACGCGTGTCCTCGAGCGGCTACTGGTCGGCGTGCTATGCCGAGGCCACTGCCTCCTCGAGTCGGTTCCCGGCCTCGCGAAGACGCTGGCTGCCGAGACGCTCGCGAACGTGGTCGGCGGCACGTTCGCACGGATCCAGTTCACCCCTGACCTCCTGCCTTCCGACATCGTCGGGACGCGGATATACCGCGGCAGCAGCGAAACCTTCGATGTCGAATTCGGACCGGTCTTCGTGAACTTCCTCCTCACCGACGAGATCAACCGGGCCCCGGCCAAGGTCCAGTCGGCGCTCCTCGAGGTGATGGCCGAGCAACAGGTCACGATCGGCGGTGTCACCCATCCCGTTCCCACACCGTTCTTCGTCGTGGCGACTCAGAACCCGATCGAGTCCGAAGGCGTCTACAACCTGCCCGACGCGCAGCGCGACCGCTTCATGATGAAGATCGTCTTCGACCATCCGACCGCCGACGAGGAGCTGACGATCCTGGACCGGATGGGAATCACGACAGCCGTCCCGACGCCCGAGCAGGTCATTTCCCTCGACGAGCTGGTGCAGCTGCAGCAACGCGCCGACGAGGTGTTCGTCGACCGCTCCGTTGCACAGTACGCCGTCGACCTCATCCAGTGCACCCGTGACCCAGCCCGCTTCAATCTGGGCGACCTGCACGACATCGTCGGCCTCGGCGCGAGTCCGAGGGCGACGATCAACCTGGTCCGCGGTGCCCGGGCGCTCGCAATGCTGCGCGGTCGCACCTACGCCACACCCCAGGACGTCTTCGACCTGGCCCCGGAGATCCTGCGCCATCGGCTGCTCCTGACCTACGACGCGCTGGCGCAGGAGATCACGACCGACGACGTGGTCAACCGAATGTTGGCTGCGGTGCCGGCCCACTGGGTCTCGCCGAAGCCGAACGACGCGTTCTCGCGGAGCTGAGCGTGGCTGCTCCCGCTCCGACAGGTCCACCGACCTCGATGCCCGAGGCCGCGCCACGTCCGGCCGCTCGCGGTTGGGTCCAGGGCCCGACGCCCGACACGGTCGCCGAGCACCTCCGATCGCTCGAGCTGATGATCACACGGCGCCTCGACGGCGTCCTCCATGGCAACTACCAAGGCCTCACACCCGGACACGGTTCGGAGCCCGGCGAGTCGCGTCAGTACCAACCCGGCGACGATGTGCGCCGAATCGACTGGAACGTCACGGCCAGGACCAACGAGACCTACATCCGCGAGCAGATCGCCGACCGCGATCTGTCCGCCTGGATCGTTGTCGACGTCTCGGCGACGATGGACTTCGGAACGCAGACGAATGACAAGGCCCAGACAGCGATGGCGGCTGCGGCAACCGTGGGTTTCCTGACCGCCCGGTCACAGAACCGACTCGGCGCTGTACTCGTCGCGGGGCCGAAGCTCCACGTGATGCCGCCCCGAGCCGGCAAGAACCAGGTCCGTGCGATTCTCGCTTCGCTGGCATCGTCGCCGCCGTCGGAACGTGCCGGCCCAGCCGATCTGTCCGGCGCCCTCGAGCGGGTCGGCGCCATCGCGAATCGTCGCGGGTTCGTGGCCGTCATCTCGGACTTCGCGGGAGAACGCTGGATCGAGCCGCTCGGTCGAACAGGGATTCGCCATGAGCTGCTCGCGCTCGTCGTGTCCGATCCGCGCGAGCACGACGTGCCGCCGATCGGCCTCGTCGAGCTGGTCGACCCGGCCACTGGACGCACTCGGGAAATCCGCGTCACCGCCAAGGTCCAACGTCGTTTCGCAGAAGCGGCCGCCGAGGAGCGAAGCCGGCGTCTCGCCGGGCTGCGCCGCGCTCACGCCGAGATCGTCGAGCTGTCGACGGCCGAGGACTGGCTCGCCTCGATCATCAAACACGTCCAGCGCAAACGCGTCCAGGCCGTCCATGGCGCGGTGATGCCGCGGTGATGCCCGACTTCCTCGAACCGGGACGGCTGTGGCTGCTGCTCGTCGTCGTCGCACTCGGCGCCGGGTACATCGCCTCGCTGACCTGGCGCAAGGCCGCCCAGGTCCGCTTCACCCAGGTCAAGCTGCTCGACCGGGTTGCGCCGAAGCGCCCACGTTGGCGACGCCACCTCATCGCCGCGCTCCAATTGTTCGGACTCGCGCTCGCCGTGGTGGCCATCGCTCGACCGGTCGAGCGAACCTCGGAACGGACCAGGAGTGAGGGTCGGATCCTCGTGCTGTTCGACGTCTCGCTCTCGATGGAGGCCACCGACGTCCCACCGAACCGGCTCGAATCGGCAAAGGATGCAGCCCGCAACTTCATCGATGCAGTCGATGACGACGTCGAGGTGGGCCTCGTGTCGTTTGCGGGCGTGGTCCGCGTCGAGGTGGAGCCGACGCTCGACCGAGACCGGGTGAACCGGCGGCTCGACGGACTCGAGCTCAACGAGTCAACGGCCATCGGCGATGCAATCGCGGTGGCGACCGACCTCCTCACCGACGCCGCTGACGAGGAAGCCGAGAAGAACAGTCGGGACGAAGACCTGGCCCCCGGCGTCATCGTTCTGCTCACCGACGGCGAGACGACCGTCGGACGTCCCACAGCGGCAGGAGCCGACGTCGCAGCAGAAGCCGGCGTCCCCGTCTTCACGATCGCGTTCGGCACCGCCGACGGCTTCATCACGGACCCGGTCAGCGGCGAGATCTTCCCCGTGCCGGTTGCACCGGAAGAGCTCAAAGTCGTTGCCGAGGTGACCGGAGGGCAGGCCTTCGAAGCGCAGTCGGGCAATGAGCTCGCCGACGCCTACGACGACGTTCGCGACAGCCTCGGCGAAACCCTCGGCGAGGAAATCGAGATCACGAAGGAGCTCACCTGGCGGTGGGCCCTGGGAGCATTCCTGCTCCTCACCGTCGCCTGGTCACTCAGCCTGTGGTGGCTGCGCGGCATGGTCTAGCCGCCGCCTGCGTTCTGGGTCGGATCCGACCCGGAAGCCGGGCCGAGACGCGACCAGAATCAATTGTCCAACCGGTCAGGGGAGGAGCGTCTTGAGTTCCTCGATGGTCGACACCGGGTCCTTGCCGACTGCGTTGACACTAAGATGGGTGACTCCGGCCTCGCTGTAGGCGGCGAGGCGCTCCTTCACGAGGCTCTTTGGGCCGACGAGGTTCGTGTTCGAGAGCATTTCGCCCGGCACGAGCGAGGCAGCCTTGTCCTTATCACCGGCCAGGTAGTTGTCCTGGATGGCGATCGCCTCGTCGACGTAGCCGTATTTCTGCATGATCGTGTTGTAGAAGTTCTTGTCGCGGGCGCCCATGCCGCCGACATAGAGGGCGGTGCTCGGACGGGCGAAATCGAGGATGGCGTTCGCCTTGTCGCCGACGAGGTCCTCACCGATGGCAACCATGCCACCAGCGGAGATCTGCAGCGGGCCGAGTTCCGGGTCGCGATCAGCCGTGCCGGCCTTGATCTCGTCGCCCCAGACATTGTGGTACTTCCCGGGGTCGAAGAAGATCGGCAGCCAGCCGTCTGCGTGCTGTGCGGTCGCCTTGACCGAGAGCCCCATCAAGCTCGCCCAGAAGATCGGGATGGTGTCGCGAACCGGGTGGTTGATGAGCTTCAGCGGCTTGCCCATCCCCGTGCCTTCGCCCTCGGGCAGCGGCACCTTCACGGTCGGCCCGTCATAGACGATCTTCTCGCGCTTGAGCGTCATGCGGCAGACGTTGATGTAGTCGCGGATGCGGGGCATCGGCTTCTCGTACGGCACGCCGTGGAATCCCTCGATCACCTGCGGTCCGGAGGCACCGAGGCCGAGGATGAACCGCCCGCCCGACACGAAGTCCAGGCCGGCTGCGGTCTGCGCCATGCAAGTCGCGGTACGCGAAAACACGTTCATAATCGCCGAGCCGATTTCGATCGTGTCGGTCTTCGCCGCGAGATAGCCCATCTGCGAGACCGCGTCGAAGCTGTAGGCCTCTGGCACCCAGACCACGTCGAGGCCGGCCTTCTCCAGGTCCTGGACCTTGGCGACGTCGGCGTGGAAGTCGCCTGAGTAGTTGATCATCATCGAGAGCTTCATAGACATCCGACGTTACGCGGCCACCCCCGACCGACCGTCATCGAAGCGCCCACTCGGAAGAAGTCTGCGGCGGAGCGCGAGTGAAATCGCGGCGGGTGCACCGCCACCATCGGCCACGCGCGAGACTAAACATCCGATGACGATGCCGACGTGGTGGAGCGACCGACGATTCGGACTGTTCGTCCACGTCTCGGCGGCGAGCGTGCCCGCATGGGCCCCGCTCGGCGAGAGCGCTGAGTGGTATCGCAGCCATCTCGGCAACGACGTGGACGACGTCTGGCTCCATCCGCGACCACTGGTCGAAGTGCTGGCTCACCATCGCGATCGATGGGGGCATGTGGAGCACTACGACGATTTCGTGCCACTCCTCACGTTCGAGCACTTCGATGCCGAGGCGTGGGCAGCGCTGGCATCGGAGGCCGGCGCCGGATATTCCGTCCTCGTCGCAAAGCATCACGACGGGTGGATTTGGTGGGATGCACCCGGCACCCCTCGATGCCTCACCGACGTCGGACCGCAGCGCAACGTGTTGGCCGAGTACGCGGCAGCTTGCGAGCGACACGACGTCCTGATGGGCGCCTACTACTCGTTACTCGACTGGGGGGACGACCATGCCTCGGCCGCGAACTACGCCGACGAGGTCCTGCATCCGCAGCTAGTCGACCTGGTCGAACGGCACGGCCCGGTCATGCTGTGGGGCGACGGGTACTGGGCGCGACATACCGACGACCGGAAGACGGGCGAGTTGCTCGCAAGCCTCCACGATATCGATTCGGACGTGCTCGTCAACGACCGGTGGTGGGCCCCGGCGGCCGAGGTCCCCGACGGATGCCCACCCATCGTGCGAACCTTCGACCATCACGCTCCCGACGACATCGTCGAAGGTCCATGGGAGCTCATCCGGGGGATCAGCCACAGTTTCGGCTACAACCGAGCCGAGCGACCGGACCACCATCTCACCGGATTCGACATCGTCGCGTTGTTCACCGAGGTTGTCGCCAAGGGTGGGCACCTGCTACTCAGCGTGGGTCCTGATGCCGATGGAACCATCCCGGACATTCAGGCCGGCCCACTCCGCGACGCCGGATCGTGGATCCGCCGGTTCGAACCGGCACTCGAGCAGACGTCACCGTGGACAACGTGGGGCGACGATCGCGTGCGCTTCCTCCAAAGCGGCGACGATCTCCTCGCCATCGACGTGGATGGCGCCGGAATCTTCGATGCGTTGTCGACGAACGCGATGCGGGTGTGCTCCGTCGAATTGGTCGATGACCATGATGACCACGAACTGTCGTGGCGTCAGGACGCGGCTGGATTATCAGTGGCGAGCCGCCCGCGAGACGGCGATTTCGACGACGACCACATTGGCATCGCCGTGTACCGCATCGTCTTCGAGGACGCGGATCTTCCGAGCGAGTTATTCCCCGCCCAGAACCCGGACCCGATCGACCTCGCCCCGCTGCTCGCCGATGCGCGCCCCGGCGACATCGTGCAACTCGGTGACGGCCACTACCTGGGTCCCGCCACCGTTCCCGCCAGCGTAATCCTTCGCGGGCTCGGGCCGAATCGGACCACGATCTCGAACGGCGCCCAACCAGCGACCTCGAACGTGCCCGGTGAGCCGTTGCTCACGGTCGGCCGGCACGCTCGGCTCGAACACATCCGGGTCGCAGGCCCATCGGACCAAAGCCACCTCATCGCCACTCCACTCGTCGAGATCCCGGCCGACCATGTCACCGTGCTCGGCAGTGTCATCGTCGGCACGTTGGCCGTGAACGGGGACGACGTGCTTCTCCGCGCCGTGACGGGGCAAGGTGTGATCGCCCGCAACGCCGACCGCCTCCACGTATCGCGCTGCGAATTCAGGGGCAACCGGTGGGACGTCGGTGTCGACCTGCTCGGTGGCGGCGGGCAGAATATCGAGTCGAGTCGCTTCAATGGACATCTGTGTGCCGTGCGGTTGAACGCGACCACCGGGTCGACGGTACGTGGCAACACGATCTCGGGACGCTGGTGGGGTGTCCACGTCGACCACAGCGAGGGCACCCACGTTCATGGCAACCGGATCAGCGCGACGATGCGCGCGGTGGACGTCGACGGCGGAACACAAGCAGTCGTAGACGGCAACGCCGTCACCGACGGAGACAGCGGCTGTATTGTCGAAGACGGTGCCAGCAACTGCGAGGTGTACGGCAACCATTGGGACCGCTGCCGAATCGGACTGCTCGCATGGGATGCAGTGTCACTCCACCACCAGGACAACGTGGCCAGCAGCCTGCACGAACCCGACAACACCCTCGTCACCGGGCCGTAGCGAACCGTGGCGGGGTCTCTCCCGAACCGCTCAGTCCGCGTGAGCGGCCTTCTTGGCTGCCCGGATCCGGATCGTCGGGTCGAGCTCGACCTTGCGGATTCGAATGCTGTCCGGGGTGACCTCGACGCACTCGTCGATGCTGATGAACTCGAGCGCACCTTCGAGCGACAGAATCTTCGGCGGCGTGACGTTGACGGTCTGATCACTCGACGACGCACGAACGTTGGTCTGCTTCTTCTCCTTGCAGATGTTGACGTCCATGTCGCCCGAGCGGGAGTTCTCACCGACGATCATGCCGCAGTAAACCTCGTCGCCGGCCGTGACCATGAGCTGCGAGCGTTCTTGCAGGTTGACCATCGAGTAGTTCGTGACCGGACCGGTGCGATCAGCCACGAGGACACCTTGCGAACGGGCACGGATCTCGCCGGCCCACGGCTCATAGCCCTCTGACGTGTGGGACAGCACACCCGTTCCACGCGTCTCGGTCATGAATTCGGTGCGGAACCCGATCAGACCTCGTGCGGGGACGAGATAGTCGAGGCGGATCCATCCAGTCCCGCCCATATTCTGCATCCGACCCTTGCGTGTTGCGAGCAACTGCGTCACTGCACCCATGTATTCCTCGGGAACGTCGATGGTGACGCGCTCGACCGGCTCATGAACCTTGCCGTCGATCTTCTTGGTCAACACCACCGGCTTGCCGACGGTGAGTTCGAAACCTTCGCGACGCATTTGCTCGACGAGAATCGCCAGCTGCAGTTCACCACGACCCTGAACCTCCCAGGCATCAGGCCGCTCGGTGGGCAACACGCGCATCGACACATTGCCGACGAGCTCCTGGTCGAGACGCGCCTTCACGAGACGCGCCGTGAGCTTCTTGCCCTCTCGACCGGCGAGCGGCGAGGTGTTGATCCCGATCGTCATCGACAAGGCGGGCTCATCCACTTCGATGACCGGCAGGGCGATCGGGTTCTCCGGATCGGCGAGCGTCTCGCCGATGTAGATGTCCTCGATGCCGGCGACCGCGACGAGATCTCCCTGCCGGGCAGAATCGACCGGGACGCGCGTGAGGTGTTCGGTAAGGAACAGTTCGGCGATCCTTGCGCGGGCGATCGTGCCGTCGCGCTTGCACCAGGCGACCGATTCGCCCTTCTTGATCGAGCCTTCCATCACCCGCAGCAGCGCAAGACGCCCGAGGTACGGCGATGCGTCGAGGTTCGTGACCCACGCCTGCAGCGGCGCCCCCTCGGTGTAGGTCGGCGCCGGGATTGAATCGAGCAGCACCTCGCCAAGCGTCGTGAGGTCTCTACCCGACACCTCGCCGGCGACGATTGCCTTCGCCTCATCGAGGTTTTGGGTGGCCCAACCGTCACGACCCGAGCAGTAGACGATCGGAAATTCGATGTGGTGATCTTCGGCATCCAGGTCGAGGAACAACTCGTACACCTCGTCGACGACTTCCTCGACTCGAGCATCGGGACGGTCGATCTTGTTCACCGCAAGAATGACCGGCAGGTGACGGGCGAGCGCCTTACGGAGCACGAAGCGGGTCTGCGGAAGCGGACCCTCAGCGGCGTCGACCAACAACACGATGCCGTCGACCATCGTCAGCGCACGCTCGACCTCACCACCGAAGTCGGCGTGACCCGGTGTGTCGACGATGTTCAGCGTGACGTCGGTGTCGGTGCGCTTGTCTCGCCACACGAGCGACGTGTTTTTAGCGAGGATCGTGATCCCCTTCTCGCGCTCGAGGTCGCCTGAGTCCATGACCCGCTCGGCGACGTCTTCGTTCGCACGGAACGCACCCGATTGGTGCAACATCGAGTCGACCAACGTGGTCTTGCCGTGGTCAACGTGAGCGACGATCGCGAGGTTGCGCAAGTCATCACGCTTGCAGAGGGTGTCCGAAGAAGTCACGCGGCGACGCTAACGGGCTCTCGGATCGAATGTGCGAGGCTCCCGTCACGTAGTTCCCGCCGGGGCCGAACGACCGGCGTCAAAGAACCACCGGTCCTTTCCCGCCCGGTAAGGTTCGCGCAGACCCTTCTTCACGATCTTGCCCGGGGGTTTGCACCGCAGGACGCCGATCACTGCAAAGTCCGCGATCGCCCCGTGCTTTATCAACATGTTTTCGACCTCTGCCGGATACACATTCTCGCCGCCCGACACGATCATGTCCTTGACGCGGTCGCGGATGTAGGGATATCCGTCGTCATCGAGGTAGCCGGCATCGCCCGACATGAACCATCCGTCGGCCGCGACGACTTTGGCCGCCTCCTCGGGCATCCGCCAGTAGCCGGTCATCACCTGCGGCGATCGGATCCAGATCTCGCCGACTTCTTCGCCCGCAAGCGCCACCTCGCATTGGACGAGCGGGATGCCTCCATCGCTCGAGGTATCGAGCTCAACAACGAACTCGAGACGACTCAGGACCAACTCGCGGACGCCTAAGCCACGGCGGAAGCGGAAGGCGCTCCGGACGCAAGCACCGACACGACCAAGATCGACGATCACCGAGCCGAGGTTGAGCGATTGACCGCCGACGTCGAACGCCTTACCGAGGAGAACGAGTCGTTGCGAGCGGTCCTCGCTGCGGCTGAAGCACCGCCGACGACAATTCCACCAGCGACCGCGATCGCGCCCGCGACCACTGTCGCACCCGAAACCTCGACGGCGAAGACAGTGAGCCCTGCTGTCTCCGTACCCGCATCGGTGAGCGAGATCGGCGAATGGCTGGCGTCGCTTTATCGGCGGAGCGTCCTCGGTCAGGGACAGAGGGAGTGTCTCGGTCAAACGGTGCAGGACGAAATCGGCGACGACCGGCTCAGCACAATCCGGAACGCCGACGGCGCCGGCGATGACCAGGGACTCGTCGACGCGTCGCGGATTGCCGCGGCGACGTGTGGAATCGACCCGAGCGCGATCTGTCGGCTGACGCCCACCTGCGTTGGTCCGCTCAGCGTGGATCGAACCCGAGACCGAACGACACCATGGCGCGAGCGAAGATATTTCGCTCCACCTCGGGCTCGGCGGTAACCCTGAGGTCGGTCATCCGGCGACTCATCTGAGCGAACACCGCCGCAAGTGTTGCACGGGCCACGTGAGTGCCGATACAGAGATGGGTCCCGAAACCGAACGCGATGTGCGGATTCGGTGAGCGCCGGATGTCGAACCGAAACGGGTCGACGAACACACCTTCATCGCGGTTCGCCGATGGGTAGAGCATGACAATCCGATCACCGCGCTCGACGGGCTGATGGCCGATCAAGTCGTCGGCGACCGCTCGCCGAAACATGTTGTTCAATGGTGTCACCCAGCGCAGCACTTCTTCGACCGCACCCCGAACGAGACCGGGGTCGGCAGCCATCTCCTCCCACTGATCGGGATGATCGACGAAGACCCGGAGCCCGTGTCCGATGGCCGTTCGTGTTGTTTCCGCGCCGCCCGAGATGAACAAGCCGGCTTCGTGGGCGATCGCCTCAGGGGGCAACGGCTCGCCGTCGATGCGACCGTGAATCCACGACGAGATCAGGTCATCTCCCGGGTTCGCGAACTTCTCGCGGGCGATCTCACCGAGCGCACCCATGAACTCCAAGTTGGCGGCCATAAAGTCGCGGAACACCTGCCCGTCACGCTCGCGCATGTCGGTCCGCATCAGCCGCTCCGACCACGACTTGAGGTCGGCCCACTGTGATTCCGGATAGCCGAGTAGCCGAGAGGTCAACCGCGCCGGTACCTGGCCGGCCACAGCTTCGATCACCTCGATCTCGTCCGCGCCGTCGGCCAGCGCCGCGTCGAGCACGTCGGCCACCAAGAGCTCGACCTCTGCGTGACGGGCCTCCACCGACTTCTTCGTGAAGTCGCCCTGGACCAGCATACGCTGCTGCCGGTGCCGCGGATCGTCTTGGGCGATCATGTTGATCTCCGACGGCGACCATACGGCGCGGTAGCCCTGGCCCGAGATGAAAACCGTCGAGCGCCGCTCCACGTCCATCAGATCGGCATGCCGGGTGACACCCCACAATCCGTTGCGTTCGTCGCGGTAAACCGGCTCGTTGGCACGCATCCACGACCACACATCGTGCGGGTTGCGGCGATACAAGTCGGGATCAAGGAGGTCGGCAACCAGTCGGCCGCCCTCCCACGTCGTGTTGTCGAGTTCGACCGGATGCTCCGTCAATGACATCACCACATCGTGGCAGACCACTCAGCGTCCTTCGAAGGTGGGCGTTCGTTTCTCGACAAAGGCGGACACGGCCTCGGCGTGATCGGCCGACAGAAAGCACGGCATCTCAAGCGAGGTCGACAGGTCGAAGCTGGTCAGCAGCGCCTGCTTGATCTGCTGATTCACGGACATCTTCGTCCCCTGCACCGCGAGCGGGGCCTGCGCGGCGATCCGATCCGCCCAGGTCTGCGCCACAGCTTCGAGTTCGCCCGGTGCGCACACTTCCGCGGCGACACCCAGTCGCAAGGCATCGGCGGCAGTCAGCGGCTCACCGAGCATCAGGTGTCTTTTCGCGGCAAGCGGACCGACGAGCAGCGGCCAGATCGCTGCGCCACCATCACCGGCAACGAGCCCGACCTGAACGTGCGGGTCGATGATCACTGCTCTGTCGGCCATCACGATGACGTCGCAGAGCAATGCGATCGACGCGCCGAGGCCAACCGCCGGACCATTGAGCGCGCAGACGATCGGGATCTCGACGTCGAGTTCGTCCCAGATGATCTGCTTCGCTTCGCGGCGCAGCGAGTGCATCCGCGCCGGGTCCCGCAGTTCGGGGAACCACCCCATGTCGCCGCCCGCCGAGAATGCGCGACCGGAGCCGGTGAGGACCGCGACGCGAGCATCCCCCTCCCGCTTGAGCATCTGGAACAGCTCAGCGAACTCGTGGTGCAACGTTTCGTCGACCGCGTTCATGGGTGACCGAGGGTGGTCGATCGTGACGGTGATGACGTGCCCGTCACGCGTGATCCGCATCGTCTGGAAGTCCATCAGAACATGCTCACGTCATCATCGAGGCCGAGGAGCAACTTGCCGATCTTCTCGTTGAGCTTCGGTGCAGTCTGAATGTGCTGAGTGACGACGTGAGCGTCGCGCATGCAGCGGCCAAGCAGACTAGCGTCGTACACCGCGGTGCCGCCCGCCAACGTGTAGGCAGCGTCAGCTGCGACCGCCCCGGCCGCAGCAGCATTGGTCGCAGCCAAACGGATCGCAACCCGCTGCTCGATGGTGACGCCGCAACCCGCTTCAGCGTCTGCCCATGCGGTGGCCAATTCGTCCAGCAGGAACGCACGGGCCGACCGCAGCGTGGCCTCGGCGCGGGCGAACTCGATCTGCGTGAAGGAACTCTGCGCCAATGTCTTGGACGAAAACTGGGGTTGTTTGCCCTGCGCTATGTCATTGAGTTCGTCGAGCGCTCTGCGTCCGACGCCGAGTCCGACTGCGGCGACGCCGGCTGCGAGCAGCGTGAAGTTGGGAAAATGGGAGAGGGTGTTGTCGACCACCGGTGCGGTGACCCCTGGCTGTATGGTGCGCCGGAACGGTGCGAATGCACCCTCGACCGAGTAGTCGAGCGACCCCGATCCCCGCATCCCGCCGGTGTGCCAGGTGTCGATGAAGTGGACCTCGCCCTGAGGGAACCAACACAACCGGAAGGTGCCGTCATCGCACATTGCTCCGCCAAGCACCCAAGCACAATGTTGAGTCCCGCTCCCCCACGCCCAACGACCCGACACCTCGAGCCCGCCGACCCCATGGCTCTCGGTAGCCCGACCTTGCCCGTTCGGGGCGAACACGCCACCGGTGACTGTCGACGGATCGCTGTAGATCTCGGCGGCCCCTTCCTCGGGAAGGAACGCGGCCATCGACGACGTCGTCGACGCGATCATCGAGCACCACCCCGCTGCCCCGTCGGCGTGTGCCACGTTGGCGATCGCCTCGACCATCGACACAGGGTCGACCTCCGGTCCGCCATACGCTGCGGGAAGGCACATCCGCATAAGATCCGCATCGACGAGGGCCTTCACCGTCGATGGCGGCAGCCTCCGCGCCTGCTCGGCTTCGTCGGCGCGGGCCTCGATGATCTCCGAGAGGTCGGCGGAAGCTTCGACGACGGCGGACGACATTGTTTCGACTGTAGACGGCCAGGTCGATATTGACGAACGCCCAACCGGTGATGCACGGCATCGCATACCCGAGGACGGACCGACGTCGAGACGTTGAAAACCGGACAGTGAGGACCCTGAACACCGATGGCAACCGCTGAGCTACGGTCGGCACATGAGGAACGGCTCTGTGGTCTCGTAGGGCGACACCGCCGACGTCGGTGATCTGGCGGAAGCCGCCAAGGAAGCGGGTTGGGACGGCTTGTTCGTCTGGGAGCCACTGTGGGGCGTCGAGGCATGGATTGCACTCGCACTCGCTGCCGTACGGACCTCGCAAATCCGTCTCGGACAATGCTCACAACGCCCTCGCTACGACGGCCGTGGGAGTTGGCAAGCTAAGTCGCAACGGTCGACCGCCTCTCGGGCGGGCGGGTCACCCTCGGGGCCGGACTCGGAGCGGTGAACTCAGGGTTCGACACGTTCGGCGAAGAGTGTGATCGAAGAACCCGGGCCGAGTTGATGGACGAGTGCCTTGACATCGTCTGCGGACTCTGGGGCGGACAGCTCTTCGAGTACTCCGGCCGGCACTACACCGTTCAGCCATCTGAGTTCCCGACGATCGAAATCCTCGAGCAATCGCCGCGGGTGCCGATCTGATGTGTCGGCGCACTTGGCCGACCGAAGTCGATGGAACGTGCGATGCACTGGGACGGCGTCGTCCCGCAGGCGCTCGACCCGGATGTCGAGGGTGGCGCTCGACAGGCCACTCTCGCCGAGGTGGCCCAGCTCCGTACGGCGATCGAAGCGGGCCCGGTGCCGGGGGCCAACATCGTAGTCGAGGGCCAATGGACCGAGCATTCGCTGGCCACGTACGCGGACGCGACGTGGTGGATCGAGTCGATGTGGGGAGCGATGAGTGAGCACTCGCCCGTGACCGCTGCGTACGACCGGCTCCGCGAGGGACCACCCCGCTGACCACGTTCAGCAAGCTTTGACTGCATGCCGGCCGGCAAGCGGTCGCTACCGTGACGCCCGATGAGCGACACCGGATGGAACCTTGCCGATCTGTGGGAGGCCATGGCGGCTCAGATCCCCGACGAGTTGGCCCAGCAGCAGGGACCACGGCAGCACTCCTGGGCCGACTTCGACCGACGCGCCAACGGCGTTGCGTCTGCGCTCCTCGCAGCCGACGGAGCAACCGAGCAGGACAAGGTCGCCCAGTACCTCTACAACTCGCCCGAGTACCTTGAGTCGGTCTACGCCTCGTTCAAAGCCGGCATGGCGGTGGTCAACACGAACTACCGCTACGCGTCTGACGAACTCGTCTACCTCTGGGACAACGCCGACGTGACCACAGTCGTATTCCATGGCAGCTTCACGGAGCAGTGCGCGGCTGTGCTCGAGCGTGTGCCCCGCGTCACCAACTGGCTGTGGGTTGACGACGGGTCCGAGCCGTGTCCAGCCTGGGCAACCCCGTACGAGGACGCAGCGGCACACGGCACGTCGAAGCGAGTCGAAGGCCCTTGGGGGCGATCGGGTAGTCATCTCCTGTTGCTCTACACGGGCGGGACGACCGGCATGCCGAAGGGGGTCATGTGGAGACAGGACGACTTGTTCGGCGTGCTCGACGCCAACAATCGCAAACGAATGCCACCCGAGCAAGACCTCAACGCCGCGACGCAACGCGTGACGACCGCAGGACCGCGCAACATGCCCTGAGCGCCGTTGATGCACGGCACCGGCCTGTTCAACGCCATCAGCAATCTCATGGTCGGCGGGTCGATCACCACCATGGAGGGTCGATCGTTCAGTGCAGAGGAGTTCCTCGACAGCGTCGAACGGTACGGCATCAATTCGACGTCGATCGTCGGCGATGCATTCGCCAAACCGATCCTCCAGGCGCTCGACGCCGAACCCGATCGCTGGGACATCACCTCGCTGCGCGTCATCGTGTCGTCGGGAGTGATGTGGTCGAAGGAGACGAAGGACGCGCTGCTCCGGCACAACCCCCGGCTAATCATGGTCGACGCGCTCGGCTCGTCCGAGGCGATCGGCATGGCGACGAACACGACGACGAAGGAGTCCGGTGGCGGGACCGCCCGGTTCGAACTCGGACCCAACACCCGCGTCGTCACTGACGACGGGCGCGACGTCGCGCCCGGGACCGACGAACTCGGTCGCGTCGCCATCCGCGGTCGGACTCCGATCGGTTACTACAAGGACGAGAAGAAATCTGCCGAGACGTTCGTGATGATCGACGGCGATCGCTACTCGATTCCCGGCGACTACGCGACGGTGGCCACCGACGGATCCATCAACTTGATGGGCCGTGGCAGCCAGTGCATCAATACGGGTGGCGAGAAGGTGTACCCAGAGGAGGTGGAGGAGTGTCTGAAGCTGCATCCCGACATCGCCGATGCCGCAGTCGTCGGGCTGCCCGACGAGAAGTGGGGTGAAGCAATCAACGCGCTCGTCCAACTGACACCCGGTGCCACCCTCGACGAATCCGGCGTACGCAACCACGTCAAAGAGCACCTAGCGGCGTACAAAGCGCCGAAACACGTCATCGAGATCCGCACCATCGGACGCGCCGCCAACGGCAAACTCGACTACAGAGCACTGAAAGCCACCGCCTCGGGCGGCTGACGACCGAACCCTGTGGTCCTGGGTTCGGCGAGCTGTCGTGTCATAGCATCGTGGCGATGGCGACCTCTTCCCCGACGCCGGCCGACTTCCGTTGGGCCGACTATGACGGTGTGCTCTTCGATCTCGACGGGGTGATCACCCCCACTGCAGAGATTCATGAACACGCGTGGGCCGAACTCTTCGCCGCCTACGACTACACCGAAGCCGACTACCTGGCGTACATCGACGGCAAACTACGCTACGACGGCGTGCGCTCGTTCCTCGGCAGCCGGGGGATCACATTGCCCGACGGCGACCCCGGCGATTCCCCCGGAGACACCAACGTGTGTGCACTCGGAAATCGAAAGAACACCCTGTTCAACGACCTCCTCGAACGAGACGGCATCGCGCCGTACCCCGGCTCACAGTCCACGCTCGACCTGCTCGCCACCGAGGGCATTCCGTCGGCCATCGTCTCGTCATCGAAGAATACCGTGCCGGTGTTGCTCGCAGCCGGACTCGCCCATCGCTTCGACGTAGTGGTCGACGGCGTAGTGGCTGCCGAATTGGGGCTGGCGGGCAAGCCGGCGCCCGACGGATACCTGCTCGGTGCCACCCGCCTGGGAATCGACCCGTCTCGGAGTGTCGTGGTCGAAGATGCCGTCTCAGGGGTCGCCGCCGGGGCAAACGGCGCGTTTGCCGTCACGATCGGCGTCGATCGCGGCGCGGGCCACGCCGTGCTGCTGGCCAACGGCGCCACCTTCGTTGTCAACGATTTGAGTGACCTGCTCCCCGATCGGCCCGATCCGACCCCTGGAACAGCTTAATGGCTTCGAACCATCTGCCCCCTCCGGCTGGGCTCGAGTCGCACCGCTTTCCCGTCGAACCGTGGCGTTTTGTCGAAACCGAGTATTCCACCGATGATCTCGGCCACACCGAGACACTCTTCGGTCTTGGCAACGGCTACCTCGGCATGCGCGCCAACCCCGAGGAGGGGCGCGACGCGCACAGCCACGGCACCTACGTCAACGGATTCCACGAGACATGGGAGATCCAGCACGCAGAGAGCGCATTCGGTTTCGCGAAGGTCGGTCAGACCATCGTCAATGTCCCCGACGCGAAGCTGATCAAGCTATACGTCGACGACGAACCACTCCTACTGTCGACCGCCGACATCGAGGAGTACGAACGGTCGATCGACTTCCGCACGGGATACCTCGTGCGCGATCTCCTCTGGCGAACCCCCGGCGGCAAGAGGGTCCGAGTCCGGTCGACACGGATGGTGTCGGTGGCCGAGCGACACCTGGCCGTGATGACCTTCGAGGTCACCCTGCTCGATACCGGTGCACCCGTGGTGATCTCGTCGCAGCTGCTGAACCGCCAGGATGGCGAGGACGAATACCACGTTCCCCACGCGGCGTTGGGCGAGGCCCACCTCGGAAGCGACCCGCGCAAGGCGCGTCAGTTCGAAGAGCGTGTGTTGCTCCCCACATCGCAGAACGATTACACGGCACGCGGTCGCGGCGACGTGATCCTCGGATACACCTGCGCCAACAGCGGCATGACCCTGGCGTGTGGATACCGCCACGAGATCAGCACGGGTTCGCATTTCGTTGCGTCGACCGAAGTCGCTCCCGATCTGGCGAAGACAGTGGTCGAGTTCCATGCCGAACCGAACACCCCCATCACCCTCACGAAGTACGTCAGCTACCACACGTCCACCGGCGTGCCCTGCGAAGAGTTGGTCGACCGCTGCTCGCGCACGTTGCATCGCGCTTCGGAGACCGGCGTGGACGCGCTCCGCCAGGAGCAGGCCGGCGGCCTCGAACGATTCTGGAACTCGGCCGACGTCGAGATCGAGGGCGACGACACGGCACAACAGGCCATTCGGTGGAATCTGTTCCAACTCGCCCAGGCGTCGATCAAGAGCCAGGAGCAGGGCATCGCTGCGAAAGGCGTGACAGCCGGCGGTTATGACGGTCACTACTTCTGGGACACAGAGGTCTATGTCGTGCCGTTCCTGGCGTACACGGACCCGAGCGCGGCGCGCAAGCTCCTCCGGTTCCGCTGGCACATGTTGGATGCTGCTCGGCGCCGCGCACGCGAGCTGAACCAGGATGGCGGTCTCTACCCGTGGCGCACGATCAATGGCGAAGAAGCATCCGCGTACTACGCCGCCGGAACCGCCCAGTACCACATCAATGCAGATGTCGTGTTCGCCTTGGCCCGCTATCTCGACGCCACCGCCGACGTCGATTTCCTCGCCGACGAGGGTGCCGAGATCCTGGTCGAGACCGCGCGACTCTGGAACGACCTCGGCTTCTACGCGACGAACAACAGCGGGTCGTTCCACATCCACCGTGTCACGGGCCCCGACGAGTACACCACCGTCGTCAACGACAACTGCTACACGAACGTCATGGCGCGGTTCAATCTGCGCTATGCGGCCCGGACCGTACGGTTCCTCGCACAGTGGAATCCTGAGGCGTTTCAGTCGCTGCAACGCCGGACCGGCCTTCGACTCATCGAGCTCGATGAATGGGATGCCGCTGCCGACGCGATGTACATCCCGTACGACGACAGACACGACATCCACCCCCAGGATACAGCGTTCCTCGATCTCGAGCCGTGGGACTGGGACGGCACCCCGCTCGACAAGTACCCACTGCTGCTCAACTTCCACCCGCTCGTCATCTACCGCAAACAAGTCCTCAAGCAAGCCGACGTCGTCCTTGCGATGTACCTCCGATCCCAGCACTTCACCCCCGAGCAGAAGCGGCGGAACTTCGACTTTTACGACCCGATCACCACGGGAGACTCGTCGTTGTCGGCCTGCGTGCAGGCAATCGTGGCCGCTGAGGTCGGACACGACGACTTGGCGATCGATTATTTCCGGCGCGCGTTGTACCTCGACATCTGCGACGTCCACCACAACACCGCAGACGGGGTCCACATTGCCAACTGCGGTGGGGTCTGGGCCGGCATCGTCCACGGCTTTGCCGGGATGATCGAGACGGGCGAAGTGCTGTCATTCGAACCACGGCTCCCGGCCGAATGGTCATCCGTTCGATTCCGGATCAATCGCCACGGCTCGCAAATGCAGGTCGAGCTGACAGCGGACGGCTGCACATTGCGCCACCTCGACGGCGTCGGGGTCCCGGTACGTGACCGCGGCGCGCGCGTCATCGTGCAGGAAGGGGTCACCCACTTCATCCTGCGCCGTGCTCCCCGTGGTGACGATTGAACGCGCAACGGCGTCGCCCAGCTACTCGACCCAATCGCCGACTTCGTAGAACCGCTCCTCGAAGCCCTGGTCCCGCAGATAGTTGCCAAGCGTCGCAGTCATCGGGAAGACGCCACCGGTCTCCACGTCGGTGATCGTGCAGAACATCTGACCGGCAGCGTCGAGCACCGTGACCCCCTCGGGGCATTCGATCTGTGCCGGGTCGATCTCGATACCGAACTCGGGGCCGAGCGCTGCCGCCGCATCAACCTCGAAGAGCGAACTCTCGACCACCAGATTGGTCGGGTACAGGAAGACCATGTCGCCTGATTCGAAGACGGCGGTGAAATTGATGATGGCCCCGCCCTCGGTGACGCCGGTGCAGGCGAATTCGTCACCCAGCGCTACCTCGTCAGGTTCGGCACAGTCGCCGGCGAGCGGGCCGAGTTCGATCTGTTCCGACAACTCGCCCTCGATCAACTCAACCGCCGCTCCGGCAGGGTCGGCGCTCGCGGTGCACCCCGCTGCGACGCCCACGAATCCTAAAAGCGCGATCCAGACTGCTCGGCGGTGATGATGCGACATCGAGAACACCGTGAAATCTCACCACACCAACGCCGGCGACGCAGCCACCCCTCGTCATCGGTTGCCGCAGGTGCCGAACCGGCAGATAGTTTCGTCGTCCATGACTGATCTCGGATTCGACGGCAAGGTAGCAATCATCACCGGTGCAGGTGGCGGTCTCGGACGGCAGCACGCTCTGATAATGGCAGCACGCGGCGCACTCATCGTGGTGAACGACCTCGGCGGCGCCGTCGATGGCTCAGGGTCCGACAAGGGCGCAGCCCAACTGGTCGTCGACGAGATCAAGGCCACCGGTGGCGAGGCGGTTGCGAACACCGACTCGGTGGCAACACCCGAGGGCGGCGAGAGCATCGTTCAGACCGCCGTCGACACTTTCGGCACGGTTGACATCGTCATCAACAATGCCGGCATCCTGCGTGACAAGTCGTTCCACAACATGGGTCCCGACTTCGTCGACCCAGTCCTCGACGTCCACTTGCGCGGCGCGTTCAACGTCACCGGCCCCGCCTGGAAGATCATGCGCGAAAAAAGCTACGGCCGGATCGTGTCGACGTCGTCTGCCGCAGGCATCTTCGGCAACTTCGGCCAGGCCAACTATGGCGCAGCGAAGATGGGCCTCGTCGGCTTCACGAACGTGTTGGCCGTCGAAGGCGCCAAGTACAACGTCAAGGCCAATGCCATCGCTCCCCTCGCGTACACCCGCATGACCGAAGATCTGCTTGGCCCCCTCGGCGACAAGCTCCAGCCCGAGTTCGTGGCACCACTCGTGACGTACCTCTCGCACGAGTCGTGCGACTCGACCGGCCGGGTCTACTCCGTCGGCGGCGGTCGTGTCGCCGAAGTGTTCATCGCCGAGTGCCAGGGCTTCACCGACCCTGAGCTGAGCCCGGAGAGCCTTCGGGACAACTGGGACGCTGTCACCGACCAGACCGGCTACGAGGTCCCGGCCGCGATCGCCGAGGAGACTGCAATGTTCCTCAAAGCTCTGTCCTGAACCGACTCATGACTCTGTCCCCACCGACTCGCCCGGGAGCGAGTCCCGACCGTCGGTCTCGTACTCAGGACCGATTGCCGGCGGGGCGTAGCAGGCGGGCCAGCGCAGGCCGGATCGCACCCCAGTCCGGGCGCCCCGGCGACCCGGCGATCACCCACACCAGCCACAACCCAGCGAGTTCTGCTATGTGGCTGATCTCGGACACGGCGCTGCGGCCGTTCTCGACGATGTCGAACGCTGCGCTCAGCATCATCGTGGCGATCAGCGCACCGGCGAACGGAAGCAGCCCGTACGCACGGTGAGGGCGCCACGCCACGAACGCAAGGCCAACGCCCAACGCGACGCCGAACGCGCCGAGGTGACGTGCAAGGTGGACCTCGGCGCCATTCATTTCACCGGCCACCAGTGCCGTCACGTTCTGGATGACCAGCACGACTGCGACCCAGGCGAGCGCAGGCCGCATCCAACCGTTCCGACCAAGCACCGCCGGCCGGATCCGGGTGAGAATCGCCGGACGTAGATCAGGCACCAACTCCGCAGGACGGAGACGGACCCGGCGATCCAACTGCAGATACTGCGCCGACAGTTGCCGGCACTCCAGACACCTGGTCAGGTGATGATGGAGCCGCTCCCGTTCGGACTCGCTGGTCTCGCCGTCAAGTTGCGCGGAGAGGATTTCGTGCGCAGTGGTGCACGGCAGGTCTTCGGCGTCCATGTGAACAAGGTCGCTCTGACCAACGTTCTGGTTCCCGAGTCGCCAAACTGGGGTGGTGGAACATCTAACGCGACTCCTTCTCGCCGCCCAACGCGGTGACGTGGCCGCACTCGACCGATTCGTTGCGGAGACCCAAGGCGAAGTCTGGAAGCTCTGCCGTTTCCTCGGCGACGCCTGCGACGCCGACGATCTGGCGCAGGAAACCTATGAGCGAGCGATCAAGTCGCTTCCTCGTTATCGAGCCGAAGGTGCCGCGCGCGGATGGCTGCTCACCATCGCACGACGAGTGTGCTCCGATCATGTTCGCCGGGCCCAGCGTCGTCGCCGGAACGACCGGGCGGTTTTCGACGCAGCGCACGTCGATGCTGCGTTCGCTCCCGACGCGACGATGGTGGTCGAGCTCGACGAGCTGCTGCACCACCTCGACAATGACCGCCGAACCGCATTCGTGCTCACGCAGGTGCTGGGCTTGTACTACGACGAGGCTGCCGATGTGATCGGGTGTCCGGTCGGCACAGTCCGCTCGCGCGTTTCACGGGCACGCCTCGATCTCGCCGCGATGACCACCGAGCCGGCGAGTGACTCGGCGTATCTCGGACCGACGGGAACCAATTGATTCTCCGCGGCGACCTGCACGAGATGGACGAACGCACCGCTGCTCTAACCGTTCGGCGCATGCGCGGGCGGATCGCTCGGCTGACTGCCCTGTGCTGCGGCGCTGTACTCATCATCGGCGCATGTGGGGGCGACGGCAACAGTGATTCAGCGCTCTCGGGAATCGTCCGCGAACCGGCCCCGCAGGTCGACCTGGTGTCGCTGCCGTCGCTCAGCGACCCCGGTACCGACATCGAGTTCCGGGCCGACGAGGGCGAGATCCAGGTCGTCTATTTCGGCTTCACTAACTGCCCCGATGTCTGCCCGACCACGCTTGCCGATCTCACCGTCGCACTCCGGATGCTCGACCCCGAAGAGGCCGACGCCGTCGACGTCGTCATGGTCGGCGTCGATCCTAAACGCGACAATGAAGTGCTCGACCAGTACGTAACGACCTTCATCTCCGATGCGGTCGCTGCCGGATCCGACGACGCCGAACTGCTCGCCGAGGCCGGCGAACCGTTCGGTGCGAGCTGGGAAGTCCGCACGACCGACGATGGCGACATCGAGGTCGATCATTCACCGTTCCTCTACGCGGTCGACGACCAAGGACGACTCGTCCTCACCTGGCAGTTCGGCGCATCGTCGCAGGACATGGCCGACGATCTCTCGACGTTGCTCGGACGGGCGCAAGCATGACCCGCCCCATCGCTCGGCGGCTCGCCCTCGGACTCGCAGCACTCGCACTGCCGCTCGCCACCGCGTGCTCCGACGGCGGTTCCGGCGCCAGGCCCGGGTTCAGTGTCGAGGACGGCATCGGATCGGCGACGTACGAGTACACGATTCCCGCCGGCGCCGGCGAGGCGCTCGATGCCGGTGAACCACTCGAGATCCTGCCGGGCACGCTCGACGCCTCGGTTGGCGAGACCATTCAGATCGTGAACCTCGACGATCGCGGCCACAACGTTGGCCCTTGGTTCGTGGGGGCGAACGAGACGATGCGCCAGGAATTCACGTCGGCCGGAACGTTCGAAGGGGTCTGCACCGTGCATCCCAGCGGCGAACTCGTGCTCAACGTCACGACATGAAATGCCTGCAGGCCATCGGGCGGCGCAGTGCCGTGGCCCTCGTCATCTTCGGGCTTGTGGGCCTGGCATCAGCCGGCACCGTCAGTGCCGACCCGGCGGGCCCGACCGACTACCAGAGCGAGATTCTCTCGATCGACCCACCGACGTCGGCGGTCACGTTCGAGGTGATCGGCGGTGACTCGTTCATCCAGCTAACGGTCGACCCCGAGTCCGAGGTAGTGGTGGTCGGATACTTTGGCGAGCCATACCTCCAGTTCCTGCCCGGCGGCATGGTCCAGGAGAATCGCAACTCACCCACGACCTACCAGAACGAAGAGCGGTACGGCTCGGACGCCCCCGACTTTGCGCAGCCCGATGCCGACCCTGACTGGGTGACCGTCGCTGATGACAGGACATACGCCTGGCACGACCATCGGGCCCACTGGATGCAGCCCATCCGCCCAGCGGGCAAATCGCCGGGCGATCGCATCGTCGAACAGGTCATCCCGCTCGTCGTCGACGGTGTCGAGATCGACGTGACGGTGATCTCTACGTGGCAGGACGAGCCGTCGATGCTTCCGGCCGCACTGGGGGTCGTGATCGGTGCGATCTCTGTTGGCAGTGCATTCTGGCTGTCTCGGCGAAACCCCTCGTGGGCCGTTGCACTCGTTCCAGTCGCAGGGCTCGCGGCGGTTGCCGGGTCGTGGCAGTACACGTCGCTGCCGACGGAGACCGGCCCGCGGGTCATCTGGGTGCTCCTTCCTTCGATCGCGCTCTTGGCGTCGCTGGCGGCAGCGGCGCTCGGTCGGCGTGCTCCGTTCGCTGCAGTCGCTGCCGCACTCCTCGCCGCGAGCCAGCTGGCAATCTGGGCCCTCGTGAAGCGTGATGGCCTAACGGCGGCAATCGTTCCGACCGACGCACCGCAGTGGTTCGAGCGGATGTCGCTCACCGCAGCCTTCGTGGTCGGTGTCGGCGGAGTTGCCATCGCCGGCTTCCAGCTCTTTTCGGGGAATCTTGGAACCAAACCGGTGCACGCGACGACCTGAACGTCGTGAACATACAGACAACCCGCCTCATCCGCCGCTCCATGGCGCTCGCTGCGATGGCCGTGCTCGGCCTCGCCGCCTGCGGTTCCGACGACGACACCGAGTCGGCGGCATCAGCCGACGAGATCACGATGTCCGACCCCTGGTCACGTCGGCCCGCCGATGGACAGACGACGAGCGCGGTGTACGGCGAGGTGACCAACAACACCGGCGACACGATCACCGCGATCTCGGCGACCGCCTCGGCCAGCGACACCGTCGAACTGCACGAGGTCCTCATGAACGACGAAGGCCAGATGTCGATGCAGGAACGGGAGGGCGGCTACGAGATTGCAGCCGGCGAGACGTTCATCTTCGAGCCAGGCGGCCCACACATCATGTTACTCGACATCGACGCAGCCACCTACCCCAAGAACGTCGACGTCACGTTGTCATTCGACAACGACGTCACTATCGAGTTCGTCGCCGAAGTGCGCGAGATCGGTGACGACGCCATGGACATGGGCGGCATGGACATGGACGAGATGGAAGACGGCGAGATGGAGATGGAAGAGGGCTGACTCCCCTCTGTTCGGGACGATTGGGTCGCAGTTCTGCCGGCTGCTGCCTGGCCGTCCCGATGCGTCGGCGCTCGCCCCCGCGGACGACACTGTTTGGATGTCCGACGGTCCCGATGTCGCTGAATTCCAATCCGAGGTCGCACAGTGGCTCGCCGCCAATGCCGACCGGGCGCCCAGGGACTACGGGGCGATCTGTCCGCCCGACCAGATCGACCAGGGCAGCGCCTGGCAGCGGGCGATCCGTGACGCTGGATACGCCGGGATCCACTGGCCCACCGAGTTTGGGGGACGCGGCCTGAGTGCGGAGCACAACGGCGTCTGGATGCTCGAGTGCGCGCGCGCCGGGGTCCCGCCGGTGTTGAACATGGTCGGGCTGGTGCTCACGGGCGGAGCTGTCCTGCGATACGGAACGCCCGAACAGCAGCACCGCCATCTGCTGGCCACACTCAACGCAGAGCACGTGTGGTGCCAACTCTTCTCGGAGCCGGGCTCGGGCAGCGACCTCGCGTCGCTGTCCACCCGCGCCGAACGTGACGGTGACCGCTACGTCGTCAACGGCCAGAAGGTCTGGTGCTCGGGTGGGCGGTACAGCAACTGGGGCATCCTGATGGCTCGGACCGATCCTGACGCTCGCAACCACGCGGGGCTCTCGTTTTTCCTCTGCCCAATGGATCTGCCGGGAATCGAAATCCGACCGCTCAAACAGATGACCGGCGAGTCCGAGTTCGACGAGGTGTTCTTCACCGATGTCGAACTCCCGGCCGACCATTTGCTCGGCCCTGAGCACGGCGGCTGGGGTGTCGGCATGGCGGTCCTGACGAGCGAGCGGGGACACATCGGCACCGCCGTGATCTCCCTTGAGCGAAGGCTCGATCAGATGATGCGACTCTCGGAGGGTCGTCAGCTGGACGCGCCGTCCCGCCAGAACCTGATGCGCTTGGTGTCGACCGGCAACGCCTACAAGGCAATGGCCCAGCGGCAGGGTCCAGTCGCCTCGACCGCTGCCTCGCTGATGAAGCTCGGAATCACCCAGATGACCTTCGACGCCTCGATGCTGCGCGGCGACCTCGCCGGGCCTGACGGCATGCTCGACGGCCCCGATGCATCTGGCATGCTGGCCGCACCGGGCGGCCGCATTGCCGGCGGGACCAGCGAAGTCCAGCGCAACATCATCGGCGAGCGACTCCTCGGGCTGCCGCGTGAACCGAAACCCGAATCGAGCCGTAAGGGGCAAGAGATTTAGTGCCACCCCCTTGAGCGCTTTCAGTGCGACCCTAAAAAGCTCTGAGAAACACCGGAATTTGACTGCAGGATCTGAGCAGACGGGCCTGGTCCGGTCTTGATCAGTCATTCCAATCCGCATCTCAAGTCGATCACAACTAAACGGTGCTCTGCTGAAACACCAGCTGAGACAGGCTGGACTGGATCGTTACCGTCGCTGCGGTTGAACGAAGGCTTTCCACTGGCCACTGTTGTCCACTGTTGCGTCTGCTCAGACGGACGCCCCTTGATAGGTGCCGTAATAGACGTTTGTGAAGTTCTCACAGACTTCTTTCGTGTCTTTCGTAATCCCTTGGCCCCACCCTGCAGGACACTCAGGCGGGGGTCGCTCCCCCCAACTTGCTCACTCCAGCAGACAACCCCTCGACGATTCTGCTCAGCCCGGTCGCCGCAGCCGATTGCATGCGCCACGAATTTCTAGACAACTGAGCGTCTATAGCTGCGGTAGGTCGGCCTTGAGCACGACGTCATCAACCGACCCGTTCGCGATGTCACCAACGACGATTCTGAATGTGACTGCATCATCCAGTGCGACACCACTCCAGAGCGTCACCCCATCTCCTTCGGCGAAAGTCCCTGCCGAAATCTCATTTCCGTCGGTGAGCACCACACGGCCTTCGTAGAAGAGACCACCGGCTCGCCGCGGCAGAGTGACCGCATTGATGTCGATCTGCGTG
>CAJQPY010000008.1 GCA_905480335.1 uncultured Ilumatobacter sp. | reverse complement strand
ACAAGATCCTCGGATCTGTGGCTCGACCGGGCTGAAAGCCCGTCAAGTTCGCCGAAGCCGCAGCCGGTGCGGCAACATCGCCGTTTTCGTCGGCATTTGCGACGCCGACTTCGCGCCCGTCGCGATGAGAGTGGAGCGCAGTAGATGCGCCGACTCCAGCTGCAGCAGTCGTTCAAATGCGAAGATTTAGATAACGACATTAGTGCAACCCAGCGCAGATTTCAGCGACGCACCTCAACCGCCATTCTGTACAACGGATCAGGGATCTGTCGGGGTCGGAACTCCCGGGAGAAGGCTCTCCGTGGTAACTGGTTCGGTCGGAGTTGGAACTCCGGGGAGAAGACTCTCTGTGGTAACCGGGTCGGTTTTAGAGGGGGCATCCGAGCTTCCCCCACATGCAGCAAGTGTGAGAACGGTGGCTGCCATAATTGCGAGGGTTCGTGTCATGGCAAGCAAAACTAATCCAACCAGCACTACGGCAACAAAAGCGCAGCGTGTCTGCTGCATATTGTTGAGGTCGTTTCGGCCTTTGTTGCCTTGGCAGTAGTTGCACCAATGGGAAAACGCAGCGCAGCGAGATTCCAACTCCGAGAACGCCGACAGGCCCATCCATCACAGACCTGTTGATAGTGAGCCGGTCACCGACGACGTCTGCACCAAACCGAGAGGTGGAGACAACGCCGACCCCTCAAACGCCGCCAGCACAGCAACACAGCCCCTAAGACAACGGCCCGACGAGAAACGAGCCCAGTCGAGCCACCCCGTGAAAATTTCTCGGACGGACGACTATCAGGAGTAACGCCCAGTCAGAAGGGGCGCGAGTTGCGGTGTGGCCCGGTCTCTCAATCTGTTACCGGGTCAACCGCACTACGGTGTCGACCATGTCGGTTGTCAACCCACCGCTGCGCTCGGTACGCGCACCGAATCACCTTGTTGCGACATCCGACCATCTCGCAACCTCGGCAGGCGTGGAAATGCTCGCTCGCGGTGGCAACGCCGCAGATGCCGCTATTGCCGCTAACGCAGCAATTGCCGTAACCGGCCCGCATCTATGCGGGATTGGCGGCGATCTGCTGGCTTTGGTGTACGACGACGGCGAAGTCCACGCTCTGAATGCGTCGGGGCGAGCCGGCTCGGGTGCCGACCCTGCGTCGCTGCGCGCCGAAGGACATGCAACCATGCCGTTCAGGCTCGACATCCGATCGGTGACCGTGCCGGGCTGTGTCGACGGGTGGCTGACGCTTCACGAACGTTTCGGGTCGCTGCCGCTGCCAACACTCCTGGCCCCAGCAATCGGGCTGGCCAACAACGGCTTCACGGCGAGCCCGCTGTTGCTCGGGGCGCTCCACCGGGTCGGCGAGACCGGCCGGGAAAGCCTCCATGAACTCGCATCGCAGGCCCGCTCGCGTAGCGCCAGGATTCGCCGACCTGGCGTCGCCGCTGCACTCGCCGGCATTGCAGCCGGTGGACGGGAGACGTTTTACGGTGGTGCATTTGGCGAGGGCCTCGTCGCCCTCGGTGACGGCCTCTTCACCGCCAACGATCTTGCGCAAATCCAGGCCGACTGGCAGGCGCCCCTTGCAACAGAGGCATTCGGTGTGACGCTGCATACAACCGGCCCGAACTCTCAAGGGTATCTCGCCCTGGGAGGTGCCCGGCTCGCCTCCCGCCTGGAGCTGCCAGCGGACCCCGACAACGAGTACTGGGCGCACTTACTGATCGAGGCAGCAACCGCCGCCGGGCGGGATCGCCCTCACCAGCTGCATGAACACGCCGATGGCGGCAACCTCCTCGATGTGATCGACAGCCGCATCGATGACATCAACGTCGAGCGAGCGAGTCAACGAGCAACTCCGGCCGATGCCGGCGACACCACGTACCTGTGCGCTGCTGGCAGGAGCGCCAACGGCCGAGAGATGGCTGTCTCGCTCATCCAGTCCAACGCGTCGGGATTCGGAAGTCACATAGTTGAGCCGAACACGGGCACCAACCTTCACAACCGGGGAATTGGGTTCAATTTGCAACCAGGCCACGCAGCCGAATACGGCCCACGTCGTCGACCACCCCACACATTGCTCCCGATGGCCGCCACCCGCTACGACGGCTCCCTGTCCGGCGTGTTTGGCACGATGGGGGGCGACGCTCAGCCGCAGATAATGCTGCAGCTTGCTGCGCGACTCCTGCATCACCGTCAGACTCCGGCACGAGCGATCGGGGCCGGCCGGTGGGCACTGACCGGCGGACTCAACGGGTTCAACACATGGACTTCGAGGAGTGATCCAGCCGTCTCGATCGAGGGCCACGCGCCGGCGGGCTGGGTGCCCGACCTTGCCCACCGGGGCCACCGCACCGCAACGGCGCCTGATTGGGATTCCAGCTTCGGGCATGCGTGCGTGATCGTGTCAGACCGCAACGGCATGTGGGCGGGGTCGTCAGATCCGCGCTCCATAGTCGGGAGTTGTGCCGGTGGTTGACTCGAGTCGCCATCCGTACCTCCAGCATGACGGCCCAATCGCATTCGCTCACCGAGGCGGGCACGACGTAGCCCCAGAGAACACGATGGCATCGTTTCGTCATGCCGTATCCATCGGCTACCGGTATATCGAAACCGACGCCCATCGAACGGTTGATGGAACGCTCGTCTCATTCCACGACCCCGACCTCAACCGAACGTGCGGACTCGACGCGAACATTGTCGAGATGACCGCTGCAGAGGTTGCAGAGGCGCGTGTCCTTGATGCGCAGGGCGATGGTCATCGGATCCCGTTGATGACCGAATTGTTTGAAACATTTCCCAATGTTTGCTTCAACATCGACGCCAAATCGGACGAGGCAGTCGAGCCGCTGGCCGATCTCATCCGACGTCTCGGCGCTGTCGACCGAGTTTGTCTAGCCTCGTTTAGGCTGTCGCGACTGAAACGTCTGCGAACTCTGCTTGGACCGAAACTGCTGACCAATATGAGTCCGAGCGAAGTCAGCTCGCTACGCGTTGTCGGACGCCTGAGAGGTGGCGATCCGCGAGCTGCGCAGGTACCGCCGCGGGTGCGCGGGCTCGACATCGTCAACGCCCGATTCGTGTCCAACGCTCATCGCCTCGGTCTCCCTGTCCACGTCTGGACGATCAACAAGCGTCACGAAATGGAACGACTCCTCGACCTGGGCGTCGACGGGATCATGACCGATGAGACCGAACTGCTACGCGACGTGATGAATAGCCGCGGATGGTGGCAAACGGGGTAAGTCGACAGTCCCGTTACGATCGATGACCCACTCGGCGGCGGCGGAAGATCCGACGCCGTGCGTGCGGGAACACCTGGGAGAATTTCAACGCCGCTTCATTGGTCCCGACAATGATCAATTCGCCGTCAACAGGCAACACAGTGTGCGGGTCCGGGCTTCCTGCGATTCGTCCGGCGGACTCGATCGCGACCACATTGCAGCCGGTGCGTCGATTGACGTGAGACTCGGCGAGCGTCTTACCGGCGAGTTCGCTCGGGATCGCACTCCGAAAGACATTCAGACCCTGCGCAACGAGAAGCGTTTCGTCGCCGCGAAAATGGTTCCAGATTGCGGTCGATCCGATGCTCGAGTACGACAACACGGCGTCGGCACCTGCCCGATACAAGGTCGTCACGTTTCGGTCAAGCCGTGAACGTGACACAATGCGAAGGTCCGCTCGCAGTCCGCGGCAGTACCGGGTGAGGTAGACGTTCACGTCGTCGTCGTGCGTAGTGACCAGCACCGCTGACGCCGAGTCGAGTCCGGCGTCGGTTAGCACGTCGCGATCGGCTGCATCGCCGATCACGTAGCGGGCGCCGTCCCTGCGCCGGTCCTCGAATTGCTCCACGATGGCGAAGGTCAGTCCTTCTGCCTCGAGGGCCTCACCTATTGCTCGCCCCACCCGACCACCGCCGATGATGACGGCGTGACGTGGCTCCTCGCTGGCAACGGCGTACTCGGCATCGAATGCTTCCAGCTGGTCGGTAGTGGCGGCGACCAGGAGTATTGACGACTCGCGTAGCGTTGTGTCAGGCGCAGCAATCGAGAAGGCGCCGCGTTCCCACACTCCGATGACGCCGATACCGAGTCGGGCACGCAGCGCAAGCTCGGCCAACGTCTTACCAATCATCGCCGTTGCGACCACACCCGCCTCGGCGATCTTTAATCCGGCGAAATCTCCGATGACGTGGCTGGTGCCGCCTAGTCCAAGCGTGCGTGAGGCCATCGCTGATCCGAGGATCTCAACCAGTTGCACCACGTGATCAGCCCCAGCAATCTCTAAAACGTCGACTGACGCCGGCGAATTTGCACTAGCGAGGATTTCGACGTTGGGCGCGATCTCGCTGACGGTGAAAGCGATATTTGTGTTCGCAGGATCGTTGCGAGTGGCGACCACCATTGACGCTTGCTCGACGCGCGCGTTTCGATAGGTTTCCGGATCGTCGAGCGCTCCCACCATCACTTCCCGACCTTCATGGTGAATTCGGACCGCCTCATCGACGTCTTCGACGATGATCACGTATGGCACGTCGGCCTGAGTGGCACGCTTGACCAGTGAGTGCTCAACGGGGCCGAGCTCGGTGAGCACCAGATGGCCGCTCATTGATTTTGGCATCGTTCTCGGCGCGCGTCGTCGTTCACGCTCGGCCATCCATGGAATAAAAACAAATTGGATAAAGATGAACGGCAGCATCACCAACAGGAATGCCGAGCCAGACAGCAAAACGACCACCGAAAACAGGCGCCCAGCGTCCGACTCGAAAGTAATGTCACCGAACCCGAGTGTTGTCATAGTGGTCAGGGTCCAATAGACGCTCGTCACCCACGAATAGGACTGACCTTCACGGTCCATCAACTCGTGGAACACGATTGAGAATGCCGCGACCATCGCGACGAACACGCCAAGCAAGACCATGACCGTCTTCAGCTGACGGCGGCGCTCCTCACGCTGAACCGATCGATTGGACCGATCGGGGTGCCATCCAGAGTCCTGTACGGCACCGTCGCTACCCATCCGCTCCGTGACTTGGGCCATCGTTACTCCGAGAGACTTCAGCATTATGACCGATGATGCCACGATCTCGGCTGGGCGGAGGGATCAAGTCTGCGTCGCAGCGCTCGGTTTCGACAAGTGATGAACTCAGGTGAGCAATGGTTGCACGTCTTCTTTGAAGCGCGCCATCTGCTCATTGGCCTGCTTGTAGCTGTCGCCGAGGAGATGCGGAAAGATAGTCAGCGATTCGAAGCCGAGCAGGTCCTTGAGGAACTGCACTTCCTCGGCGACCTTCTCGGGCGGCCCGACAAGGATGGTCTTGTTCTCGATCGACTCATCGAGAGTCGGGATCAACCCGGGGGGCGACGGTTTACCATCGGGACCCATGTAGCCACGGCTCCAGCCATAGGGGCCAAGAAACTTCCAGAACTCGTCGTGTCCGGCGAGTGCCGTTTGGCGGGCGTTCTCCATCGTGTCCTCGATACAAACCGACACGACCAGCATCCGCTTTTCGTGCGGTTGGAGCTCGATGTTATGTGCATCAGCGTAGTTCTGGCCGTAGGTGTCCCAGAATCGTTTGATGAAGCTGTAGTGCTGGTTCCAGAACACCGCTCCATGTTTGACGACCGGGACATAGTCGAGCGTCGGTGGCGACGTGACCGCCTGCCAGATCTCGTAGGGGTGGATTGGCCGCGGGATCAGTGTGAGGTCCTGGACCGTCTCGCCCCGATCGGGAATGCCTGGAAGCGGAATCTGGAAGTGCTTGCCGCGGAACGAGAACGACTCCTGGCTTAACGCACGCCTGACGATCTCCATGGACTCCTCGAAGATCTCACGGTTGAAGGCGTCGGCTGCTTGCTGATCGGGATTATCTTGCGAACCGATCGAGACACCTTTGTCGTTTAGATGCAGCACTTCGCGGGGCACGGTGCCCCGACCCACACCAAGCATCGCTCGGCCACCCGACAGGTTGTGGAGCGTGGCGAAGTCTTCAGCGAGGCGGAGCGGGTTCCACTGCGGGACAACGTTAAACATCGCACCAAAGCGCAGACTGGTCGTCTGCGCAGCAATCCACGTGGAGATCAACAAACCGTTCGGAATCACCTCGTATCCCTCGTACTGGAAGTGGTGTTCAGTAGTCCAGAAGGAGTCGTAGCCAAGCCGCTCGGCCTCAATGGCAGAGTTGACGTAGTCAAGCGTTGCAGCCCAACACTCGTCGTTCGAGTAGCGGCGATCCATCGGGTTTGGAGCGCCTGCGCCTGCGTCGTTCATCTCGACTCCACCGAAGAAGAACGCTCCGAGCTTTAGATCCTGTGCAGCGACCATTGTCCTATGTTCGCGCACATCGGTACCTACTACCACCAACGAACGCAATGATTCATTCGCAGAAAACGAAGTTCGGACGCGACGTGGCCCACCCCGACGAATCGGAGTGGGCCACGCCTTTGTCGGTCTCAGTTGTTCAGCACGCTGATCAGCGGCTGGGTGCGTTTGCGCAGTACTTGTTCGTGTAGACGCTTTCGACGCTCTCTGCGATTTCGGTGCCTTGGTCGGCGTAGATCGGCTGGAGGATGCCATACAGGGTCTCCATCCGGGCCGGGTCAAAGCTGCAGTATGTTCCGTCCGGGCTGTTGACTCCGAATTCCTTTGACTCGACCAGCGCCATTCCGGCCTCGTTGAGGCCCTCGCTGAGCGTCCAGAAGCCGTCGTGGGCTTCGTTGATCGAGATCATTGCGTCTGTGATCGGCTTCGGGTCGTCGAGAAAGTCGATCCACGCCTGCTGCATCACAGGGACAAGCTCAGTGAGGCAGGAATCAAGCTCTTCGGCTCGGTCCTTCAGCATCGTGATGGCGGCTGGGTAGTTCTCGAATCCGAGCTCCTTCACGGTGTAGAAACTGACGTCGGCCGGAGCTCCGTCCTTCCACGCAATGTCATTCTCGTACTTGTAAACCTCATTTGTGGCAAAGCCCTGCTGGAAGAATGTGCCCCCGTCCCCAACCCAGGCTGCGTCAGAACCGTCATAGCTCGGGTTGCTCTGATCTTCTGTCATGAAGCCTTGCGAAATCATGAAGTCGACGTATGCGTTGCCAGGAAAATGCAGAACCTGGTTGCCGGTGCCGGCAATGTCGGCGGGTGATTGAACATCATTAACGGCAGGATCCCACATGACCATTTGCGGATCTTGGTCGAGAGTCTTCGCAACTGCGACAAGCGGGATCGCTCCCGAGTCCTTGATGATGTCGCTGGTCGTGAGGTACGCCATATCGGCGTCGCCGTCGGCGAGCACCGATGCGTTCGACTTGTCGAAGTTAACGGTTTTGATCGTGACGGTCTCAAGACCGCCGACGGCGTACTGCGCCTGCACGGGGCCGGAGTACGAGACCGTGTCCTTGTCGGCGGTTCCCTCTGGACCGATCAGTTGGTAGGTGCCGCCGTGCTCGAGTTCGGGAAACCAGTCAGTCTGAATGACAAGCTCGGACGGACATGTGGCGGCTGCCTCTTCGTCGGTACTTTCCTCCGCAGCGGCGGTCTCTGCGGGCGCTTCCGAGTCGCTGTCGGATCCGCATGCGGCGAGTGCGATGGCAGTAACACTCGCCAAGGCGATTGCCCTGGTTGCTTTCATGGTGGTGGTTCTCCCCTTGTGGCTGGTATGGCGGTGGATAGATATTTCTTCGTGAATCAGCTGCTGTGTGCGGAATCGTGCCAGTCACGGATAGCACGAGCCGTGATCGCTCCCACGATCAAGAACATAACGACGCCAAACAGCGACGCAGTGATCGTTCCGGCAAGCATGTCGGGGCGGTTCGCCGCCTTTTGTTGCGTTACCCTAATGAAGTAACCGATCCCCTTGTCGCCTTGATTGAAGAAGAAGTCGGCGACGATCGCCCCGATCACAGCCAACCCCGACGCGATCCGGATGCCTGTCATTAGCGCAGGAATTGCCGTTGGCAGCTCAAGCTTCCACAAGCGCGTCCATCGGCTGGCCTTATTGAGGGTGAACAGGTCGTGATGCAGGCGGTCGGTCGACTGGAGACCGAACAGTGTGTTCGTGATGATCGGGAAGACGGCGATCAGAAATACGACCGCAAGTCGAACTGCAAGCCGGTCACCGAAGACCTGTGTAAGCAGCGGCGTGATAGCTAGCACGGGCACAGTTTGAGCGACAACAGCGTAGGGAAAAATAGCCCGCTCAGAATACTTCGACATGTTCATCACGACAGCGATCAACACACCGACGACGATCGAGATGGCGAGACCCAACAGCGTCACCTTGACCGTCGGCCACATGTACCCGAGAATCTCGCGGGTTCCCTGGCGGCTATCCCAAAGAGGAAGAAATCCGTCTTGGATCACCTCGTGCGGGTACGGCAGCGCATTGCGTCGCTGAAAGGCCTGCTCGAACGCCAAAGTCGAATAGAGATACCAGATTCCAATGAAGACCGCCAGCATGATGATCGGCGGCAGGAACCGCCCGAGCAGACCGTCACCGGGCTGTCGGACCGGAACGACGCGTGTGATCGGAGCACCCGCCTCATCCTCGATCGCCGCTTCCGGCAACGCTACGGCTGCATCGATGCGGTCGTCGAACGTCGTCATGCGTGCGCATCCTTCATGTCATCGTTGATCTGTCCGCAGAGCTCTGCGAACTCGGGTTCGAACCGGAGATCGTGTGGCCGTTCTGATCCGAATGGCACCTGATAGTCGCCGACAATCCGGCCTGGACGGGCCGACATCACAAGCACGCGCGTGCTCAAGAAGACGGCCTCGGCGATCGAGTGGGTAATGAACAGCGCCGCGAACCGCTCAAGCGAGAAGAGCCGGAGTAGCTCGTCGTTGAGAAACTCCCGCGTGATTTCGTCAAGGGCACCGAACGGCTCGTCAAAGAGAAAAACACCGGGGTTAAGGACGAGCGACCGCGCAAGAGAGCAGCGCATTTTCATCCCACCGGACAGCTGTTTCGGGTACTTGTCTTCGTGTCCAGCCAGGTTGACAAGCTCAATCGCCTGCTCGGCGCGTCGCTTGCGCTCGGCTTTGTCAATGCCATGAAGTTCGGCGTTCAATTCAACGTTGCGCTGGACCGTTCGCCAAGGAAGAAGCGTTGCGTCCTGGAAGACATAGCCGATCGTATCCCGGTTGACATCGCAGACGCCCGTGTAACCCGACTCCAGCCCTGAGGCGATTCGAAGCAGCGTCGATTTGCCGCAGCCTGAGGGGCCAACGACGGTCGTGAACTCTCCAGGTGCGACGGAGAATGAGATGTCATCAAGGGCATGTGTGCCGTCAGGGAAGATCATTGATAGTCCGTCGAAGCGCAGTCGGGTCTCACCGCCGATACTTGCCAGCCAGCGTTGCTCGTCGACGGAGGTCATACATTCGCGACTATAGCCCTCGGTGCGCGTGGGCCTTGACCCGATCCGTGAACATCAGGTTTCGGGCCCAACCCTCGTATCGTGACGGTGGCCGCCACGCCACACCCAGCGATCGCCGGGTGCATCAGCGATTGCCGCGCGGAGATTGTCGGCGGGAACAGACAGCAAGTCAGCGCAAGCACCAGCCACCAGCCCGTGCGGAACGCCGTCGCCTCGAACCGTGCGCGACGCGTTTACCGACACAGTCGACCACGCGTCTGCCGGTGAAAGGTGGCTAGTGAGAACCATTAAGCCGGCCGTCTCAAATGGACATGCCCGGCCAAGTGGATTGAACGGATCCTGCAGATTGTCGGCGCCTGCGCTGACGTTGACACCTGCGGTACGAAGTGCATCGACGGCAGTCAGCGCCCTGGGCATCGGCGTGTGCCCTCTTCCCTGGAGGAAAAGGTTCGTGTGCGGCAACACCACGACGTTGATCCCTGCTTCTGCGACGCGTTCAGCGATGGCGACCTGCTGAACCTGCGACTTCTGACCGAGACTCACGCAGTGACTTGCGGTGACGGGCAGGTCGAAACCATCAAAAACGTGCGCGACAAGACAGGCCAGACCATCGGCTGTCGGGTCCAGCGTCTCATCGGTATGGAGATCGACCGGGCGTCGGTAGGCGTCTGCAACATCGAGTAGAACCCCCGTCGCATCGGCGATCGTCCCACCGGTAACTGTTTCAAGATGCGGGCATCCGCCGACGACGTCCGCGCCCATCTCCATCGCGTTGTGCAGCAGGGCACGCTGCTCTGCGCCGCTCGTTCCAGCGACAGGCCATCCGCAAAGCGCAACGATCTCGATGTCGATCACGTCCCGTAATCGCTTACGCACATCCAACAACGCCTCCATCGAAGTCAGGCCGTGTTCGAGTGTGAGATCAGCGTGTGTCCGCACAGCGGTGAATCCGTTGGCGGCCATACGCCGAGCTGCTCGCTCAGCGCGAGATGCCGTGTCCGCGACAGTAAGTAGGTGGCGATTGGCGCGCATCGCCTCGACCGCTCCGATCAAGTCTCCCGTCGGATTGTGAATCACCTCGGCCAGAAAGGCCTTGTCAAGATGTGCGTGGGGCTCGGCGGGCGCAGGAAGCAGCAACCTGCCGGACAGATTGACCTGCTCGGCATCGCTGGCCGTCGAGCGGAGCTCGGTCCCCACGGTTGCGATTAGTCCGTCGGCATCGATCAGAACATCAATCGTTTCGCCGTTTGCGGAAACTGCTGAATGGAGAAGTTGCGGGGACACCGTGTTGAACGTAGCGAACAGCATCAATGATAAGCGCACAGGTCGAACGGGTTGCCATCCGGGTCAGCGAGGTTCACAATCGAACCGTACGGCTCGTGTCGGGGCAATTCGACGACTTCCGCACCGAGACCTACCAGCCGCGTTAGTTCGACATCGAACTCATCGGCCTCGCACGCAAGGTCGAGATGCGCAGAACCGACCGCTGTTGACCCACGCTGAATGCCGATTCGACGCACCCCGTCCGGGGTGCCGAGCACGATCCAACGGTCTCCATCTTCTCGCTCGGTCTCGACCATGCCGAGTACCGAGCTCCAGAACGAGGCAAGATTATCTGGCGTGGGAGAATCGAAAGTAACCAAGTCAAATGCCACGGGCATGTTTCGACTGTACGGGTGCGCCGATGGGCGCAAGAAGTTCGCTGCAGCAGTCGCCATCGTCGCGATTGGAACCGTCGGATGTGCGACCAGCAACACGCAGTCAAGCCCGGCGTCGACAACGCTGCAAAACAATACAGCCGTGGTTGCGGTGACGGACGCTTCGACCGCGCCGCCGTCCACTTCTAGGATCGAGGACGGCCCACTTGCTGACGTCTGCCCAACAACCGTCGCGATCCAGACCGACTCATTGCCTGACCCGGCAGTTGGACCCCTCCATCTCCTACTTGGGCCCGATCAGCTCGTCGATGTCGCTACTCAAGGAGTATCCGCGCCGCTTGTTCGGGTCGACGGCACCGTCGAAGATGTCGTGCTCGAGATTCGCTCGGGTGGCCCAGCGATCGGCTTCCGCGACCCTCTAGTTCTGCTGGATGAAGATCCGGAGCTGCTGTTGGCTCAGGTGTCGACAGCGGTGGCCTTGCGGAACGCTGGTGCCGTCGCCTCTGTCGGTGTCGTGACTCTCACGGATCGCTCACACGACGCGCTTATCGTCGACCCAGCCACCTATCCGGGGCTCAAAACAGTCGAGGCGGTGCGCGATGCCGGCATCGAAATTCGACACGTGACCGATGAACCGTTCATTACTTTTCTGACTGCGACCGGGTCGCTGGCGCCTGAGCAGCTTGTCGCAGGTTTTGATGGAGAGCCGGCTGCATTCGTCCAGTCGAATGGAGCGATTGCTCAGCAGGGCGACCTGCTCGTCGAACCAGCACTCCTCACGGCGCTCCCGCAATGGGATCGGCCGGTGACCGCAATTGCGGCTGCCGATGCTGGTTGGGCGGTGTACGACGACAGCCTCGCCGCTCGACCCATCGACATTGACGAACGACAGACATGCCTCGGCCGGCTCGTTCCACTGATCCAAGAGGCGATCGCCGCCTACGGCAACGATCCAGGGCCAACAAACGTGAAAATGGCCGACCTCCGCGCACGATTCGCCCCGCTGGCACGCCTCACCGCCGAATTAATGGACGCCGGTGTCGCGAGCGGACGAGAGACCGGTGTGTTTGGCGCAGGAACGAACGCGACGCTCGGCGATTTCGAAACGGACCGGCTCGAGGCCTTCCTGCCTCAGTGGGCCACTGCACTCGGTATCGACGCCCCCCCCGTCGACGACCTCGTGACCAACGAGTTCATCGACCCCACGATTACATCGGCAGACTGAACTCAGAGATTTCTTTGAGCGCATGACAAAAAGATGCAACCGCAGCTTCGAACAGGTCACCGCCTCGTTCAGCAGTCGCCGTCGTCGGGTCGCCGATGTGTCCATCCGATCCGAAATCACTCGACAGCCAACCAAAGCCGACGCTCCCACCAAATCGGACGTGTCGATTGTTGATGAGTTCGGCTGGGATGTTCCTGACTGCTGCCGTCATGTCAACCAGTTCTGGGGCGAGGTGCAACATGATCGATGTCTCGTCGGTCCCGCCATGGATGCCCATTCCATGCTCATCAGCTGCCGAGATTCCACCTTGATCAGGAGGAACGCCCGGGTGCGCTAAAAAGGTCATCAAACCGTGGCGCAGCCGAAGCTCCCGGTTTGCAACGTCGACTAGCGCAGAGTTGCCTCCGTGGCCATTCATAAAGACCAGTCGCCGAGCTGGCGTCTTCGCAACGCACCGACCGATGTCGTCGAGAACCCTCAGCAGCGTGTCGGCGGACAACCAGATCGTACCCGACGACCACGCGTGCTCGTTCGACTTGGTGTACGCCAGCGGCGGTAGCAACCACACGTCATGCTCCACGCCGACTCGCTCGACGGCAGCAGTGGCGACTCGGTCCGCGATCACAAGGTCAGTATTGAATGGGAGATGCGGGCCGTGCTGTTCAACGGCCCCTAGAGGCTGCACAAAAATGGAGCGGTCGGTCACCAGCCGGTTCAGATCCGGCGCCCGCAATTCGTCGAGTCGACGAGAAGCGGGCGGGACGGCAGTTGGAAGCACGAGGCAACATTACGTCCTGGGCCACCTGGTGCGAGAGACTGGCTTCAATGGCCTCCTCTACCGCCACCGCTGCCAACCCCGACACCGATGTCGATGCGGTGGTTATCGGAGCTGGACACAACGGCCTCGTCACGGCCGCCTACCTCGCCCGCGCCGGCCTCTCGACGCTGCTCGTCGAAGCTCGTAAACAGGTTGGTGGTACCGCAGCGAGCGAGCCGTTCGCCGGCGCAACCGTAAATATTTGCAACTGCGACCACTTAACGTTCCGCACGACGCCAGTGATCGAGGAACTTGGCCTCGTCGAACACGGCCTTGAGTACCTCGATGTGGAGCCCGCCCAACACAACATGACTTGGTCGTCGACGACTGAAGGAATCGGCTGGTCGACTCACTACGACCTCGACGCCACGCTCGACGAAATCGGACGGGTCTCCCCCGGCGACGTCGAGGGATACCGCCGCTACGCGAAGGCCGCAATACCGGCGGTCCGGTTGATCCTTGAGGCTGCAGCCGAGCCTCCCACGCTGACCGGCTTGGCCCGGATCGCGGCACAGCAAAAATTCGCCGGAACGCCGACTCTCCTGCGCTGGAGCCGACGCAGTGCCGCCGATGTACTGCGAGAGTTCTTCAAAAGCGAAATTCTCCGGGGTCCCGGCGCGATGACCGGTCCGATGGTGTGGGGGATCTCCCCCGAGCTTGACGGCTCCGGGCTCGGTGCGTTGACGCACGCGATGCGCCACGTCGCGAAGGTTGGGCGCCCGATCGGAGGTAGTGGACGGGTGCCCGCTGCGCTTCTCGCCGCATTCGAGGCAGCCGGTGGCACAGTGCGCACCGGGACACGTGTGGTCGAGATCTGTTGCACCGGTGATGCCGTGAGCGGCGTGCGACTTGACGACGGTTCACTCGTGTCGGCCCGCACTGTCGTGTCCGCATGCAACCCGCACGACACGTTTCTCCGGTGGCTCAAACACCCCCCGCCAGTAGCGCGGGACCTGATCCGTCGTTGGGAGGCGATGCCGCACGCCGACGGATATGAGTCCAAACTCGACGTCGTTCTGACCGAAGCGCCGCGACTTAAGCATTCGGACCGGACTCTTGGTCCAACGACGGTGATAGCCCCCGACCTGGCGTCGATCCACTACGGCTGGAAACTGATGCAGCGGGGACGCGTACTGGACCGCCCGGGACTGTTCGTAAATGTGCCCACACTCCTCGACTCATCGATGGCGCCAGCAGGCCGACACGTGCTGAGCATCGAGGCGTTGTTTACGCCGTTCGCGCTGCGCGGTAAATGGACTGATTCCGTGGAGCCGCACCGCTGGCTGGAGGCCTTTGCCGACCTCTGCGAGCCAGGGCTTATGGAGTCGATCGTCGACTGGCGGGCGATGACTCCGGACCGTTACGAGTCTGAGTTCCACCTGCCGGCCGGCCACGCCGCCAGCTTCGCAGGGGGTCCCCTTGCTGCACTCCGAAACCCAAATCCCGAAATGACGAAGTACGAAACAGCGATCCACGGGCTCTACCTGACGGGTGCCGCAACGTTTCCCGGTGCCGGTGTTTGGGGTGCCAGCGGCCGCAACTGTGCGACGGTCGCCATCGCGCACGCGACGTGAGGTTGGTGAAAATGGATCCGGCCCCCGTGCGACCGGGAATCGGAACGAATGTTCTACGGTTATAGCCAACATGAGTAATGGTTCTCTGCATCTCGGGCGCTACTTCAGCATTCCGGTGCGTGCGCACTGGAGCATGGCGTTCATCGCAGTTCTGTTCGGCGTCAATCTGGCTTCGGCCCTCGGCATTGTCGCTGGCATCATTGCGGTCCTCGCTTTCTTCGTGTCGATTCTCGCTCACGAATTCGGTCATGCCCTCGTCGCCCGCAGGTACGCCGTGGAGACCGAATCGATCGACCTGTGGGCACTCGGCGGAGTAGCAAGACTCGACCGCGAGCCGCCCACTCCGCGAGCCGACGGGTTCATTGCCGTCGCTGGCCCACTCGTCAGCCTGACGCTAGGCGTCTTTGCGCTCGGCACCGGTTTGCTGTTGTCGTCCAACGTTGTGGCCTGGGTAGGCCTGGTCAATCTGCTGCTCGCAGTGTTCAATATGCTCCCCGGGGCGCCGCTCGACGGAGGGAGAGTGCTGCGTGCCATTCGCTGGTCGCGCACGGGCAACAAGTACCGGGCGATGCGCGACGCCGGAAACGCTGGACGAGTGCTCGGCTGGTCGATGGGCATCATCGGAATTGCTCTGATGCTCAACGGTCAAGCTGGCATATTCCTCGCCATTACAGGTCTGTTCATTGCAATGAACGCTAAGGCTGAGATCGCCGCTTCGTTTGTAGGTGAGCACCTCGACGGCGTCAAAATTCGGGATCTGACCTGGTGGGGCCTTGCTCACGCTGGCCCCGACATGGACGCTGATTCGATGATCTGGCAGCGGTCTCGCCTCGGCGAGGCGGGCGCGGTCGCCGTTGACGCAAACAACGACGGACAGCTTGACGGTCTCGTCTTGGAGGACCAGTTGTGGGCGATCCCTGCGGACCAGCGAGCGCTCGTGATGCTCAACACCTTGATGGTGCCCTTTAACCAGACTGCGCGAGCTGAGCCAGACGACGATCTGTCATCCGTACTGCCCCGGCTAAACCCTCTGAGACCCGTCGTGACCGTCTGGAATAACGGGAAACTGGCCGGAATCGTACCCCCGAAGACGCTGCGTCAGCACCTCGACGGGGCGCAGGCTGCGGCGACCGGCCGCACCTGAAATTCAGGCATCCTTGACGGCCCAGTCGCGCTTGGCGACTGGGTCCTTGTCACTCCACGGAAAATTGATCCACTCGTCGGTCCGCTTCCACACGTAATCGCACTTGACCACCGAGTGGGACTTCTCGTAAATGCACGCCGTCCGTACCTCGCCGACCTTGCCCTCACAGAATTCTTCGACAGACTTTAACGTGTGACCGGTGTCGGCAACATCGTCGACGATCAGGATCTTGCCGTTCGACAGGTCGACGAAATCAGGGGCCGGCGGCAGGATGCGCGGCACGTCAAGGCGTTCGTCAACACCCGTGTAAAACTCAACGTTCATGGTGTACACGTTCTTGATTGAGAGCGCGTACCCGACAGCGCCAGCTGGGAGCAGGCCGCCCCGGGCGATGCCGAGAATCATGTCGGGCTCGTAGCCGTCGTCAGCCACCATCTGCGACAGCGAGCGAGTCGCTTCTCCCAGCATGTCCCACGTCATGATCTCGCGTTCATTAGCCATCAGTGCCGAACCTAGCTTGGCTAACGGTGTTCACCCATTTTTCGTCGGGTACTCACTCGAATTTGGAACGATCGCGAGGCCCACCCTCTCCGCATTTGGCGGATCGTTCCAGCCGGTCGTATCGATCAGCCGGACTCTAGGGCCACGAATGTTGCGCGGAAAGATGGTCCGGGTGCTAGGCCCGAGCGCGTCTCAGAGGCAAATATCGGCAGGACGCACGGGCACCCGGTTGAGTGGCTTCTCGATGCCAGCCTGGCGGAGCGCGTCACGAATTGCAGCCACCACCGCCGGGGTCGACGAAATGCACGGTGGTTCACCGACACCCTTTGCGCCGAGCGGGGCATGAGGGTCTGGTTGTTCAATCAGCGTTGTCAATACGGGTGGCATGTCGAGAAATGTCGGAAGGAGGTAGTCGGTGAAATTTCCGTTGCGGATCACACCGTCGATCTGGATGATTTCTTCCATCACCGCCAGCCCGAGACCCTGCGCAATGCCACCTTCAATCTGGCCGACTACCGACAAGGGGTTGAGTGCATTCCCTACGTCCTGAGCGGTGGCAATCTGGATCACCTTCACTAAACCTAGTTCTGGGTCAACGTCTACAACAGCACGATGAGCAACGAAGGCGAACGCCGTGTGGCAATTGCCCTGACCTAATTCGTCAAGATCCTCTGTTTCGGGGTGGTGATATTCGACCGTTTCCTCAATTTCCAGCCCGGCCGAAGCTTCGCTGACGGGAATACGAAGGTCTCCGGCCGTGTCGATCACGTCCGTTCCATCGATCATAAAGCGAACAGGTTCAATTCCATACGATCTACCTACGGCCTCGAACAGCCGCTCGCGTGCCGCCCGACAGGCCGCATCAACAGCCCCGCCACTCATCCACGTCTGGCGCGATGCCGACGTCGATCCGGCCGAGCCGACGCCGGTGTCAATCTGGTCGAGGACCACTTCGTCGACGCCGAGGACCGTGCGTGCGATCTGCCCAGCAATAGTGATGAAACCCTGGCCCACCTCTGCAGTTGCGAACTTCAACGTCACGACGCCGTCGGTCAGCCGACAGCGGGCGGTCGAATAATCGTCGAAGGTCTCGGAGTACATTAGGTTTTTGATCGATACTCCCCAGCCGATCCCACGAACGATGTCTCGAGTATCAGCCGTTCGACCCGCGCCGCCCGGGAGCTTCATAACGTTAGGGGACCCGTCGCCGAGCGGGGCCCCACCTACCGGCTCGTCTGGAAGTGGCAGTGCGGCCGTTTCGCGAATGCACTCCTCAACAGGAGCAACGTTCATCACCGGCTGACCGGTCAATAACGTATCGCCGGTGCGCATGGCGTTGCGGACTCGAATCTCTTGCGGTTCGAGCCCGCATGCGTCAGCGAGCTTGTCCATCTGCGATTCGTAAGCGAAGCAGGCTTGTACCGCACCGAACCCGCGCATTGCGCCACACGGCAGATGGTTGGTCCGCACTGCATAACCGTCGACTTGACCGTTGGGACACGCATACGGCCCCTGCGCCATGGTGATTCCGTTGACAAGTACCGCCGATGATGTAGACGCGTAAGCACCACCGTCAAAAACGAAACGAGCTTCGACGTTGACAAGCGTTCCCGCTGCATCGGCGTGGTGGCGCATCCAAATCGTGGCCGGGTGCCGATGGACATGACCAAGAAAACTCTCGGCGCGCGAATATGCCATTCGCACTGGGCGTCCGAGCCGCAATGCGAGCAGACACGTGTGGACCTGAAGGCTGATGTCCTCGCGCGCCCCGAAGGCTCCGCCGACCCCGCCAAGTACGAGGCGGACTTTGTCGTCGGAAACGCCGAGACACGCCGCGATCTGACCTTGGTCCTCGTGAAGCCACTGTGTAGCAAGATGCAGTTCGACGCCGTCCGCTCCGGGATCCGGGTACGCGATAGCAGCTTCGAGGCCAAGAAACGCCTGATCCTGCATGCCGATCTCGTAGGTGCCCTCAACGACGACAGCGCCCGAGGCGTCGGGATTGCCATGCACAATACGTTGGTGGCGAATGAGATTTCCGTCCGGATGGATCAACTCATGGCCCTCAGCGATCGCAGTCTCGGGGTCGAGCAACGGCGAACGTTCGTCGTACTCAACAACGATGGCATCGAGCGCACGCCGGGCCGTTTCGGGATCGAGCGCCGCGACCGCAGCGACCGGCTCGCCCACGTAGCGAACGACATCTGAGGCGAAGACGGGTTGATCCTGGCTGATCAGACCGTACGTCAGTTGCCCCGGCACGTCATCGGCGGTGATAACCGCCTCGACCCCACTTATCTTCCATGCGGCCGATTGATCGATCGACACGATGCGCGCGTACGGATACGGCGAGCGGAGGGTCGCACCGAAGAGACATCCGTCAGCGCTGAGATCCGATGAGAACGCGTAGCCCCCCTGGACTTTGCTGATTCCGTCAGGCCGAGCCGGCGAGTCCCCTATCGTGCCCGCCCTCAGGGTTTGGGTGTCTTCGACCACGCTCACGACGATTCCTCCTGGCTATTTCCACGACGTTGAACCGACACTCGCTCCACCGCATCCACGATTCGGCCGTATCCGGTGCACCGGCATACGTTCCCAGCCAGTTCCTCACGAATCTCGGTCTCGGTCGGGCGACCTCTTCGCTTGAGCAGATCATGGACTGCCATAACAAGACCGGGAGTACAGAAGCCGCACTGCACAGCTCCGGCGTCGACGAATGCCTGCTGGACATCGCTCGGCGTTCCGACCGGCGCCACGCCTTCGATCGTAATGATGTTCTGATCGATCGCACTCGCACCCATAACGAGACAGGAGCAGACGAGAACATCGTCGACCATGACGCTGCACGAACCACACTCACCTTGCGTGCATGCCCCCTTAGATCCCATGAGCCCGATCCGGTCGCGGAGCACGTCGAGCAGACTTTCGCCGAGCCATGAATCGCTAACCTCGTAATCGATACCATTCACACGCAGAGTGAAAAGTTCGTTGTTCATGAGCGTCGTTCTCCGGCGGTAAATGCCCTTCGAGCCAACCGCTTTGCCAGAACGCCAACTGCGTGGCGCCGGTAGTCAGCAGTCGAACGGTGATCGGTGATCGGTCGGCTCGCCGAACTGACCAGGCCGACAAACTCGTCAAGGGCGTCGGATGGCACCGATAACGCTGCCCAGTCGACAGCAGCAGCGAGTTGCCGCTCGGCCTCAGGGCAGCGCACGATCGTCGGCCCGACGGACCCTAGGGCAATCGAAAGTTGCCGGGCATCGGTGTCGACGACAAGGCATGCGCTCGCAATTGCGATGACCATCGCATTTCGTACACCGACCTTCGCATATCCCTGCCAGCCGTCAAGCACGGGCAATACAATCTCAGCAATCATCTCCCCCGGTTTGAGCGAGGTGCGCTTGACGCCAACCATCACGTCGTCCACTGAGGCTGCTCGCTCCCCTGCCGCTGAGACGATTCGAACTTGAGCGCCGAGCGCTGACAACACCGGTAGCCCGTCGCCCGCAGGCGAGCAGGTGCCGAGGTTTCCTCCGAGTGTCCCGGCATTCCGGATCTGTGGCGAACCGACCGTTCGCGATGCGTCAGCAAGCGCTGGCGCAAGCGTCGCAATGGGCTCCTGCATCAGCTCGCTATAGGTGACGCCGGCACCGATCGTGAGCGTGCGTCGCTCGGCATCGTGACGCCACGTCCGGAGGTCGCTGACTCGATTCAATGCAATTACGAGTCCACCGGGGCGGCGGTGGCCGTCGTTGATTTCGACCATCGCATCAGTGCCGCCCGCAAGCAGCATTGCGCTGGGCTCCGCTGCGAACAAGCGCACCGCCTCGTCAAGCGTTGTGGGGACCGCCACTGTCATGAGCAAGATCTTACAAACCGTCAAGGCAGAGAAACGGTCTCGTAACCGGTTTCAAGTTCTGGAATCGAAGGGACAATGACGACATCCTGATTCGCAGCAGTAACCACGGCGTGCGAGGAACCCTGCCGTGAACACGCGGAGGCCGCTCAGCGGGTCCGTGTAATTCGGCAGCCCCTCACGGAGTGCCTCGGCGTGGCGCTTGACGATCACGTCGTATTGCGCGTGCACAGACGCCAGGCGGCGCAGATCCGGCTGCGTCCAGTCATCGCGGAGTTTCGCCTCGTCGCTCACGCATCGATCCTACGAGGCGGTCCGACTGGTACCGTCAGCAGCGATGGCGGTGCTCGACCGAATGATTGCTGCGAAGACTAGCGATTCCTCCGTCATTGATTTAGGAGCGACACTCGGCTGGTACGGCCACGGTTCGCGAGATCCGACCACATGGATTGAGCATGACGGCAGCGGGATCGCAGGCGTCGGCCGTTTCGTTCGTGCGACGTGGACGCCCGAAGGGCCCGCAACTCTGATGATTAACTGGGCGCCCGACGTCGCTCCGTCTGCAGATACATGGGGTCCGGGCGCTGACTGGCTGCTGGCTCAGGTGCCGGCCATGACCGGCAATCTCGACGAAGGTGCACCGCATCTGGAGATCGACCCTCATCCGGTTGTTGCCGCTACTGCTCTAGCGAACCGCAACGTTCGGTTCGGCGCAAGCGCGACGCTGTACCACGAGCTACTACCCACGATCCTCGGGCAGCGCATTACCTACGGCGAAGCGAAGCAACAATGGAATCGTTTGTGTCGTGGGCTCTCGGAGGCTGCACCCGGGCCATTCACTCGACTCCTGCTGCCACCGGCGCCCGACGTTCTGCGTCGACAGCCGAGTTGGTGGTTCCACCCACTTGGGATCGAGCACAAACGGGTGAACCCACTCATCGAAGTGGCGCGCCATTCGTCGAAGATGTGGGACTGGGCAGAACTCAAGCCACCCGAGGCAGCACGAAGGCTCTGCGCAATCCCTGGAGTCGGCGTCTGGACAGTCGGTTGCGTACTCGGCCCTGCGCTCGGCGACACCGACGCTGTCCCTGTTGGCGACTACCACGTCAAGAACATGGTTGCGTGGAACCTCGCCAACGAAGCGCGGGCGAGCGACGAGCGCATGCTTCAACTCCTCGAGCCCTACACGGGTCAGCGGGGCCGAGTCGTGCGTGCGATCAGGCGGCACGGTGGGGGCGCGCCGAAGTTTGGGCCGAAGCAACGCCTCCTGCCGATGTCAAGCTGGTGACGATCACCGTCCACCGGGGCTACAGACCGAGGAACCTCTGATGACAACCAATGATCGAAGCGTGCCGCCCCCCAGCGTTGACTTCGTCGCCGAATCGTCGGCACCGGAGGAGCGCCCGGAGACCGCACCCGAGCTGTTGCCAGTGACACGCGTCATGACGGAACGGGAGCGGTGGCGGCGTGCAGTCACTATCGGACTTTTCGCGTACGTGGTGTCCCGGATCTGCGTATTGAGCGGCGCAGTCGTGCGGGCGGCCCAGATGGTGATCGATCAGCGCGAGGCCAACGAGCCCGAAGATGGTGCCGTCGATTTGATTACCCGCGTCTTCACCTCCTGGGATGGCCGCTGGTATCTCGAACTCGTCCGGCTCGGGTACCCCGATCGGATTCCAGCCAACATCACCTACGAGCAAACCGAGGCGCGGGCCGCTTTTTTCCCGATGTATCCCGGTGCGGTGCGCGCTCTCGACGCAATCCTGCCCGGAGGCGACACTGTGGCGGCTCTCGTGCTCAACTTTGTCCTCGGTGCCATCTGCGTCGTCCTCGTCGGGCTTCTGGCACGCCGTGTGTACTCCTCCACTGTCGCTGCACGGGCGATGGTCTTGTTCGCAGTGTTCCCTGGGTCGTTTGTGCTCTCGTTCGCCTACGCGGAGGCCTTGTTGATCGTCTTCGCCGCATCGTGCCTCCTGTTGCTGCTCGACGAGCAGTGGCTCCTTGCGGGCTTGGCGGCCGCACTCGCTACGGCGACGCGGCCCAACGGTGTTGCCATCGTGTTCGCCTGTTTGGTCGCATCGATCATCGCGATCAAGACCAAACGCAGTTGGTCATCACTGCTCGCCGTGGTGCTCGCCCCTCTGGGCTTTATTGGCTTCCAGCTGTACCTCGACGACTTCACCGGCGAACGCGGCGCTTGGTTCCGCGTCCAGCGCGAAGCTTGGTCGGAGGGGACGAGTTTCGGTGCCACCGCAGTGGAAAACACATTCAGTTTCGTGACCAGTCCGTTCGACTCGACTGCCGATGCGCTAACGGTGCTGTCGCTAGCAGTGCTCGCTGTCATGGCCTACGCCACATGGAAGAAGCGGCCTCCACTCCCGTGGGTGGTATTCAGCGCTGCCATTATTGCGTTGATGCTGATCCCCGAAACTGTCACTGCGCGGCCTCGGTTTGTGTTCACGGCGTTCCCGCTTTTCATTGCTGTGGCTGCGTGGTGGCCGCAAGCACTACGAACGGGTGACGACGCAGACGACTCACTCAGTTGGGAGCGTCAGAGCTGGAACTTTGTGCTGATCACATGCGGCGCCGGCCTGACGGTGCTCACCAACCTTTATGCCGTGTTCGGCGCTATTCCGTGATGCGCACACTTGTCATCGTCCCAACGCACAACGAGGCAGAAAATATTGGGGCGCTACTTGATGCACTGAACTTTCACGTCGGCGATGCGGATGTTCTCGTTATCGACGATGCGTCCAACGATGACACCCGGTCGATCGTGCGTGGTCGACTCGACGCCCATGACGGGTACCTTCAACTCGTCGAGCGTGACGAGAAGCGCGGACTCGGCGACGCCTACGTTTACGCGTTCGCGATCGCCCTCGATCAGAAGTACGACGCCGTGGTCGAGATTGATGCCGATCTTTCCCACGATCCGGCCATTCTTCCCACGATGCTTGACCTGACGCGCAGGGGGATCGACGTCGTGATCGGCTCACGTTACGTGCCCGGTGGTTCCGTCGTCGGATGGCCTCGCCGAAGGACGTGGCTATCAAGATGGGGAAACCGCTATGCGGCCATCGCTCTCGGTCTGGCGATCAACGATGCGACAGCCGGTTACCGGGTGTATCGGACTGAGACACTGCGCCGCATCGACCTTGGAGCGATCCGGGCCGAAGGGTACGGCTTCCAGATCGAGATGACCTACCGTGCCATCGCTGCCGGTTGCAGCATCGTCGAGGTGCCGGTCACGTTCCGCGACCGAGTCGCTGGATCCTCCAAGATGAGCGGCAACATCGTCCGAGAAGCGTTCGTTCTCGTTACGTGGTGGGCGATCCGCGATGCCGTCACATTGCGCCGACGCCGGCGAGCCTACAACGAATGATTGTGACCACACTGTGAACTGCCCCGGCAGAGCGGTCGTCAGCCGGGGCACCATAGGTCAAGCGTCAATCGGTAGGCTCAAGCAGTCATGTCGGACTCGGTGACCACTCAGCGCGTGCCAAGCAGCGTCGCCCGATTCGCCGATGGGCTGCTCGCTGTCGACCTGCCGCGACTCCCCGACAGCAACCGTTGCGACGCTGTCGCATTCATCGAGCGGCGTATCCGGGTACTGCCGTCGATCACCCGATTCGGTGTCCAAGCGATTGCCGCTGGAGTCCACGCCGCCGGCGTCACACTCGGGCACGCTCGAGTCCGTCGTGTCGTGCTCAAGCTCCCGCTGCCACTCCTCACCGAGTACCCCCGTCTCATCCGGTCGCTCGGGTATGCCTACATCTGGGAGACCTGGCCAGACACCGACGTCGACGGAGGGACCGTCGAAGGTCGTGCAGCATGACCGTGCATCACGACTGCGACGTGCTCATCGTCGGCTCGGGCGCGGGTGGAGCTACCACCGCCGCCGTGCTCGCAGAGGCCGGTCACCACGTGTTAATCGTTGAGGAAGGCCCGTGGGTCGAGCAGGGCAGCGTCGTGCCGTTCTCGCTTGATCAGATGGACCAACAGTACCGTTCCGGCGGGGTCACCGTGGCGCTCGGGATGCCATCAATCGCCTACACCGAAGGACGCTGTGCGGGCGGTGGGACCGAGGTGAACAGTGGGCTCTATTGGCGTCCACCAGAAGCCACGCTTGACTCGTGGCGAATCAAGTATCGGATCAAGGATTTCAGCACCGACGACGTACTTTCGATCTGCGAGGAAGTCGAGTCGACGCTCAGCGTGCAAAAAGTGCCGGGTGAGCACACGCCAGCCAGCGACATCCTGCGCCGAGGCGCGGATCGACTCGGCTGGAAGAACGACGAGATCCCGCGGTGGATGACCTACCGCGACGGGGCGGGGGCCACCGAGGGACATCGTCAGAGCATGACGCGGACCTACCTTCCCCGCGCGCTCGCCGCCGGTGCACGCATCTTGTGCGAACACCGCCTCAACAAGATCGTTCGTTCCGGTCGTCGAGCCGTGTCGGCCGAGTTGACCGACATGACCGCAGCGACCGACGGGCAAAATGCCGTCACGATCTCATTCCGCGACGTCATCGTCTGTGGCGGTGCGATCCAAACCCCGGCGATTCTGCAGCGAACAGGTCTTCGCCACCGCGTCGGCCGCACCCTCGCCGTCCACCCCACGGTAAAGCTCGCGGCTCGGTTCGACGATGTGGTGAACACTCCCGATGACGTGTCGGTGTTCCAGGTCAAGGAATTCGCTCCGAACATCTCGTTCGGGGGTTCTGCGAGCCACCCTGGACTCGTGGCGCTCGCGCTCACTGACAACTGGCGAGACTTTGGTTCGGCGGTCACATCGTGGCCGGAGCTCGCGATCTACTACGCCGCGATAACGAGCGAGGGGCGCGGGCTTGTGCAGGTCGTTCCGGGCGTGCGCGATCCCCTCGTCACCTATCGGCTCACCAAACGCGACCGCGACTTGCTCGGTCAGGGACTCGGGCGTCTCGCGATGGTGATGCTTGAGGCCGGAGCCAAGGAGGTGTATCCGTCGTTCAAGGGTGCGCCGGTCGTGCGCGACCGGGCCGACTTGGCAGCGATGACGACCATGTTCGCCGTTGCGAGGGCCAGCGTGATGACAGTTCACCTCTGTTCGACAGCGCCGATGGGAGACGACGACAAGCGCTGTGCGACCGACAGCCACGGCCTCGTTCGTGGCACCGACAACGTCTTCGTGAACGATGCGGCACTGCTACCCGAGGCGCCAGGCGTCAACCCACAGGCGTCTGTGATGGCTATTGCGATCCGTAACGCCCGTCGGTATTGCGCCGATCGGGCGGGATGACAATGCACGCGACGGCTCCCCGGTGCACGATCAGAGTGAAGGCGACTCGACGATGAGGGAAGTCCAAACTATCGATCATCCGACCGCGACTATTGTCACCGGGGCGGCCGGCTGGCTCGGAACAAGCCTGGTCACCGCGCTGGCCGGCGACGGTCGACATGGCCGGAACGGCTCGGTGCGCGGACTGGTCCGGTCCGAAGAGAATGCCAACCACCTTCCCAAAACGATCGAACTGATTCGCGGTGATGTGACCAACCGAGCATCGCTAGACCGGCTCTTTGACGGGCTCGGAGACGGCCCGATAGATCTGATCCACGCTGCAGGGGTGATTCATCCGACGGCATCGATGAACGAATTTGACGCCGTCAACCATGTCGGCACTCGAAACGTCATGGACGCAGCACATCGCCACGGAGTTCGCCGGGTGGTCCACGTGTCGTCGAACAGCCCGTTCGGCAGCAACGGTGCACGCAACGATCGCTTCAGAAACGACGAGCCGTATCACCCATACCTCGGATACGGCCGTTCGAAGAAGGACGCCGAAATCGCAGTGCTCAACGCCGTCGGCAAGGGACTCAACGCCGTCATGGTGCGGCCGCCATGGTTTTACGGCCCGCACCAGCCGGCCCGACAGACGACATTCTTCACAATGGTCAAGAACGGGAAGTTCCCGATCCTCGGTGACGGTGGCCAGGTTCGATCGATGACCTACGTCGACAACCTTATCGAGGGCATCGTGCGCGCCGAACTCGTCGCCACCGAGCCCGGACGGGGCTGGTGGATCGCCGACGCCGAGCCCTACACGGTGAACGAGATCGTCGAAACGGTCGGCGATGCGCTCCGGTCCGAGGGGTTCCATGTGAAGCCCAACAAGTTCCGGTTGCCCAACGTCGTCGGGACGGTCGCCGAGAAGATCGACACCCTGACCCAACGAGCAGGCAAGTACATCACGCAGTTCCATGTGCTCGGCGAGATGAACAAGAACATTGCGGTCGACATCAGCGCGGCTCGTAACGAGCTGGGGTACGACCCCCAAGTCGCGCTCGTCGACGGCATGCGCAACAGCATCCGCTGGTGTCTCGAACAAGGCATCGAACTGTGACCAAATATTTAGTCACCGGTGGAAGCGGATACTTCGGGGCGCTCGTCGTCGCCAGGCTGCACGCCGCGGGCCACTACGTCCGAGTACTTGACCTCAACGACGCCGACGACCGTCCTGGCAATGTTGAATTCATCGAAGGCGACGTCCGTGACCGCAGCGTCGTGCGCGATGCCGTCGACGGCATCGACGTGGTCCTGAACAACGTCGCACAGGTGCCACTCGCCAAGGATCACGAACTACTCCGAACGGTCAACGTCGATGGCACGGTGAACCTACTCGAAGCCAGCGCAGCGGCGGGTGTCAGCAAGGTGGTGCACACGTCATCGAGTGCAGTGTTCGGTGTCCCAAAAGTAAATCCCGTTCTTCCGACCACCGTACCGGCGCCGATGGAGGCCTACGGACACGCAAAGCTCGCCGCAGAGTGGGCGTGCCTCGATGCCACACGCGATGGTCTGGATGTATCGATCGTGCGGCCCCGCACGATCCTCGGCCACGGTCGGCTGGGCATCTTCGGCATCCTCTTCGAGTGGATCGCCGACGGCAAAGACCCCATCGTCCTTGGTGATGGCGGCAATCGATACCAGTTCGTCCACTCGGACGATCTCGCCGACGTCTGCACTCTAGCGGCTGCCCAGCAGGGCCCCGGGATCTTCAATGTTGGGACCGACCGGTTCGGCACAATGCGCCAGACCCTCGAAGTGCTCTGCGCCCACGCGTGCACCGGCGCCAGGGTGCGATCGCTTCCCACCGGGCCGGCATCATTCGGAATGAAGTTCACCGCTGGACTCGGCATCACGCCCTTTGCTCCGTACCACTGGATGATGTACTCGAAGTCGATGTGGTTCGACATTGAGCACCTCCACGAACGACTCGGATGGACCCCGAACTGGTCGACCGACGCAATGTTCGCGCAGAGCTATGACTGGTTCGTCGAGAACCGGTCGATCACAGACGACGCCGAGGCTTCACATCATCGTCGGAGCTCAAAGCAGGGTGTGTTGAAGCTAGCGAAACGTATGTCCGGATTGTTGCCCCCGGCACGGTGAACGTGACGCAGATCGAACGTCTCCGTCGTCATCAGACGGCGGTCTCGGCTGTGATCCTGGCGCTGCTCGCCTACGTGCCGGCACTCACCGCCGCGCCTGGACGGATGCCAACCGACTCGAAGCTCTACGTCTATCTCAACCCAAGTCGCTTTCTGGTCGACGCCACGACCACGTTTGACCCCCGCCAGTTCGCCGGATGGGTCCCCCACCAACACATCGCATATCTGTGGCCGACCGGACCCTGGTTCTGGCTTTTCGAGACGTTGGGGTTCCCCGACTGGGTAGCGCATCGCCTCTGGATCGGCACGGTGCTGTTTCTCGCCGGGCTCGGTGTCTGCTGGATGACTCGGGTACTCGGCTTCACTCCGCTAGCTGCGCTCACCGCTGCGCTCGTCTACCAGCTATCGCCCTTCATTCTTCCCTACATCTCGCGAACCTCCGTACTTCTACTGCCCTACGCCGGGCTCGGCTGGATCGTGGGTCTGACCGTCATGGCGAGCCTCCGGGGTCGGTGGCGATATCCGGCTGCGATTGCACTTGTGGTGCTGACGGTCGGGGCGGTCAACGCGACGGCATTGGCGATGGTGGTCCCCGCACCGGTGTTGTGGCTCATCCATGCGGCCTGGGACGGCACAATCACCTGGCGTCGAGCCGCAACAACCGCTGCCAAGACCAGCGTTCTCTGTCTCGGCGTGTCGCTCTGGTGGATCGTGATGTTGATCATCCAAGGCCGATACGGGGCAGATGTGTTGGCCTACTCGGAGTCACTCAAGGCGGTGTCGTTCACCTCGACATCAACCGAGGTCACCCGCGGCCTCGGCTACTGGCTGTTCTATGTACGCGATGCGTACGCCGCCACGACAACGGCATCGATTGATCATCTTGCGTCGGGCCGCACGATCCTGATCGGGTATTTCGTCGTCGCTGCCGGCGTCGTCGGCCTGGTGTTCGGTCGATGGCAACACCGCCGATTCGCCGCGCTGCTGTTCGCTACTGGCATCGTCCTCGGCGTCGGCGTCCACCCAATCGACGACCCGTCTCCGGCGATGTCGCTGTTCGTCGGCGACGGAGAGGGTGGCCTCGCACTCGCACTTCGCAGCAGCACGCGCGCTGTACCGGTCATGCTGCTCGGGCTCGCCCTCGGTGTCGCCTTGTTGGTAAGCCGAGTTGGGACAGTTCGTCTTCCCAGCGTCGACGCATCACCCCGGATCCTCCGAGTCGGCACGGCAGCTGCGATCGGGGTGGCGGCCGTGGTCGCCCTGCCGGCGCTCCGCACCGGAGGTTTCGTCGATCCTGCACTGGAACGCGACCAGAATCCGCCAGCCGCTTGGATCGACGCTGCGGACGCGCTCGACTCCCGCCCTGCCGGCTATCGAGTCCTGCAAGTCCCCGGGACCGAATTCGGAGCGTTTCAGTGGGGATACACCGTGGATCAACCGCTTCCCGCACTGACCGAGCGTCCACTCGTCACGCGCGATCTTCTGCCGCTGGGCAGCCCTGCTGCGATGGATCTCGTGTTCGCGCTCGACGATCGATTCCAGACCGACACCATCGAGCCAAAGGCCGTTGCCGCGGTATCCCGATTCCTCGGCGTCGATACGATCTGGGTCTCGGGCGACGTGTCGTACGACCGATTCCGGCTTGCCCGTCCCGAAGTCGTCACCGACGAGTTGACGTCGCAGGCGGCAACCGCTGCCGGGCTCGTCGACGCGGTTCCATACGGCGATCCGTTCGTGATGGCCTCAACGATTCCGATGCTCGACAACCGATCACTCGGCGACCCGCGCATCGGCAGGCCGATCGCACCGGTCACCCTCGTCGAGATCGCCAATCCGATTCCGACCGTGCGGGTGAAGGACGACGTCGTGATCCTCGCCGGGAGTGGCGACGGCATCATCGATGCGGCTGCCGCCGGGGTCCTCGACGGCACCGAGGCGGTGCTTTACGACGCGTCGATTGCTCCCGAAACGACCGTCACCGAGCCGTACCGTTACGTCGTCACCGACTCGAATCGTGACCGTGCCCACCATTGGCGGAGTTCACAAGACGTGAGCGGGTTCACCGAGTCGGCAGATACTGCGTCAGACGTGTTGCGGTTCGAGAGCGGTGACCAACGCCTTGCGGTGTTCAACGATGATGACCCGGACCGCCAGACGGTGTCGATCCAGAACGGACCGGTGAGCGCCGAGGCCAGCTCGTACGGCGAGCCGTTCGCCTACCTGCCGGAGCATCGCCCCGTCATGGCGATCGACGGTGACCCAACGACCGCGTGGTTGGTCGCCGATCGTGCCCCGGCGGTAGGTGAGTTCATCGAACTCACGGTCGCCGACGGAGTACCGGTTGACCGCATAGATGTCCTGCAGCCCACTGCCGGACCATCACAACGAACGATCACCGAGGTCGAAATCACTGTCGATGGAATGATCCCGGTGAGGCATTCGCTCGACGAACGTTCACGCCGCGGTGAGGGTCAGCGGATCGAGCTTGATGCCGAGACCACCGGAGTCGTCCGGATTACGATCACTGACACGACAACTCCGCAACCGCCGATTGGTGAAGCAGTCGGGGGCGTCGGCTTCACCGAGATCGACTTCGGACTCGGAGCTACGACCGAGTTGCTCCGCCCGCCTCTTGACGTGAACAGCCTGACCGAGTTGGCATCGAACGTCGACATCGTGCTTTCCCGTCTGCGCATCGAATCGGCTGACCGGTGGCGCGACGACCCCGAGCCGAAACTGGCCCGAGAACTCGAGCTCAGTGCACCATTGACGGTGGCGCCCGCCGTGACACTGCGCCTCGATCAACGGCTCGACGATCGCGCGCTCGCAAACCTGCTGGGCGAATCGGTCGTAGCGTCTTCGCATCTCGTCGGAGTTCCCGCAGCGCGTGGTGCCGCAGCATTCGATGACGACGCGAGCACGGCGTGGACGACACAGTTCGGCGCAGGAGTGGGTGAACGGGTCACATTCCGCGGCGGAGGGACGGCAACCGAGTTGACGCTGGCCCAGCCCGGTGGCGACCACTCCCCGATCACCGCGCTGCGCATGACCGATGCAGCCGGATCGTTCGATCTTGAGGTTCCGCCTGATGCCGGTGCGCCAATCGATCTTCCGCGTCCCATCGAACTCGACGAAGTGACGTTCGAGATCGTTGCAATCAATCCCCGTTTTGTGCAGAACCGCCGGTTCAACGAACCCGTCCAGCTGCCTGCTGCGATATCAGAGCTCTTGTTCGACGGAAGCTCCCCAGCAGTGCAAACGGTCGAACGGCTGACGGTTGACTGTTCGGAGGATTTCGTCGCCCTCGACGGCATCGAAATCGGGATGAGCTTCGACGTGGCAGCGACCGATGCGCTGGCCGGCGATCCGATCGTCGCAGAGATCTGTACGGGAGGAGTCGAGCTAGACGCAGGGACGCACACCGTCGTTTCAACGGCAGGCAGCGAGACCGGCTTCAACGTCGACCGGGTGGTCTTCTCGACGAACAACGCTGAGGCACCATCCTCGTCCATCGACCCGACCGAAACGGTCGTCGTCGAATCGAGCGCCCGCCAGCACACCCTCGACGTGCCGCCCTGCCCCAACGGATGCTGGGTCATCCTCGGAGAGGGATACAACGATGCATGGCAGGCGACCGACAGCGGCGACGATCTCGGTGCGCCCGTCCTGATCGACGGCAATGCGAACGGCTGGTGGCTCGAACCCACCACCGATTTCACGCGAGTTGAGATTATATGGCCAGTCCAACGGTCGCTGAACATCGCGTTTGTCCTCTCAGGGCTGGCCGCTCTCGCCTGTCTTGTCCTCGCGCTGCGCGATCGGCGACGAGAGGGGGACCCGTTCGCGGCACGTTTCCGAACGCCGTCGGAGCGGCCCACGCGTCATACCCTGGTCGCGTCCGGTTCGATCACCGCCGCTGCTGCTGCTGTTCTGATCGGCTGGGTTTGGGCTCTGCCGGTCGCAGCGATCTGGGTGCTCGCAATGGTCGTCGCGCCGTGGCGGGCCACTCGCGTGATCGGGATCACCGGAGCAGCCCTCATCGTCGGCGTCGGGTTGATCGTCACCTTCGTCGTTCGCTCCGACAATCCGTTCCCTGGTGCCGGCTGGCCACTCCGTTTCGAGTGGCTCCACGGCTGGACCCTGCTCGGGGTCATTCTGGTCGCGGGAGCGTCGCTTGTGCCTCCCGGTCGCGAGCGCAACGGGTGAGTACCCGCCCGATCGAATATCGGCCAGCGCTAGACGGGTTGCGGGCGTACGCAGTGGTTGCCGTAGTGCTATACCACGGCGGCGCAACGTCAAATCTTGCCGGCCTGGCACCTGGAGGGTTCCTGGGCGTGTCCGTGTTCTTCACTCTCTCGGGCTATCTGGTCTCAACGCTTTTGATTCGAAGGTCATCTTCACCAGGGGGGCTGGCGATCGGTCAGTTCTGGGCGCGCCGGTTGCGTCGTCTCGCGCCCGTCTCCATCGTCGTGATCGCCGGTGCCGTCCTGGCGTCGAGTCGGTTCTGGCCGGGTCTGCAGTGGACCGAGGCCGCCGCTGGACTGTTCGGATGGTCGAACTGGAACGTGATCATTGCGGGAGAGGACGATTTAGTGCGAACGATCGTCGGTCCGCTCGGTCCGTACTGGTCGCTTGCGGTCGAGGAACAGTTCTATGTGATTCTGACTGTTGCGGTGTTGATCGCGTGGCGCACGGCCCGCCCGCTTCGGACGCTATCGATTTTCGTGGCGATCGGCTGGGCGTCCTCTCTGGCCGTCCAGATTCTGGTCTCGGGACCGGCTTACCGCTTGGAATTCGGCACCGACAGCCGCGGCAGCGAATTGCTCGCCGGTTGCGGACTTGCGCTGCTGCTCCACGTGCGACCGACGCTCACGGTCCGGCACTCGAAGCATCTGGCCATCGCCGGGCCGATTGCCGCCGCGACACTGCTCGGATTGGCCCTCACGACGGACTACGACCCGCCTTGGCTCTTACACGGCGGATACGCAGTGATTTCGTTGGTGAGTGCCGTGCTCGTGGCCGCGTTACTCGTGCCGTCACCGCTCACACGGGCGCTTGCGACCCAGCCGACCGTCGCAATCGGACGTCTCAGCTATAGCTGGTATGTCGTTCATTGGCCCGTCATTCTCGTCCTCACCGAGGATCGAACCGGTCTCGACCGCTGGCCGCTGCTCGGGCTGAAGGTAGTGGTGTCGTTGGCCGCGGCCGCTGTACTCCACGTCGCGATCGAACAACCGGTCCGGGCGATGACCTGGTCCCCTGGCCGCACTGCGCTCCTGTGGCTCGCTGTGTCGGGCGCGACGCTTGCGGTCGCAGTCGTTGTTCTATAGGGCTGTGTCGACGAGTGCGAGCACGTCGTCGAGGATCTCATCGAGAACGAGCGGGGCGAACTCCGGACCAACATGGATCCCGTCGGCATCGCGGCGGGCATCGCAATCGTTGTTGGGGCACAGCACCGGGTCAAGGTCGAGGTTGTCGACGTTATGACGAAGCGTGAAGCCCAACAGCGCCGAACGAACGCACCCCACCCGTTCGCGATGGTCATCGTCGACCATGAACGCTACGCGTTCCCCGTAGCGAGCCGGGATCGCGAGGACTGGTTGCACGCCCTCACCGCGAAGGAACTCGACACGTTGATCCAGGTCATCGAGATACCAGTCGATGGAGTCGCAAGGGCCCTGCCACTCACCGTCGATCAGGTGGTCGACCACAGGCGCCTGGCCCACCACGAGCAGCGCAAGATCGGTTTCGGCGGCGTTTTCCAGCGTCTGCGGATAGCTGACAGTCCAGTCGAGACAATCATCTGGAGGCCGGAGCTCGGTCCTGCGCCGGTCACGTCCGACGGGGAGGTCGACCATGCCGTCACACGCCTCCTTCGCCCCGTTCAAGATAACCACGTCCGAACGGTCGAACGAACTTGCAGCGTCGCGCAGCAACCAGGCGGGCACGCTGTCACCGAACACGGCGATAGTGGTCGGAAGTGGAGCGGGCACCGTCGTTGTGGTCGTGGTCGTCGAGGTGGTGGCCTGCGTTGCGGCCCAATCGGCAACCGGACCGGAAACGATGGAGGTCGCAGGCGCTGTCGCAGCTGTTGTCTCCGGTGGCGAATCCAGCACCATCATCGCCTCGCCGCCGAGCACAGCAGGCGCCGGATCGGCAACGATCGTGTCGTCGCTCACTGCGAAGGCGGCCACGGTGACAATCGACATCGCGAGGACTGCGCACCCCGCGGCGACGATCGGGCGGACCGAACGCTGCGACTGGCGGATCGGACGTTCAAGAACGAAGAACATCGTCACGGCAATGATGCCGGTCACCGCCAGTCGGAACACAGCCAGCGACCAACCGCCAACGCCGACTCGCTGCTCGTCGAGGACGACGAAAACCGGCCAATGAACTAGGTATACGCCGTAGCTCACCTTGCCAAGCGAGACCAATGGCAGCCACGACATCGCCCGTGTCGTGTGGCTGGGTATCTGCAGGCCGGCGATTAAGGCCACGCTGACCAAGGCGAAGACCGGGAGGCCTCCTTCGTAGGCCCAGCCGGTCGCCGTCGGGGTCACGATCGCGGCAACCACGATGATCGACAAGGACGCGGCCGGCAACCACCGCCACCAATTCGGCCAGGTCGGGCGAGACGACGTCGACATCCACACAGCTAGCAGCGCTCCCGCGAGGATTTCACTGGCTCTGGTCCACGTCGCGAAGTACGCGACCTCGGGCGATGCCATCAGTGCCGTCGCCGCCGACAGCAGGAATAGCACGCCCAAAACTCGCAGTAAACCGTGCCGTCCGAGTCCGCAGCGCTTGAATAGGAACAGCATCGTCAACGGCCAGACGAGGTAGAACTGCTCTTCGATCGCTAGAGACCAGAAGTGGGCGACTGCGCTTTCCTGCTGGAAGAGCTCGGCGTACGAGTCTCCCGACCATAGTTCACGCCAGTTGAAGACATTCCACGCCGCTGCGGTGAGATCACCCTGCAACCTTGGCGTGCGAGCCAATAGGCCCACCGCCGCGAGTGCCGCCACAGCGAGCAAGGTGGCGATACCCGCCGGCATGAGCCGTTTGATCCGCCGCACGTAGAACCGGCCGAGGCCGATTCCGCGTTGCGTGCCGTCACCAGGCGAGTTCCACTCGCCGACCAGCAACGCCGTGATCAAGAAGCCAGAAAGCGTGAAGAACACCGAGACCCCGAGGTAGCCGCCATCAAACACGCCGACATCGAGGTGGAACACGACCACGAGTACCACGGCGACGCCGCGAACGCCATCGAGCGCCGGTTGGTAGGCCAGCTGATAGGTCGCGCCGACGTCGGGTCGCTCGTCAACCTGCGACCCACTTCCGACTCGATCCTCAACCTTGTCCACCGCCGATCAACCGTACTCGTCGTGGTGGCTGGATACGATCGCAGTGTGCCGACCGAAGACCTCGACGACGTGACAGGCGTCGACGTCACCGCCGCAGAAGGAAAAGTCCGATGCGACGGTAACGACGGCTACGGAGATCACGGCAACGAGGTCTCAGGCAGCGAAATGCGCGACAAGAAGGTGGACGTTGCCGAGCCGTCAAGGCGCCTACGCATGGCTGCAACCGCCATCATTATTGTCCCCTTTGTCACCGCTGTACTGCGTGCTTTACGCAGTAACTGGTTCCCTATCGGCGACAACGCCCTGCTGTTCATCCGGACTCGTGATGTGTGGACCGACAACCACCCATTCCTCGGGTCCTGGACTTCTGCGTCACTGAGCGTTGGCGAGGATATAAACAATCCGGGAGCGCTCTACGACTGGCTGGTCGCTCCTTTCGCCTATTTTTTAGCGCCCGGTCCGGCTGCGGCCATAGGCGTGGCGCTCATCAATATCGCAATGGTGTGCGTTATTTCTGCCGCTGCGCACCGTGTCGGTGGTTGGGCTTTCCAGCGATGGGCATTGCTGGCCACTGCGCTGATGGCCTGGTCAATGGGCAGCGAACTACTGATCGACATCTGGCAGCCGAACGCGCTGATCTTTGCGTTCATTGCGCTACTGATCATCGCAGTGGGAATCGCCGCCGGCGACGACGGACTTCTCCCGTGGGCCGCCTTCACGGCGACCTTGCTCCTCCAAACGCACATTTCCTACGCCTACATATTCGTCTTCCTGCTACTGGGCGTCGGCGGAGTCAGGATCTGGAAGCGCCACGAGGTCGACTCATCGCAGTGGCGACGTCCGGTCAGCATGAGCATCGCAATCATCGCAGTGTTGTGGGCTCCGTCGCTGTGGGAGCAGTTCTTCGGTACCGGCAAAGGCAACATGTCGCGCCTGCTCGGCAATTCCTCGGGTGGCGACTTCACTCTCGGCCTCGGCAACGCCGCCCAGATCGTCGCAAGCCTCGGTGTACGGCCGCCGTTCTGGGGTCGCGCTGGCTACTCGACAACCGTTGTCGGCACCAAGATCACCGAAACTGCCGAGGGCCGGACGCTCGATGTGCCTGGCGTGTTGCCGCTGTGGGCTGCCGTCCTCGGCCTCACGGTCCTCACGGCGATACTGATCGGCCTGACATGGCTTGCTCACAACGGACGGCGACGAGCGGAAGCGACCGCCGGGATCGTCGCGATCGTGGTACTGATCGGCTCAGTGCTTGCGTTGAGCCGCCTTACGATCGGGTTGGTCGGGCTGTCACCTCATCACGTGCGGTGGGAGTGGCCGCTGATGGCCTTCGTCCATCTCGTCATCGTCTGGCTCGGAGTCAGCGCGTGGGAAGCACGTCAATGTCAGAAGGTCGGTCTCGCCGGGCGCCTCGATCGCCGTATCAACATCGTTGTTGGCGTGTTAATTGTGGTCGTGTCAGCAATGAATATCCCGTTCCTTGCGCAACCATCTGGACCGACCGCCGACTTTAAGACTTCGCCCACGATGAGTCGGATAAAGCCGCACCTCGAGCAGCTCGATGGTTTTGCTCCAGTCCTCTACGACATCTCGACATTACGGATCTACGAGCCGTACAGCGCAACGATGATGATGTGGCTCCAGGAGGGGGACATCGAGTTCCGTGTCGACGACGAGGGCATGGTCCGACAACTCGGCGAGGCTCGCCGCGCCGACGGCACGGAGCCCACGAGGATCTTCCAGCTCGAAGGAGTTGCTGCTCGCACATTCGGAGGCCCTGAGTGCCTGCTCGCAGAAGCCAGCCTGCTCACCACCGACGCTGACGCCGCCGTACGGCAGCTGATCGAGGACGCTGCCGCTGAGCTCGCTCCGGCCATCGGAACCGATCTGGAGTCGGCGTTCGACGCAATCATTCGTCGTGAATTCGATCTGTTTGAGCCGGAACAACGGGCGCTCGTCGACATTTGGATCGATTCTGCGTACGCACTCTTCGCCGAGGGCGACATCTGCGGCGCCCTTTGATCCACCACAATTCTTCCTCCCGAGTTGAGCGCCCTCACCCTGATCTCTGAAATTTCAGCCGATCATGACGCCAGCCGTCACGATCCACCGGCATTTTGCTGTCGTTTGGGGGAAGAGGACGTCGCTGCGGGTGTGTGGATCGGAGACGAGGGCCTTGGTGGAGCAAGCCGGCGGTCAGACGGACGTGCCAGGTGGCCCGAGAAACACTGCAGTTTCCTGTCCCACTCTGATCATGCGGGCGATCAGCGCCCGAGCGGTGACGCTGATCCGCTGGTCGATGTTGAGTACGAAAAGATTGGTGTCGACAAGCGGCACCAGATCGTCAAGCCTGCTCGCCTTAAGATCGACGATCAGGTCGGATCGCAGGTACTCGTACTCAACGAGTTCCTCGGCGCTGCGCGGGTCGACACTCGCCAACTCGATGAACCGGTCGTCGGACCGCCACTGCTCGACAAACCCGCCCGTAACGAACACCAAAGCATCGTCAGCCGACAAGGTGGGTACCACCCGAGACGGCGTGACCGGCACCGTCCAGAACTCCCCGGCACCGACGTTGTAACCCGCTCTTCGAAGCTCGCTGACGAGCCCGAACGCCTGACTGCCGAAGAAGTAGGCGTCCTTCCATTCGACGACATAGGTGCCTTCGGGGTCGAGCGCAGCCGCAGTCGGGTCGACCAACTCGCCCAACGTGTCGCCGAGGTACTCCTCCGGATGGTCAGTGGATGGGGCGAGCACGATCATGCTCGCAGTCACGATCAGTGCCACCAGCACGCCGGTAGTGGCTATTCCGGCCCGGCTGATCCGGCGCCCGACGTTCGGATGGTAAGAGCGGAGCCAGGCGACCGCTGTCCACAGCGTCGCCACGATCAGCAGCGTTGTGGTTACCCAGGCCCAGAGCGTGAGGTAGTACCAGCGCTTACCGAAGATCCGAGACATCGATATCGTGGTCAGGACGAGTGTGACTGCGAGCAGCGAGTGCAGTGCGACCAGCGAGCGATGTCGAAGCCGGAACGCCACGAAGCATGCCACGATCCACGCTGCGAGCAGGAGCATCCCTGCCCAGATCGGGCCGTCGGGATCGAAGCCCTCTTCCAGGAATCGTTCCTGACCAACGAGCAACCCGAGATGCGCGCCCACAGCATCCAGGTGTCGAAGCATCAACCGGATGCCGGCGCCATACCCGATGGGCTCCTCGTCCGGACTCCCGAAGTGATCGAGCAGGCGCTTGATATTGCCCGGATTCCGACGGATCTGATCGACGAGCGGTGCCAGCCAGAGCACGACGAACACAGCGATAGTTACGAGGACGCTACGCGGCGGTGATGACCGCTCGTCAGAGCCCCTGGTACGCGACCAGCGCACCAGGACGACGACAACGGCGACCAGGCCGATCGCTCCGGCCATTAAGAGATACGGGATGTGCGTCTGCGCAGCAAACGATGCTGCTGCGACGAGCGGGATCAACATCATGTCGTCGCCGTCGAGTACGGCCCAGGCCCCTAGCAGTACCACGAGCCAGGCGAGTAGCGGCATGTACGGGTTCCACGGTTGGCTCAACACTGACAATCCAAAGCCGCGGACGAGAATCGCGATGATCGCCGCGACGAGAGCGATTCCCGCCCGCCCGAGTCGGCGATGACCGATCCACATTGCGACCGCAATCCACATGAGTGCAACCGACACCGTCGCAACTTCCATCGCCCAGGCCGATCCCCCGAACAGCCGATAAGCGGGGGCGAGCAACCAGAAGCTCAGCGGCCCCGGATGGCTTCCCTGGTCGGGGAGTTCACCGATCCGGCCCGGCAAACCGATCAACGGGGTCTGTCGCGTCCCGACGTCCTGGATCCGGAATTCGGTCATTGCGAGGTCAAGGACCGGATACCAACGGCGTTGTGCGAGCGCGACAACAGCAACCAGGAGCGGAAGCGCCACCGCCAAGGACGCGACAGCAACAAGTGTCCGGGCCGACAGCGCATCCACTTGTTGGCGCACCCGGTCGATCATCGGCATCGGAGTCGACGAAGGCGGTCGCCGATACCCCACCGGGTCACCAGCATCATCGATTCGATGATGATCCGGCCCGACATTTTTGACTTTCCGAGCTTGCGGTCACGGAAGACAATCGGTAATTCGATGATCGTGGCATCCATGGCCGACATGCGTCGCACGAGCTCGGTCATGAACGCGTACCCCTCCGCGCTGGTTGCGGCCGGGTCAATCGCTTGCAGCGATGTAGCGCGATAGGCCCGGTACCCACCGGTGCAGTCGCGAGGTGACACGCCGAGGATCGTGCGGGTGTACGCGTTGCCCCACCTTGAGAGCAACTGTCGGCGGACGGGCCAGTCGGTCGTGCCGCCACCAGTGACATACCGTGATCCGATGACAAGGTCGGTACCATCCGTGATCTTGTCGAGGAAATCGGGGATCTGTTCCGGGTCGTGCGAGAGGTCGGCGTCCATCGTGACAACGACGTCATAATCGGCTTGGAGGACGTGGGCGAAACCATCGCGATAAGCGCTTCCCAGCCCGCGTTTGCCAGGACGTGACAGCAATTTGATTCGGCCGAGTTCGGCGTCAATTTTCTCGACTAGTGCTCCAGTACCGTCCGGACTGTCGTCGTCGACCACCAGCACGTCGGTATCGGGAGACGCCTCACGGACCGCTCGGAGGAACCGTTCGATGTTCTCTGCTTCGTTGTATGTCGGAAGCACGACAACGCTACGCATGAGGCTCCGGATCCTAGCTGTCGCCATTGGACGTGACGGCCGCACGATGCAGCACCGACAGCACGCCGGCGGAGGTCGCATCCCAGGTCATTGCTCGCACCCGCCGCTCAGCTGCGTCTCCCAGCCGGGCGCGAAGGTCGTGATCGGTAAGCGCCTGGACGATCGCATCGCCGAAATCATCGGGGGATGCGAGTAAGCCAGTCTCGCCATCGACAACCGAGCTGCGGTGGCCACGGATGTCGGTCGCTACTGCGGGAGTGCGGCAACCGGCCGCTTCTGTCAGGCTCAGGCCCCACCCCTCAGCGAGTGAGGCGCTCGCGACGATCCAGGAACGCCGGTAGGCGTCGACCAATGCATCATGGTCGATTCGTCCGGCAAATTCCACCCAGTCCCTGCCGCCCAAGCGTTCGGCCTTCTCGGCCAGTGCCGAACGTTCGGGACCGTCGCCGACGATCGTCAGCGTCAGATTCGGAACCTGCTCGCGTGCCGCTGCCGCAGCGTCGAGCAGTAACCCAAACCGCTTTACCGGTGCGAGTCGCGCGACCGCCACGATTGAGGGGTGCAGTGTTCGTTCTCCTTCGGGTGAGAACCGCTGGTCGGTGCCGTTGGGGACCGCCACGATTCGTTCGGGATCGAATCCGAGTTCAATTAGCTCTTCCCGGGTTCCGTCAGACGGTGTTGCCGTGAGGCTCCGGCGGTAGATGGGTGGGGCGACACGGGCCTCCAGTGCCCTGCCGAACGCTGCCAGCGATCCTGGGAGAATCTGGTCCCACATTGGCCCGTGGACGTGGTGGAGGAACAGAATTCGTGGCTGTCGGCACCAGACGGGCGAGAAGAACGGTACGCCGTTCATCACCTCCACCAAAGCGTCATAGCGGCCCATCCGTCGCGTCAGTTCCGACGCGATGGTCCGCGGAAAAACCGAGTAGCGGCTCCCTCGGCGAACTACTCGATACCCGTTGCGGTCTGCCGTCGCCGGCTGCCCGGCTGCCGCTGACGTGCGATGGACGATGTCGAGTCCCGCTGCGGCCCACCGGCGCTCGCACTCGTCGGCGTGGACCTCGGAGCCACCCGCATCGGGATCATCGAGATCACGCCACGCCAACACATGAAGACGCCGCACGCCATGCGCACGTAGATCATCGGCATCGCGCTGCAGGCGTTCGAGCGCATCGTCATGGGGTGCGGCCGACATCAAGACAGACGATACGCCGTTGCTCACCCTCGCGGTGGGTACTATGCGGGCGCTTGTCCGACCCGACCGAGATCCCCACCACCCGAACGCCATTCGTGTTCGGTGGCCGACCGCGGTGGAGTGTCCGCGGCGCCGTCGCCGTCGGCGCATTGCTTTCCTTCTGTCTGCTCCCTGTGCGGGGCTTGCTCCGGGCTCCCGGGTCGTCGATGGAGGAAGGGTTTATGCTTGTGTTCCCGCGCCTCGTGCAACAAGGGCGGGTCCCGAACGTTGACTTTCTGCACCTATACGGACCTGGAGCGCTCCATGTCCTCGCTGGCTGGTACCGGGTGTTCGGCTACACACTCGAAGCCGAGCGGATCTTTGCGCTGGTCCAGAATCTCGCGATCGTTTTCGCGCTGTACGCCCTCACGCGCCCCTGGGGTCGAATCACCGCAGTCGGAGCGGGCGTCATTGCCGCCCTGTTGACGATGACGCCGATCGGGCTCGCTGCCCTTGCGTGGCACGGTGCTGTTGCGCTCGCACTCTGGGCGGCAGTCTTCGCGATTCGCGCCCGCAACACTGGAAACGTCTGGGCGTGGGCGGTTGCCGGCCTGCTCGGTGGATTCGCCCTGTCGTTCCGGCCCGACATAGTGCTCGCGGTGTCGCTCACCTTCCTCGCAGCGGGGTGGATTCACCGCTCTGTGGCGCTGCGCCCGGTACTAATCGGCGCATTCGTCGGCTTGACCCCGATGTGGATCCATCTGGTTGTTGCAGGACCCGGTCCGGTGATCGACGGGATTGTCGTCGATCCCGTCGTGCGGCTCCGGCCCGGTCGAGAATTGCCAAGTCCACCGTCGTTCGGTGAGCTCGACGGCGCGCTCCAAGCTGTCGCTGAGGCGGTGCCGCCCTACTGGCCTCTCCCGGCACCGTTGGCGAGCCAACAGCTTTTCCTCTGGTTCTTTGCAGTGATCATCATTGCCATCACGGTTCCGGCGTCAGCCTGGTGGCTCCGTCGTCGTGACGGCTCTAACTCGCAGATCGACACTCTGTTCATCGCTGGCGTTTTAGGCCTCGGAATCCTGCCCCAAGCACTCCAGAGGCCGGATTCCACACACCTGGCGTGGGTGGCAATGGTGTCATGGCCGCTATTTGCGGCCTTGATTACCCACGCCGTCTGCCGGTCCCTTCGCAACGCCGAGCGCACGGGGCCGATGGTCCGCGTCTGGGTAGTGAGCGGAACGGCAGTGGTTCTGGCGTTGATGCTGATCGTGAGCCCGTTTTACACGTACCGCTACTATCTGCTGCACACCCGGGTGTCGGTTGGCGATCTCCCACTGCCGTTTCTGGTTGAGCGCGAGGGTCGCAAGTTCTGGTTCGGAAACCCGGAAGTGGCAAATGCGCTGATCGCAATGATCCCTGACCTCGAAGCACGGAGCGAGCCGGGCGACAGGCTGATCGTCGGGACAGCCGACTTAAGCCGGACGGTCTACAGCGACGTGTCAATTTACTTCCTTTTCGACGAACTCGATCCGGCGACATACTTCATCGAGATGGACCCAGGGCTGGCCGATGCTGAAGGTTCCGGTCTCGCAGAAGAGATCGAGCAGGCTGACTTCGTCGTTCTGACCAACTTCTGGTCAGGGTGGCTCGAGCCAAACACCTCAGTCAAACGTCAGTCGCAGGAGCACAACCAGGCGATCGCGGACAACTTCTGTCTCGTCGGGCAGTACGAGTCGAACCTGATCCTGCTATTCGAACGCTGTGAGGGGGGCGGCGGCATCAGCGGCGCCGACGTCGATGGCCTGTACCCGGTCGTCCCCGTCCCGGAAGACCTCGCGAAGTGATTAGGTACCCACGTCAGCGGGTCGCTTTTCGCGGCGCCACAGACGAAATGTCGCGGGTCGTCACGGCAACAGCCCTGGGACAGCCATGGGTGGTGGCACGGCGATGAAGTCGCCCGATCAGGCAGTGAGCCGGGAACGCATCGCTGGCTTGTGCGACGACTTTGTCACGTGCGATCCGTCGATGCCGATGTAGTCGATATGAACCGCTCATCAGGCTCGTTGGACATCGGGCTGAAACTGGCTGAATGTGCGGCAGTGAAGCAGGTGCTGCGTTCGAAGCTGCGGTCGACCGGTCGTCAGCTGTCGAGCTTGCGCCACACGAAACCGGGAACGACACGCAACACGGCGAACACGTAACGCAGGACGCCTGGCGCCCAGACGACTGATTTGCGATTGCGGAGGCCGGCGACGACCGCGTCAGCAACGTCGCCGGGATCGCAGGAGAACGGAGCCTCGTTCAACCCCTCGGTCATGGTGGATCGAACAAATCCTGGACGCACCGTCATCACACGCGCACCTGAGCCGGCGAGCGCGTGGCCGAGCCCAGTCGCGAATGCATCCTGGCCTGCCTTCGTGGCCCCGTAGACGAAGTTTGAGGGTCGCGTGCGTACTCCGGCGACGCTCGACAGCACCACGAGAACGCCATGGCCCTGGGTGCGGAGCTGTGCAGCAACGGCCAGACCGGAGCTGACGGCTCCGGCCACGTTGACGTCAACGAGGTCTCCCGCTGCTGTGGGGTCGGTGTTCACCTCGGGGCCACCGAGCTGACCGAACGCTTGGATCACGATGTCAATGTCGCCGTGCTCGGCCACGATGCCGTCGACGAACGCTGCGTGTGCTGTGCGGTCGGTTGCGTCGAACGGAACGCACTGCACAGCAACCGAATCGTCGACACCATTCAATTCGATGGTGTCGCCGCCACGGTGAGCCAATACCACCGACCTCAACGCCGGCGACGCAAGTTGCCTTACGATCGCATGGGCGATGTCGCTCCGTCCGCCGAGCACGAGAATATTTTGGGGCTGGTCGAAAGCGTTCATCATATGGTTTCCATTCGGTGGAGGGTTGGTTGCGGTGCCCTGATCAGACAAGTTCGAGGCGGCGTGCCTGGTCACTGACCCAAACTCCGGTTGGATCGGCTGCGTTGCGAATCTTCTTCCATTCGGCAAGTTGGGGATAGCCGCGGCGCACCACCTCAGGAGTTGCGAACGCGTCCTTGGCGAGATAATGCCTACCGCCGGCGCCGAGCACCAACTCGTCGAGTTCAGTAAGCAGCCGACCGAGGCCAGCGACACCGGCCGGCAAGTCGAGTGCGAGGGTCCATCCGGGCGTCGGAAAGCTGAGGAACCCACCCGATTGGGCGCCGAATCTTTTGAGGACCGCCAGGAAGCTCGCGTGTCCTTCGGCAGCGATCCTGGCAACGATCGTCCGCATCGTGTCGACAGCATCGAAGGGCACCACGAACTGGTACTGGAGGAACCCGCCGCTGCCGTAAAGCCGGGTCCACTGGCCGACCATATCGAGCGGATGGAAGAAGCCAGTAAGTGACTCTGTGCCGTGATGTTGCTTAGGGGTCTTGCGATACCACAGCTCATTAAAAGCCCGTACCGCCAAGCGGTTCAAAACGTTGGGAACACCGTTCGGGACGTCGGGGAACGTCGTCGGGTCAAAATCGAGTGGATTGTCGACCGCCTTGGGGCGAAGCTCACGTAGATCATCGAGGGATGCGTGGTTCCCCATCGACAGCACCGACCGGCCGAGGTGCTTTCCGGTTGCGACCAGATCAATCCACGCGACCGAGTACCGATAAAGATGATCGCTCGTCTCCATCTTCTCGAGAAGAGCGTCGAGGTTGGGGACGCGCTCGGTATCCACGACACAGTGGCGCGATTCGATCGGAATCATTCGGAACGTCACATCGGTGATCAGACCGGTGAGACCCATCCCGCCGATGGTCGCCCACCAGAGGTCAGGGTCGCTACCAGGCGTGATCGATCGATGCGATCCGTCGGCCATCAACATGCCGAGCCTGGTGCAGTGGGCTCCGAAGGAACCATCAGCATGATGATTCTTTCCGTGGATGTCGCTCGCAACTGAGCCGCCGACCGTGACGAACCGGGTCCCGGGTGTCACCGGTACGAACCAACCCTGTGGAACGATTTCTCGAAGCAATACATCCAGACTTACGCCGCCATCGACATGGGCGAGGCCGGCGTCGTGATCCACGCGGATCGGGTCTGCTCCCGGAACAAGCTTGACGACCACTCCGCCGCCGTTCTGAGCCGAATCACCGTAGGACCGGCCGAGTCCACGGGCGATTGCTCCCCGGGCGCCAACGGTGGCCGAGAGTCCAGCGTCGGAGCTCAATTCGTCGGCAGTAGCGCGCACAAGGGTCCCAACGGTCGGAGCGGTCCGGCCCCAGCCGGTCAGTGCGCGTTGTTCGGTCTTCACGAGATGACAAGGTTACTGCTGCAGAGTGCCGTCAGTAGGGCCATTCGGCAGTCACCAGCTTGAGTGAAATCAGCACTTTCAGCGCGACGTTCCTGACGAACCAGGGCAGCTGAGCGAGTTGACGGCCAGCATTGCGCAGCCGAGCCGAAGTATTCGCCGAAAGATCCGCCCGATAGATCGTCATCGAACGGGCTCGACCGACGTAGCGAAAGCGCCCTCCGAAGACAAGGGAACGAAGGATAGCCAGAGTCACCCCGACCGAGGAGAACGAATCGTGGATCAACATCGTGCCACCGTCGTTGACCCGATCACCCCACGCGCAGATGTCAGCTCGCGCCGGCGCATACCGATGAGCACCGTCGATGTACAGCACGTCGATTTCATGGTCGATCACATCGAGCGCCGCATCGGAAAATTCCCGTATATGACGCACTCGGTCTGCAACACCCGCTGCAGCAAGATTGGCCGCGAACAACCCGTGGTCATCGGCGGCCTCGTTCTCGAAGCCGTCGATCTCTTGCGGGCCGCGATCATTTCCGGCATGTGGATCGATCGCCACGACCTGGACCGAGGGGTCGGCGGCGGTTGCCAGGACGATCGTCGAGCGGCCTCGGAAGCTCCCGATCTCGACGATCACTCCACCGCTCGGGCAATTGACGGCCGCTTCGAACAGCGTTGCAGCCTGGCCGGGGCTCATCCATCCTTCGACGTTGGCGACGAGCTCCATCGTCCCTGCCAAATCTGGCTGTTCCTGGTTCATGCCGTGTACACCGCCACTCCATAGATAATCACCCAGACGAGGCCAGCGAGCTGAAGCACCCGATCACTCGCAAAGACCTCCTCAGGTGCCGATCCTTCGCCGCGCTCAAGGACCAGCAAATACCGGAACAGCGCGGCGATCATCGGGACGATCGATAGTTCGTAAAACGGAAAATCGTTCCCCTCAGCGGTCTCAAACGCCCACACGCAGTAGCTAAGCAGCGCACCACCGAGACTGACTGACAGCAGCATCCGCAAGAAGCCCGGCGTGTACGCATCAAGCGTGACTCGTGTTCCCGAGCCAACCCCCACCTCTTGGAACTCGGCGTAACGCTTGCCCACCACGATGAAGAGCGACCCGAACGTCACGCAGAGCACGAACCACCGAGACATCGGAACATCGACCGCAACTGCGCCTCCAGCAGCCCGTAAAACGAAGCCGGACGCCACTGCGAGCAGGTCAATAATCGCAATTTCCTTGAGCTTGAACGTGTAGCTCAGCGCGAGCACGATGTACGCGGCGACGACGGCCACGGTCTCCCACCGTCCGGTGGATCCAGCGACTGCCAACGCGGCCACCGGAAGCACGACCCCCATCATGCGGGCCAGGCCTAATGGCACCAAACCTGCGGCGAATGGTCGATTGCGTTTGGTGGGGTGGGCTCGGTCAGAATCAAGATCGTTGAGGTCATTCCAGACGTAGATGCCGCTAGCTGCAAGGCAGAACGCTATGAAGGCGATCGTCGTAGTCCAGAAGTCGCTCGCATTATCGAGCACACCTGCAGCACCCGGCGCGGCGAATACGAGAATGTTCTTCAACCACTGCTTCGGGCGCAATGCGCGCAACATCGGCGCCATCATGGTGCACTTCCGTCGGAGGTCATCCAGTGCACCTCGTCGGCGTCAGCCAACAGTTCGCGATCTCCCGCCGAGTCGCCGTATGCGACCACGCGTACGTTCGATCGTCCGCCGAACTTACAGTCGACCCAGTCGTGCAAACGACGCACCTTCTCCGGTCCGCGGCAGTTCAACCCGTCAAGCGCACCAGTCGCAACTCCATTGGCATGTTCGAGCCGCGTTGCGAGAACATCGTCAACACCAAGCAACTCACCGAGAGGACGCACGTACACCTCGAACGAGGCCGACACGAGGACCACCTGATCCCCCACAGCTTGATGCCCACGCAGGGCTTCGACCGTGTCGTTGCGAAGCCAGCCGTCGTGAACAGCGCGGGCAAATTGCGCACCGAGGGCCCCAAGGTCGTCATCTCGCCGATTTCGGAACGCAGCTTGAGCAGCGAGTGCCTTGATTTGATCCCGATCTCGACGGGCGAGTGCTGAGACGAGTCGATCCGGTCGAGCGGCTAGTCGAGGTGCGATTCGCCGAGCACCCGTCACGATTCGCATAAAGGGGACGACACAGTCACGATCCGTGACTGTCCCGTCGACGTCAAACGCAGCGACGATTGTACGTGGACGATAGGTCACGTGCGTTTCGCCGGCATTGCGTCGAGTGCATCCCAAAAGCCTGGCCAGCTCTTGCTCACCACACCAGGATCGACGATTTCAATGCCATCGACCACGAGGCCGAGTAATCCGAACGACATGGCCAGGCGGTGATCATGGTGGGTGTCCAGACGTGCGCCGTGCAACAGGTCGCTCGGAGCGACCAGCAGACCGTCTGGTTCGACAGTGACCGCGGCTCCGAGTTTGGCTAATTCGGCAGCGAGATCACCGAGTCGATCGCTCTCCTTTTCACGAATGAAGCCCACGCCCGTAATGCGCGTCGGAGTGGTTGCCTGCGTTGCCACGACGGCCAGCGTCGGGACGAGGTCGGAGATGTGAGACATATTAATGTCGATGCCGCGTAGGGGGGTGTCGCGCCGGCGCATGACGACGATGTCGCTCGGCCCGGTCGTGACGAGGCATCCCATCTGTTCGAGGACATCGCAAAACACGGCATCGCCTTGTAAGGAATTGCGGCCGAGGCCCCTGACTCTGACAGCGCCACCCACGATCGCCGCCGCTGCGAGTGGATAGCTGGCCGACGATGCGTCAGGCTCAACCTCGTAGCGGGTGGCACGGTAGCCGCTCTCTGCGACGGTGACATGCCGATGGGCGATGTGCACATCGATTGCACCGAACGATCTCATCACGGCCTTTGTGATCTCGACGTAGGGTCGACTGACTAAGTCGGTCGACAACCCCAACGAAAGCCCATCACGGATTAGCGGCGCAATGAGCATCAGTGCGGTGACGTATTGGCTGGACACGTCTCCGGGCATCACGATTGCATCGGCACCGCCGACCGGCCCAGAGACCGTTACCGGCAGGTGGCCCCACTCATTTTCTGGCTCGAGGCGGGCGCCGAGCGCGTGCAGCGAGTCGTGCAACGGACCCATCGGTCGGGCCCGCAACGGTGATGCGCCATCAATCAGGTAGGGGCCGGGGCCAAGCGAGGCGAGAGCCGTGACAAAACGTGACGTCGTGCCGGCAAGTCGGGTATCGAGGCTGATGGGGCCTACGGGCAACGCCCCACCGGTGCCCACGACGGTGCCAACCGATAGGCCTCGGTCGGTGGAGACTCCAACAGGTACACCGAGTGCGTTGAGACATTCAACCATTGCGCTGGTGTCGTCACCAGGCGCGAGACCGACGATTTCGGATTCGCCGCTCGCTAGTCCAGCGCAGATCAGCGCTCGGTTCGCAATGCTCTTCGACGGTGGGACGGCAACGTCGGCGATAACAGGTCCCTCTGCTAACCGAACGGTGCATGTTTCGATCATGTAAGGGCCTGCACGGACGGGCGGAAGCCTCGAGCGATGAGGCCGCCACGCAACACATCGACGTGAGCCAGGTCGACGAGCACAACAGCGACGCCCTGGTTGCGCTCCGCTGCGTGGACCACCTCGAAGTTTGCGATGTTGACACTGAGCTCAGCAGCGAGGACGAACACCTCTGCCGCCGCTCCGGCGCGGTCCGGAATCGGAATCCGTACCTCCGCAAGACTTTCGGGGTGTACAACGCGACTCGGAAGGTTTGCCCGCGCCTCTCGCGCTCGATCGAGACGATCGAGGAGATCCTTTCGCCGACCCGTGTCGATCGCCAAGCGCACAGCACTGAGTTCGTCGATGAGCTGACTGAGCGCACCCACGATTGCGATTCGATTTTCCTCGCAGATGTCCAACCAGATGTCCGGACGGCCGCTCGCCACGCGCGTCATATCGCGGAAGCCGCCAGCAGCGAGACGCAACAGCGCCGCGTGTTCAATGGATCGATCGTCGGCAAGTGTCATGAGTGATGCCGCAGTGAGGTGCGGCACGTGGCTGACAACCGCTACTACATCATCATGACGGCCCGGCGCGACCGCGACGACTTCGGCACCGAGTTCCCCAATGGTTGCGGTCAGTCGCGAAAACACTAGATCATCGGCATTGTCGTCCGGTGTCAGTACCCAGATCGCGCCTTCGAACAGGTTTGCATCGGCACCGTCTAGACCTTCGCGTTCGCTCCCGGCCATCGGATGGCCGCCAACGAAGCGCCGATCGGTGATCGACGCGCAGATTGGACCTTTCACACTGCCCACGTCCGTGACAATGCCGTTCGTCTCCGCAAGCGCCCGCTGCACTGCGACAGCCCCCTGAAGCACGGGCACAGCGACGAACGTGATTTCGGCGTCGACGTCGAGCCCCACGTCGTCGATCACGTCGCGCTCGACAGCTCTCGCTGTGGTTTGATCGCTGTCGTCGACACCGCAGACGCGCCAACCTCGCGAGCGCAACGCCACAGCGATCGACCCGCCGATCAGGCCGAGCCCGATGACGTTGGCACGGCGTTGGTCAATCACGGCGCTCGATCGTAGTGGCGACTGCAGCCACCATCGCGTTGCGTTCGCTGTCGGTCCATTCGCGCCACTTACCCGGCTGGAGTGTCCGGTCGCTGATCGGCCCGATGCGCGTGCGAACAAGGCGGCGCACAGGGTGTCCGATCGCTTCGCACATTCGCCGGACTTGTCGATTCTTCCCCTCATGGATCACGATTCGCAGGACTCCCGGCTCTGGCTGAGACACCTTGGCTGGTGCGGTGATGCCATCGTCAAGCTCGACGCCTTCACGAAGCCGGCGGACCTTGCCAGCCGGTACATCGCCCCCATCGACCTCAGCGAGGTATTCCTTGTCGATACCACAGCTCGGGTGGGCAATCCGATTGGCAAGCTCACCGTCGTTGGTGATCATCAGTAGGCCCTCCGTTTCAAGATCGAGACGCCCAATCGAGAACACCCTCGGCTCGCTCGGAACGATGTCCATCACGGTCGGTCGGCCATGGGTGTCCGCGCTGGTCGTGATCACGCCGGCCGGTTTGTTCAGGAGGTAATAGACAAGACCGGGCCTGACGCCTATCGGTGCACCGTCGACCTCGACCAGGTCGACGTCCGGCTGGACCCGGCGACCAAGGATCGCCACAACCCCGTTCACGGTGACACGCTCGGCCGCGATCATATCCTCGCAGGTCCGTCGACTACCGAAGCCAACTGCGGCTAAGACCTTCTGTAGTCGCTCGCCCCGTGGAAGCTCGGCGTTCCGTTCGGCCAACTGCTCCCACAGCGGGCGTTCCGGTACCTGATCAGGCACCACGGTCAGAATCTGGGGTGCCGCTTGTTGTCACGTCAATCTCGGGGGTGATACGCAGTCCGTGTTCGAGCACCTCGACGACATCGGGACCGGGGATGAACTCGGCAATCACCGGAAGATCATCGATCGATTCAAGCCCGAGCTTTTCGAGGAACGTCGATGTCGTACCAAACAGAATCGCCTGGCCCGGCCCGTCGTCACGGGCAACTTCGTTGATGTAGCCCCGCGCTTGGAGTGTTCGTAGCACACCGTCAGGGTCGACGCCTCGAATAGCAGCAACCTGAGCACGAGAGATCGGCTGCTTGTACGCAACGATCGCCAAGGTTTCGAGTGCGGCACCGGACAGGCGCGCCCGCTGGTCATGAAGGAGGAATCGTTCGACATATGGCGTCAAGTCGGCTGTTGTCTGGTACCGGATGCCGCCGGCCACCCGGACAAGTTCGAAACCGTGGCGGGCGAGCCGATACCGCTCCGAGAGTTCGTCGCACCACTGCTCAATCAATGCTGTCGGTTGTTCCAGCAGTTGCGCAAGGAGTTCGTGCGGCACCGGGTCGTGAGACACCAGCGCAATCGCTTCGATCGCCCGCTGATACTCCGCGACACGTTCTGCTCGCTCGACTTCGTCGATGGTCTCGTAGCCCATAGTCCTCAGCCGTCGTAGGTGTCAATCAAGATGGTGTCGGTGTCGGCGTCATCGGCGAGCGCCCAGTGCACCTCAATGTCCCCGAAACGCTCTGGCTGGTCGATCTCCACGGCTCCCTGTTTGAAGAGTTCGAGTACGGCGAGGAAGCGCACGATGACCTCGATCCGATCGACGAGGCCAGCGGTGAGCCGTCGGAATGATATGCGTCCCACGCGCGGGAGTTCGTCGAGTAATTCGGCGACTGCGTCGGCCACGGTTACTTTGACGGTATTGACGTGGAACAGATCGACAACTGGAACAGGTCGCGGAGTCAACGCACGGATCGCTGCTCGCTGCAAGCTCTGCACGCTGGTGCCCTCTAGGAGGTCGGGCATCACGTCGACGAAGCGCTCGTCGGCACCGACGGCTCGCGGAAAAGACAAGTCGGCGTCATCTGCAAGCTGCGAGAAGACCGCCGCCACGTCTTTAAATGTCTTGGCTTCGAGCAGACGGGCGAGGAGCAGGTCGCGCTCCTCCCAGAGCGCCAGTTCTTCGTCAAGGTCCATGTCGGCCTGATTCGGGAGGAGGCGGCGCGCCTTCAGTTCGACGAGCGTCGCCGCTATCAGGAGGAATCCAGTAATTACGTCAAGGTCAAGCGTGTTGGCGCGCTGCATATTCTCGACCTCAACGAGATAGGCGTCAACGATTCGGGCGAGGCTGACCTCGTAGATGTCGACCTGCTCTTTGAGGATCAGCTGCAACAGCAGATCGAAGGGCCCTTCGTATACGGGCGTGGCGACATCGACCATCGTGTGCCGAGGTTACCGTCTACACGCCATACACCCTGGCTCTTCGGAACCAGACCCGGAGTCGGAAACTGACACCGCACGGTCCGACCACCGAGGGATAGCGTCGACGGGTGTGAGCGACACGATCATCAACAGGGAATCGCGAGTTCTGTCTTGCATGCAGCCGACCGGGGACGTCCACCTGGGCAACTATCTCGGCGCGCTCAAAAACTGGGTCCAGGGACAGCACAAATGTGACGCATTTCATGGAATCGTTGACCTGCACGCTCTCACGGTCGCCGAGTCCCCGGGCGTCGTGGGTGATGCCACCGTGTCGCTGGCGGCAATGCTCTTCGCCGTCGGGCTTGACCCGGACGCAGCCACTGTGTTTGCTCAAAGTCATGTGAGCGAACACAGCGAACTCGGTTGGATCATGCAGTGCAATGTGGCGTTCGGCGAGCTGAGTCGGATGACGCAGTTCAAAGACAAAACAATCAAGCGTGAGGGTCAGTTCACCTCAGCCGGGCTGTTCACCTACCCTGCCCTCCAAGCTGCCGACATACTGCTTTACGACACCGATCAGGTGCCGGTTGGCGAGGACCAACGCCAGCACATCGAGATCACTCGCGACATCGCCATCCGGTTTAACCGTCGTTTCGGCGAGACCTTTGTCCTCCCAGAAGCGGTCACACCGACCGCAGGAGCTCGAGTGATGAGCCTGCAGCAGCCCACCTCAAAAATGTCAAAATCAGACGACTCAGATGCCGGATGCGTGTACCTCATTGACGAGCCTGGCGTTGTCATGAAGAAATTTAAACGAGCCGTGACTGACTCTGATTCTGGTCTAGACGCTGTGCGTTACGACCGCAACACGAAGCCTGGGATAGCAAATCTGTTGGAGATTCATGCAGCCGTGACGGACCGCACCCCGCAGGCGATTGCAGACGAGTTTGATCAGTATGGCGCACTAAAAACCGCAACGGGAGAGGCCGTACTCGCCACACTTGATCCGATCCGACTCAGGTACCAGGAATTGATGGATGACAGGGGTGAACTCGCCCGACTGCTTCGAGTCGGTGCCGAAAAGGCTCGCGCCGTTGCCTCCGTCACACTCGGCCGAGCACATTCCAACATCGGTATTGTTCCGCGCTGAACGCCTGGCGGTCCGAAGTAGATCCGTAAAGCGTAGCGTCCGGGATCCCCGTGAGTGACCTCGGGCACGTGTACCCTTTGGAAATGATTAAAAACCTGTTCAGCTTTCTTTTGTCTGTCCTCGTAATGATTGTGGTCGCTTTGATCGTCACTTTCCCGGCGACATGGCTTCTGATGCTCTTCCTCGGCAACGTTATGGATACTGGCCCGTCGTACTGGGGCGCGCTCCCAGGTGGCATATTGCTCGGGGCTCTCATCGGGGCCTCCGGCCACAACGACCAGTGGAACGTCTTCGTGCGCTCAACTACCTGATGGATTGAATGCCCGTCGCTATTTACCATCAATTGTTTGCTGCCTCGCCAGCAGACAATTGATGGTAAGACTCAGTTACCACGAAGTTAACGGCAATCGATCGACGAGTTGAGGTGTCGACGCCTTCTGCGTTTGGGCGCTTGATTACCATGTCCAATCTGGGGTCTGCCGGTGTCCGCTCGGACTTCTTTTTGACCGGATGACACAGCACGCAACAACGAAGCGAAAACTCGGCTAGCCCCAATATCGCTGGTGCCGGTGGGCACGAGTTCCACTACTTGGCGATATCTCCCCGGCTCGTCGGCGCTGGTGCCGGTGAGTGGCGCGGCTCGGCGCGCTACCGACGGGTCGCCTGCCTCTTGATCTTGAGCTATTGTGAGAGATAACGAAAACACCGCAGTCCGTTCGACTTTGCCGGACTCAAAATAGATCTCATGCGGGTCAAGATGCGCAGAGAACGAGCAACCGTTAAAACGTGTTATTGCACCAGGACTCACCGCCTGCGTGCTCAAGGCCTTTGATCAGTAGTCGCAGGCTTTAAGCGTGGGATAAGCGGGTCCTGCTTCGGCTACTAGCTGAATAGTTGCCGGGTCGGACCCGCACTTGGCGACCATACGGGCGCCGATTTCTTCATGGTCGCGGTAGGCCTGAAAGCGTTCAGTCCGCCCACCAATGATCGTGGCGGCCACCCTGCCGAAGGTCCCGAGCCGGCTCTCAATCTTGCCCACGTCATGAAGAAGGGCGCCCGCAATTTCGGCGCTCGACGCAGCACCTCGTGCGGCATCAAAACGCTGCGCAACTTCTATGCTGTGGCGCCGATCCCGATTACTTAACTGGACCCACAGGGTGCGCTCGCCGGGCAACAGGTGATCATCTGCCCACACTTCGTCTTTGACCGCTGGCGGCATCGCCGGGAGCGAAGTGAAAAAACGTCTGACCAGATGCCAAAGGTTCGTCACGACTTCAAGGGACGAATTCATCTGACCAGTGTGGCCCGTGGATGCGCCGACCGGTACACGTCCCACAACCGTTCCTGGCTGACACGGGTGTAGACCTGCGTCGTCGAAATCGATACGTGGCCGAGCATCTCCTGCACGACCCGCAGATCAGCTCCGTGATCAAGCAGGTGCGTGGCACACGAGTGGCGCAAGACATGCGGCGATAGGTCGTCGTTCAAGCCGGCTTGACGTCCGTACTTCTTAACCACCAACCAGGCTCCTTGCCGGGTGAGTCGCCCGCCACGCGTGTTCAGGAATACTGCATCGGCATCGTTGCGCCTCTTCCATTTCGCAGGAACTAGCCGAGCCCGCCCCTGCGCCGAGAACCAATCCTCAAGGGCCATCGCAGCTGACGACCCGAACGGCACGATTCGTTCCTTCGAGCCCTTGCCGTACAGACGGACGAGTCGGCCGTCGATGTCTAGATCGCCGATCGACAGCCCGACCGCTTCCGAGATTCGTGCGCCTGTTGCGTACAGCAGTTCGAGTAGTGCCCGATCGCGATGGTCGATCGGCTCGTGGCCGACGACCGCATCAAGCAGGCTGACGGCCTGTGCCTCGGTAAGCGGTTTCGGGATTCCCGATGGCACTTTTACGCCATCGAGGTTCACGGTGGGATCGTCGAGGCGGTGTCCCTCGATCGTCAGGTACCGGTGCAGCATTCGGATTGCGGCGAGTTGGCGCGCCACTGAAGATGTGGCCGAGACGGAGGCCTGCCGCTCACCGACGAATACCACCAGAGCGTCGTGGTCGACATCAAGCACGTTGCTGCCCTGTTCGGTGAGCCAGGCGACATAGCTCCGCAGGTCCCGTCGGTACGCCCCGAGCGTGTTCGCAGAGCGCCCCTTCTCGGCGAGCATCCACGAGAGGAACTCTTCGGCCTCCAGCGGCAGAGTCGCCATAGTAGGAACGTACCCGATCAGACTCCGTCGACCGAACGAAGGCGACGATCGACCATCAGCAATCCAGCCACCGTTTTCGCATCACGAATCTCGCTGCGATCGACCATCGCAAGGGCCTCGTTGAGTGGCACGTGCATCATCTCCATAAAGTCCTCCTCCGGCCCTTGTCGGTTGGTCGGGACCGTGGTGCAGTGAGTTGCCAAATAGATCGACGTGACCGAGTCGGTCATCCCAGGCGAGGGATAGATCTCCCCGAGCAGATCAAGTTGGCCTGCATCGAGCCCAGCCTCCTCAGTCAGCTCTCGTCGAGCGACTTGGGTGGTGTCTTCGCCTTCGACGTCGCGCATCCCAGCAGGAATTTCAATCACGATCTCCTCGTAGGGCGGGCGATACTGCGCGATAAGTACTACCGACGCATTGCCCTCGGCGTCGAACACGAGCGGGACGACTCCGACGGCTCCCGGCGAGCGGACAACGTCGCGTTGGAACCGACGGCCGTCGGGCGCCTCGTACTCGGCGCTTGCGACGTGCCAGATGTAACCTTGGTGAACCAACGACTCGTCAACTCGTCGAAAGTTGCCCATCGTCACGCGCTGGCGTCGACATCGGCCTGGAGCGGCCGGTCAGCGTGGCGGTGCCCCAGCGCTGCCGAAATCAATTCACGAAAGAGCGAATGCGGCCTGTCCGGGCGGCTCTTGAACTCTGGGTGTGCCTGAGTCGCAACCCAAAACGGGTGACCGGGGAGCTCGATGAACTCGACGAGTTTGTTGTCCGGGGAGGTTCCGGAGCACCACAGACCCTCGGACTCAAGCTGCGCTCGGAAGCGATCGTTGAACTCATAGCGGTGGCGATGCCGTTCGGATACGACGGTTTCGCCATACGCCCGAGCCACCTGCGACTCATTTGCCAACACTGCATAATGTGCGCCGAGCCGCATCGTGCCGCCCTTGTCTTCAATCCCGCGCTGTTCAAGCATCAAGTCGATGACCGGGTGTTTGGTCTCAGGGTCAAACTCGGTCGAGTTGGCGTCGGTGAGGCCAGCCACGTTGCGGGCGAAGTCGATCGTCATCGCCTGCAGCCCGAGACAGATCCCCAGACATGGCATCGCGTTTTCTCGGGCGTATCGAGCTGCTGCGATCTTTCCCTCGACGCCACGATGCCCGAAGCCGCCCGGGATGACGATGCCATCAAGATGACCGAGCTGTCCGTCGGCGAGCAGTCCTTCGACGCTTTCGGACTGAATCCACTCGATCTCAACTTTTGCACCATGGTGGAACCCAGCGTGCTTTAGGCTCTCAACAACCGACAGGTAAGCGTCGGCAAGTTCGATGTACTTGCCGATCAGCCCAATCTTGACCGGATCGGTGGCTGCTTCGACTTTGTCGACAACTCGCTGCCAAGACGACAGGTCGACGTCGCCGTCGATCCGGAGCACGTTGCACACGAAGTCGTCGAGACCCTCGTCATGCAAAATCAATGGAAGCTCGTAAATATTGCGAGCATCGGCCGCATTGATCACCGCATCACGCTCGACGTCGCACATGTTTGAGATCTTGGTCTTTAGGTCATCGGAGAGAGCCTCTTCAGAGCGACACACGATGACGTCGGGCTGGATGCCACGTGAGCGCAGTTCGGTGACTGAGTGCTGTGTTGGTTTGGTCTTCTGTTCACCCGAGGGACCGATGAACGGAACCAGCGTGACGTGGATGTAACAAACGTTGTCGCGTCCAACAAGGTTGCGGATCTGGCGAATCGCCTCAAGGAACGGAAGGATTTCAATGTCACCGACGGTTCCCCCCACTTCGGTGATGACAACGTCGACGTCCTGCTGAGCAACGCGCTCTACGCGATGCCTGATCTCATCGGTGATGTGCGGAATGACCTGCACGGTTTTTCCTAGGTAGTCCCCCCGCCGTTCGGCTGCCATTACCGACTGGTAGATCGAGCCAGTCGTGGCATTCGAGTTGCGGGACAGGTTCTCATCGATGAACCGCTCGTAGTGGCCGAGGTCAAGATCCGTCTCGCCGCCGTCGTCGGTAACAAACACCTCGCCATGCTCAAACGGGTTCATTGTGCCTGGGTCGATGTTGATGTATGGGTCGAGCTTCTGAAGGGTCACCCGAAGACCCCGCAGCTTGAGTAGCCGCCCGAGAGACGAAGCGGTCAGACCTTTACCGAGTGAGCTGGCAACGCCACCCGTCACGAAAATGTGCTTGGTCATGGGGACCTCCGTCTCGGTATCACGACGGAATATCACGCTAGCACGCGATTAAGCCTGAACTTCACGCGAGTAGTTCCTTGGCGTGTTCGCGAGCTGATCTCGTCGCCGATCCGGACAACATCCGGGCCAGTTCGTCGACTCGATCGCCAGCGTCCAGCCGCTTTGCTGATGCGTAGGTCGAGCCTGCGCGGACAGTCTTTGAGACCGAAATTTGCGTGTCGGCGGCTGCCGCAACCTGGGCAAGGTGGGTGACGACCAAGACCTGATGGTGGCGAGCAAGGTCTGCGAGCGCGTCACCGACCGCTTGTGCCGTCTCTCCGCCGATACCAGCGTCAACCTCGTCGAACACGAGGGTGCCCGATCCGGCCGAGTTGTCTTCTGCCTCCGACAGCACGAGGCGTAGGGCCAGCATCGAGCGGGCCAGCTCTCCACCCGAGGCGACTCGATTCAACGGCAGGAGTGGCATCCCTGGGTTTGCCGCAAGCAGAAACTTGACTCGGTCGCCCGGATGGTCGTCTGCATGTTCCCCCACTTCGACCGCAACTGAGGCATTCGACATGGCGAGACGACGCAGCCTGGCTTCGACTGCATTTGCGAGAGGTTCGGAGGCGGCGCGGCGGACGCGCCCTACGTCGGCGGCGGCTGAGCGCTCGGCAGCAAGTCCGGCTCGTCGTTGCTCGTCGAGTTCGGCTGCGCGCTCGTCGTAGGACTCCAGCTCTTGAAGACGCTCCTCGGCCTCAGCGTGGTAGGTCATCACAGAGGCCAGATCGTCGCCATATTTGCGGCGAAGATCACTGAGCAGTTGGCGCCGTTCGCGCACTGCGTCGAGCCGCGTTGGGGACTCGTTGATCGAGTCGACCAGGTCCCGAGCGGTGGTAACCATGTCGTCGATCTCTACGAGCATCTCCTGTAGACGCGACGCGATGTCGTTGAAAGGGGCCCGGCGATCCACTGCGGCCAGTGCGAGCCCGATGGCATCGCGAGCCCCGTCGTCTCCGGCGAGCGCCTCATAAGCAGTGGCGCCTGCTTCTCGATGCGCTACTGCGTCGGCGAGCAGAGATTCTTCTGAGTCGAGGGTGGTGTCTTCGTTAGGGTTATCGATAGCAGCCGCATCGAGTTCGGTCACTTGGAACTGGAGCAGATCGATCTCGCGCGCCCTGAGCCGTTCATCGCCGCCGAGTGCGGCAAGAGCGGCATCAATCTCGGTCAGACGTGCGCGAGCTGCCCGGAGCGGTTCGAGGTCGACGTGGCCGAACTGGTCGAGAGCAGCGCGTTGAGTCGCGACCGAAAGCAAACTCTGGTGGGCATGCTGCCCATGCAGATCGACCATGTCAGAGGCGATCTCGGCAAGCGATGCGACCGTCGCCGGGCGGCCGTCGATGTACGCCCGAGAGCGGCCGTCGGCTGGGACAACCCGACCAAGAATTCGCTCGTCCCCGTCGGGACCGACGAATCGACCCTCGATCCGAGCTTCTGCGGCGCCATGACGGACGCTCGACGTATCGGCGCGCCCGCCGACGAGGAGTTCGATCGCCTCGACGAGCATCGTCTTGCCGGCACCCGTTTCGCCCGTCAGCGCCGTGAGTCCCGAACCAAGGACGAGGTCAAGGTGTTCGATCACGCCAAGATTCTCGATGTGGAGTTCGCTGAGCATTTCCCCTCATTCAAGCACGACCTACTCCATGCCAACGTGGCTGCGTGAACTTTTGCAAACTCGGTCACGGGCGCACGCAAAGTACGCATGACTGCGCAAATGCCGCACAACTCCGGGCGACGACTAGGGACTGTGCGTCCCGAGCCAGAGGCAGACGCTCCCGAAGATGCGGGCGACGATGCCACCAACATCCGGCCGTTTGCAGGATTTCGTCGGGAGCGATGAGGTTTGCGATGTCACCATCGTTGAACCACACATCCTGCTGTAACACCATCAACGCCTGACGAGCCGGTCCCAGGCTCGCCAAAAACCTGGAGTTGCCAATGCGATGGGGAAAACCCGACCGCATCACCGTGTGGAACTGGCCGGCATAACTCCGCACACATAGACGCCCGAGGAGTCAGGATCGGTGCCATGGGCCGTGAACCGTGTGTTTGGCATCGTCGGGCGGCACCTGCAAAACTTGAGGCTACTTTGAATGGAACGTCAAAATGTCAGCGCCTGTCACGGGATGCTGCAACATCGTCCCTTGCCAGCTGCACGACTTCAGAAATTGGCCACCGTTAGGGCGCATCACCGATCCGGCAAGCCGAACTTTGACTTCAGGATCTGGTGGTAACGGTACGCGCCGAAGCGGACAAAATTCGCTGTAGCAGCTGAGGGACTGCATCGAACCACATCTCCGGGCTCGAGGACGCTACAGGGCTGACCGTCGACGGCAACATCTGCCCGACGGTGGCCAGCAACCTCGATTTCGACAACTTCATTTGGGCTGAGCACAAGTGAACGGTCAAACAACATGTGCGGTGAGACTGGCGTCAGCAAGATCGCCCGATGCTGCGGCGACACAATCGGGCCGCGAGCGGACAGCGAATAGGCGGTCGAACCGGTTGGCGTCGAGACGATCAAGCCGTCGGCTTCATAATGAGTAAAGGGGTGACCGTCGATGCGTGCGAGCAACCGCACCGTGTGCCCGGATTGGTTCTTCTCGACCACGGCCTCGTTGAGCGCGCGGCCGACGAGCGCGCCGTTCACCGCAACATCGAGCATCATTCTGGTGTCGAGATGCCACTCCCCCGCCTCGGAACCGAGCACAAAGCGGTCGAGGAAATCAGTCATAGTGTCGGGTTCGACCTCGGTCAGGTACCCAAGTGACCCAAGGTTGATACCGATCAACGGAACCTCATGACCGCCGAGCATTTCCACGCTTCGCAGCATCGTTCCATCACCACCAAGACTCACGACAACATCCGCCTCAGCCGCCGGTCGATCGCTGCCGTGCTCCGCCATTTCGAGTTCGGCGCTGTCATGGACCGGCATCCAGAAGTCAACCCCGAGATCTCGGCACCACCCCGCCACTACCTCTGCATGGATCCGAGCCTCGTTACGTTCGTGGTGCGCAACAAGAATGAGACGGATCGGACTCACAGCGTCACATCGACTCGGATCGTGGGCGTTACAGCATGCACCAGGAATTCGATATTTCCATCGGCACCGGTGATCGGTGACGTAGTCCAGCCAATCACGCCACACCCCACCTCACGCAACGCAGCGTCGACCTCGTCGCGTACCCGGTCGTGAACCTCTGGGTTGGTGACCACGCCTCGTCCTCTGCTCACCTCTGCGCGTCCAGCTTCGAACTGCGGCTTGACGAGAAGGACCATAAACGACCCAGGGTGGCATACGGAGACCAGCGGGGCAATCACGAGGCGAAGCGAAATGAACGACAGGTCTCCGACCGCCCCGTCGACCAGGCCGCCGATGAGACGAGGAGTCACGGCACGGACGTTCTGCCGTTCCATATTGACAACTCGGGCATCGGCCTGGAGCCGCTCGTGTAATTGACCGTGACCGACGTCGACGGCGACAACCTCAGCAGCACCCCGCTGGAGAGCACAGTCGGTAAATCCGCCTGTCGACGCACCCGCGTCGATTAGGCGAAGTCCAGCCACGTCGACCCCGAAGACATCAAGGGCGTGGTCAAGCTTTTCGGCGCCGCGCCCGACGAAACGAGCCGGAGGGCCCTCGACGACAAGTGCGTCGCTCGTGGCAACTTGTCTCGAAGCCTTCGCCGCAACCGCGCCGTTGACTAACACTCGGTTTTCGTTGATCAGGAGTTGCGCGGCCGTGCGACTCGCTGCGAGTTGACGGCGAACGATTTCGGCGTCGAGCCGACGACGAGCAACCATCGGCTCGAGTAACTCAGCGCTCGGTGCGCTTCGACGCCACCTTTGGTGCGCCTGATGACCCGACAGCTTTCTTCTTTGCAGGCGCTTTCTTCTTTGCAGGCGCCTCTTTGGCAGGCGCCTTGGTCTGGCCGCCGAAGCCGGGGATCTTCTCCGAGATGTCCTCTAGTCGGTCCTCAAGTTCATCGAATCGCTCCGACATCCAGCTCACCTGCTTCGAAACCTCACGATGGATCGTCTCGCTGAGACGGTCCGAGGTGTCTTTGCCTCGAGCGACAAGCCCGTTGACAAGCGTCTCCGTGTCACGTCGGGGAACCTCGCCCGCCTTCACGAGCTGGCGAACCACGGACTCTGCCTGCTTGCGCGACATTTCCCCAAACTGCACACCGGTGTCGAGAAGTCGCTGAAGTGTTGAGTTGGCCATTTCCGTGATGCTAATCGAGTGAAGCAAGCACGGCTCCAATGTCACGGTGGGTTCCGAAGCCAGGCGGTGTGACTCCGGTCTCCACCAGCGCGAAACGGCATCTCAGTCGTTCGGCGAACTGACCGTCTGTATCAGGCCGGTCGCCGACCATCAGCATTTCACCCGACTCCGCATTTACGATCTCGGATACCAAATCGACCATCGGTTGTTCCGGCTTCCCGGCAAAGACGGCATCGACCCCGGCGACCGAAGCGACCGCAGCGACGATTGAACCTCCTCCCGGATCAAGCCCTTTCGTCGTCGGGAACGTGGTGTCGCCATTCGTTCCGATCAAACGCGCCCCATCAATAACCGCCCTGCCGGCAATGCGCAGTCGCGCGTAGTCGAACTCCCGGTGCAGTCCGACAATAACAGCATCGACGGAACCATCGAGATCGTCGCCGATATTCGCCACCACATTCGCCCCACGTGCGGCGAGGGCTTCACTCACTCCGGGCCCGCCGGTGACGAGCACCCGTTCTCCTGGTTCCACGAGGAATGCAGCCGCCATCGAGGAAGAGATGACATCGCCGGTCGCTTCGATCCCGATGCTCGCGAGCGCTCCCTCGTGCTCGGCGCGGGTTGCTGCGGAGTTGTTGGTGACGAATTTTACGCTTCGACCCGAGGCGCGGATCGCAGCGATTGCGGCGACCGCACCCGGGATCGGTTCGTGAGCTAGCCAGACAACCCCGTCGAGATCACACAGCACATGGGAGATCCGACGTGGCATCCTGTGATGGTGCCACGGTTTACCCCATTCTCCGCTCTCCGCTACACCGACCCCGAAATCGATGGTCTGATCGCCCCACCGTACGACGTGCTGTCCGATGCTGATCTCGACGCTCTTAACGCCCGCCACCGTTTCAACATCACCCATGTCGATGTTCCGCGCGAGTCGGCCGGGCCGGGACGCTACGAACGCGCTGGCGAGAGGCTGCGGCAATGGATCGACTCGGGAGCCATGGCGTTTGATGATGAGCCAAGCTTCACGTTGTACCGCCTGAAATTCACCGATGCGAGTGGCGCTCCCCGCAGCATCGTCGGAGTACTAGGAGGCCTTGAGGTCGGGCCCTACGGCGAGTGCGGCGTACTCCCCCACGAACGCATCACGCCGAAGGCATCGACAGACCGTCTCGACCTGACTCGGTCAACGCGAGCAAACATGTCGCCGGTCTGGGGATTATCCCTCGCCGATGGGCTCACCGAACTGTTGGCAGAGCCGGGTGAACCAATCGCCTCAGTGACGATTGAAGGCGTCGACCACTCCGTCGAGCGCGTGTGTGACCCCACTCGCATCGGTGCCATCAGCACCAAGATCGCCGCAGACGACGTCCTTATCGCCGACGGTCATCACCGATATGGCGTGGCTCAGAAGTTCCGCGAGGAAATGCGCGAAGCGACGGGGAAAACGACGAGCGGTGCTGAAGAAACATTGGCATTTGTTACCGAACTGATTGAGGATCAGCTCAGCGTCGAGGCGATCCATCGTCTGTACGCCGACGTCCACATCGATGACCTTGTCGCAGCGCTCGACAAGGGGTTCGACCGATCACCTGCTGAGGCACCTTCAGCCGAGACCCTCGCAAAAATGGATAAGAGCGGCGTTTTGTGTCTCGTGCGCCCAGATGGCAGCGCAGAATGGCTATCGCCCAAAATTGGTGAGTTTGATGGCCTCCGTGCGCTCGACGGCTTGTGGCTCGAAGAACTGCTGTCCGACGTGGGGCACTCCGTGACCTACCAGCACGGCGTCGACCGCGTCTTAGCTGCTGTAGCCGAGGGCACCGCCCAAGCAGCCGTGCTCATCCGTCCTGTGAGCGTGGTGGAAATCGAGCGGACTGCTCGCGAAGGTGTCGTGATGCCCCCAAAGTCGACATTCTTCACACCGAAGTTGTTGACCGGGTTGGTGATCCGACCTCTTGCGTGAACCCGGGCGCTGCGGCGGCGAGCGCTGGCAGACCGTCGTGGTACGGGGCCGGAGTTGCTCCGCCGACTGCGGGGGACGTCAGAGCCACGGTAGGCACGACTAAGAAGCCTATTTGACCCGTGAGCCCAGTCGACTCCCTCGTCGCTCGGGACCAAATCCGAAAGATTTGGGGGATCAGTAAGCGTTGATCGATGTGAAAGGTTGGCTAGAGAGGAATGCTCGACTCGATACTGCGACCAATAAAGGATCATCTCCTCTCTCCGCTGACACGCACCCCGATCGGGCGACTGCCTCCGTTGGCGATCTCAGCGTTCGGGCTCGGAGCCAGCATCTCCGCAGCGATCGCCGCGTGGCAGCTGCGTCCAGCTCTGGCCGTAGCCTTGTGGCTGGTCGGACGTGTCGCCGACGGCTTGGACGGTGCAGTCGCTCGCTCGACCGACCGGTCGTCTGACGCCGGCGGCCTACTCGACTTCGTATTCGACTCGATCGGCTATGCGGCGATCCCCATCGGACTGGCGTTCGGTATCGATGACCGTGGTACCTGGATCGCAACGGCGGTCCTGCTTGCGACGTTCTATGTCAACTCCGTGGCGCTCGGCTACGTCTCCGCGCTGCTTGAGAAGCGTTCGCCTGACACCGAAACTTTGGATCGCGCGACAAGCGCAATCCATCCACGCGGACTAGTCGAGGGCGCAGAGACCATCGTGTTTTTCGCGATTGCGCTTGCGTTCAACAACATCGCCGCGACGGTCTGGTGGGTGATGGCCACTGCAGTTTTACTCACCGCAATCGAACGAGTGCGATGGGCGCTCAACACGCTCCAGTGACGTCCATCAACGGCGCTGCGGCGGCCAACGTCCGACGGGTCTGGGCGCAACGCGTGCTCGTGATCGGGCTCTGGCTCGCAATCTTCCTCCTCTGGCGTGGGTACCAGTCGTCGAACGACCTCTCCACAGCTGAAGCTGGACAACGGTTCATCAACGCGATCGACGCCGCACGGTGGGTCATCTTCGCGTACATCGGGGTATACCTCGTGCGGCCACTTGTGCTGTTCCCTGCGTCGGTACTCACGGCAATGGGCGGCGTGTTATTCGGCCCATGGCTTGGGGTGGCCGTCGTGATCGTCGCCGCCAACATGTCAGCGTTGGTCGCCTACGGTGTCGGACGGCTGCTCGGAAACGACCCAGATGCGGCTGCGTTCGACGCCCGTGGCGATGATCGCTCGTTTGTCTCAAGGTGGAGCGGACGTCTCCGTGAACACAGCTTCGAGACCGTCTTCGTCATGCGACTGTTGTTCTTGCCGTACGACCTCGTCAACTACATATGCGGTGCGCTCCGGATCACCTGGACCTCATTTCTCTTGGCAACGGCGCTTGGATCGTTGCCGGGCACCGTTTCGTTCGTCCTTCTCGGCGCTTCACTCGAACGTGTCGACCAGGGCATCAACGGCATCAACCCATGGGCGGTCTATGCCGGCGTCGCGATCTTCATCATCAGTCTCGTCATCTCCTACCTCCTCAGAAAGCGACAGCCATGAACGACTCCTCAAACCGCGTTGCCGTCAAGGGTTCTGCCGAGAGCTCAGCTGAGCGGATCTACAAGGCCGCCGTGATCGGCGCTGGTTCAGGTGGGCTCACCTTGGCGATCGGCCTCTCTGGCTTCGGACACGACGTGGCGCTCATCGAGGCCGGTCGGGTTGGCGGCGACTGCACAAATGTCGGCTGTATCCCGTCCAAAGCCCTGCTCCATGCGGCCGCATCGGGCGTTGATGATCCCTTCGGCCATGTGCGCGACAAACGCGATCAAATGAGCGCCGCAGAGGACGAGGAGATGGTCGGTCACGAGACCATTCACCTCATTCGGGGCTGGGCGCGACTTACCGAGCGTCGCAGGCCGCACGCAGTCGAGGTGACCACACCTGATGGAATTGTCATGAACGTATTGGCCGAGAACGTGATCGTGTGTGCCGGATCCCAACCGGTCGAGTTCCAAATCACTGGACTCGACCCCGGTCGTCTGCTCACCAACGAGAACCTCTTCGAACTTACGGAAGTTCCCGCAAAGGTCGTACTTCTCGGCGGCGGTCCGATCTCACTTGAGATGGCGACCGCATTTCGCGACCTTGGGTCCAAGGTTGCAGTCGTCGAACTCCAAGACCGTTTGATTTCCACCGAGGATCCGCTGGTGTCGTCAACGATTGAGGCCGCATTGCGGGAGCGTGGAGTCGAGGTCTTTACCGGAACGTCCGTCGAACGCTTCGATAAGGAGACCGCCCACCTCGGTAACGGCCAAACCATCGCCCACGTCGACCGAGTGCTTCTCGCCGTTGGCCGGCGGCCGAAGCTAACCGACCTCGGCCTCGATATCGCCGGAGTTGAGTACACCGATCTCGGCATCACCGCCGACACGTTCGGCAGAACGAATGTAGACGGAATCTACGCAGTCGGTGACGTCACGGGAAATACTTTGACAACTCACGGCGCGAACTCAATCGGTCGACGCGCAATCCGTGCGATCGCGCTCCCGTACATACCTAGAATTGGCTCTCCCCGCGTCCTTCCCAACGCCGTCTTCAGTCGACCCGAAATCGCATCGGTCGGAATGAGCGTTGACAAAATCGACGCGCTTCCACGTGTGAGCCGACGCCGCTACACCGTTCAGGTCGCCGACATGGATCGCGGCTACACCGACGACGTCAAACACGGTGTCGTGATCGTCGACGCAGAGCGGTTCACCGGGAAGATCCTGCGAGCAGCGATCGTCGGGCCGTCGGCGGCCGAAATCATAGGTATATTCACCTTCGCCATCGACCATGGAATCGGTCTCCGCAAGATGTTCGGTACGGTATTCCCGTATCCGGCATATGCCCAAGCTGTCAGCCAAATTGCTGACGACTTCCTCCGAGACACTATGTCCGCCGTCCCACGAGAATGGTTGGCCATGTTGCGTGGCCGAGTTAGGCGGCGGCCTCGGAACGGGTGACCAGAACGTGGTCACTCGCCGGATCGACGATGACGTCGTAGTCAGATGACCGAGACAGCCCTATCGCTGAAGGGTGCCGCGTTCCTCGTTCTACGCTGATTTTCGCACGGTGGGCGCATCACCGACCCAGATTGATCCAACAGGGCCTGCTTTGTATGCGATATTGCTATCGAACCGGCGGCCAACCTAATCCCCGGGGATATCCGCCAGGCGACGGTGGCTATCACTGACGCTGTTGGCCCGCCGACTGAAGCCAGATAGGGGACGCCGTCGCCATTGGCGGGGCCAGCAGAACCCAGGCGCATGCTCGGGACCAAGCGACCGCCAATCTTTCAGCAACGGATGAGTGGATGCTGCCGACGGGCGCGGCCGCCCGCAGCTCTGTGCCGGCCGGTCTGGCCCTGCTGCGCGCAGCAAGGCGCCTTTCTACGGCTGAATAACCCTCGTTGCCTGCCCCTTCAATGCAGCGGCAGCTGGTCCGTGCCGGCTTCGTTGGACTAGACCAGGCGTCGTGCCACCCGTCAACTTGCGCGACCAACTGAGCAAGCTCTCGACGGAGCGACTGGTCACACTGCTGTCGGGGGGTGGCTTCTGGTCAACGGAGGAAATTGACGAGTTGGGTCTCCCGGCAGTCACGCTGACCGACGGGCCGCATGGCTTACGCCGTCAGCCTGATGACGCCGATCACTTGGGGATCGGGAATTCGGTTCCAGCGACATGTTTCCCGACCGCCTCAAACCTCGCGGCAAGCTGGGATACCGAACTACTAGAGCAAGTCGGTGCGGCGCTCGGTCGGGAATGCCGCGCCAACGGCGCTGCCGTCTTGCTCGGCCCAGGGATGAATATCAAACGTCATCCCGGCGGCGGCCGAAACTTCGAGTACCTATCGGAAGACCCAGTCCTAAGTGGCCGCCTGGCTGCGGCAATGGTCCGCGGCGTCCAGTCAGAAGGAGTTGCTGCTTGCCTAAAGCATTACGTCGCCAACAATCACGAGTCGTATCGCATGGTGTGCGACGTGATCGTCGATGAGCGCACCTTTCGCGAAATTTATCTTCGTGGATTTGAGATCGCAGTCGCCGAGTCCGGCCCCTTGGCGGTCATGACGTCGTACAACCTCGTTAACGGCGAGTACGTCAGCGACAGCGAGCGTCTCGTAAATGAGATCCTGCGGACCGAGTGGGGTTTCGACGGGATGGTCGTAACCGACTGGGGCGGCGTGAACGACCGGGTAGCTGCGGTCCGCGCCGGTGTTGACCTAGAGATGCCATCCAGCGGCGGGGCTTACGATGGATCAGTCACCGACGCCATCGATGACGGAGACCTACCTCTCGATCTCGTTCTCGATCGGGCCACCGCAGTCGCATCGTTGGGAGCTCGGATGACCGAGGAGGTCGAAGAGCGTGGTCGAGGTCTCGTCGACGACGTCGACCACCATCGGCTCGCCCGACTTGCTGCGAGCTCGGGGACGGTAATGCTGACGAACAATGGTGTTCTCCCACTCGCCGACGACACCGACATCGGGATAATCGGGGAGTTCGCCGATCACCCCAGATACCAGGGCGCGGGCAGTTCTCAGGTCGTGCCAACACGCCTCGACGATGCCCGCCGGCATGCCGAGGAGCGCTTCACCGGTCGGGTCGGATACGCCGCCGGCTATGACCACGTCACCGGGCGGTCGGATGCGACGCGCTTACGCGAGGCGGTCGATCTCGCACGCAACGTCTCGGTTCCGATCGTATTCGTCGGGCTGCCTGGCATCGACGAAGCCGAAGGTTGTGATCGCACCTCCCTGGCGCTTCCCCCGGCCCACGACCAACTGGTTACGGCAGTGTGCGCAGCGAATCCGCGGACCGTCGTTGTGCTCGTCAACGGTGCTCCCGTGCTCCTTCCGTGGGCTGACCTACCCGCAGCAGTTGTCGAGGCATATCTCGGGGGCCAGGCGGCGGGCGCCTCAATCGTCGACGTGCTCGTCGGTGACGTTGAGCCAGGCGGACGGCTGGCTGAGACCTTCCCCAAGTCAATGGTCTTCCCGTCGGAAGAAAACTTCACCGCGAGACAACGACAGGTCCAGTACCGAGAGGGCCTGTTCGTCGGGTATCGATTCCACAACACCGCCGGGGTCGAGACGCGTTTCGCGTTCGGCCACGGCCTGTCGTATACGGCATTCGAGTGGGCGGAAGTGACAGTGACCGGTTCGGGCTGCGACCTCACTGTTGCGGTTACGGTGACCAACACCGGGAGTCGAGCAGGTAGCGATGTGGTCCAACTGTACGTCAGAGATGTCGAGTCAACGGTCTACCGTCCGGACCGCGAACTGCAGGCTTTTGCGAAGGTTCACGTCGCTCCTGGCGATTCAACGACGGTGCATCTCTCGCTTGACGAGCGGTCCTTCGCTTTCTTCGATGTCGATACCGCGCAGTGGCGGGTGGAGGCCGGGGAATTTGACCTGCTAATCGGTGCTTCATCACGTGACATCCGAAGCAAAATCACCGTCAACGTTCCTGGTGACGCCATCGACCAGGTACCAACTGGCGCACGAGGACCGGGCAAAAATCGTTTCGTGGCAACCGCAATCGAGTTTGAGGCGATGCTCGGCGGCCCCATCCCATCGTCGACTCCCATTTTCCCCTTCACGCTCAACACCGTTGTCGGTGAACTCAACGCAACCCGCCTCGGCCGTGTCGCCCAAGCAGGGTTCCTGCGGATTGCGGACCGCCAGCTAAAAAGGCTGCTGGGTGACGACCCAGACCCTGTGCTCAGGATGCTGAGTGAGCGAATGATTCGCGAGGCGCCCCTCAGATTCCTCGTCTCGATGAGCGGTGGTGTCGGCTCGATCAGGGCGTTCGAAGGTCTCGCTGCGATGCTCAGCGCGTTACGGGTCGCAAGTCGACGTGGCTGACGACAGCGCAGTAGGCGGTCGCCGGCCGGGGGTGATTGCTAGCGACCTTGACGGCACGCTGTTCGGACTTGACCACAAGCTGTCGGGCCGCACAGTTGAAGTCCTCAGCACTGCTCGTCGGGCTGGTTGGATGGTGATCGCCGCAACAGGACGTGCACCGCGTTCGGCGATGGATCGCCTCGCCCGTCATAACGTCGTTGACGGTCTCATTTGTTCGAACGGCTCCATCATCCACGACGTCTCAACCGACACAACGCTGCGTCGATACACGATAAACCCAGACCACCTCGCCTCGCTGTTCGCTGCGCTCGACACAGCTGTACCCGAGTTGTCGTTCTGTTGGGAGATGCGCAATGGGTCCGCCTGGGATCACGGGTTTGACGACATCGCCCGCACGCACGATGATCTTCGGAAATTTCAAACCGGACCGCGCCCGGATTCGGCAACTGCGGTGACCAAGGTGATGGTTCGACATCCTGACGCAGTCGGAAACGAACTTGCTGAGTGGCTTCTACCCCACCTGCCGGCGCCGCTCACGCTCAACTGCTCAGGGGTTGATTTCGTTGAGATCACCGGTGTTGGTGTCGACAAATCCCGAGCCCTTGCGCACATGCTCGACGAGGCCGGTTTTTGCGCCAATGACGTCGTGGCGTTCGGCGACAACCATAACGACGTTCAGATGCTTCGATGGGCTGGCCGCGGCGTAGCAGTTGGGAACGCTGTTGACGCCGCCAAGCGGGCTGCGGATGAGGTAATCGGCCACCACAGCGACGACTCAGTGGCGGAGTACATCGAGTCATTGCTTTAGGTTGGGCGCTACGAACGACAAGCTCCGCTGGGGCATCGCCTCGACCGGCAACATCTCGAACTCAATGGCGGAGGCACTAGCGGCAGTCGACGGCGCCGAAGTCGTCACCGTTTGATCACGAACCCGCTCAACTGCCGATTCCTTCGCCGCAGCGCCTGGCATCGATTGCGCACACGGCAGCTACAACGAGCTCTGGGCGAACCCCACTGTTGATGTCATCTACATCGGTTCGCCCCGTAACAAACACTACCGAATGACTCCTGCCGCGCTTGAGCGCCGGCAAGCACGTCCTGTATGAGAAAGCTCTCGCTATTAACGCCGACGAGGGACGTGAGACGATCGGCTCAGCTCGTCGTAACGGTCGGTTTCGAATGGAAGCAATCTGGAGTTGGTTCAATCCGGTCTGGCATAAATTGCGCATTCGTATGGCCGCTGGTGCGATCGGCGAGGTGATCTCCGTCGACGCAAACTTCGCGATCCCGCTGCTCGACGAGAAAGGACGACATCGACGCCCTGACCTTGCCGGAGGCGCACTTCTCGACTTGGGCATCTATCCCCTTTCGATCAGTCGTTTTCTTCTGGGAGAGCCGGTGGAGGTCAAAGCGCTCGGGCGCTCAACTCATCACGGCGTTGATGACTTTGTCGGCGGCGTTATGCGTCATCGATCCGGAGCGGTCACGACCTTCACCACGTCGATCGACGGCGCGCCCGACCTCGCGGCTCGAGTAGTCGAGACCGACGGGATTGCAGTGATTCCCGCTCCCTTCTGGTCTCCATCGGAGTTCTCGCTCACTCGCTATGACGAGTCGGAGCCCGAGCGCATCGCGGCACCGAACCGTGGGCTTGCGCTTGAAGTCGAGCACACCATGGAACAGATCCCAGCAGAAGCGAAGGAGAGCCACATTCAGACCTGAGATGCGGCCACCACAAATATGGAATTGATGGACGAGATCCGCCGTCAACTCGGTGTGGTGTATCCCACCGAGGTGCCCTTGCCATGAGCGCGAGTCACGACGGGTATCCCGGATAGGACGCTTTGAACACGCCCTGGTGAAGGAGCACCGAGGCGATGTGCCTGCCGGACTCGACATCGGTAACAGTCGACTCAGTCCAGTACGACTCGACCGCACGGCTCTGACCGATCCCGACGACGGAGTGAACGATCTCGTAGGGCCTTCCGACGAGTACCGGCCCATCGACGAAGCGCACCTCGAGATCAATGAACAATCCGACTGCCGGTCCACGGACGGGGAAGTGCGCTCCCGCCTGATGCGCAAGGACACTGATCATCTCGGTCGGCACGATCGATGCCGTCCAGGGGGAATCACCATCGGGCTCGTACCACGATGACCGCTCGGTGATCTGTTCGAGTTTTTCCGCCAGCGAGAACGGATAAAGCGCTCCGTTGTTGTTGTTGAACCCCATTGTGGTCACCACCGGGGCAGCGGTCATGCCGATCTCGAGCTGGTCGACGATGTAAAGGTCTCCCGAGTCACCGAGCCCCCGCAACCGACGCACGTCGAGTTCGGTCGAGGTGCCAATCCCAATCGATGCGGTACCGGTCAGAACCGAGGTTCCATCATGCTTGACGGCGTTGATCGTTGCCGAGTGATCGTCGAACGGCGTCAGGAACGCCTGGACCTGCTCTCCGGCGACGACCATATTGAGAAAATGCGACGAGATGCAGCCACGTTCAAACCAAACCTGTCCCCAGCGCCGCACGGCGAGGGCGTCGAACTGGCTGAAGTGGGTCGGTCCTTCGATCGGAGCACCAGCCAATCCGAGTCTTGCCGCCTCAGCGTCATCATGGACGCTTGCATGGCCGCCGTACTCCTGGTTGGCAAGCATCTGTGCAGGACGTCGAAAAGGCCCGGACAAAGTAGCATCGTCCCCGATGGCGATCTGCGTCTGAAACGTCATGCTTCGATGGTGGCATGTTCGAACGCTAAGACAGGCCTCGGGTACGCACTCCCACTAAATGCTGCTCTACCCAGCGAAATGGTGCACACCTTCTTCATTTTCGAAGTTCAGGGCAGTCGAAATGGCACGCAGGCCATGCTCGCAGCTGAACGGTTCGATTTCGTCCACAGCGGCGTCGACGACAACGCATGTCAACACATTGAGTGTCACACGAGGCTCGGCTCGAGCGTCAGGCGTGTTGTTGATGCCGGCGAATTTGTGGGCGATGACACAGCCGGTGATCTCGGCCCGCAACAGTCAATTGGGCAGAGGAACGTCGAAGTCGCGCTCATAGATCGCCCAAAAATCGTTGGACTCGAGCAATCTAAATGCGGGACGCACGATTGACCAGTCCGCAGCCGGAAAGCTCGTCGGCCCGACACCGGGGATTGGGAGCACGATGTATTCGACACGCTCAGCGCGAGAGACGATTCGGGGACCGTCGACAATTCCGTCAGGGCCATAAAGCACCGATCGAAACGGCACCGGAAATTGGTAGATCTCAGAGCGATGAGCGATATGTGGGGTGATCCGATAGTGCGCAGCAACGACTGCGTCTTCGGGGACTAGAGCCACAATTTCATGAGCTGCACTCGCCCAGTCGTTACCCGGATTTCCGTAGAACAGCTCGGAGCGCCCCCACGGCACGGGCGCCCAAAGGTGCGACGTGACTACCGCTGCGACTGCCACCACGCTCACCGCCGTTGTGCGCACGGGAATCGTCACTGTGCCGGCCCCATCCGACCTCTGGATTATTTTCGATTCGCGCATCGCCCCGATCGCATAAACAGTGCCGAGGCTCAGTGCGGGCACAGCTACCAGGCTGTAGTGGAACTCGATTTGGTACTGGTACCAAAACGTACTCAACACATTAGTAAACAGCACGACGCCGCTGATCAGTGCGACCGACGGAAGCCGGGCAAAGAGCCACATGAATGGTGCAGTCATTTGCACGAGGTACCACGGTCGGTCGTCGCTTCGCAGATGTCGCACGAGATCGGTTGGGTTAGTCAAGGCAGTATCGATCAAACCGCGCGGTCCGCCGAACGGGATCCGCCACCCGTTACGAGTCGGGACTCCGATCAGACTGCGCATGACAATGAGCATCGCAGCTGCCATGAACGCAAGGCTGCCGATCACCGTCGCCACGCCGATTTTCCAATCTCGCTTCGCCCCGACCCATATGCCGAGTGGGACCAACACGAGCGAAGCATCTTCCTTGACCAAAAGTGATAGGAGCACAAAGACGAGATAGGTCTTCCACCGCCGTTCGAGCGCAGCCCAGATTGCAAAGCCGACGAATACGCCGAGGTACGAATCCGGGTGAAAATTCTCGAGGTTCGTCCAGCCGACAGCTGGATGCATCAGATATGCGGCACCCAGCGCGAGCGACATCCACTCGTTGCCCAACCGCGTTCGCGCGTAGAGAAACACCGGGATCGCACCGGCGCCAATCGCCGCAGCCTGACTGAAAAAAAGCACCCCCGCCGCCGGCCAGATCCAATAAAGGGGCACCAGCAGGACCAGGATAAAAGATGTATGATCGCCGAACAGATTACGACCCATCAACGTTACGAAGGGCGTCTCGAATCGCGACAGAAGCCAGACGCCCTGGTCGTAAAGTGCAGAGTCGTACGAGGAAGTACCCAGCGCATGGTGGATGTCGAGCGAACGTCGTGTGAAATATGCGATGTACCCGACAACCACAAGTGCCATGAGCACCTGTGGCCATGTGATCCGCCGCCAGCGCGAACCAACGCTCGATTCCATCAGATCGATGTCGTCCAACTCGGCTGACCTGTCGACGGACTCGATGCTAGCGTCAACGTCGTCGGCCAATCCCGTCATTCCATCAGTGTGGCGCGCAGTCAGGGGCGAAGGTCGGCAACCAGCGCGGCCAGAACTCCGTTGACGAAGCGACCGCTGTCATCGGTTGAGAACTGTTTGACCAGATTGACTGCCTCGTCGAGGACGACAGCCGTCGGCACCTCAGGGCGCTCAGCCAATTCATACGCACCAATCCGCAACACATTGAGGTCGATGACGGGCATGCGGGCGAGAGTCCATCCTGTTGCGCGCTGATCAATTGCTGCGTCAATTCGGTCAGAATGCTCTACCACGCCCCTAACGATCGCCTGCGTCAATTCGTCGGGAGCCAGCACTTGCACGTCGAGGGCTTCGATCGGCGTGATGCCCTTCGAGTCAGCTTCGTAAAACAGATACAACGCTCGCTCGCGAGCATCTGACCGTTCGTCAGGACGAGGTAGCGATACCATTAGACGCGGGTCATGTACTCGCCGGTGCGCGTGTCGACCCGCACCCTTTCACCAGTCTCGATAAACAACGGAACCTTGATTTCTTTCCCTGTTTCCAATGTCGCAGGCTTCGTTCCGCCGCTCGACCGATCACCCTGCAGCCCAGGCTCGGTCGTCGCAATCGCCAGCTCGACCGACGCCGGAATTTCGACGCCGATGATCTCTCCGTTGTAGAACGCGATCTGTGCGATCATCTGCTCGACCATAAAGTCCTTCGCATCGCCAAGCGCAACTTCTGGAACGTTCGTCTGGTCGAAGGTCTTCGTGTTCATAAAAACGTAGTCGTTTCCGTCGTGGTAGAGGTACTGCATGTCCTCGCGCTGAACTATCGCCTGCTCGACCTTGATCCCGGCGTTGAATGTCTTGTCGATCACAGCTCCGGTGCGGACATTACGGATCTTTGAGCGAACGAAGGCACCTCCTTTGCCCGGCTTGACGTGTTGAAACTCGATCACCTGGAACAGGTTGTTGTCGAGCTCGAGTGTGATGCCGTTCTTCAAGTCGTTAACGGAGATTTGGGGCATGTCAGTTCAACTCTCGCTTTGGTGAGTGAGTCAACACTCGGTGGCCAGTCCCGTTAACGGGTTTGGTGACGAGCACCAGATCTTCGATCCGGAAACCGCCGAAACCGCCACGATAGAGGCCCGGTTCGACCGTCACCACGTAGCCCTCAAGGATGATCTCAGCACTTGACGCTGAATGGTAGGGAGACTCGTGGATGTCGAGGCCCACGCCATGGCCCGTTCCGTGGATAAACCAGTCGCCGTAGCCGGCATCGACGAACACCTGACGGCAAGAGGCATCAACGTCTCTGGCAGCAACGCCCGGGGTGATGGTGTCGAGTCCGGCCTGCTGTGCCACCGATACGAGCTCATAAATCTCCCGCTGGTGCTCGGTCGCCTCACCCATCACCCATGATCGAGTCATGTCGGAGTGGTACCCGTCGACGAGGGCGCCCACATCGATGGTCACGGTGTCACCCTCGATGATAGTCCTGCCCGATGCGGCGTGGTGCGGACGGGCCCCGTGATCCGGTCCGGCCGCGACGATCGTGTCGTAGCTGCGATCGTCGGCCCCGTGCAGCCGCAACTGGTACTCAAGTTCCATGCGAACGTCGGCCTCGGTCATCCCGCAGAGCTGTGGTTCCACAACGGCCAAAGCACTGTCGGCACAGGCGGCTGCAGCTTCGATCCGGGCGACCTCGGCCTCGTCTTTTGTTCGCCGCAAAACGCTCACCGGCGACGGTTGATGCACAAGGTGTACAGCGTTCGCCAGCCGTTCCCACACAGCATGGGAGACCGATGAGGAGTCGAGGCCTACTGCACCGGTGCCGAGTACTTGCACGAGCCGTTCGTGCAGCGCTACAGCTTGATGTTCAACGATGACCGTAGCGCCGCTCCCAGCCGTATCTTCGCAGGCCTTTTCACCGTACCTGCCATCGGTGCCGACGATGAGCTCATCATGACGCACGACCGCCCAGCCGTTCGATCCGACGAAGCCGGTCAGCCAGCGCATATCGGCTAGATCGGTGTAGAGAGTTGTTCCGGAGGCCCCACCACACATCGCCGCGACTCGTCTAGCGTGATCGATGGGTGGCAAATCGGTAATCATCGCTCAGCTTCTTTGCATGCGTGAGCCGAACGGGGAACGTCTGTCCGATCCAGCGGGGACGGAACTCACGGCAGGAACCGCTCAAGGGCTGAGCGGACCCGCTGTTCGTCCACTCCGGTGACGACCTCGATGCCATTCGAGCCGTCGAGCGCAAACGTGAGACCTGCAATCGCCTTCTTGTCGCGATGCATCAGTGCCACGAGTTCATCGATGTCGACATCAACCGACGGTGTGGTCATCAGGTCGTACTCCCGTGCGACCACGGCACGGTGTTCGTCGACACGACCTGCGTCGATTCGACCAAGTTCGTACGCAAGTTCGGCCGCAAAGACCAGTCCGATGGCAACCGCCTCGCCATGGGCAAGGTCGTGGTCCGTTGCGGTTTCGAGTGCGTGCGCGAGCGTATGGCCGTAGTTCAGCAGCGCCCGGCGTCCACCTTCTCGCTCATCAGCTGCCACGATCTCGGCTTTGATCTCCACACAGCGGGCGATTCGTTCGTCAAGGTCCAGGGCGAGCAGATCGTCACCGGTAAGGAAATGGTACTTTGCCATCTCCCCCAGACCACACCGCATCTCGCGGGGCGGCAAGGTAGCGAGGGCCGCGAGGTCGCAGACAACTCCCGACGGCTGCCAGAAGGCGCCAACGAGATTCTTGCCTTCAGGCAGGTTGACGCCTGTCTTGCCTCCGATCGCAGCATCGACCATCCCGAGCAGCGACGTCGACACATGTACCACTGCGGTTCCCCGGTGCCAGGACGCGGCGGCGAATCCAGCGACGTCGGTGACCATCCCACCGCCAGCGCCAATGACCACATCGTTGCGCGTCAGCCCGACCCCGGCGAACGACTGCGTAACCTGCTGAATCGTATTCAACGACTTGGCGACTTCGCCGACACCGATCTCGACGACGTCGACTGCGACACCGGGTACGTAGGCAGCAAGCTCGCGAAACTGACTCGGAATCCCAGGCTGGGTCACCACCACGGCACGCTGAGCGCTCGCAGGGATCAGATCGCCAAGTGCGGCGACTGCACCGCTTCCGACCACAACCTCATAAGAACGGTCGGGCAGAGGAACAGTCACCCGGCGCATCGCAGCACAGCCCCAGCAACATCGTTGATCGATCGATGATCGACGGAAACGATTGCGTCCGCCACATCCTGGTACAAGTCGGCGCGTTCTTTGTACATGGCCCGAAGCATTCTCGCTGGATCCTCGTCGAGCAGTGGCCGGTGCATCCCGTTGCGGACGCGATCCAACAGTAATTCGACGTCGGCGAGCAGCCACACGACATGGGCACTGCCGCTCTTGAGCACGGCTCGGTTGGTCTCGCTCAGCACCACGCCACCTGCTGCCGCAACAATTGATGGGGTCGGCGCAGCGATAGCGTCCGCGATCACCTCGGCTTCAAGTTGCCGAAATGCAGGCTCACCATCGTCGATCCAGATCTCACGAATAGGGCGGCCTGCGCGCTCCTCGATCATCTCGTCGGAGTCCAGCAACGCTCTGTTGAGACGGCGAGCCAGCGCTCGCCCGACCGATGACTTACCCGCTCCCATCATTCCGACGAGCACGATATGACTGTCGGTGCACGGGCTCACAATGTCGTCGCGAACGCCTCGGCATTGCGGACAAATTCGTCGATCGAGTCGCCGCCGAATTTACGCTGCGCCTCCATTGCCAAAGTCAGCGCCATCATGGTCTCGGCGACGACGCCCATTGCCGGCACAGCGGTCACGTCGGTGCGCTCCTTGAACGACACGCCGGACTCCTTTGTGGCCGTGTCGACCGTTTCGAGAGTTGGCTTGTTCAGGGTGGCGAGCGGTTTCATGGCGACTCGGACGACGAGTGGTTCGCCGGTGGTCATGCCACCTTCAGTTCCCCCCGCCAGCATGCTGCCTCGGCGATACACCGAGTGCTGCGAGTCCCACGAAATTGGGTCGTGCGCATTACTGCCACGACGCCCGGCTACGTCGAAACCGTCACCGATCTCAACGCCCTTGACCGCCTGAATGCTCATCATCGCCTGGGCAAGCATTGCGTCGATCTTGCGATCCCAGTGCACATGAGAACCTAATCCAGTGGGCACGTTGAAGCCGAGAACTTCGACTACGCCGCCGAGCGAGTCACCGTCCTTGGCGCACGCCTTGATCTCGGTGATCATGTCCTCGCTGGTCACCAGGTCGAAGCAGCGGACCTGATTGTCGTCGACATGGTCAAGTTCCGCTGGCTTTGGCCGTGCTGCGCCGGCCGGCACCCGCACCGGACCCATCTGGATCACGTGTGACAAAATCTCGACGTCGAGCGCCCGGAGCAACTGTTTCGCCACCGCACCAGCGGCGACGCGCGCCGCAGTTTCGCGGGCGCTGGCTCGTTCGAGCACGTCACGCGCATCGGTGAAACCGTATTTCTGCATACCCGTGAGGTCGGCGTGACCCGGCCGCACCTGGGTGAGTGGCGCCTTGGTCATCCCTGGGCCGGGATCCATCTCTTCGTGCCACTTGTCGCTACGGAACCATTCGCTGTTCTTGATCTCGATTGCAACCGGTGAACCCAGCGTGCGACCGTGGCGGACTCCTCCGACCAAAGTGAGATCGTCTGCTTCGAACCGTTGTCGTGGACCGCGTCCATAGCCGAGCCGCCGGCGACCCATCTCGGTTTGAATCTGCTCAACGGTGATCTCAAGACCAGCTGGCAGTCCTTCGAGAATAACGACGAGCGCCTGGCCGTGCGACTCGCCAGCCGTCAGATACCTGAGCATGAAAAAAGTCTACCGTCGCCGTGGGTGCCGCTTTCGGTCTCAGCTCGACCCCGGCGCACACGTCCACGCGCGCCGAACGCCGAGCAGATCAATGGCCACAAGCGCTCTGATCTACTCCGGAGTCAAACCTAGTCGGCTCAGTTGCTCGCCTATCTGTCGTACACCTGACGCCTCATGACTCTCAGCGGGGTGGCACACCCGAATTTCGATCGGTTGCTCAGACTAAAGGGCCGGGCAGAGGGCTGGGTTGCAGAGCACGACTGGGAGAAGATCGCTGGTCAGGCGGGAAGCGCCAACACCGCTTCGGCGGCCGCTCGCATGGCAGCCGTGTCGATTACAGCCTCGTCGCCGAGCCAGATCTGTTGCTGCAGGGCCGCCTGGTGCACCAGCATCCCAAGCCCATCAACGGTCCGGCAACCCCGCTCGGCTGCAGCCGTAAGCCACTGGGTCTCGAGCGGATGGTAGACCAGATCTGCCACCACCTGCGTCTCTCGGAAAAGGCTGGGATCACAGGGGAAACCGCCATTTTCGCCCATCCCAATGCTCGTGGCATTGACCACGATGTCGGCTCGGCCGATGTCGCTCAACGCGCCTAGCGAGGCAACGGGTGTGAGAGCTACGGCGTCAGCGGCGTTGGCAGGTGTTCGATTGAGGATGACGATGTCGATCGACCCAGCGCGAGCCAGCGCATCGACCAGCGACCGAGCTGCCCCCCCGGCGCCGATGATCGCCACCTTTGCACCATCGACGTCGACGCCGGCTTCGTCGAGCGAGGCAACGAAACCAGCGCCGTCCGTGGATGAACCGACCAGGGCAGCGCCATCCCTACTCACTGTGTTGACAGACTTGAGACGTAGCGCAGCCGCGTCGAGACGGTCGACTAGCTGTGACACGACGGTCTTGTGCGGCATAGTGACTGATAGCCCGGCGATTCCGAGCGTGCGCATTGCGTCGAGCGCCGCTTCGGCCTCACCGTCAGCGACGTCGAACGCCACGTAGGACCAGTCGACTCCAGCTGCAGCAAACGCTGCTCGATGAATTGCGGGGGACAAGCTGTGCGTCACCGGAGACCCGATCACCGCAGCCAAACGGGCGGCCATCAGAGAAGACCTGCAGCAGCAGCGATTTCGACGTTCGCCTGGTGCTGCTCCCCTGTTGCGGCGAATGCATGGGTACCGTCTTCGTCGGCCAGCACGTAGAAGAAGTAGAAACATTCATCGGGCTTCGGCAAGTCACGACAAATAACGTCACCAGGTGGAGGGTTCGGTGCCGGGTTCAACGCTGCGTTGATCGATGCCCGACCCGGGTTGGCGATCGGCGTGGCCGGCAGTGACGGGAGCAAATAAGTGTTCCAGTCGCTCGGGATCTGGCGAACCTCGGAGAACGGCGTGTCGGGATCAATTTCAAGCTGGTTGCGACCGTAGAGCACCGCCGCATCGATCTGTAGCGGAAATGGTTGTTCCGGATTGCTAGCAGTTACGAATAACCGATTATGGATCACCCTTGAAATCTTGGCGCGGTCCTCGGCGACCCTCGCCTCCTTTTCGATCATCGAGGCGATTATCAAGATCTCGTAAGGCGTCCGCCCGAGTGCCGCACTCTTCGAGACAATATCCTCCTGGCCGCCAACTCGTTCCATTAGACCGATCATCCGATCGATGACCTGGCCCTCGCTCTCCGCGTTCGACACCTGATAGGTGTCGGGGAAAAGAAGGCCCTCGAGCGACGCGACGCCTGCCGGCTTGTACACGGACGTGATCGACGAATCCTTCGAGGCTGCGAGAAAGTCATCAGCGGACATGCGATCGATCTCGGCGTCGAGACGCCTTGCCATCTGGACCAGCGTAAACCCCTCCGGGAAGGTCACCTGGCTGTACGTTTGGCCCGGCGGCGTTCGAAGTCGGCCGAGAACGTTGCCCATATGATCGTTGGGCCGGATCTCGTAGTACCCCGGGGTGATCTCGAGTCCACCATCTCGGTCGACGTACTGCTCAAAGACGTTCGCATCAGAGATCAGGCCCTCGTCCTCAAGCCGTTCGGCAAGCGTCTCAAGTGTTTCGTCCTCCGCAACGGTGAAGCTCTGGACAGGCCCCGGCTCCCCTTCAGGGTTCAGCTTCTGGACGTACCACCATCCGACTGCTCCGGCGATCATCACCATGACAATCGTCAAACACATCAACGCATAGACACCCCACTTAAAGACTCGTGTTTGACGGCGAAGTCGCTCGACGGTGCCGGTACGGTCCGAGTTATCCCACGGATCGATTTCCCAGTCAATTGCCGGATGCGAGTCGGGGTCAACTTCAGCTTCAGGCAGGAGCGGGTCGAGTTGTTGTGTCACGGTGCGCCTCGAGTGTTACGACGGTGCTCAAGCCACGACTGCAGCATCACTGCAGCGGCGGCTTTGTCGACGACCAGGCGACGTTGCTTGGCATCAAGCCCCGCTTCGAGCATGTGCCGCTCGGCTGTCACGGTCGTGAACCGTTCGTCGTACATTTCAATGGGCACGCCGATGACGCTAGCCATCTGCGCAACTTCTTTGGTGGCAGCCTTTGCAGCTGGTCCGCGTGTCCCGTCGAGCGACAACGGCAAGCCAACCACGACCACTTCGCACTCCTCGACCTGCACAAGTTTCCCGATCTCGACATGGTCATGGCGTCGGCTCTTCGACCGGTGCACCGTAGTGAGCGCCGACGCAATTGTGCCGGACATATCGGACACGGCGATTCCAATCCGCTTCGAGCCAAGGTCGACACCGAGCGCCCGAACGCCCGGCACCCCTTCAGCGAAAGTTCGCAATGGCCTCGGCCACGATCTGTAACGCCGTTTGAATTTCGGAAGAGTCCTTGCCGCCGGCTGTGGCGATATCGCCCTTACCGCCGCCACCACCACCGACTGCTCTGGCCGCATCTTTAAGCAACACCGAGGCCGGCTGTTCGGCGTCTTTGGGTACTGCCGCGACGAGCCCAACACCGCCGGAGGGAGTCTCCCCCACCAGCACGACTGTGCGCACTGCTGGCTGCTGGCGAACCGCAATCGCCAACTCACGCAGTTCGCCCGGATCGAGTTGATCGACCCGGGTCACCACGACACCGTCGTGGGCAATCGCCGCTATTTCAGTGGCTCGCCCCAAGGTAACCTGTGTCCGGAGAGTCTTGATCTCGCCGTGAAGCGTTCTAATCTCGTCGAGTTTACGTTGCACGCCGGACACGACTTCGTCGGCCTGAGCTCCAACCATTGCAGCCACCTCAGCGAGGAGCTGCTCGTCACGTTGTAGCAGCGCTACCGACCCCTCACCGGTGAACGCCTCGATACGACGTAAGTTCGAACCGATTGATGCCTCACTGACCACTTTTACGATGCCGATGTCACCAGTCGCCGCAACGTGGGTGCCACCGCACAGTTCGATCGTGTCACCTGCCTCAAGAACTCGCACCATATCGCCGTACTTGTCGCCAAAGAAGGCAATCGCACCGAGTGCCTCGGCTTCTTCCTTCGTGGTTTCGAAGTTTCGCGTCGCACAATTATCGAGCGTCTGGGCGTTTGCGATCCGTTCAATTTCTAGGATCTGCTCAGGGCTGACGGCGTCGTAGTGCGAGAAATCGAACCGCAGCCGATCGGGACCGACCCAAGATCCAGCCTGCTTGACGTGGTCGCCGAGCACAACACGCAAAGCATGGTGCAACAGGTGGGTCCCGGTGTGATTTCGACGGATCTTCTCACGGCGCTCGTGATCAATGGTTGCCAACGCCGTCTGTCCCGCGGCGATCGTGCCAGCGACGACCTTCGCAACATGGCGCCGGAGATTCGGGATTGCGTATGTGGTGTCGAGGACCCGGGCAGTGCCCGTTTCGGTGACGATCGTTCCCGTATCGCCAATCTGGCCGCCCGACTCTGCATAGAAGGGAGTCCGGTCCAGGAAGATCTCAACGGTGCCCTCGTCCGCACCATCGAGCACGGACAGGATTCGCGCCTCGGCTTCCTCATCGGAGTAGCCGACAAACACGGACGTGCCGAATTGATCCACGATTTCCCGGTAGCCGCCGAGAGTCGCATCGTCGACGGCACCTTTCGTCGCCGCCTTCGCCCTCGCCCGTTGTGCCTCCATCTCAATGTTGAAGCCACCGAGATCGACGTCAACCTCGCGCTCGGCGGCGATTTCCTGCGTCAGTTCAAGCGGAAAGCCGTAAGTGTCATGGAGCAAAAACGTCGTCGACCCAGACAGCGAGTCAACGTCATCTTCAAGTGCGTCGTCGAGGATCGACAGACCGTTCTTAAGCGTGTGTCGGAAGCTTTCCTCCTCACGGGTAATCACATTGGTGATGAAGTCCTGGTTCTTGAGCAGATCGGGATACGCGTTGCCCATAACGCCGATCGACGTCTCGGTGAGACTCGGCATCACCAGTGACTCGGTGCCAAGCATGTAGGCAAAACGAACCGCCCGACGGATGATTCGGCGAAGTACGTAGCCACGTCCCTCGTTCGAAGGAAACACGCCGTCGTTGACGAGCATCGAGCTCGAACGCGAGTGCTCAGCCAGCACCCGCAGTCCGAAGCTATCTCGATCCTCATAGTCACCGACGATGTACTTCTTGCCAGTCAGCGACTGCGCCATATCGATCATCGGCTCCATCAGGTCGGTCTCCCAGACTGAGTCGACGCCCTGCATCATCGTCAGGATCCGCTCTAGACCGGCGCCGGTGTCGATTGACGGCTTCGGCAGCGGAATACGGCTCCCGTCAGTTGCCTGGTTGAACTGCATGAACACGAGGTTCCACAACTCCATGAACCGATCTCCAGCTGGATCGTTCAGGGGTCCACCTTCAGGCCCGAATGCCGCGCCGCGATCGATATGGATCTCGCTACACGGGCCGCACGGTCCGGTCTCGCCCATCTGCCAGTAGTTATCCTTGTCACCGAGCCGCTGAATTCGTTCCATCGGGACGCCGACCTGCTCGTGCCAGATCGCCTCCGCCTCGTCATCGGTTTTGTGTACCGTCACCCACAGTTGGTCTCCGTCGAAGCCCCAACTCTCGGTCATCAATTCCCACGCCCAAGGAATGGCATCGGATTTGAAGTAATCTCCGAAGCTGAAGTTTCCAAGCATCTCGAAAAACACGAGATGGCGCTTGGTGCGACCGACATCGTCAAGGTCGTTGTGCTTGCCGCCCGCTCGGGCGCATTTTTGCGCCGCAGTGGCCCGCCCATACGGCGGTTGTTCGTCGCCAGTAAAGTACGACTTGAAGGGCACCATTCCGGCCACGTTGAACATAATCGTTGGATCGTGCGGTATGAGACTCGCGGAAGGCACCACGACATGGTCCCGCGCTGCAAAGAAACCCGTGAACGAGTCTCGCAGCTGGTCTGCCGTCATCGACTTAGTCATCGCCATACGGCTGATGATGCTACCGAGATGTCGTCCTTGGTCGATCACGAGTTCGACGGGGCCCATTTCCTCGTTCGAATGTCATCAGCGGATACCCTCCGCTGGTGATGACCGAACACGAAGACCTGCACGAATGGATCAGCTTCGAGGATCCTGACGAGCATCGGACGTGGGTCTTTGATGCGACGTTCCTGAAGTCGAATTACATGTGCATATACGGATGCGGGTGCAAGGGGATTCTCAACCAGCCGAGCCCCGAACTTGAGCAGGGATGCTGCAGCTACGGCGCCCATTTCAGCGATGCTGGCGATGTCGCAAACGTCGAGCGGTCCTTTGAGCGTGTCCAGCCCCAGCACATGCAGTTCCACGCCGACGCAGTCGCGCGCGGGATTACGGCATCCGACGACCCTGACTCACCAAGCGAACCCACCGTCACTAGTCGGCTCGTGGACGATGCATGCATTTTTCTGAATCGGCCCGGCTTTGAAGGGGGCGTTGGCTGTGCGCTGCACATTGCCGCCGAAGCCGCAGGCGAGCGCCCACTCGACTGGAAACCGCAGGTCTGCTGGCAAGTGCCGCTGCGCCTCGAGCATTCCGAGGATGAGTCCGGACACGTCACCTCACGACTGCGCGAGTGGAAGCGGCGCGATTGGGGAGAGGGCGGTACCGATTTCTCGTGGTGGTGTACCGAGACGTCAGATGCCTTCGTGGGCAGCGAACCGCTCTTCGTGACGGCTCGTGACGACATCGTAGAACTCGTCGGTGCACACATCTACGCGCTGATGGAACGCGCATTCGAGCGACCCGTCTCAGTGCCACTTCCGCATCCGGCGCTGCGCCGCAGCGACAACTGACGACTCAGTCGTCGTCGGTCTCGTCCTCGTCATCATCGAACGTAACGCCATATTTGGCAGCCAGCGCCGCGTATTCGTCGTCGTCACTCTCGGGGTCATCCGTATTGTTGCTCGACGGATCTCCGAGCCCTAGGTCAAAGGCACCGGGGCCCGACTGCTTCAGTTTTCTCGCCTCTTCAAAACGGCGATGACGACCCTTCTTCACGACAGGGCTCCCTCACTGGACGATGGACAACGACTCGCAATGCTAGCGGCACGAGCAAGTCTTTCACGAGATGGGGTTGCGTATCGGACGTGTGTCACGATGACGATAAGTCAATCGTTGCAATCCTGAACCAGAAAGGCGGTGTCGGGAAGACCACCGTTGCGTTCGGATTGGCGTCCGCTGCGCAGGCTGCGCGCCGACGTGTGCTGGTGATCGATCTTGACCCCAGGCGTCGAGCAGTTGGGCCCTGGGCATCGACTCGGCCGCTGGCGACATCACGGCGGCCGACGTGCTTGATGGTCTATCTCTATGTGACGCAATTCGATCATCTACATGGTCAGACAGCGTCGATGTGGTCCCGGCCGGCATCGACCTCCTAGATTTCGAGGCGGGCAAAGCAGAACGACTCAGTGAGGCTTGTTTACGCTCCGGCGAGCTCATCAACAGCTACGACGCCGTCTTGATCGACTGTCCCCCGTCACTCGGCAACCTGACCACTATCGCGCTGGCGGCCGCCCGGCAAGCGCTCGTGGTTGTCGAGCCGTCGGCATTGGGATTACGCGGTATCGGTGGCGTCGCCGACGCCATCGACAACGTGTGGGATTCATACAACCCCGATCTAGAACTCTCTGGTGTGATCCTCAACCGGGTCCCGGCAATCTCAAGCGAGGCAGAACGGCGAGTGGCCGAACTGCAACGCATCGTGGGGCGCCAGGCGATCTGGAAACCTGCAATGCCGACGCGAGTAATTCTCAATGAGGCCGTCGGCGAACGTCGACCGGTGCACAGCTATGCGAAGCGGGCCGCTACCCCAATTGAGGTGTTCGACAAGTTATGGACGAAGCTGATGCGCACGACTAAATCCGTACGGTAGTAGGCCGGCGAAACAACTGTCTTGCAGCGCAATCAGACCGGCACTAGTGTCAAGCGGCCCTGCGGATCGAACGTCAGCCCCGCTTTGCCAGACACCAGGTCGCGGATCCCTTGACCCAACAATGCTGCGCGCCACCCCGATGCCAGGCGCGCGTCGGCATCGTCACGCAGCAGTCCCACGATGTCGGCACGAGTTGCGAGCATCGTGGTGTCGATCTTCTCGTCTCGGGCAATCTGCGAAACCCACGCCGAGATCAGTGTGACAGCAGGCCGAAGGTTTCGATCCAGGTCGTCGGACGTCTTGGGCGACTCTGGTGGTGGCATGTCTTTGCCACGCTCAACCGCAGCGAGGATCTCATCAGCGATACCCCCCTTGGCGTGCCGATCGTCGACTCCCCTGGCTTGGCGAAGCTCCTTGAGCGTCGATGGCCCTCGTTGAGAGAGTCCAAGAACGGCAAGGTCAGGAAGGACCTGGCGAACTGGGATGTCGACGCGCATCGCACGCTCTTCGCGCCAGGCCGCCAGGGACTGGGCAATCGCGCGGCCACCCGGTCGAAGCGATCGAGCATCCTTCAGCCTCAGCCACGCGTCGTGCGGATTAGAACCACTCGTCGGGCGGATACGCAGTTCTTCGCAGGCATCTTCAGCCCACTCAAGACGCCCTTGCTGTGCGAGTTTTACGACTAGTCGGTCGTGCACATCGAGTAAATATTCGACGTCGGCCGCAGCGTACTGGCGCTGATTGTCGGTGAGGGGGCGTCGGAGCCAATCTGTCAGCCGGTCGCCTTTTGCAGGCGTAATTCCAATCTCACCCTGGAGGAGCGAGACGAGCGACGGCGTGCCATAACCGACGAATCCACCGGCAATCTGCGTATCGAACATCCGCTTTGGTATCGAGCCAACGGCATGCGTGAGCACGTCGAGATCCTGTTGCGCCGCGTGAATAACGCAAAGCGACTCGGTATCGAACAGCCGTCCCAGGTCGGAAACATCCAACTCAAGTGGATCGATTAGCACCAACTCTTGCTTCTCGTACGTTCCCTCAGGCCACCAAGCAATCTGAATCAGCGCCAATTTTGGGTAATAGGTGCGCTCCCGATGGAACTCGGTGTCCAGCGCATATCGAGGTATCTCGAGTAGCTCGTCGACGAGTTCGACGAGCCCATCCTGACTATCAATCCAGCCGAAGTCGATATGCGGCGAGGGTTCCTCAGGCATCGATGCCATCCGATCCGGTTGCGACGTCAAACCCTGCGCTGCGCCACGCAAGCATCCCTCCAGAGACGTTAACGACGTGGTGTCCCTGAGCGGCGGCAAACTCGCACGCCCGTAAGCTGCGACCACCGACCTTGCAAATTACGTATGTTGGCGATCCATCGAACCGATGGAGTTGGTCAGGAACAGTTCCAAGGACAACATGCCGCGCGTGCGGAACATGTCCGTCGGCCCATTCGTCGGTCTCTCGCACGTCAATCACCACCGTTTCGGAACCGAGTGCGTGGAGATCTTCAACAGAAATTTCTTCGACAAGCACGGACCTCGACCCTAACGGTCGGACTCGGGCGGAGGGAGGTCCTTAGGGCGATTAACGTTGCGAAGCGCTTGCGCCTCGACGGTGACCGTCGTATGCGGCAACTCGACGATTACCCGGTGTAGCGCCCGTTGCCCTGCAACGAATTGCTCCCGAACGGTGCCTCGTGCCCCGAGCGACCACAGCGCACACATCGGCTGCATCCTGTCAGTAGCTGCCACCCAGACGCTGCTGTGTCCGTCACCGGCTGCGGCCGTTATGAGGGGAGTTAGAACATTGGCGCTGACGTCACACAGGTCGCACGGCAAAATCAACGCAGCGTCGACCGTGTCGGTTCCCGCTAGGTGCTCTAACGCGCTGAGCACCCCGCCCACCGGCCCTTCACCCGGATACAGGTCAGGGATCACCGCAGCGCTGAGCGGTGCGAGTTCGTCGACATCGCCGCCGACCAGGACGACAGGATCAGCTCCGACGGTCCGCAATGCGCCGAGCACACGGTCGGCCATCGCTGTGCCGTCGATGTCGATCATGGCCTTGTTTTGACCCATCCGGCGGCTGGCGCCGCCCGCCAGAACAACTCCTGCGATTCTCACGTGTCCGGGATCCCGGACGGGTCGAGTTGGAGTAGGAACTGGTCACAGCGCTCCGCCTCGTCCGTCTCACCGATCTCGGTCGCCATCTGACCGAGACCGCGGACGGATCGCAGGAAGCCCCTGTTCGTCGGTTCCGCCCAACGCACGTATCCCGACCCCCGCCATCCGTTTGCCCGTAGCAAATCGAGACCACGGTGATATCCCACCCGGTAGGCCGCGTACCGCTCGATCGTGTCGCGACCAAGATCTCCCAATTCAGCCCATCCCGCAAGGAAACGAGGTGAGGACGCGACAACCTGCGCTACTGCGATGCGACGCTCGTCACCATCGAGCTTGAGCGCCGCCGTAAGTTGCTGGGCATCAGACGAGGCAGGAGGCGGCAATACCGTAGTCGGAATACCGCTGGAGAACTGAATCGGTTGGTCGCTCACCCGCTCATCGTACTCCGTCCATTACCCTCGGCGCCGTGCTTGCCATCACGCTTGAAGAGGCCCAAAATATTGCAGTTGGGTTGGTGGTCGTGTTTGCCGTGGGCGCCATCGTCGCCGCTTGGATCATGAAGACGATCATGCAGAAGCTCGTGGTTGCTGTGGTATTCGGCGTCCTTGCGTTCGCTGTGTGGACTCAGCGAAGCTCGCTTCAGGACTGTGCTGACAAGGTCATTGATGCGTACGAGTTCGACGGCCGCAATCCGACGATCATTGATACCGAATGCTCCTTCTTTGGCACAACGATCACGATTTCTGATCCGCGCACCCCTCCCACTGACAACGCTCCCGAAGCACCGGAGTGAACCTCGTCCGACTGACCGCCGCTAAGGCGGTCGCCAATACGGCCCTGCGCTGGGTCCCCCCGTTCCTTCCTGTTTTAGAGAAAGCCTTCGGCGCCACGACAGGTCAGATGACCACGGCACTCGGCATCGGCGAGATGTCAGGACTCTCGACGTTCTTCGTCGGCAAGCACCTCGATCGAGGTCGCGAACGAGTCGTAATGACGATGTCACTGCTCGCCGTCGCAGTCTCGTCGCTCGTGTCGTTGGTCGGGACCACATTCACGTTTGCGATCGGATTCGTCCTGGTAGTGCTCGGTGTCGCCAACTGCACCGTGGCCGGCCATGCCTACATCAGCCACCGCGTTGCATACTCTCAACGCGCCAGGTCGATCGGCTTGTACGAAACATCGTGGGCGCTCGCTCTGCTGGTCGGCGCGCCGATAATCGCTGGGCTGATCGCGCTCTTCGGTTGGCGCGGGCCGTACATCGTTCTCGCGCTTGCCGCCACTGCGATGGCCGCAATGATCTGGCGTTCCCACGAAGCTGCTCGCCCGGCCACGTTGACAACGGATCCCAGTCCGACTCCTGGGCTCGCAGCGATCACGCCAGCGGCGTGGGCGGTCATTGTTGGCTCGGCTTTGCTTGCGATGGCCGGGCTCTCGGTTTTCGCCATCTCCGGGAGCTGGCTCGATGAGGCGTTCGGCGTGTCAACGGGCGGATTGGGTGCCGTGGCAATGGCGTTCGGTGCAATCGAGCTCTTGGCGTCAGCCGGCTCAGCAGGATTTGCTGATCGAATCGGCAAATTTCGAGGGACCATGGCCGGGATCATATTGATGGCCTCGGGCCAAGCCGCGATGGCATTCGCCAACGAGACTCTCTGGATCGGCGTGATCGGGATCCTGCTGTTCCTGTGCGGGTTCGAGTTCGCGTTCGTCACGTCGTTGTCGTTGGTAACCGAGGCTATGCCAGCAGCTCGCGGCACCACGATTGCGGCGGCAAACGCTGTCGGAACGGTTGCGCGCGGCACTGGAACGATCGCCAGCGGGTGGCTGTTTGGGGTCCATGGTGTGGAGGGCACGCTGACACTGT
>CAJQPY010000007.1 GCA_905480335.1 uncultured Ilumatobacter sp. | reverse complement strand
TCGCTCTTGCTTGCCTGTCTGCTCTGTTCGTCTCCGCATGTGGTGATGGGAAGGATTCATCCGACGACGCACGGGTGGACGCGCTCGCAGCGCTTCTCCAAGAGGGCTGGGAAGAGGACGCCCGTGTGAACTGGACCGACGGTGAGCGCCGGTGCTTGGTTGGCGAAATGGTTGCTGGCCTCGACGACAACGTGGTCGATGAGCTCATCACCGGAAACACGTTCAACGACCCTCCGCCAGGGGTAATGCTGGTGATGGCCGACGCCATGTTTAACTGTGTGAGCGTGTCGCAAATGATGGTGGACCTGATGGTTGCCGACGGCGCAACGCAAGAGGAAGCCGAATGTTTCGCCAACGGGTTCGACGAGAAGTTTATGAAGATGATGGTGACCAGCGACTTGACCGGTGAAGAGCCCTCTCCTGAGGAAGAAGAGGCGGTGATGGCCGGTTTCTTTGAAGTGATGATGACCTGCGGCGGCTGACGACCGTGTCGTTGCTTGACTAGTTAGTGGTCTTTCCCGCGTAGCGAACTGGCTGGGGCCAGTTGACCATCGAACCCGTTTCGGAGCAACAGCCCGCCACCCTGCACTTCGTCGAGGTGCACGTTTAACGCCTCGCGCACCCAATCAGGCAGCACGATGACTCACACCTCGAGACGCTTGGGCAACGGGAACGACGCCACACCGTCGATCACTGGCAACACAGAAGCCGCGGCCCTATCGGACTAGCGGCCCCTGCGTTTTGGTAACAGCGTTCTACCGGACGCAGTCACACAGAGTCAGATAAATCTTTAGTGGTAGATGTTCTGTGAAAACGCTACAGACTTCTCTCGTATTTATCGTAGCCCGGTAGCCCCGTAGCCCCGTAGAGCGGTAGACCGCCAGACCCGGTTACGGCCGGGGTACATCCCCACCTCGATACTTCGGGTCAATCGTCTGGAGCTGTAAAACCTGACGACTCTTTCATTTTCATGGTCGTCAAGTTTCACGTCCGAGCCGGCACCAAGGTGCGACCCGACACAGCGGCCAGGTCGTGGCGTTTGCCGCAGGAAAAGCTCGTTGAACAGACATTCAAAGGCGGATAATTCACGCATCGTGCGGTGATGGCACGACGAAAAACCCGGGCAAATCAAAATTGCCGATTGGAGCTTTGCGCTCGATGAAGTGCGTTCGATCGTCGTCGACGGCACTGAGCCGTCCGCAGGCTCAGGCGTCTACGAAATCCGAGTCGTCGGCACCCGCCGGAGCATTGGTTTTGGAACGGTGCGCGCGGACTGCGCTGTCGTGGACCGAGAAGTCAAGGGAGGCCTCGTCGACGCCTGCGGACTCAGCGTGATCGGCGTGAGCCCGCACGCGAGCTGCGCGATAATCACCGCTCGGAACTACCGCAGCCCGCCCGAGTGCGAAGATCCCACGGAACCCGATGTCGATCATTCGGCGCAGGAGAACGAGTCCGACGAGTACTATGCCGACGATCACGGCGGGAACTGCAATTGTCGCCACCAACAGGCTCTTGTCTTCGATCAACGGCGTGAGAAGTCCGGTCTCAAGCGGCGTTCCGTCAACATTGATGGTCTGGACCGGGTCATCGACGACCGGACAAACGGTCTCGGAATCGTCGAGCCCGACCACAGCGTCTCCGCCGAACAACTGGGGCTCCGGAGATGTCTTCGACGTAAGCGCGCCGATGCCTTTATCGAACGCCGCGGAAACGAGATACTGCTCTCCGATCCTGAGGTACTGCGAGTCGGGCCCATAGCGCACGTCAATGAGGCCATCGACCGAGAATCGTGCGGCGTTGCCGTCACGAATCTGATCTATCTGCCAGCGAACCGTGCCCTTTTCGACGTATTCGTCCTTTGCGAGCACCGTCCCGACAAACGCGACGTCCGCCGGGGCTACCTGCGAACAACCCGCCGGCATCTGGATGAGCGCCGAAGGGTCCGTCCCAACGTTCTGCGACGGCATCGGACCTGGCGGCTCGGCAGTGGCCGCCGCGGGCAACGACATAGCGACAGCTGCAATCAGCCCAAGGACCGCGGCCCTCCACCACTTCATAGCGTCTAGGCTACTGACACGGTTGGAGCCGAGAACGGCACCCTTCGAATCAACGCCCCGAGAATCTCGGGGGACGCTTCTCGACGAAGGCTCTCATCGCCTCGGACGTGTCCGCAGTCGAGAAGTTTACCGTTTGCGACAAGCCTTCGTCGTCAAGTGCTTCTTCCAGTGTCACATTCATCGAGTTGTTCAGAAGGCGTTTCGACATAGCGAGGGCAATCGGCGGCCCAGAAGCAAGCCGTTTCGCCCAATCGTCGACGAACGCGTCAAGCTCGCTGCCTGGCACAACGCGGTTGACGAGGCCAATAGCCTCGGCTTCCTCGGCGTCGATAATGTCAGCGAGCAACGCAAGTTCCTTTGCCTTGTGGAGCCCGACGCGCCGGGGCAACAGAAACGATCCTCCAAAATCGAGGCTCAGTCCACGCCTAGCGAAGATCTCCGAGTACCGAGACGTCTCGTCGCCAACGACCAGGTCGCACGACAATGCCATATTCAGTCCAGCCCCGACTGCTACGCCACGCACCTTGGCGATCGTCGGCTGCGGAAGTCGATTCAGTGTGAGGCAGATATCCGTGATGTTGCGCATCGATGCAAGCTGATGGCGAGGCGGATCGTCCGAAGCCGGCTCAGCCGTGTTGGCGCGCTCGTCCATTCCGCCGACATCGGCGCCGGAACAGAAATCCCCACCGGCGCCCGTGAGAACGAGGACACGATCGCGAACGCTGTTATTGATCTCTCGAAACACCTGGAGCAATTCGCTCCACATAGTTTCACTAGCAGCGTTCTTGCGGTGTGGTCGGTTCATCGTGACGGTCACGATGCCGTCCTCACGTTCGACGATCAGGGTGTCTCGCGTGTCAGTCGGCATCCTGCGGACGATACTGAACAAGGTGGGCTACAACCCGTACCGGAAATTCAATGCGAAGCCGACTGACTACGTTCTTGTGGTCGTGGCGATCATCATTGCCCTTGCGGCACTCGGCTGGGCGATCCTCGGCTGAGACCGAAGCACGACCGAACAGCACGCAGACCGTATCGCCTCGTGCTACACGACAGTGATCGCTGCAACATCGGACAGGATGCGGTTGCGAAGCCCTCGACGCCGATCGAGGTAGTCGAACTCGCCACTGCTTGTGCGGATCGACAGCGGCTGATGTCGGGCTGCAGCGATTGCTTTGACGAGCCCTAACATCGCTGAACGCTGCGATGCCGTCGCTCTCGACGACGAACTCGAAACGGTCATAGACAATCAAGCGCATCGCGTTTGTTTACTCCGATGCCACAGTCTTGCCTGTCCGTGGAGCCCGGCCTGGCAAGACGCCTACTCAACAGTGGGCTCACCCGATACACGCTGCGATAACCGACGGACCTTCGTACGCAAACGTCAGACTCAAATCGTTGCCAGTTTCCTTGCGCGTTCCCCAACTGCTCCCGCCTGTTCCGAACCGGCGCTCACAGTGTGCAAGGAGCCACAACCGAAAGCTGCCACAACCGCCGACGCCGGCCGGACGGCTCAGGTCGCGGCCCGCTTTCCGCGTCGGGCCGACCGGTGCGGTACGTACCTGCAGGACGTCAACGCAATGTTGCGCCTCGCAGATCCGACGACCGCGTCATCAATGATGCGTTGCAATCCATCGACATCAACGCAGGAAACGGGCGGCTCAACTCCCAGTCGAGCCGGTGAACGGCAATGCGTGTCAGGTCCATCACAACCCAACGTCTGGGCAGAAATCGGACGGCGACTTATGGCCGTCAAGCCCTACGTCTGAGGCCGCGCAGCCAATAATCTCACCACAATGATTTCGTTACCGCCCCGCTGACACGGATTCGACAGGAAACCCGACGCAACGATGGACAGCCCCTAGCGGAAGCGTTACGAGGCGATGTATTTACCGAGGAGCGAAGTTGTTCGCTCAAGAGAAGCGTTAAGAGCGTTCCGATATGGAGGGCTGAGGTCAACCCGTGCCAGTTCCGTCAGGACGTCCCTAATGACCCAACCCCTATCCCTGTCTACCCACGTTGGCCGGACGATTGGATCGCCGACAGACACGCTGGGCGGCGATCCCGGCGCCTCAGCTGTCTTGATAAGCTCAAATTCGACAATCATTCCGTCTTGTGATTCAGCGGGGTACCATTGACTCTCCCGCATATTTGACAACGAGTTGCCCAGTCCAAAAACGACCCATACTCCGTTAATTTCCTCGATTGGTTGAATCACGTGAGCGTGGTGACCAATAATCAAATCGACAACCCCGCTCCCCGCAATTGATTCCGCTAACTGTCTCTGCTCGGAGTTCGGTGTCTGAAGGTATTCCGTACCCCAATGAAGGCTAAGGATAACTATCTCTGCTCCACTTTGCTTAGCTTTGGTGCTTTCCGAGAGTATCTGGTCGACGTCGATCAGGGGGGATCTCCACCTTTGATCGGAAGATACATTTAACCCGTTGTACCCGTAGGTGTACGACAGATGAGCGACACCGGTTCCGTCCACATCAAATACGGTTGGAACTGATTCCTCTAGCGTTCGCGCCATCCCAGACTGCGCGACTCCGTTCGCTTCGAGGGCCGCAACGGTAGTGTCAATACCTGCGACGCCGCGATCGAAACTGTGGTTGCTGGCGGTCGAGCACCGGTCATACCCAGCGCTTGCTATGCCCTCAGCGATTTCTCGCGGAACTCCATACAAGGGATATGTTGTGAGCTCCTCACCTGGCGGAGCAATCGGAGTTTCTAGGTGGCAAATCGCAAGGCTTGACTCGGCAATTACTCCACCTATATCGGCGAACATTGGTGCGAAATCGTAGCCGGATCCGCTGGCGTTTATCGCCGCTTGATTCCAAAGGGGGCTGTGAGGAAGGATATCGCCAGTAAACGATATTTTAGTGGTTTTCGGGGGCGTATTTTCGACAGTGTCCGCGGAAACGGCGGCGGTGGCAGGAGTGCGTCCATCGTGATCAACGTATCCGTTTTCGGAGTGAGTCGGTGCGGCACTCGTACTCCGGGATTCGCTGGCATCACTATTCACGCAAGCAACGGTGGTCAAACACAAGATGATTGTTATGGCTACGAAAACATGTGCGGAACAAGGTCGCCTGGGGGCTCGCCACTGACACCGTGTGCGGCGGCGCATTGATGCAGTCGGCTCCACGGAGTTACTTTACGCACCCGGACACTGTGGTACTGCCTTGCGGGTATGCCATGGCGTCAATGGAGGGGCAACGGCGACCGCCGCGTCGTGCCGCATGTGTGGGTCGCTGGGGGCGCGACGAGGACGACAGCGACCAAGGGACGTCCAGGCCTTTCTGCAGCACACAAGCGCTTACGGCTCTCGGCTGCCGATGGCCTCATCAAGACGCTTGCGCTGACCAGCCTGACAGATCGTTCTCACTTCACTACCGATGGCGTCGACGGTGCTGTCGCTGGTCTCAGCGTCGACGCGGAGGTTTGAGGCTGGAGAACCACAGTTGGTGGCGGGCGAGTTGGTGCAAACGTCAAGCCAGGCCGCTGTGAATGGTCGATACAGAACAAGAAGAGCTTCGGAGCGCTATCCACGGGGGCTAGAGATTCGTCAGGCGTTCCAGGCCCGTCGAGACCTGCGTTGTCGGGTAGCGCAATTTCTGACACAAACTCTCATCGACGCATCGACTACCGGGAGTGCCCTGGGCCCAACCTCGTCTTTGCTGTCGACTCAGTGCAAAGCACCGCTGGCCACGCTGGTATGCGCAGCACTTCCCTCCAAAATGGTTGCCTCTCCTCCTCTGCCAACAATGGCTTCTGCCGCAGCAGTTGCGCAGCGCTTGAGCGCTCGACGTGGACGACGATCATGGGCGCGCTGGGTTTCCCTGACAAACGGCGGCCGCAAAATTGGCATCTCGTTGCAGTTGTGCTGGTTGACCGGTGAGCGCAAAAGTTATTCCGGAACAGCTCGATCGGTCGACGCCAACGCTCACACGATGTGTTACGTGCTGAGAGGCTTTCACGCCCGCAGTCGTGAGTCGTGGCCCCGTCGTCGTGCTAGCAGCGACGCAGTGCTCGTCAACATGAACAATCTGAGGTTCCCACCCTTCGGCGAGATCGACCCGGAGCACAGGGCTGTCGGCGAGGACGTCGAACGAATCCGAGTCGCTGTGATCACCCCGCTTGACGTCATCGCCCCAGCCGGCGGCGCTCGTACCGCCGTCCGCTTGTTCTTGCGGGCACCTACTTCGCAGACCACCGCTTCTACGAAGCAGGCGAACGCACTGTCGACGTCGACAGCTTCAGGCCCCATGCCATCATCACGCTGGCGAACTTATTGGCCGCTATTTCGGCCGTCGCGGAAAGCCAGCTGACGCAACTGGCAAAATCTGTCGTTTCAAGTAGCCGTTCACCCCAAAGTTGTTGACGTCGTTCGTCGGCGGCAGTGCCTCAACAGTCGGATGGGGGCCGCGCGTAGGACTTCCATCCGCCATACATTTCGACATCCCCATCGCCCCTTGCGATTGAGTCAATCTGGTCAGCCGACGGCACCGGCACCATACAACCTAGAAGCGTCATCAGAACTCTCTTCTAATATGTGCGGCGACTGTTGGTCGAGACGTCAACGCAAAAGATGTTGCCCTGAGGACCGTGGCAGCTGCGGCGTAGCCGATTGCACAACTCCCTCGCAAGGCGCCGCAAGAGTCAACTTGAACTATTTCGCTTCCCCAACAAATAGAGGGCCTGTTGCGTCGCCACAAGGGGCGCCCGCGAGCCACATAACGACGAGCTCCACCGGGAATACTCAGGATGGTGTGTACTGCTGATCCAGATCGCTTATCAAGAACGTCAAAAAACAGCCCCGAGTTTGATTCGCCGGGTGACAGACCCTGTGCCCTCCGAGAGGTTTAGAAGTCGCGCTTTTCGCGGATCTTTGCGGCCTTACCCTTGCGGTCACGCAGATAGTAGAGCTTGGCCCGGCGAACATCCCCGCGCTTCACGACTTCAATCTTCTGAACGGTGGGCGCATGCAGAGGAAAGGTGCGCTCGACACCGACGCCGTAGCTCAGCTTACGGACCGTGTAGGTCTCCCGCAGCCCTCCACCCTGGCGTGCGATAACGTCGCCCTGGAAGATCTGGACGCGCTCCTTTCCGCCTTCGACGACTCGCACATGCACCTTGAGTTCGTCACCCGACTGAAAGTTGGGAATGTCGTCTCGGAGCGAGTCGGAATCGATGAAGTCGGTGGCTTGCATGGCGTCTACCTGCTGGATCAAGTGAAGAGTGGGCCTGCAACCTTCGGGTGGCCGGCATGCCCCATCGAGGCCGATGGAGACCCTCAATGATACGGGTCGGAGGGGAACTCTTCCAACAACACCCGTTCATCAGCTGTTAGACCACCGCGCGTTTCGATCAGGTCTGGCCGCTCGCGAAGCGTCCTATGAAGTCGTTGAGCCTCACGGAAGCGCTCAATGCGGACGTGGTTTCCGCTCCGCAGGACCTCGGGCACGACCCATCCACGGAAGTCGGCAGGGCGCGTGTACTGAGGCTCCTCTAGAAGTCCGTTCAAGCCAAAGCTCTCGGTGATCGGGCTGACGACATTGCCCATTGCGCCGTCGCGCAGTCGAGTCACCGCTTCAATGATGAGACATGCCGCCACTTCACCCCCACTCAGCACGACGTCACCCACGCTGACCTCCTCGTCTACGAGGTGACGGCGGACTCGATGATCGACACCCTCGTATCTTCCGCACAGCAGACTGAAGCCATCAGTGACAGCGAGTTCGTCGGCCATCGCCTGGTCGAAACGGCGACCGCCTGGACTCATCAGCAGCAATGGACGGGGCGGGTCGGTCGACTCGATCGATGCGAAGACCGGCTCGGGCTTCATCACCATGCCGGCTCCACCACCAAAGGGCGCGTCATCGACGGTCCGATGAATATCGGTCGCCCGATCACGGATGTTGTGACATCGCAAATCGAGCAAACCTCCAGAGCGCGCCTTGCCAAGCAGACTCTCAGAACAGAAACTATCGACCAGCCCGGGAAACAACGAGAACACATCAATCCGAAGAACCTGTCGGCCGGCGGCAGCCTCAGTCATCGTCAAGCACCAACATTCGGTGTCATCGCCCGGCGTCATCGTTGAGCTCGAATAATCCGTCAGGAACATCGACCGCAATCAATCCATCAGCCATCGAGACGACGAAATTGATAGGGACAAGCGCGCCGGTGTCGAGTTGAAGGATCTCGGCCGCAGGATTTGCTAGGACCGCCGTGCACACGCCACGGTCCAAACCGTCTTGATCGACAACATGCTGCCCGATCAGTTCGTGCACCCACAGCGCGTCCGGATCATCGATCGGGGCGGCGAACAATTCAGCATTCGTCCATCGCTCTGCCGAGGTGCGATCGGAGATCTGGTCGAATAGGGCGATAATGCGACCATTGCCTGCAACGCGGCTCGACTGAATCGTCAATTTTTCACCTCGAGCGAACAGCTCTGCGCCGGCCATGACACGCTCGCTGCGATCGGTGGTCAACTGGACGAAAATCTCACCCTTAAGCCCGTGCGGGCGGCGAAGGTGCCCGACGGCCAACCAGCCTTTAGGGGGGCCAATGCTGCGGCCAGAAGGCCTCATCGGGGCTCTCAGTCGAGGAACTCGATGTCGATTTCGACATCGTCCTTGCTGGCGGCTGCACGAGTCACCGTCCGAATGCTTGCCGCAGTGCGGCCACGGCGGCCAATAACTCGGCCGAGGTCGCCGTCGCCAACGCGCACGTTAAGCGCAGGACGCTGACCCGATTCGTCAACCTCGACGGTCACCGAGTCAGGATCATCAACAATCGACTTCACGATGTGGGTCAACACAGCAACAGCCGTGCCGGCGAATTCGATGTCCGAGTTGTCACTCACTTCGACGCCTTGGAGGCTTCGAACTGCTCCATGGCTCCCGAGATCTTAATGATCTTGGCGACCCTCTCAGTAGGCTGGGCACCCTCGGAGAGCCACTTGACAATCTTGTCGTTGTCGACATTGATTAATGACGGCTCTTCACGCGGATTGTACTGCCCTAGAATTTCGATGAACCGGCCATCACGGGGCGAACGGGCGTCCGCCGCAACGATGCGGTACTGGGGCTGCTTGGTCTTGCCGACTCGCGTGAGTCGCAGTTTCACTGCCATCTTTGATCGTCACTCCTGGGATCGAAATCGAGAACGTCGAAAGGCTAGCGCCCGCAGCTTCGTTCCCCTCCTACCTCGGCAGGCCCGGTAGCCCGGGCATACCCGGAAGACCCGGAAGGTTCGTCCCGCCATCTTCGAGATCAAAGCCGGAGGGCATGCCCTTTCGTCGCTTTGGCCCGCCCTTGCCCTTCTTGCCCCTTCCCCCAGGCATACCGCCACCAAGAACGCCCATTTTTTTCATCATCTTTTGCATCTCGTCAAACTGCTTGACCAGCCGATTGACATCGCCGACCTGCGTGCCGGATCCGGCGGCAATACGCGCTCGACGGCTGCCGTTGATGACCTTCGGGAAGGTCCGCTCCTCCATCGTCATTGATCGAATGATCGCCTCGATCGGCTTCAGGTCGTCGTCGTCGAGGTTCGCGTTCTTCAGTTCCTTTGGGATGCCAGGCATCATCGACATAAGACTGCCGATTGATCCCATTTTTTTGATCTGCTGCATCTGATCGAGGAAGTCGTCGAGGGTGAACCGCCCCTCCATCATTTTCTGAGCCGCTTGTTCGGCTTGATCCTGCTCAAACGCACGCTCGGCCTGCTCGATTAGGGTGAGCACGTCGCCCATGCCGAGGATCCGACTCGCCATCCGGTCGGGGTGAAATTGCTCGAACTCGTTGAGCTTCTCTCCCGTCGAGGCAAACGCGATCGGCCGGCCGATGACTTCCTTGACCGACAGCGCCGCGCCACCGCGGGCGTCGCCGTCCATCTTCGACATGATCACGCCGTCGATCTTGAGCGTGTCATGGAAAATTTCGGCGGTCTGGACGGCGTCCTGGCCGGTCATCGCGTCGATCACGAGGAATGTGTAGTTCGGGTCGACCGCTCCGGAGATCAGGCGAACTTGCTCCATCATCTCGGTATCAATCGACAGCCGGCCGGCTGTGTCGACGATCAGCACATCACGACCAAGACGTTTTGCTTCCTCAAGCCCTTGATACGCAGTCAAAACCGGATCCGCAGGGTCCGAGTAGACTGGAACATCAATCTGAGCGCCCAGGGTCCGTAGCTGCTCCACGGCGGCGGGGCGCTGAAGGTCGGCGCCCACGAGGAGAGGCTGACGCCCCTGGGCCTTGAACCACGCTGCGAGCTTGGCGGAGTTGGTGGTTTTGCCGGAGCCCTGCAGGCCGGCCATCAAAACAACTGTGGGTGGCTTCGCCGCAAACTGAATCGAAAGGCTCTCACCGCCAAGAGCACGAGTTAGCTCGTCGTTGACCGCTTTGACAACTTGCTGGCCCGGGTCAAGCGCCTTCGAGCGCGTCGCACCGATGGCGTGCTCGCGAATCCGGTTGCAGACCGATCGCACCACGGTCACATTCACATCGGCTTCAAGGAGCGCCGAACGGATTTCCTTCATGACCTCGTCGACATCGGCCTCGGTAAGGCGACCCTTACCACGGATCTTCTTGACGATGCCTTCGAGCCGGCCGGAGAGATTGTCGAACATACGGCGCCCACGTTACCGGCCGCCTCCCGGCCCATCCCAGACCCGGTCCGACGGCTCATCAAGGATGGCGAACCTGCGCTACCTCTCGAAGAGGGCGCCGACAAAATCGTCGGGCTTGAACGGGATCAGATCGCCGATGGTCTCGCCGATGCCAACCAATTTGATAGGAATCCCGAGATCGACCTCGATGGCGAACACGATCCCCCCCTTTGCCGACCCGTCGAGCTTTGTCAACACAACGCCAGTCACATCGATTGCTTCGTTGAACTCTTGCGCCTGGATCAAACCATTCTGACCGGTTGTGGCATCGATCACGAGCAACGTCTCAGTCACCTCGCCCACACCCTTCTCGGCTACTCGGCGGACCTTCTTCAACTCGTCCATCAGGTTCGACTTCGTGTGGAGCCGTCCGGCGGTATCGGCCATCACAAGATCAACGCCCATGGCGGCGGCCCGCTCCACCCCGTCGAAGATGACCGAGCTGGAGTCGCCTCCCTCCGCACCACGGACGAAACCGGCGCCCGAGCGGTCGGCCCACGTGTTCAACTGCTCAGCTGCGGCCGCCCGAAACGTGTCGCCAGCGGCGAGAAGGACCGTCCGACCGTCGCTGATCTGCTGATTCGCCAGCTTGCCAATCGTTGTGGTCTTGCCAACACCGTTGACTCCCACGAACATCCACACGTTCGGCTCACCGTCGCCACGGGTCGCAAAGTTCAGACCGCGCTCGGTCCCACGCAGTCGGTTCGCCATCTCGTCCTGCAAAGCATCAAGCAGTTCCGTGGGCTCGGTGATCTCCTTGGCCTGCACGCGCTCTCGGAGACCTCCAACAAGTTCCCCGGTCATCGCCACCCCAACATCGGCGCGAAGCAGAGCCTCTTCGAGGTCCTCGAAGCTCTCCTCGGTGATTCCGCTCCGGCCGAGTACGCCGGAAAAAGCACCAGCGAAGGTCGAACGAGCCTTCGCCAGCCGTTCGCGCAGCGTTCCCGGCGCAGGTTCGGGCTCGACCTCAGCCTCTGTTGCCACGTCGATCGACGTGACCGCCTCTCGCTTCTCGAGGATCGTTCCGGATTTGAGTCCCGACTGGCGATCGGTCGTCGGCGCCGACGGCGGAAGTTTCCCCTGATCACGGCGGTTGAGGACGACGACGCCAACACCGAAGATCAGAACGAAGGCAAGCAGAACGAGCAGGAGGATTTCGACGGTACCCATGTCGACCTGACGCTACCTGGCGACACATCCAGCAACCCGCACGCCGCCGCATCGCCGCAAAAGCGCCCAAGAACCAACACTCCCGGGTTTCGGGAGGGGGACTTGCTGCACCGGCTAAGCCGTATCCAAATTTGACGTTTAAAGCTCAACGAGGGATTGCAATCCGGTTTCGCAGTCGATCCAAGATCAGACGTCAGTCCTGGCCGGACTTGGCGAGGTCGCCTTCTCGGTGACGACCTTCGACGACCCGCCGGGCTGCATGCTTACCCCAAGCAGGCAGTCCCCCGCCTCCATCGTGCGCTTTTGGTGAGACACAATGATCAACTGCGCGTCCTTGCGAAACTCCTGGATTAGCCCAAGGAAGCGGTGGAGATTGACGTCATCGAGCGCCGCTTCTACTTCGTCCATTACGTAGAACGGGGACGGGCGCGACCGGAACACTGCGAACAGGTAGGCCAGCGCAGTCAGCGACCGCTCCCCACCCGACAGCAATGACAACTTCTTGATGTTCTTGCCACTCGGCTTCGCCTCAACCTCGATCCCTGTGTTCAACAGGTCGTCAGGGTGGGTCAGCTTCAGCTGTCCCTTCCCGCCGGGAAAGAGGAGCGCAAACAGCTCCGTGAAATTTGCGCTCACGTCGGCAAATGCTGCAGCGAAAACGTTCTGAATCTCGGCGTCAACGGCGGCGATCACCCGAGCGAGCTCGCGTCGCGTGGACCGGACGTCTTCGAGCTGTTCCTCAAGGAACGTATGCCGGATCTGGAGTTCGTTGAACTCCTCAAGCGCGAGCGGATTGATCGGTCCGAGGAGTCGAAGCTCGCGTTCAAGCTCACGGACTCGACCAGCAGGCGACGCCCCCTCGGGGATCTCCGGCATCTCAGCGGCCTCGGCAACCGCCGGCTCGATGTCAAGTTCCCGTCGAAGGGTTTCGATCGCCGTCTCGAGCCGCAACTTCGCTTCTGCCTCTTCGAGTTCGGCTTTCCGCGCCCGCTCGCGGGTGACGTCGAGCTGCTGCTCCTTGTCCGCCCGGTCACGTCGCAGCGAATCCAGTTCAATGGTGAGCTCGCGCACCTCGTCACTCTGCTTGCGTCGGGTTTCAACCAACTCCACGTGATACGCCTCAACAACAGTCCGATGCGTGCCGATCACGACGCCGAGTCGTTCGATCACCCCCACCGACCGTTCGATCACGACCCGCTGACCTTCCGCTGCATCACGCGCTTCGGCATCTGCTTCGAGGCGCCGGTCGGTCTCGGCGATCCGCCGCTCGAGAATCTGTCGGTGCTCAATTAGACCGGCGTTGCGAACTTCCAGATCTTTACGCTTCGAAGCGAGAGCGGCCGCACGTTGCTCCAACTGAGCCCGCAACTCACTACGAGATCGAGCAGCATCGGCTTCGGCCTGCTCATCAGACTCAAGCGCTGGGAGCAACGCTTGGAGGTCACCAATGCGCTGCTGCTCGCGTTCGCTATTCTCGGTTGCCTCTCTGATCGAACGATCAAGCGATTCGAGTTCGACACCAATCTCTCGCTGCTCGCTCTGTGCGCGAGCGAAACCATCCGACGCTGCGTTCAGCTTGGCGTCATTTCCATCAAGACGACGGCTCAGCTCCTCCTCAATGCGTCGAGCCGCAGCCAACTCGTCGCCCTTCGTCGTGACGGACAGGTCAGCTCGTTCCAGCCGAATCGACGCAAGGTCTGCATGCCCCTGGGCCTCCTCGAGCGCCGCTGCGGTCACGCCCGATCCGGCCGACCCGATGCGCCAGCCATTGATTCCAAATCGGTCGCCGGTCCCAGTGACGATCACCGCTTCGGGATGGACGATAGCGGCGTCGAGTGCGTCAGCGAGGTCATCGATCCTGACCGCGCCGCCCAGCAGCCCGTCAAGCAGCGCGCTGACCTCATCATTCGAAGATCTGGCGTGGGCTCGCACCGGTTTGCCCGAGCTGACGGGACCGCGCGTCGATAACTGCGAACCAAGCGCAATGACCGCACCACTCGTGTCGGACGACCGAAGGGCATCGAGCGCGCTCCGTGCAGATATCGAATCCGAGACAACAACTGCGGTGAGCGATTCACCGAGCGCCGCCTCAACCGCCGCTTCCCAGCCGGCATCGATCTCGATCAGTTCGAGCAACGTGCCAAGTACCCCATCAACGCCTTGGAGGCGTTCAGCCCCAGCACGAGCCCGCGCTGCGTCGAGCGCCATCTGAAGTGCTTCGACACGAGCCATTGCAGTGGATGCTGCATCGGCTGCTTCGGCCCGCTCGTCTCGCGCTACATGCATGACTGCCTCGGCTCCTGCAACGGCATCCTCGGCGGCCGCAAGCTTGTCGAAAAGTGGGCCTTCAACATCGCCGGCCTCATCGCATTCAGAGCGGAAACGAGCTGCCTCATCGGCGGCCATCTGGAGGCGCTCGGTCAGCGACTCATGACGACTGGTGGCACGTCGGAGATCGCCAAGCGACCGTTCGAGCGCCGCTTTGACCGAGCGAGCTTCGCCACGCACCTCTGCCGCTGCACTTGCCGCTTTTGCTGCTGGCTGATCCCCTCCCACGGCGTCGAGGACCTGAGCGCGCTCAATCTGGAACCCCCGCTCCTCCACCTCAAGCTCTTCTGTGGCGGGCTCGAAGGTGCCAAGCTCAGCAATCACGTCGACCAGTTCGGATCGAAACCTGGCTGCGTCTGCCTCCAGGTTCGCGACGACCCCAGCATCGATCAGTTGACCCTTATCACGCTCAAGCGACCGGCGCCGCTCGACAAGGACTGCCGACAGCCCGCGAGCCCTTTCGCGTAGTTGCTCAACCCGCACCAATTGGTCACTTACGTCGCTTGCGCCGCGGGCACTGAGTTGCGCCTCAACCGCCATCACCGCAGTGTCGAGACCCGCAAGAGCGGACTTGAGTTCCTGTTCCGCAGTTGAACTTTCGAGCTTTACTGCAGCGAGCGATTCGAGCTTTATGCGCAGTCCAGCGATCTCGCGCCCGGCAACAAAGGTCTTCAAGCCGGTCAGCTCGATGATCAGCGACCCATGCCGTTCCGCAGCCTTGGCTTGCCGTTCGAGCGGCCGCAGTTGCCGACGAACCTCACGGAGCAGATCTTGGACACGCAGCAAGTTGGCCTCAGTTGCGTCGAGGCGCCGCTCAGCCTTCTCCTTGCGTTTCCGGAACTTGAGTACACCTGCGGCTTCCTCGATGATCGACCGTCGCTCTTCCGGTCGAGCGTTCAGCACGGCATCGATCTGGCCCTGGCTGACGATGACGTGCTGCTGACGCCCGACGCCGGCGTCGGAAAGAAGCTCTTGGACGTCAAGGAGGCGACAGGCAACACCGTTAATGAGGTATTCGGATTCACCGGAACGGAACAGCACACGGGTGAGCGTCACCTCGTTGAACTCGACCCCAAGGGTTCCGTCGGAGTTATCGATGGTGATGCTGACCTCAGCGCGACCAAGCGCAGGTCGCGTCGCCGTGCCTGCAAAGATCACGTCATCCATTTTCTGACTGCGGACAGCCTTGGGAGACTGCGCCCCCAGCACCCATGCCATGGCATCCACAACGTTCGACTTGCCCGACCCGTTGGGACCGACCACGACGGTGACGCCTGGTTCAAGGACCATGATTGTCGGATCGGCGAACGACTTGAAGCCCTTAAGGGCGAGACTCTTTAGAAACACAGCGACCATGAAGCTACTTGGTCGCTCTCTGAACGGCGAAGACCTCGACCGTGACGCGATCGATCAGATCGCCTGCGTCATGGTCAGCGCTGACACCAGGCGCAATAGTGCGTGCTGCGGCCGCCGCTGATCGTGCGACGAATCCAGCCACGGCCACAGGTCAAGCACCGCTCCCCAGATCGCCCGTAGACGCTGTGTTGATCCTGGTAGGAACCACTCTCGCCCATCAAATCGACGTACTGTGCGTCGCCGAGCGTCGACCCTCCTGCGGCGATCGCAGACGTCAGGATGTCGACGATCGCAGCATGCAGTCGCCAGGTGGCGGCGGCATCGATCGAATCAGCCGGCCTGTTTGGACGCAATCGCGCTCGATGGAGGACCTCATCGGCGTAAACGTTACCGATGCCTGCGATCACTTTCTGGTCGAGCAGCAGCGGCTTTAACGCTCGTGATGTCGACCTGACGATACGCCGCAATTCGGTGCGCGGGAACTCGTCGGCGATCGGATCGACCCCGAGGGCAGCGACACAGGGCAACTCGACGGCGATGCGGTCAGGGTTGAACACAACGACCTCGCCGAAAGTTCGCGGGTCGACAAACCACACCTCTCGGCGGTTGTCAAGATGCATCACGACGTGGGTGTGCGCACGACGGTGGGACCTGGCATCGGCGAACAGCACTTGTCCGCTCATCCGGAGATGCATCATCAGCACGTTCCCACTGTCAAGTGGCAGCAGCAGGTACTTGCCCCGACGCTCTGCAGCGAGCACGACGGTGTCGGTCAACCCGTCGATCAGTTCCACACGAGACGTACGCCGCACGACTCGTTCACGGCCGACTTCGACGCTCACGATGCGCTGACCGACCACATGTCGGTCAAGCCCGCGACGCACAGTTTCTACCTCAGGAAGCTCAGGCATGTCAGTTGAGGGTCCGGCAGGCCACCTCGGCAGCGACCTGCTCGGCGGCTTTTTTGGATCGCCCAGCGCCGCTGCCGATTTCCTCGTCATCGACCGTGACTGTGGCGGTGAAAACCTTGGCATGATCCGGACCCGTCGAGCTCAGCGTGTACACCGGCGCCGCCCTGGCGTTCCGTGCACAGCGTTCCTGGAGCTCGGTCTTGTAGTCAAGCGTTTGAACGGCGTCGGTCGCATATGCGAGACGGGTTGCGACATGACGTTCGACGAGAGCAAACGCAGCATTAACCCCACCATCGAGATACACGGCCCCGAGCACCGCCTCAAAGGCATCCGAGAGGATCGTCGGCTTAGTCGCTCCGTCGGCGGCGGCCTCACCCTTACCAAGCTTGATAAAAGGTCCCAGCCCGATGTCATTGGCTGCTTCCGCCAGCGCATGCCCGTTGACCACGCTCTTGCGTAGATCGGTGAGTCGACCCTCCCCCACGTCGGCAAAACGATGGAAAGCGATGTCAGCAATCGCCCATCCGAGCACGGCATCGCCCAAAAACTCGAGCCGCTCATTGCTGGCCGCGCCGCCATGTTCCGCGCACCATGACCGGTGCGCGAGCGCATGGTCGAGCAACTCAGGCCGTTCGAAACGGTGCCCGATTCGTTCGCTCAGCTCATCGAGACCCACCGAATCTCAGTCGTTGGCGTTCTCGAAGACATAGTCGACCGCGTCGCGCACGGTTTTCAGGTCTTCTAGGTCTTCATCTTCGATGCGGAAACCGGACGAACGTTCACCGACCTCCTCTTCAAGTGACTCGACAAGTTCGATCAGAGCGAGCGAGTCGGCGTCAAGGTCGTCGACGAACGACTGAGCTTCGGAGATCATGTTGGGCTCGATTTCGAGGATGTCGGCGAGGCGGTCACGAACGATCCGAAGGATCTCGTCACGCTCAATGTTGTTTTCCGCAGGCATCCGTCCAGCCTACCCGGGGCCGATCGAGCCGATCGGACTCCGGGGAGCCGCCCCAGCAGCCGGCAAGGCGAAGCCTCACTGCGCCGGGCGCAGTCAGCGGGCGGATGCGATCGCAGCGGCGATCTCTGCCGTGATCTCGTGCTCGATCATGTCGTGGGCAACACCGATGCCGTTACGGATCGCCTGGGAGCTCGAAGAACCGTGGGCGATGATGCACACGCCGTCCACTCCGAGCAGGACGGCGCCACCATACGTGTCCGGGCTGAGCGTCGCGTACAGCGGCAGTAACGCAGGCATCAGAGCGTCGGCATGGGGCTTGAACTCCTCAGGGGAAAAGGCTTCGAGCAGTGCTCCGATCACAGCTTTCATGCCCCCCTCGAGCGTCTTCAGCACAACGTTCCCGGTGAACCCGTCGGTGACACACACGTCGAGTTTGCCGCTCATAATGTCGCGACCCTCGACGTTCCCGATGAAGTTAACGCCGGGTGTGCGCGTCAACAGTTCGTGCGCCTCCTTCCGGAGGCTGTCACCTTTGGTTGCCTCTTCGCCAATCGAGAGTAGGCCGACACGCGGACTGTCGATGTCGAAGCGATGCTGCGCGTAAATCGACCCCATCTGAGCGAATTGAATGAGCCAGTCAGCCTGGACCTCAGCGTTCGCTCCAGCGTCAAGGAGGATTGTCGGAGTCGAGCCGGGAACTGGGATCGGCGTCGCAATTGCCGGGCGCTTGACCCCTTTGATTCGGCCCATGCGTAACAGCGCCGAGGCCATCGTCGCTCCGGTGTTGCCGGCGGAGATCATTGCCCCGGCTCGCCCGTCTCGAACCGCTTCAGCTGCGCGCACTAGCGTCGAGTCCTTCTTGCGGCGAACACCAGCCGCAGGGTCATCATGCATGCCGATGACTTCGCTCGCCTCGATCAGCTCGAGTACGGTGCCGTCAACGGCCTCGCGGCCGCCGAGATCCGGTGGCCCCACGAGTAGAACTCGAATACCGTCAGCAACTGCGGCATGAGCGCCAGCGATATTCGGTCCAGGACCGTCATCGCCGCCCATGGCATCGATCGCGATGGGAAGCATGGGTGTCAGAGACACGAACGCGGGGTCAGCTGACGTCGATGGCGTACCGGTCGCGGTACCAGCCACACGAACCACACACCACGTGTGGGGTCTTTGCAGCGCCGCACTTAGGGCACACGCTCCGCGCTGGAGCCTTCAGCTGCCACGCGCTAGCGCGACGACTGCGGGTCTTCATCTTGGAAGTCTTCTTCTTCGGGACGGCCATCGTTTACTCTATTTCTCTCCATGTCGACCGAATCGCTCGGGTCGCGTTCAGGGTCGGTCGTTAGGGCCGCCTCACGTTATCGCCACACACCCCAGGTCCAACGTCGATGTATCAGTCGTCCAGGACGAGTCCGTCGAGTGCGGCCCATCGGTGGTCGGTCACCTCGGTGTCGCAGTCGCACTTACCGACGTTGCGATCGTCGCCACATTGCGGACAAAGTCCTGCGCAATCGTCACGGCACAGCCGTTCATCGTCGAGCTCAAGCAACGCCACCTGGCGAGCCATCGGAGCTAGGTCGAGTTGACCGTCGACAATCGGAAATGCGTCCTCATCGAGGATGTCCACCTGGTAGATCTCGTCGATGTCGGCTCGAGCGAGCCCCTTAAGGTTCTTCAGACAGCGCCGGCATGGCCGCTCCCACGGCGCCTCGATGCCGCCACGGACGACAATCCCATCGTTGAGCGCCTCAAGTTCCAGCGCCACGCCGATGACGCCGGCCAACGCCTCGTGGTCGACATCGAGGTCGCCGCCGGGCACAGTCACCTCGACCGACCGAACGGCTCCGGGTTGACGCAGCAGTTCGACGGCATTGATTCGCAGCTCCCGCTTTGGCGCAGCTTCCATCACACCACACTAGGGGTGGGCTCGCAGCCTGCCTCCCACTCAGCTCTCCGCATCGATGGTCTCCTGAAGCAGCTCGGCAAGGCCCTCGGGTAACAACGTTTCGAGGGGGGTCTCGCGGGCCTCGGCCAGGTCTGCAAGCGTCGCCACGACCTCATACGGGTCAAGCTGATCACTCAGAACAAGATCGCGGATAACTCGATTGGCCGCATGGGTAGCCTCGTCACCGGACGCGATGTGTTCGGTGATTCCGTCGACCATCCGGTCATTGAAGCCGGTGTTGTAAGGACCGGGATTGACTTTGCAGACATCAATTCCGTGAGGCGCAAGTTCCCCACGCAGACTCACCGTGTAGGCCTCGACCGCATGTTTCGTCATGCAGTACGGGGAGGTCAGCGGCGAGGCGAGTTTGCCCGCGATCGATGAGACGTTGATGATCCGACCCCACCCCCTTTCGATCATCGCTGGCACCACCGCCTGACTCATCGCGATCATGCCGAAGACATTGACCTCGAAGCTCGCCCGGACTTTGTCGAGCGGCACCGTGGACATCGGCGCCATGACTCCCAATCCGGCGTTGTTGATCAGTACCTCCACACCGAGGTCGGCGACCTGCGCAACATCAGCGCTGAGGGTGACATCAAGCGTCAGTGCGGTCAACTCGGGGTGAGCAGCGGCAAGAGCGCCAGCCTGCCTAACTGTTTCCGTAGCGGCAATGACCACGTGACCTCGTGCCGCGAGTTCGATAGCAGCCCCCTTGCCAAATCCGGAGCCGGCACCGGTGATGAGGATCGTGCGCTGTGTCATCGTGGAAGTGTTGCACGTCGGGGTCAAGTCACCGAACGTGCACCCGACTGCGGCTGGCACCCCGCACATCCATCACGAATGGAGCCAAAACGGTAAACATGCTTTGACGTCAATCTCGCAGAACCGCCAGCCGTCGATTGTGACACGGTCGACCGATCAGCTCACGCTTCCTGGTCAAAGAACCCGTGGTCGTCAGGCGCCTCGTCGGAAGTCTCAATCTCGCCGCCACCGATTGACAGGCGTTGACGCCCGGCGTGGACCGTCTTGCCAAGCTTGTCGAGGAGGATCTCGAACGAGCCGAGCCGCTGGTCGAGAAAGTCCTCGGTCTCATGCTTCAGGCGACGTGAGTCCGCCTCGGCGGTCTCCATAACCTGTCGAGCGCGTTGCTCCGCTGCACGCACGACTTCGGTGCGCTGGACCATCCGCTCGGCGCGGACACGGGCGGCCTCGAGCAGTTCGTCGGCTTCCCGACGGGTCTTGGCCACGAATTCCTGGCGTTCCTTGAGCATCCACCGCGCCTGGCGGAGTTCGTCAGGAAGACGGTTGAGTGACTCCTCGAGGAGTTCGATGATCTCGTCTCGATCGATACGCGGTGACGAAGATAATGGCATCGTCGGCGCCGTGGCTACAACGTCGATCGCCCGGCGGAGCAGTGTTTCTGCGTCACCGACGTAGTTGGCCGGTGCGCCCTCCACTGCGTCATCGACATCATCGTCGTAGTCGTACCTTCGATCGGGTTCTTGCCGCTGGTCGTAACGGTCGTCGTGGTGCTGGTCGTAGGTCATCAGGCTCAGTTCTCTTCTCGTTGCGCCACCCGGCAAACCAGCGCATCAGCGACGGCCGGTGGCACCAGATGGGACACGTCTCCACCGTAGTTGGCGATCTCCCGCACGAAGCGACTACTCACGAATCCGAGGTCGGGACGCGCCGGCAGGTAGACCGTGCGCATCCCTGAAACCGAATGGTTCATGTGGGCCATTTGCTGCTCTATCTCAAAATCGCCGGGTGTTCGGAGCCCCTTGACGACAAAGTCGGCGCCAGCTTCGGCGGCTGCATGAATGGCAAGACCGGTGTACTTCTCGACCGTGACCTGCGCGAATCCGTCGACCGCCAGCTCAATCAATGCGACTCGCTCGTCGACGTCGAACATTCCACCCGGCTTGGCAAAGTTGTACATCACTGCGACGACAACATCGCCGAACAGTTCGTGAGCCTGCTTGATCACATCCAGGTGGCCTAGGTGAAGCGGGTCGAAGCTGCCGGGGTAGAGCACCTTGCTGGGGTGCGCGGTGAGTGTCGGGTCAGCGCTCATACGCGTCGAACGCTAGTCTCCGGAGCGTTCCAGAAAGCTGACCCACGCCCGTCCATACCGCTTCGAGCGGGTGATGTTCCACCCATCAACCGGATCGATCGTCCGCCCCGACTCGGCCACCACGAATGGGGCCCGAACAATGACTAGCAATTGGCTCCAGCCGTCGAAATCGTAAGGCGGGTCGATAAATGCGATATCGACATCAAGGGTTGCAGCGGCCTGGCCGGCATCCGAACGCACGATACGAGTCCTCTGAGCCAGATCGAGTGTGTCGACATTCTCCTCGAGCGCTCGGAGCGCGTTCCGATCCCGCTCCACGAAGGTGCAGTGCGCCGCCCCTCGGGATAGGGCCTCGATGCCCACCGCACCGGTTCCGGCGAAGAGATCGGCGACGAGCGCGCCGTCGATCAAGCCAGCAGAGCCGAGCGCATTGAAAATCGCCTCACGTGCACGATCGGTCGTTGGGCGCGTCGAGGTCCCCTCCGGCGACACAAGTTTCCGACCGCCAAGTTCTCCCGCAACGACTCGCATTGGCGCACTGTACGAGGATCCCAAGCCAGAATGGGACAATGTTCGCGCCCCCGCCTCAGATCACCTGCATCGATTGCGGTGGCCGGTGCTTCTTGCTCACCATGCCGCGCGAGGACGGCACATGGGAATCGGGAGATGCCGTCGCCTACCGCTGCGAGGATTGTCTCGATCGCTGGGATCTGGTTCTTGAGGACAGCGACATCGAAAACGATGGCCGCCCGGACTGGTGACACCGCCGGGAACGTCTAGTTACGCGCCGACCACCGACTCTTTGGGATCAGCTTACGCTGCTCGTCGGTGAGCTCAGACTCCATCACCATGGATCTGCGTTCAGCCTCATCGCCCGCTTGCACCGTTCGCTCTGCCCATCTTCCATACGCCCCTGCGCCTGGCGCCGCTGTGGCACCGTGCAACAGGATTGATGCAGCGACAGTGAGCGCAATCACGCCAAAAATCTGCTCCCCCACGTCGCTTAGGGCTTCGGTGTCCTCCAGCAGCAGTAGTCCGAAGACGATTGAGGCAAGCCCGCGAGGCCCAAACCATCCGAGGAAAAGTCGTGACCTGGGACGCAGGTCGGTCCCGATCAGTGCGACCCACACCGGAAGCATCCGCCCCACCGTCAACGTAACCAAAGCACAGAATACAACCGGGACAGTGAGCTGCGACAGGGCCTCAGCCAAAAGCACGTTGCCAAACACGAAGAACGCAGCGATCCCGAACAGCTGGGCGGCGTCCTCGGTGAATTCCCCGAGGCGGACCGAGAGAATCGGCGGCGGCTCGTCATGAGGCGACCGAAACGAGCCGAACGCAAGCCCTGCTGCGAACGCAGCGATGAACGAGTTCCCTGAGACGACCTCGGCGCCGAAGAGCGCTACAAGTGGCACGACAAACGTGGCGAGTTGCTCGTAGCGCGTGTCAGACCAGCCACGCCCATTCGACCAGCGCAACACGGCGATAGTCCCGCCGCCGATGGCTGCACCGATCGCCACGCCGAATCCAATTTGTTGAATCACAAACCACCCCCACTGGGCGGTTGACCGGCTCTCCTGGAGCAGCAGCGCTGTGAGGATGGTGACCACTGGCACTGCCAGCCCGTCGTTCACACCTGACTCCACATTTAACGCCAACCGCTCGCGAACAGGCACACTCTCGTCCTCAATGACGGCTGAACCCAGCGCCGCGTCCGTCGGCGCCAAGACAGCAGCGAGCAGGGCTACGGTCACCCAACCCGATTCAGGAAACAACAACGAGTTGAGGACCGTTCCCAGAATGATCGTCAACGGCATACCGATTGCAAGCAACCGCAGCGGGATCTCAAGTTGTCGACGGAGACGCTTCATGTCGATGCGCACTGCATCGCTAAACAGGATCACGGCGAGTGTGACCTCGGCGATCAAACTGATTGCCTCGGTATCCGGCGTGAGGTCAACCACCCCAATCGCCTCCGTGAGCATCCCGGCGCCGACGAACACCATCGGCATCGTGAGCGGCCAGTGCTCAATCCGCATCGATACGGCCGCAAACGCGACTATCAGCAAACCGATTGCGGCCACTTCGATGGGATGCACAGATCAGCCGCCTGTCTCGAGAGCAATTCGCTTCTTCGTTGCCGCCCAGCCGCAGATCGGGCAGGTCGAGAGATCATGCCGACGCGCCGGGCAGTACTCGCGTCCAAAGTAGATGATCTGGAGGTGCCGGTCGCTCCACGTGTGTTCAGGGAACACCGCCTTCAGGTCCATTTCTGTTCGTTCGACGGTGGAACCGTTCGAGAGTCCCCAGCGGCCGGCGAGTCGATGGATATGCGTGTCGACAGCGAAAGCCGGAACCCCGAAGCAGCCCCCCATCACAACCGACGCCGTCTTATGGCCGACACCGGCAAGCGATTCGAGAAAGGCCCAGTCGCCGATCACCACGCCACCACCGTCGATGATCTGATTCGCCATCAACCACAAATTCTTCGCTTTGGTGGGCGCCAGCCCGACCGTCTTGATCTGCGCGAGGATCTCATCTGGATCCAGCGCTGCCATTTTCTCTGGGGTGTCGGCAATCGCAAACAATCCAGGCGTCACTTCGTTCACTTTCTTGTCAGTCGTCTGCGCCGACAGCGCTACTGCGACGAGCAGGGTGTACGGGTCCTTGTGGTCAAGGGGCACGGGTGGATCGGGATACAACTCGTCGAGTATCACGCCGATCCGATCAGCCTTGTCCTGGCGACGCATGCGCCGAACTTAGCGCCCCCGACAGCCCGCTCGATTAACTATTGATCCCCCTGCCGTCGAGCCGACTGCGCAGAAAAGTGAAGATCAGTGCGTGCATAGTGGCCTGTTGCGCTGCGTCGGCGGCTCCGCCATGGCCACCCTCGATGTTTTCCCAATACGTAACGTCGTGGTCGGCAGCTTCCAGTCGTGCCGCCATTTTACGCGCATGGCCGGGGTGGACCCGGTCGTCGCGCGTGGATGTGGTCAACAGGATCGGCGGGTATTCAGCGTGAGGGTCAACAAGGTGGTACGGCGAATAGGAGCGGAGGTACTCCCAGTCGGCTGGGTCGTCTGGGTCGCCGTATTCGGCCATCCACGATGCACCGGCCAGCAGCAGGTGGTATCGCTGCATGTCGAGCAGCGGTACTTGGCAGACCACTGCTCCGAACAATTCCGGTGTGCGGACATACATGTTGCCCACCAACAGGCCGCCGTTGCTCCCGCCCGAAATGCCAAGCTTCGACGGAACAGAGGCGCCTCGGTCGATCACCGCACACGCAACGGCCTCGAAGTCTTCGTACACACGCTCCCGTTGGTCTCGGAGGCCGGCGCGATGCCATGTGGGGCCGTACTCTCCGCCACCACGAATGTTCGCAAGGACGTACAGGCTGCCATCGACGAGCCAGGATCGGCCGATGACTGCCGAGTAGGACGCAACCCGAGGTACCCCAAAGCCGCCGTAGCCGGTGAGTAGCGTCGGTCGGGAACCGTCAGTGGCGGCAAGTGCCTCTTTCGTTCCAACCAGGAAGTACGGCACTCGTGTCCCGTCTGCGCTCACTGCGAAGTGTTGCTCGATCGCAACCTGAGCAGCATCGAATCGATGGGGCGCTTGGCGGAGCAGTTGCGGGTTGTCTTCTTCGATCAACGACAAAACATACAGCGTTTCGGGCGTGACGAAATCGGTGCCGACGAGCCAGACGTCGTCAGATTCGGCACCATCCACGGCACTCACCGACATTGACCACACATCGGGAAGACCGGTCATCGGGCGAATCTCCCACCGGCCATCGACCGACTCTGGTGGGGACGCGACGGAGAGTACGTTGTGGACATCCTCAAGCACGTCAAGAACCACCCGGGTTCGAGTGCACGTGTACCCGACGAGCGATGCAGTCTCCGTCGGCGTGAACAACGGTGAGAGTGCGGTTGTTCCAGCAAGGAAGCCTTCGATATCTGCGACTAACAGCGACCCAGATGTGAAGATATCTTCGCCGCGCCGCAGCTCCGAGCGAGTCGACACGAAGATCCACCGTTCATGAAACCGCACCTCGGCATCGGCAGGCACCTCGATATCGACGAGCACCCCACGGCGCAGGATCGATGTCTGTGTCGTGAAGAACTCGGGCACCCGCTCGAACACGTGGTGTTCGAAGCCCCCGACGTTCGAGACCGACGCCCGGACCGCCACGTCGGACTCCTCACCCTCGAACACGATCTCGGCATCATCAATCGGCGTGCCGCGTCGCCACCGCCGCACGGTGCGTGGATACCCGGATCGGGTGAGCGTGCCCGGACCGAAGTCGCTAGTGACATAAACGCTGTCATCATCAATCCAGATCAGACCACCCTTTGCGAGCGGCCGAACGAAGCCTCCTTCAACTTCCGGCACGAAGCGCTTGTCGACTAGGTCGAACTCACGGGTGACGCTCGCGTCGGATCCACCGGGCGACAGATCGATGAGCGATCGACGGCGACCAGGACGTCGCTCCGATGAGCCACGAAAGACCCACGACTCATCCTCTTCCTCACAGAGCGCATCGATGTCGAGAATCATCTCCCAGCTTGGGTCACCGGTTCGATAGTCCGTCCATGTCGTACGACGAAGCAGCCCACGCCGGTGTTCGGCATCGGTCCAGAAGTTGTGCACCACGTTCCCGTGGCGCGACGGGTATGCGATCCGGTCGTCTGCTTCGAGGATGTCAAGCGCCGACGTGCGCAACCAGTCGAACTCCGCTGCGTCGAACAGTTCTGACTCGGCCCGCTCGTTTCTTATCCGGACCCATGCCATCGAGTCGCCACCCTCAACGTCCTCAAGCCAACGGAATTCATCGTTCTGCTCCATCCCCTTCGACCGTATCGATGGCGCCGCCACGAGTTGCGCCCGAGATATCCGCTTGCCGTGCCGGATCCGCCCCCAACCTGAGCTTGAGTCCCCGACGTCGACTCTGCCGCCGGCGCCCCATCAGCTCTTGGTGAGGAACTCCTCGTCTCGATCGCTGAACATCAAATCGACTTCGTCGGCGATCAGCGGATGGTTCACGAGATCTTGGTCGGCGTCGACGATCACGAACGCGGCCCTACGGGCCATTTCGACGAGGTTTCGGTCACGACGAAGCGAGGCCAGCTTGAGGTCACTCCTACCCTTCTGGCTCGTCGACATCAGGGTGCCTTCACCGCGGAGTTCCAAGTCGACCTCAGCCAACGCGAACCCATCGGTCGTCTCGACCAGTGCTTCGACCCGCGGGTTGCCTTCGTCGCCGTCCTCACGTTGCTGCGTGATAAGCCAACAGGTCGATGCATGCTCGCCGCGCCCAACGCGCCCGCGCAGCTGATGCAACTGCGCGATGCCAAACCGGTCGGCGTCAAGGATCGCCATCACGGTGGCGTTCGGAACGTCGACCCCGACTTCAATGACGGTAGTCGCCACCAGCACGTCGATCTCTCCCGCACGGAAGCGATCCATGGTCGCCTCTTTTTCGTCAGACTGCATCTTGCCGTGCAGGAGTCCGAGGCGAAGTCCCGAGAGTTCGTCGCGCGCTAGCCGCTCACGCGTTTCCTCGGCCGAGGCGATCTCGAGTTTTTCGCTCTCCCCCACCAACGGGCAGACGACGTAGGCCTGCCGCCCGGCCTGCACCTCATCGCAGATGTCACGCCACACTGCGGTTTCCATCAAAGGACCGTTCGCCCACATAGTGACTATCGGCGTCCGCCCAGGTGGCAGTTCGTCGAGCACGCTCACGTCAAGATCGCCATAGACGGTCATTGCCGCCGTGCGCGGAATCGGCGTGGCGGTCATCACGAGTGTGTCGGGCATCTGACCGTCAGCCGCCTTGTCGCGGAGCGCTGAGCGCTGCTCGACACCGAAACGGTGCTGCTCGTCGACGACCACCACACCTAGCGAAGAGAAGTCAACCGCGTTCTGGATCAACGCATGGGTACCAATGGCAATGTCGACCGAGCCGTCAGCCAGTCCCTCCAAAATATCCTTGCGTGCGGCACCGGTAACCCGATTCGTGAGCAACTCGACACGGAGCGGCCGGTCACCAAACAGGTTCGCAGGGTCAGGAACCGTGACACCATCAAGCATGAGCCGCACACTTGCGGCGTGTTGTTCGGCAAGAACCTCGGTGGGCGCCATCAGCGCCGCCTGGTGCCCGCTTTGAACACCGACGAGCATCGCCGCAACCGACACCACAGTCTTACCAGCACCAACATCGCCTTGAAGCAGGCGGTGCATCGGGTGCCCGTTTGCAAGATCGACAAAGATCTCGCCGATCGCGCGTTCCTGGGCGCCGGTCAGTGGATACGGAAGCGAGTCGTAGAACCGCCGAACCAGGTCGCCGTCGGTCGCGTGCTTGAAGCCGCGCTGGTCGCGCTCCAACGCGCGCTTGCGGAGCACGAGGACGAGCTGCACGCGCAATAGCTCGTCAAAGGCGAGCCGCCGCCTCGCCATCTCCTTCTGCTTCATGTCCTCTGGTAGGTGGATTCCGGCGAGAGCGTCGCTCCGCGAAATCATCTTGTATTCGCAGAGCACTGCGCTCGGGACGGGATCGGCGATACCACGTTCCTCACATCGACGCAGTGTCTCCTCGATCCAGCTGGCCATCTCCCAGGTGTTGATTTGTGCCTTTTCGCTCTGCGGGTAGATCGGCACGATCCTGCCAGTCCTGTCGCCGATCAGATCGACGATCGGATTCGACATCTGCAGCCCGCCGCGATACGTATCAGCTTTGCCGAACAACGCGATCTGCAGACCCTCTTTCAGCTGCCGTTCGCGCCATGGCTGGTTGAAAAACACGAGGTCCATTCGGCCGGATCCGTCGCCGACGTTGACGTTGACGATCGTGCGCCGGTTTCGGGTCGCTCGTTTGTTGACCGACCGGACCGTGACAAGTACGAGTGCCTCCTCGCCGGGAACCAGATCGGCAATCCGTGCTTCGTTCGTCCGGTCGACCCAGCGCCGCGGATAGTTGGTCACGAGATCAAGCAGGTCGGTGATCCCGATCTTGACAAGCGACGCCTGCTTCTTGGGCCCAACACCCTTCAATCGTTCGACAGGGATGTCGACAAGGTCCCTCAGCGTGATCGGCTCACTCATCGCAGACGATTCTCCCCCAAAAAGCTCGGACACAACAGCACGACGACATCCCAGCTATCCAATTTTTTCATTGAGAAGCTCGGGCAACGAAGCCAGCGGGGGTCCTGCGCGTTCTCACTCGACGCCGAAGAGGTACGGGTAGAGGGGCTGACCACCAGCGTGCACCTCGACCTCGACTGCGGCGTGATGATCACTGAGCCATCCGGTAACCGAATCGGTGGTCGCCACATCCGCATCCTCACCAATGATCACCGTGATCAATTCGGCCTCGTCATCAATGATTTCGTCGAGGAGTTGCACTACAGCATCGAGCAGATTGGCGGCGCACGACACAATGCCGTCGCCCTTCACGATCCCTATCCAGTCATCCTTACGAACCTCTCCGATTTTGACACTGGTGTCGCGCACGGCCTGCGTAACCTCGCCCGTCGTAACCGATGTCGCTGCCTTGGCCATTCCCTCACCGTTAATTGCACTCGACGCCTCGGGATCGTAAACGATAAGCGCCGCCAGCCCTTCGGCCATCGACTGCGTCGGCACAACGACGACATCCTTGGTCGTCAGCGCGTTCACCTGCTCGGCGACCGGAGTGATGTTCTTGTTGTTCGGGAGGATCACGACTTGCTGGGCGTTGACGTGCTCGACGGTGTCGAGCAACTCGGCCGTCGACGGGTTCATGGTCTGACCACCGGTCACCACGCCCTGGACCCCGAGCTGGGCAAACAGTTCGACCAGTCCGTCACCTGCGCAGACCCCGACGACGGCGGTCGTCACGGGGGGCAGACCGGCGCCCGCCGCAGCAGGACGCCGGGACAAAGCCGACGACGTGTTATCGGACATCTGGGCCTCACGCTTTGCGTGCTCTTCGTCGACCTCTTCAAACAAATCGGTGATCCGAATCTGTTTCGGTCGCCCGCCAAGGTCGAGCGCAACCTCGATGGCCGCACCGACGTCATTGGTGTGGACGTGGCAGTTCCAGATGCCGTCACCGCCCACCACGACGATCGAATCGCCCAGCTCTCCCCATCCTCGCTTGAAGTCCTCGATCCGCGCATCAACAAGGTCGAGGAAATACATCACCTCGTAGCGCTGATCGGCTACATCGACTTCGTCGGCACCGCCCACCTTCCGAGCATGACTGCGACCAAGTGGATGTGCATCGAATGCCGCTGTGGCTGCTCCACCCGTTCCTTCGTCCTCCTCCGCCTTAGGGAGAGGCTCCCTGTCGACGACGTACAGCGCCGAGTCGAGCAGCAGCAGGAACCCCGCACCACCCGCATCGACAACACCGGCCTCTTTCAGCACCGGCAAAAGTTGGGGCGTCCTATCGAGCGCATCCTTGCCTGCGGCTCGAGCGGACCGTACGACGTCGATGAGCGATCCCCCCGCATCCGAGGCGGCTTGCGCTGCGTCGGCACTCTCGCGCACGACCGTCAGAATGGTGCCTTCCACGGGCTTGAGAACAGCCTGATACGCACCGTTCGACGCTGCCTGAAGCGCATCGGCAAAACGAGCACCGCTCTCGTCTGGTCCGGAGGGGGTCGACTTCATCGTCGAGGCGAACCCCCGCATGATCTGGCTCAATATCACCCCACTGTTCCCGCGAGCCCCCATGAGCGAGCCGTGACTGATCGCATCGCAGGTCGCGTCTAGATCGTCGGCGTCGGCGGCTTCCATCTCGGCGACCACGGCATCGAGTGTTCGCGCCATATTGGTCCCGGTGTCACCATCGGGAACCGGGTACACGTTCAGCCGATTGAGTGCGCCAGCATGCTCTCTAACCATGTCGCGAAACGTGACGACAAGCTCGCGCAGCGACGTGGTGCTGAAACGTTCCAATGTGGGCACGACATCGGAGTGTAGGCCCGACCTGGTTGGACGGTACGAAAGCGGCGCTAGCATCAGATCGCCGCTCGGTTCTGCCCACTCGGAGCAGCTGAGCGCAGTTCGCGACGTTCTCCAGGAGAAGATGATGGCATCGAAGTGTGAAGTGTGTGGCAAAGGCCCTTCGTGGGGCATGTCGGTTTCTCACTCGCATCGGCGCACTAAGCGCCGTTGGAATCCGAACATTCAACGCATCCGGACGTCCGTGAATGGCGCAACCAAGCGCGTCAACGCGTGCACCGGCTGCATCAAGTCTGGCAAAGTCGTCAAGGCCGGCTGACCCGTCGCCACTTCGTCATGCAGGGCGTCATTAAGGCCTACGATCCAGATACCGGCAACGGGCTCGTCATGTCCGACACTGACCTGGCCGACTACGAGCTTGCGGCCAACGCACTCGAGGGTTCGATCTTCAGGATGCTACGCCAAGGTCAGCGAGTGGTGTTTGACCTCGATACATCAGGCCGGGCCACAGGCCTCCACATGGGATCCGAGGTCGACATGGGCACCCCCGGGTACTGAGCCACAGAAACGCCTCCGAGCTGAGCCCGACTTTTGCGTCGCTGAGGTATTCCGTGACCGTATCGTTGTCCTCGATGCACGTAGCGCTCTTTGTGATGTAAGCATTTTCATGTCTGTTGCCGTTTCGCCGCTCGGTGAGCCCTCGTTTACGGTGACATCGGAGTAGGCAACCCATACCCCACCGGATCTCAGGAGTCAGCAAATCATGAGCGGAACCACCAGTAACCAACGCCTAACAGACTGGGTAGCCGAGTGGGCCGAAATTATGCAACCGGACGAAGTGTTCTGGTGCGACGGCAGCCCCGAGGAGTACGAGCAGTTAGCGCAGAGCCTGGTCGACTCCGGCACGTTTACCAAGCTGGATGAAGCCAAGCGCCCCAACAGCTACTGGGCGCACTCTGACCCCGATGATGTTGCACGCGTCGAAGATCGGACGTTCATCTGCTCGGCAACCCAAGAAGCTGCCGGCCCGAACAACAACTGGCGCGATCCTGGGGAAATGCGCGCCGAAATCATGCAGCTCTACCGCGGCTGCATGAAGGGCCGCACGATGTATGTGATCCCGTTTTCGATGGGCCCGCTCGGCTCACCCATCGCACATATCGGCGTCGAGCTCAGCGATTCTGCTTACGTCGCCACCAACATGCGGATCATGACCCGCATGGGCCAAGGCGCACTCGACGCACTAGGCAACGGTGACTGGGTCCCCTGCATTCACTCAGTAGGCGCTCCGCTCGAGCCAGGCCAGGCCGATGTGCCGTGGCCGTGCGACGCTGAGAACAAATACATCGTGCACTTCCCCGACAGCCGCGAGATCATGTCGTACGGGTCTGGCTATGGCGGCAATGCCCTTCTGGGCAAGAAGTGTTTCGCGCTGCGCATTGCTTCGGTTATGGCGCGTGACGACGGCTGGCTCGCCGAGCATATGTTGATCCTCAAGCTGACCAATCCCGACGGCAAGTCAAAATACATCGCCGGCGCATTTCCTTCAGCATGCGGCAAGACCAACCTGGCCATGCTCGTTCCGACGATTCCTGGTTGGAAGGCCGAAACGATCGGCGACGACATCTGCTGGATGAAGTTTGGCGACGATGGTCGTCTCTACGCCATTAATCCCGAGGCCGGTTTCTTCGGCGTCGCCCCAGGCACGAGCCACGCAACAAACCACAATGCAATGGAGACGCTGTGGGGCAACTCCATCTACACCAACACTGCCCTCACCGCTGACGGTGATGTGTGGTGGGAGGAGATGAGCGAAGACCCCCCCGCACGCGCAACCGACTGGAGGGGCAACCCGTGGAACCCGGAGATCGATACGCCGGCTGCCCATCCGAACGCCCGATTCACGGCTCCGGCGGCACAATGCCCCTCAATAGGCGCTGAATGGGAGGACCCGACCGGCGTCCCAATCTCCGCAATTCTCTTCGGTGGCCGGCGTCGCACCACGGTGCCACTCGTAACCGAGGCCAACGACTGGGAGCACGGCGTGTTCCTTGGATCAATCATGGCATCTGAAAAGACCGCCGCCGCCGAAGGCGTCCAGGGTGAGTTGCGTTTCGACCCGATGGCGATGCTCCCGTTCTGCGGCTACAACTACGCAGACTACTTCGCCCATTGGCTGTCGATGAAGGGGGAGAGCGATGGGTCAAAGCTGCCGAAGATTTTCTTCGTCAACTGGTTCCGTCGTGACGAGGACGGTCGTTTCCTCTGGCCTGGATTCGGCGAAAACAGCCGCGTGCTGAAATTCGTATTCGACCGCTGCGACGGAAACGGCGACGTCATCGACACCCCGATCGGCAAACTCCCCGTTCCTGGATCGCTCGACATCGACGGACTCAAAATTGACGCCGCCGACCTCGAAGCCCTCCTGACGGTCGATTCCGACGGCTGGAAGCAAGCTGTACCGCAGATCCGCGAGCACTTCGCCCGCTTTGGTGACAAGCTTCCCGACGAACTCATCGCCGCCGTCGACAAACTGGAATCATCTCTAGCGTGAAATCAGCGTTGCACGCCTGACCGTCAACGTGATCTGTCAATCGTTCGGCAGATAGCCGTCCACGATTCCGTAAACGCACCGTGCCCTGGCCATCAGCCCGGGCTTCGGCACATCATGAGGTACCTGGCCCGAGCCAGGGCAGTCAGTCCTGGGGTTCGAGGACGTCGACGGTCTTGCGGCCTTTGCGCGAACCGAACTTGACGCTTCCGTCAATCGTTGAGAACAGAGTGTCGTCTTTACCGATTTTGACGTTGTGGCCGGGGTGGAAGCGCGTCCCGCGCTGGCGGATGATGATTGAGCCGGCCGTAATCTTTTCGCCGTCGAACGCTTTCACGCCAAGGCGCTGGGCGTTGGAGTCGCGCCCGTTGCGGGTTGAACCGCCACCTTTGGTCTTTGACATTAGTGTCTCCCCTTCTCAGCTCGCAGAGATCGAGGTGATCTCGACCATGTGGTACTTCTGACGGTGGCCGTAGCGACGGCGGTACGTCGTCGAGTTCTTGTAGGTGAACCCGTTGATCTTGGGCCCCTTGGTCTGACCGACGATCTTGCCGATGACCGAGACCTTAGAGAGTTCGTCAGGGGTCGAGAGGACAGTGTCGCCGTCAACGAGCATGACGGGGTGCAGCGACACGTCGCTGCCCTCGTCACCGTCGAGCATTTCGACACGGACATGCTGACCTTGGGCGACCTTTTCCTGCTTGCCGCCCGAAGCGATGATTGCGTACATAGCGATGTGCAACGCTATCGGCTCAAATCATCGCTCGACACCTCTGCGAGTAGTCCCAACCGACGTCACGCCCGCAAGTTCCGCTTTGGCCACGAGACGCCTCGTCCCGGCGGTCGCCCGGGCGTGGGAAAATGGTCAGCAGACCTCGCAACCGCCGTCGTTGGTCCCCGGCACGGCCTGGAATTCGACCATTAGCTTCTTCGAGATGAAGCCCTTCGCGACAACCCGCAACGACTCGGCCATACCGATCAGTTGCGGCGTGATCAGGATCTTGAACTGGTCGTGACGCAGCTTGCGGTACGGGGCCAGGTTCTTGCCTCTAACGTTAGTGTCGACCGACACCTCAGCGACTTTGCCTCAACCGGTCGGGTTAATAAGGTCGATCGACATCGACCCGCCCTTCTTCTGGAGCAACTTCTGCGCTTCTTCGGTGAACACGATCTGCATGAGGCCAGCGTACGCGTGTCTGGGAAGTAATCTCTCCGGCCGCAGGCGCCTCGCATCTCCGGAACTCACTCCAACATGGAAAAGTCGATCTGGACCCCACGACCGTCGCAGTCGGGGCAGATTTCGCTGTACTCGGTCAGCAGACCCTCGCCGATGCGTTTGCGGGTCATCTCAACTAGGCCCAATTCACCAATGTCGAACACCTGCGAACGGGTCTTGTCACGGGCAAGCGCTTCGCGCAGCAACCCGACCACCTTGGCCCGATTGTCGCGGATCTCCATGTCGACGAAATCGATCACGATGATGCCACCGATGTCTCGAAGTCGCAGCTGTTTCGCAACTTCCTCGGCGGCCTCCATGTTATTGTGGAACACGGTCTCTTCTAGGTTCGACTTACCGACGTTCTTGCCCGTGTTAACGTCGATCACAGTAAGCGCCTCCGTGTGCTCGATGATCAGTGAGCCACCCGACGGCAGCCACACCTTGCGGTCGAGCGCCTTGTGCACCTGCTCATGGACGTGGAACCGCTCAAACAGCGACAAGCCCTCCTTGTCGGAGTTGTAGTACTCAACGCGATCGGCTAGCTCGGGATTGAACGCCTGGACGTAGTCCCGCACCTCCTCGTATAGCCGCCTGTCGTCGATCATCACGCCGCGGTAGTCGGCGCCGAACTCCTCGCGGATCACTCGGACGGCCAGTTCAGGCTCGCGAGAGAGCAACGCTGGGCGTTGTGTTTTGGCGGCCTGGTATTCGACCTCTTCCCATTGCTTGAGCAGCACGGTCATGTCGCCGACCAGTTCAGATTCTGTGGCGTGCTCGGCGGCTGTTCGAACAATCAAACCATGCTGTTCGGGCTTCACGCGGTCAAGAATGCCTCGCAGTCGCTTGCGAACATCGTCAGGAAGTCGCTTCGAGATGCCGTAGGTCCTTGAGTTTGGGATCAGTACGACGAAGCGACCGGGCAGCGAGACCTCCTGAGTGAGGCGGGCGCCCTTGTGTGCGATCGGATTCTTTGTGACCTGGCAGAGAATCATCTGCTTGTTCTTCAAAATCTCCTCGATGCGCGGATTCTTACCCTTCACCTCGATATCACCCGGGTCGTACTGGACGTCACTGCGGTAGAGCACAGCGTTCTTTGGTGTCGCAATGTCGACGAAGGCCGCCTCCATGCCTGGCAGCACGTTCTGGACCTTGCCCATGTATATGTTGCCGTGGATCTGAGCGACATCATCGGAGGGGCGGCTGACATAATGCTCGATTAGGTTGCGACCTTCAAGCACGCCCACCTGCGCCATTCCGGGACGGACCTGCACACACATAAAGTACCGACCAACGGGCTTGCCATTTCGTTCGCGGCCCCTTCGCTGCTCCAGCAGCACATCATCCGATGCCGGGTTGCGTTGACGTCCCTTTCCTTTCCCGCGCCGCTGTTTCTTTGGACCTCCGGACTTGCCGCCGACGTCGTAGTCGCGTCCGCCGCCCTTCGCCCCCTTTGAAGCACGTGCCTCAACACCACCACCGCCGGAACCAGAACCCTTACCCTTCCCGCCTCGCCGACGCCGCCTACTGCCGCCAGCAGGGGCACCGCCATTTGGGTCGCCCGAGACGGGGGGCAGTGACGACGGGATGGGCATCGTGTCGCCAATTTTCGGTTTGCGCACCAACGCCCGTTCCGAGACCTCAGCAGAGGGTCGTCCCTCTGACATCTTCTTAGGGAGCTCGACATCGTTCCGATCGCCGCCGCCCGTCGGACGTTCGACCTGCTTCTCAGTGCGGCGCGCAGTGCTGGCTGACGACCGAGCTCCGCTCGAATCGGATGTATCAGCTAAACCGCTCGACTCGGTATCGAGGTTCTCCTCAAAGTCTGAGGCGGTGCTCTGATCGTTGTCCATGGCTATTGGGATCCCTTCTCGGGAACATCGGTCCAAGCCGACGTTCCGTCACCAGGGTCGGGCCGCTCAGCGGGCGGGCCCCGGCAGTCGTGTTGGTACCGCCGCATCGGCTGATGGGACGGGTCGTCCGTGCTGACACCACCGGCGCCGTGCGAGCAAACTGCGCTGGCACGGGGGTGTATTCATCAATGTCGATCACTTGCATGAAAGCTTACTGGGCCCACAGTCACGTCCGATGGACCCGCCGTGATAGACCTCACGCCCACCAATGAGTCGCTGTTCCCCGGACAACGCAAGTTACGGGTCATCGCATTCGACGCATGTGAACGCTCTGCACGAGACCGAACATCGCAAAGTAGACGATCAGACCCGATCCGCCATAGCTGATAAAGGGCAACGGTAAGCCGGTGACAGGCATGATCTTGAGCGTCATCCCGACGTTCTGGAAGGTCTGCCATAGCAACATCACGAACACTCCGGCGCAAACGTACGTGCCAAGCAGGTCACGCGACAGATGGGCGATCCGCCAAATCCTCACGAGACATACACCAATCAGGCCGAGCACGACAGTGCATCCCACCAGCCCGAACTGTTCGCCAATCGCCGCAAATGGAAAGTCGGCCCACATGACCGGGATGTCGCCGTCATTGGTCAGCGGGCCCTTGAGCCAGCCTTTCCCCCAGACTCCCCCCGTGCCGAGTGCGCGCATCGCGTTGTCGGCCTGGTATTTGTCGTCAGCCCCGGCCGCTTCAGGATTCAAGAGCGCTCGGATCCGGGCGACTTGATATGAGTTAACAAATCGTCCGACGAATGCGGCGGCAACCGTCACAACGGAGAGAAACGAGATCAAAAAGATGTATCGAATCTTGGCGCCAGCCACGAGCAGAACACCCATTGCGATTGAGACGATCACTGATGCCGATCCCAGGTCCGGCTGGATGATCACCAGTACAGCGGGAACGCCCACGATGATCAGCCCGCCGAGAAATCGCGCATACGAGACCTCGTCACTGCGTTCCTCTGCCAGAAAGGCAGCTAGGAAGAGCAGGGTGGTGAACTTCGCTAATTCGGCCGGCTGGATGTTAATAATGCCGAGGTCGAACGAGATTCGGTCCTGCCCACTCGCTACCCCGAGAAGAAACAGGAAAACGAGGCTGACAATAGTGACGATGTAGAGAGAGCGGGCCCGGTCCTTCCAGAACTCGTAGTCGGCGCTCATCACGATCGCCATCACGACCGATGCTGCGATTGCGAACACCACTTGTCGAGTTGCGAATCCGAACTCATCGTCGAGCCGCGTTCGCGAGGTCGAGAAGACGATGAAGCAGCCGATGATCGTCAGCAAGGCCTGAGCTATCAGCAACACCCAGTCAATATTTCGCGTCGGATCGGCCGGACTCGCTCTGATGTTGCCGAGACCGGAGTCGGGTTTCCGGGAGAGGAACGAGGTTGTCATCTGAGGAAGTTCACCTGAAGGGGATCATTCGGTGCCACGGGTCGGCGAGAAACGCCCTGCATAGCACGATTGATCTGCCAGCAGCTGCGACTCCGCCGTAATCAGCTCCGTTGTGTCAAGCGGATCAGACAGTGTGACCGGGTCAGCGGGGGCAATCCCAGAGAGCTGCAGGAAGATGCACTTGACGACGGGGCCCGCTGCCTGAGAGCCGTATCCGCTCTTCTCGAGATAAGCCGACACGGTGAATGGACGTTCCGGATCGGTGCTGTACGCAGCAAACGCTGACGAGTCGTTCCACGGATAGTTGCCGGCGCCTTGTGCCGTGCCAGTCTTTCCGGCAACCGGGATAGCCGCCGACGGGTAGTTGTAGAAGAGCTTCTCCCCGGTCGTCGAATGGTAGTAGTCGCTGACGGTACCGGGGCCCGTGATCACCCTCCGCAAACCACGAGTGATCTCGCCACCAATCTCTTCGGACAAGGGAACTTGCCGTACCAGGTCGCCGCGAGTGTTCGGCTCCGCGGCGAAACGGGCCTGCGAAAGATCGGCGTACCCGGGCTGCGCCGCATCGGGCACGCCGGGCTCGTAGATGGCTTTAACGATCTCGGGCCGGAGCACGAAGCCCCCATTTGCGATTGCTGCGTATCCGTTGGCGAGCTGAATCGGCGACGCCGACAAGAGACCCTGGCCGATCGCAAGCTGCACGTTGTCGCCGGTGAAATAACCCGAACCTTCATCCTCGGAGATCACGCCGAGTTCGGCGTACCGGGCCTTAAGTTCTTTGTCGGGCACAGTGCCGTCGAACTCAAACGGCAAGTTGATTCCGGTGTCCGCGCCGAACCCAAAGAGCCGCACCTGCTCTTGTAGGATCGGTTCGAAGTCGTTCTCAACCATGATCTGCTCGCCGATGCGATAGAAGAACGCATCGCTCGATACAGCCAGCGCAGTTTCGACATCGACCGCCCCGTACACACACGGCTGGCCGGTACCTGAGCACGTGGCGTTCTTGAATACACAACGAACAAGGCCGGAGTTGCAGCGGTTATCATCAATCGAGTCCATCCGGTAGGTGCCGCGGTCGACGTAGTAGTCCGACGTGCCCAAGAGCCCGGTGTTTAGGGCGGCATAGGCCGTGAACGGCTTGAACGTCGACCCGAGGTTGTAGCGCCCTTGGATGGCCCGGTTGACAAGAATTGATTCGTCCGGGTCAATTGGGTCCCCATCAGGATTCGTCGACGGGAACAGCTCCTCGAAGCGCCCGTCGCCTAAGTCGGACTCGAACCACCGGTTGTCGAAAGTCGGGTAGCTGGCCATCGCTACGACATGCCCATTCTCGTGATTCTGAACAACCACCGCACCTGCCGGGGCCTTAAACGGCACCTGTTCCGGAAAATCGGTGAAAAAACGGGTCTCGAAGTTTGTCTCGGGATCAAGCCCGTTCTTCGCGTACTGAAACCGCCGAAGCTTAAGTTGGGTCTCGAGCGCTTGCTCGGCGAACTGCTGCTGATCAAGGTCAATGGTCAGCTGGATGTCTCGCCCGTTGACCGCCGGAACGACTTCGATCTCGCGGACGATTTGGCTCGACTTGTTGACCTCGTAGGTTATGTAGCCGGCCGATCCATGCAACTCGTCCTGCATCGACAATTCGATGCCGAACTTTCCGACGCGTTCGTTCAGCTGATACCCCTGGTCAAGGTAGGTATCCTTGGTCTCCGCGGTGATGCGGCCCATGTAGCCCACGATATGACTCGCTAGCGGCGCGAACGGGTACACGCGACGGGACTCCTCAAGGATCTGGACGCCAGGTAGATCTTCGACGCGTTCAAGAATCGCCGCAGCGGTTGGCTCGTCAATGTCCTCGGCCACGGGCATCGGCAAAAACGGGCTGTACACCTGACTGTCAAAGCGAGCCTCCATGTCTTCAATAGGCACGTCGATCCATCCGGAGAGGCGACGGAAGATCTCTGCTCGATCGCTGCTTCGTCGGATGACGTCCCAGTCAACCGCCACGGTAAGTACCCGTTCGTTGTCAGCCAAGACTCGACCCTCGGCGTCGAAGATGCGGCCGCGCTCGGGCAACAACGGAACTGTGCGTCGCTTAGTCTGCTCGACCTCTTCCTGGAGCCCGGCTTGCTCAACGGTCTGCAGAAACCACAATCGCGTGCCGACCAATCCAAACAGCATCGTTCCCACGAGTGCGAGCACGCCGAGTCGCGTGGCACGTTTGTCGAGAGCCATCGGGACAGTTTGCCTGTCACACAACCGTCATGTCGGTCATGGCTGTGAGAAGTTGAGAGTTGTTCGTCACGCACCGACCGTTGCAGCGTGGCACAAACGAAACCAGGTCAGATCGGCTGTTGCTCTACCGGTGCCGTCCATGCGGGGCCACGAATCTTCAGACACCAGCGACTGAGGGGCACCAAAACCGGCGACATCAAGGCACCCGCCAGACCCACGACCAGGATGACCTTGAGCATGTTCGCCGGCCAAGGACTCTCCTCGCCGATAAAAACACGGACAACCGGTAGCAGCGCCTCACCGGCAGCACACCCAAGGCCAACGAAAAGCGCCTTCAGCCACCACTGCGGTTCGGCGGTGATCACGGCCAACAGCCCCGCAACTGCTCCCGCGATAGTGAACGCTATCGCCGTTGAACCAAGCGGGGTGCCCTCAACGAGATCGAACATCGCTCCGAGCACGAATCCGGCCACTGCGCCGCGTTCGGAACCGCCGCTCGCCCCGGCGGCAGCAGCGAGTGCCAAGACCACCTGCACGGTGACACCGGCGACCTTGATGTCGACGAAAACGGTTCGTTGCAGGGCAAGCATCACCATGCCGACCGGAATAAGGCGGATCAGCGAGCCTTGAGCGAACGCGGCAAACATCGGACCGGAGGACGACGACTACTCGACGACTTCAGTCAAGGGCTGAAAGAGAACGACACGAACGAAGTTGAGCTTGTCGAGGTCGGCGTTGAGCTCAATCTCGAGAAGTGGACCCGCAACCCCTGGCCTGTCAGCCCTGTTGATCACGCGTCCAACGGGGATGTTCGGTGGCGCAAGACTTCGGGAGCCACCAGCGGTCTCAATGAGGTCTCCGACCTGAAGCACAGCGAGCGACGGGATGTCTTGAAGGAACCGAACTTGGGGCGGCCGACCCTGACCGCGTCCCCGAAGAACCCCGTACTCCTTCTCCAGTTGATCCGGATTGAGAAGCAAGGTCGTCGTCGTGGTGCTGCTCGACGGCTCGATTGGACTCCCCTCGGCGTCGGTAAGTGTCGGCAGTTCGTTATCAGCGGAAATTGCCTCGGGCATCGTGGTCGTCGTGGTCGTGGTCGCTTCGTTGGGGTCGCCTGCTTGCGGCAACGCAACGTCATCCTCAAACATGTCAGCAGGGGTAAGCCCGTCGATGCCGCCGGATGCGCCAGAATCCGTGGTGCCCGCCGGGTCATCGGCTGTTTCGGCAGTACCTGCAGCCTCGGCGTCAGCAATGGACTGGCTGATAATTTCGTCGAGTTCTTCTTCGGTCTTACCTGACGGCGTGGTGTTGGTCGGCTCTCGGCCTTCGTCGCGGTCTCCGGTTCCTCCGAGGATCTCGACCGGAATCGAGTACCGCGGATCGCTGATCAGCATCACCTTCGACGTCGTGGCGTTCACTTGGGTGATCTTGCCGATCAATCCCGCCTGATTCACCACGGGCATCCCAATAGAAATTCCGCTGTCGCTGCCCTTGTTAATCTCGACGATTTGATCGATGTTGTTGGTTGCCCCGCCCACGACCTGCGCCTTGGCAGTCTCGATGCCAGACAGCGATGGGAGGTTGTTGAGCGCAAGCAGCAACTGGTAATCGATGATGCTCGCCTCCGCAGCCGCCTGAGTGCCCCGCTGTCGGTCAATCTCGTCACGCAGCGCCTGGTTCTCCCGCTCCAGATCGTCGTAGTTGGAGAACGAACTCCACGCACGCTGGACCGGTGTCGTGACGACATCAGTCGCCTGTTCGACCGGTGCCATCGCACGCGAGAAACCGTCGCGAACGGTGTCGAGGACCGAATTGCCGCGCAGGTCAAGTGTGAGGAGCAACGCTCCGGTCAGAAGTAGCGCAATGATGACTCGTCGACGACCGACTGTGTAGATAGCCATGGGAACGCTGCGAAGCCTGCCTTGTTCAGTCTTCGCCGCCCATCGACATCAGGCCGCGCATTGCATCGATGTTCTCGAGTGCACGACCTGATCCGATGACAACGCTGTATAGCGGCTCGGTGGCAACCCTGATCGGCATGCCGGTCTCGTGGGTGAGCCGTTCGTCGAGGCCACCTATCAGCGCGCCGCCACCGGTGATGGTGATTCCATCTTCCATGATGTCGGCTGCCAACTCGGGCGGGGTCTTATCAAGTGTCGTCTTCACGGCATCAACGATGGCAGAGATCGGCTCAGCCAATGCTTCACGAACGTGTTCTGTCGTCAACTGGATGGTGCGTGGCAGACCCGAGATGAGGTCCCGGCCGCGGATGTCCGCAGTTAGCTCCTCTTCCATCGGCCATGCGGTGCCCATCTGGATTTTGATCTCCTCGGCGGTGCGCTCGCCGATCGCCAGCGAGAATTCCTTCTTGACGTACTGAAGAACGGCGTCATCAAGTTCGTCGCCTGCGACGCGCACGGACTGAGCCGTGACAATGCCGCCGAGCGAGATAACCGCTACCTCGGTCGTGCCACCGCCGATGTCGACGATCATGTTCCCCGATGGCTCGTGAACCGGGAGGTCGGCCCCGATCGCCGCCGCCATCGGCTCTTCGATGATGTGCACGGGCTTGCGTGCACCGGCATACTCGGCTGCATCCTGCACGGCACGCTGCTCGACCCCGGTGATCCCAGAGGGCACGCAAATGACCATCCGCGGTTTACTCCACTTGGATGCGTGGACCTTCTGAATGAAGTACCGCAGCATCTTTTCGCACACCTCGAAGTCCGCAATCACCCCATCTTTGAGCGGGCGGATGGCCTTAATGTGGTTGGGGGTTCTCCCCATCATCCGCTTCGCCTCCATACCGACAGCAACCGGTCGTCCGTCGTTCACGTTGATCGCAACGACAGAGGGTTCGTCAAGGACGACGCCTTGACCGCGAACGTAAATGAGGGTGTTCGCCGTACCGAGGTCAATGGCGAGGTCACGCCCCAGACTGAGTGGGTTGTTGCGGGCCATGATGCTGACCCTCCCTTCGCAAGCTGTGCTGGTGTCGTCGTGCGGACACTCCCAATGGCGCCGTGCCCGACTGCGAACTAGAAACTAGTCCGGTTAACCGGACGCTGTGTCCCGCCGTATCGAAATGTTACAGATCGGGGAAGAAGATCGCGATCTCACGGGTCGCTGATTCGAGCGAATCGCTTCCGTGTACGAGGTTTTCGGTGAACAAGATGCCGAGGTCACCGCGTATCGTTCCGGGGGCAGCATCGCGCGGGTTGGTGGTCCCCATCATTGTGCGCACGACCTGCCATGTGTCTTCGGGTCCTTCGATCACCAGAGCGACAACGGGCCCGCGGCTCATAAACTCGACGAGTTCGCCGTAGAAGCCCTTGCCGACGTGCTCCTCGTAATGCTTGGCGAGGGTTTCGGCGCTGAGGCGGCGGAGATCCATGGCAACGACGTCAAGGTTTTTGGCCTCGAAACGAGCAACGATCTTGCCGACAAGCTTGCGCTCCACGGCATCGGGCTTGAGCAGGACGAGCGTGCGGTCAGACATGGCGCCTCAGTCTATCTCGCACCGCAGCTGCCGCGGTCGGTGGCGTTGTGGCGCAGCACACGGTGAGATTCTTCACCCGCTCAGGGCCAAACGTCTGGGCGAATTCAGTTGACCCTGCGTTGCAAAGCCGAGCGGGCCGCTCCAGCTGTGTACAGGCTGCCGGACACGAGGATTGCATCGTCACCATCGGCGTACTTCACAGCGCGACTGCAGGCAGATTGGACATCGTCAAACGCAACAACGTGGTCGCAGCCAAGTTCGGCCGCCGCCAAAGCGAGCTCAGACGCCGGAACTGCTCTGGGTGTCGGTGCCGTTGCCACGAATACAATGTCGAATTCGTCCGCACGCAACGCCGACAACATCTCCGTAGCATCGCGCGTAGTCCCGACGACCAGTATCCGCCGCCCATCTGGGTGAAAGTCGCCGAAGAACACCGACGCGCAGGTGTCTGCGCCGACGGCATTATGAGCGCCGTCGATGACCACTAGCGGTTGTCTACCGAGGACCTCGAACCGGCCTGGCATCACAACCTCGGCAAATCCCTCGACGACCATGTCCTCAGGAAGCGGCGCGGCAAAGAATGTCTCGACTGCAGTCAGGGCCAATGCCGCATTGTCGCCTTGATGGGCACCGTTCAGCGGGAGGAAGACGTCGGTGTAGATCGTGGTCGGCGTCCGAACATCAAGCAACCTGCCGTTTACAGCGAGTGAATTGCTGAGGATCGAGAAATGCTCGTCACGCACGAACGTCGTCGCTCCGCCAGCGTGACGAAAGATCTCGACTAAGTCGGGGTCGGTTTCCCCCACGATCACGGCAGAGCCGGGCTTCACGATGCCAGACTTCTCAACAGCGACATCGCGAATCGACGGGCCGGCAAACTCATTGTGGTCCATTCCGATGTTGGTAATCACCGCAACCTGGGAGTCGACTATGTTCGTTGCGTCCCACCGGCCGAGCAGCCCGACTTCGATCACCATCACGTCGACGGCGATGTCGGCAAACCAACGAAAGGCCGCAGCGGTAAGGATCTCGAAGTATCCGGGGTTAGCTCCTAGCAACGCAGCAATTTCAGCAACAGCGCTGATTTGCTCCGCGAGTTCTTGTTCCGTGATCCGTTCGCCGTTGCGCTTGAATCGCTCGGTGACATGCTCGAGATGAGGGCTCGTGTAGGTCCCGACGGTCAGGCCCTGAGCTGCCAACAGTCGAGAGATAATCTGAACCGTCGACCCCTTGCCATTCGTGCCCGTGACATGAATGACGGGAGCAGCCAGGTGCGGGTCTCCTAGTGCCGAGCAGATCGCCGTGATCGGTGCTACCGAAGGCGAGTCGATCCGCCCAGTCTTGTGATACGACGTGTGCTCGTCAAGGTACGCGAGCGCCTCTTGGAAGTCCATGAATTCCTCAGGTCGTTGTGAGCAGTGGGGCGGGATTCTCCGGCTGTCTGACACCCAATGAATCAGGAGGCGGCTTTACGCTGCCGCGGCGCCTTGCGTGGAACGAGCGTCGGGTTGACCTTCTCTGTCACGGTCTTCTCGTCGATGACTACTTTACCAATGTCGGTCCGCCCAGGAAGGTCGTACATCGTCTCCAAAAGGACCTCTTCGAGGATGGCGCGCAAACCGCGCGCTCCGGTGCAGCGGAGGATCGCCTGATCGGCGATCGCTGTCAGACCGTCAGGGGTGAACTCCAACTCGACGTCTTCGAACCCAAAGATTTTCTCGTACTGCTTGACCAGGCTGTTCTTGGGCTCGATCAGGATCGAAATTAACGCCTCCCTGTCGAGCGATCGGACTGCGCCGACCATCGGCAGGCGGCCGATGAATTCGGGGATCATGCCGAACTTCACGAGGTCTTCGGGGAGCACCTGAGCAAAGAGTTCACCCGGGTCGCGGTCGACGTGGCTTCGCACCGTATGGTTGAAGCCGACTCCCTTCTGACCGATCCGCTGTTCAATGATGTCGTCGAGTCCGGCGAACGCGCCGCCGAGAATGAACAAAACGTTGGTGGTGTCGATCTGGATGAACTCCTGATGCGGATGCTTGCGTCCACCCTGCGGCGGCACCGACGCCTGCGTGCCTTCGAGGATCTTGAGCAGCGCCTGTTGAACGCCCTCACCGGAAACATCGCGTGTGATCGACGGGTTCTCACTCTTACGTGCGACCTTGTCGATCTCGTCAATGTAAACGATGCCTGTTTCAGCCCGCTTGACGTCGAAGTCGGCCGACTGAATCAGCTTGAGGAGGATGTTCTCGACGTCTTCACCGACGTAGCCGGCCTCGGTAAGCGCCGTTGCGTCGGCGACGGCGAACGGCACGTTGAGCTGGCGTGCCAGCGTCTGCGCCAGGTGGGTCTTACCACACCCGGTTGGTCCCAACAACAAGATGTTCGACTTTGCGAGCTCGACTTCGTCCCGGCAACCGACAGTGGCCTCGCAATCGGCCTGGTGCTGAATTCGACGGTAATGGTTGTACACGGCGACGGAGAGGATTTTCTTTGCGTCGTCCTGACCTACGACGTAATCGTCGAGGAAGGCACGTACCTCGCGCGGGTTTGGGAGCGTCTCGAAGCTGACGTCAGCAGTCTCTGTTAGTTCCTCTTCGATGATTTCGTTACACAGGTCAATGCACTCATCGCAGATATAGACCCCGGGACCGGCGATCAGCTTTTTGACCTGCTTCTGCGACTTGCCGCAGAACGAGCACTTCAGGAGTTCGCCGGTGTCACCGAATTTCGCCACTGTCGAATCTCCCTCAACTCAGTTCCCGATCGTGCACGTTGCACTCACGCGACGGCACCCCATTGTGCAACATCTCGTCGCAGCATGCGAGGACCGAGCCGACATCGGTTCAGTCGAACCTCGAGTTCAGCGGATCGGAGCTGCTCGATCGACCGCCTCACGCGACGTGATGACCTGGTCGATGACGCCGTATTCGAGAGCCTCCTGAGCCTCCATGACGAAGTCGCGGTCGGTGTCGACGTTGATTTTTTCGATTGGCTGACCCGTATGTTCCGACAAAATGCCATCAAGAATCTCGCGCATTCGCTGAATCTCAGCAGCGGCAAGTTCTAGGTCGGTGACCTGCCCGTATCCGACCTGACCTGAAGGCTGGTGCAACAGCACGCGGGCATGTGGGAGCGCGAGCCGCTTTCCCTTCGTGCCAGCGGCGAGCAAGACGGCGGCGGCTGATGCGGCCTGGCCAAGGCAGATCGTCGCGATTTCGTTCTTGATGAACTGCATCGTGTCGTAGATTGCAAATAGCGCAGTGATGTCACCGCCGGGGCTGTTGATGTAGATGTTGATGTCCTTGTCAGGGTTCTCCGACTCAAGGAAGATCAACTGCGCCGAAATGAGGCTCGCAACGGTGTCGTCGACCGGTGTCTGCAAGAAGATGATGTTCTCCTTGAGTAGGCGGCTATAGAGATCGTAGGAGCGCTCACCGCGACTCGTCTGTTCAACGACGTTCGGGACCATGTAGTTGCGCGCTCCGTAGAGGCTTTGGGCATCGAGTTCCATCAGTCATCATCCTCCGTGGCTTCGGTGTCGGTTGCTTCGGGTTCATCGGCGAGATCGCGGTCGTGTCCGATCAGCTCATCGCGATCGATCTCGGCTCCGGTGTCGTCGACGTATGTTGCGCCGTGCACCAGCAGGTCGAACGCCTTCGACTTGCTGATCTGGCCGATCAGCTCGGACACGGCATCGTTCTGCTCGTAGGCCTTGCGGATGTCCTTCGCCTTCTGACCGTGCTGCATCGCCATGCGGGCGTACTCGCGCTCGAGTTCGTCGTCGGTGACGCCGATGTTCTCGGCAACGGCGATCGCACGCAATGCGAGATCGACCTTGACGGCTTGCTCGGACTGTCCGCGCATTCCTTCGACGAAGCCCTCAGGGTCTTGGCCTGTGGCTTGCATCCACTGCTCGAAGTCGATGCCCTGCGCCTGGAATTGTTGGATCGTACCCTGCACTCGTTGGTTGAGGTCCGCTGCAACCATCGGCTCGGGCACCTCAATCTCGACAAGTTTGGCAACAGCGTCATTTAAGGACGTACCGGCCTGCTGACGAGCGGTGCTGAGCTTTCGCTCCGAGAGCGTTTGACGGAGATCTGCAGTCCACGCCTCGACGGTGTCGAATTCACCGACATTTTCGTCGACCCACTCGTCAGTAAGCTCGGGCAACTCACGGCTTTGCACCGACTGCACCGTGACGGAGAAATTAGCTTCGTCTTCGGTGCCCTTCGGCACGGCGACAAACTCTAGGACGTCACCGGCCGTAGCACCCACCAACTTGTCGTCGAAGTCGTCGGCGACCCAACCCTGTCCGATCTCGTACGACCAATCCTCGGTATTGAGTCCAAGCACTTCTTCGTCATCGCGCATGGCACGCATATCGATTACAACAAAGTCCCCACTTGCGGCCGGCCGGTCGACATCGCTCAGCGAAGCATCACGAGCGAGCTCTGCATCCTGCGCCTCGGCGAGATCGGAATCGTCGACCTCAACCCCGGGCAACTCAACTCGGAGCGCGTCGTACCCAGAAACTGTGATAACGGGACGGATCTGACAGGTCGCCTCGAACTCAACCGGTCCGGATGTCTCGCCATCAGTAATCTCCACCTCAGGCGTGGCGATCAGGTCCACATCGTTCTCACTGACGGCACGAGATAAATACTCGGGAACAGCGTCACGGAGCGCCTGTTCGCGTGCCGGACCGAGCCCGACGCGAGCCTCAAGCACCTTGCGCGGAACCTTACCCGCACGGAACCCCGGGAGATTGACCTCCTTCGCCAGCACCTTAAAGGCCTTGTCGATGTCCTTGTCGAATTCAGTCTCCTCAACTTCGACGTACACCTTGACCTTGTTGTCCTCGAGAACTTCAACCGAACTCTTCACGGGACTCAAGGCTATCTGTCTCTGGTTGATTCGACCGCGACGACGTCACCGCATCAGAAACAACCGACGCAAAGCCGCCTGAATCGCGCATCGAGCGCCCAATCCGACAGACTGGGGCCGATGGAGTACTGGAAGCCGCACAAGCTGGCGTCACCGCACGATGGCCAGATCTCATTGAAGATGAATGACAAAGTGCGTAGCACTGAGGAAATTCATGGTGTCCCAGTCGGGACTGAGGGCAAGGTCATCCTGGCCAACGGCTTCAACTGGCAGCGCTACCGCATCCTGTTCGAGAACGGTGCAGAGATCGGCGATTGCGACCATCGCAACATTGAGCCGATCGGTCGCACGGCCAAGCGGTTGGCGAAGCAGGCTGCCAAAGCCAACCGTTGACGGCAGCATCGCCGCTACCTCAGCTCGCAACGCCTATCGCAGTCAAATTGACCTTGACGCCGACAGGTTCCGCCTAGCGTGCCACCAACTCACTGGCTGAACCGTGGCGACACTCTCGTCTCCGAGGTTCGCGTTCGCTCCCTCACGACCGACCACACGTTGTTGCCGACCGGTTGGCTCGTGCGGGCCATTCCGCTAAACCCGGTGTCGCGGTCAGCACGATCAATTTCGTTCTCGATGCATTGTCCCGATCCGCCTACGAGGTACTTCCAGTTCATTCACCACACCCTCAGTGGCAAATCCTTTCATCTCTTTCGGATGAGACCTATCCCCAAAGAGTCGCCGCTGCCGCCATGAGGTGCCGTCACCGCCCCGGGGTGCATCTTCCGATCGGTCAGTCAACTGACCGTACCCGCTTCGTCGTGACCACATTCCCGAAGCCACGACTTTAGGAGTTCGTGGATCGATCGTGCCCCCACCAGCGGGGTACCCGGTTGCGTAAGTCCAGCCGGGGCGAGGACAAACGGATGGCTCTGCTTGCCGCCAAGCCCGCCATGAAATCCTATGAGGTCCTCGAACGCTGCACCCTCGTCGGCGACGGGGTCGTAAAAGCTATTGATCAACAGGTCGGGACAATTGTCGAACGCGCTCGTCCGCCGCAGATGATCGGCAGTGTTCGGACCGAAGACGAGCAACGGGTCGACTCCCTCGGTGCGACCGTCGGCTAGATAATGAGCACCGGCCGGGCCGAGTGCCACGTCGCCATCGACTTCATCACGCACCAACACGATTCCGATTCCAGGGTGGGTCCGAAGCCCATTGATCAGCCCTGGATGATCCGTCTCGATCTGCTGCCTCGTCGCCCGGCCCGCTAATGCCGCAAACGATACGAGCCCGAGGTTGCCTGATGCGAGAACTATCACTTCAGCATCTCGGTCCCCGTCAAGGGTACGTTGCGTTTGAGGGCCGACGACCACCTCGCCGTCGGCGGTTCGGCCCTGAGTGGCTCGCTTGACAACCTGCCCGAGTGGTGACGGGTCGCTGGCAGCGTCGGTCAGTAAGCCATTGACGTTATTCCACCCTTCTCCGCTCAACACAGGCGCTGCCACCGTCGCATTCGCAAGCCGCTGGACCACTGAATCAAGAGTCTCGTCGTAGCGTTGTTCGAAGGTCGCCCCCTGGGTCTGGCCGTGATCGGCCAGCACGACGACGTGATACGGGCGAGGCGCCGCCTCCAGCGTCGTGAGAAGACGCTCGAGTTGATCGTCGGTGCGGCGGAGCGTGTCGAGTGCGTCGGGGGCATAGATGCCAGAGTGATGCGCGACCTCATCGTACCCAACGAGGTCGACGTAGGCGGCCGGCACACCGCGGGCGATGTCGGACACGAGGATCGCCCACGTAATCTCTGCAAGAGCGACCGTCGTGCCGGCACGCAAGAGTGGATACACGCCGCCACGGCGGCCAAGCGGTTGGATGCCGTCGCGGCGTGCACGCCGGTAGGCGCGCTTCTCACGGACGATGTCGGCGACCATCAATGCCACGACACGAAACAACGTGTACGGCGTCGACACGACATAGAGGAAACCAGCGCTCGGGTGTGACTGATTTTTGACCGAACTGAACGTCAACATCGAGTCACCGGCGTCACCTGTGAACACGTTGGCTCGCGACGCTCCGCCACCGACGAGCAGGCCGGTCCCGGTTGATTGGCGCTGCTCAATATCGGCCGCGTCCTGGGGCCGGTTGGTGACCATGACCCTTCCAGTGTCCTTCTCGTACCAACGAAATGCCGGCATGTTGTGGTTGTCACCAAGAAGGATCCCCGCCTGCATTGCACCTGTTTGCGATGACAGATCGCACTCCCAACGATGCAGCAAGTGCGTCCCACCGGCGACCAGCCGAGCCAAGAACGGGGCATGGCCAGACTCGATTGCGTCAGCCAACACGTCATGGCCTAACCCATCGATCTGAATGAAAAGGAAGCCGGGGTCCTCGTTGAATTCGAGTTTGCCCTGGCGCTTCAACACCCGGCGAGCAACCTTGCTTCGCCAAACGTGATCACCGTCGACGTTGAGCATTCCGCCCACCGTCAAGTTGACAACCGTCAAGATCATTGCGACGGCCAGTGCGGTCCAGAACGACGCAATCTCGACACCACCGAATGCGGCAGCAGCAGCCCACACGAAAAACGCGTTGAGTACGAACGTAAACAGCCCAACGGACCACATGACCAGTGGCAGGGTCACTCTGATAACCAGCGGCCAGATGAGGGCATTCAGGACGCCGAGGGCCAGCACCATCCCGAGCGCGGCGCCGAGCCCGGTGATTGTCAGCCCGTTAAGCCCGACCGATACGGGCAGCAACACGACCGCCTGGACGACACCCAGGACCACCATGCGTGCAAGTCGCCAAGAAGCGGCCGGGCGATCGATCGGAAGCGGTGACGGCAGCGGAGGCTTCATAGTGTCGGCTCGGTCACTGGGGGCGCCCATCTAAATTCGGCGCATTTGAGGGACTGAACTCGAAACCCGGCCACACGGGGTGCCGACCACGGCCCACTCACTGAGCGTCCGAGTCGACAGCCACTCCCCCGGCGCAACGTCGAACGGCAGACTGTCACCAGCCCACACGTCAGTTCCGAGCGGGCGGCTCGCCACTACCTTGCTATCGCAACGTCTATTTAAGGTAGGCGGCACACCCGCATAGTGGTGCCAGGTCTCGACGCTGTCGAACCAATGCCGGTGCGATACCCCACCCGCTCGGAGGGGGAAGTGGATTGCGGTCCCACTTGCATGTCCCCCATCGATAAACGAGCACTCCGACTCGGCGAAATGTCGACCTTCAGCGTGCGGCATCAGATCAGGCAAATTAATGCGATACTCGGGGGAAATCATGCTGGTGGCCACGACTGCATGCTGCCACGCCCCGACCGGGCGCGCTCGGACCCTGCGTAAGCCGCCGGCCCCTGCGTCGAGGCTCGCGGCAGGAACCGACCACGGCTGCCACACGCGCCGCTCTCGGCGGCACGCCTAGCCGGCGATCTCGAACTTCTTGAGATCACGCCGTCGACCGTAGACGATGATCTCGTCACCGGCAACGAGATCGACATCAACCGGCGGACGTCCAAGATATCCGCCGTCATGTCGAACCCCGAGCACACTTACCGCCGGAAGTGCGTCGTCGATCCCGCGCAGACTCCTGACCCCTTCCCCAGGCTGATCGGCGAGGCGCACGGACCCGATTACAAAGTCACCACACACCTCAAACAGCTCAGCGACGTGTTGATCAAAATGCGGGAGCAGACGCTTCCGAGCCTGCTCCTGTCCGATTCGGACCAGCGCGCGCTGCGCCGGACGGTGGGCGACGAGCATGACGAGCAACGCCAAGCCGGAGAGGGTGACCATCGTGCGCTCAACGGTGTTCCCGGGCCCCGGAGCCAAGAAGCCCACTAACACTGTCACGACGAGCGTCGGCGTGCCCAGGTTGCCGACGAACATTGTGGTGCCAATAATTTTTCGGCGCGCCGGATGGTTCACGACGTTCTCGGCTTCGGTAGTCGTAAATCCGGCCCCGCTGAAGGCTGATCGCGCCTGGAAGGACGCCACCTCGGGCGGCAGACCTGTTGCAATCAGCGCACCAGCTGCCATGCGAGTGAACGCAATTGACAGCACGGCCACGACGAAGAACGTTGCAATCGCATACATCTCTCGATGTTTCCACGTTCAAGCCCCATCGAGGTGTTTCACGGATCACGAGACGGGTCAATGCGGCGCCCTTCCCTGGTGGTCGCTTGACTCGTTCTTACCAAACACCTTGATCTCATCTTCGTCGGAGATAGGCACGCCCTTAGAAGCGGTCGAGTCATTGTCAAGTATCGCCCGATTGTGACGTAACACCAGTTGCTCACTCTTAAATCCGGCGCCATGCCGAGTGGCCCGCACACACTGAGAGACGCTCGCTGCGAACCCATGGCGCCCGCTACGAGGAAAGTCCGCTGGCTCGTGGGTGGTCTCAAGCTGGTCAACCGACAGCGCCAAACACAGGCGGGCGTCGGACCATCTCGCAGTCTCGCCCCACAGCCGATTCTCAATGGCCGTCGCATTCGCCTGCGAAAGGACATCTAGCCGGACGACGATGACTCCGTCAAGAGGCTATTGAAAGGGGGAAGCCCCGCACTCGTTCCCCCAAGCATTCTGTCGCTTGAAACAACGTTGGCTTGCGGCGCCGACAGAATTCGAGCTCGATGCTGGAATTTCGATCTCCGACGGGCGGCGTTCTGATTGCCGGTTCTCGCAAGTTGTTTGACTTTTCTCTGGACGTAGCAGCGAGCGGAGACCTCATTCGGCGGAATTACCGCGACTCCGGAGCAGATGAATGCGACTCGCGACGCATGCTTGCTGATCGACAAAAAATCGACCTGTCCGGACCTCGCAAGCTCTCACAGCACCGACCCCCGCTTCAGCAGTCCCGGCCTCCTGCCAGTTGGTGCGTTGATTGCTCTACGGGCTGCCAACCAGGGCGCCGGAACACATGACCAAGCTTGTTGCGCCAGCCCACCGCTCTGCGGACATCACGCGCGAGATCAGCAAACTCGCGGTACCCGATGCTCATCGGCTTGAAAGTGTCGATGTTTTTTGTGAGCCCGTATTTGATCCTGCGGACCTCGGGCTCGAACGTGCCAAATAGCCGATCCCAAACGATCAGGATTCCGCCGTAATTTTTGTCGAGGTACTGCGGGTTAGCTCCATGGTGGACTCGATGATGCGACGGCGTGTTAAAAACGGCTTCGATTGGCATCGGCAACTTGTCGACGGTCTCGGTGTGGATCCAGTACTGATAGAGGAGGTTCAGCTGACCCGCCTTGGCGACGTGGTGGGCAGGAATCCCCAACAGGGGCATCGGGAGGAACACCCACGCGGTGAGATATCCCGACCATGGCTGACGAAGCGCTGTTGACAGGTTGTACCGCTCACTCGAATGGTGAGTGACATGGTTAGCCCAAAGGAGCCGGACTTCGTGCATCCACCGATGGTCCCAGTAGTACAGAAAGTCCCACGCAACCATCGCCGCAGGCAACGACCACCTCGTTGCACCGAGATTAAGGATCCGCCGCTTGAACACGAACTTGTTTACCGCTCCAACGGCACCGGCCATCGCCAGATTCACGATGATGTTTCCACCAAGCATCTTCAGGCTGGCCTTCGTGTCACGAGGCTCGTAGCCGACTGGCACCAGCGGGTCGGCCGGCAACGACAGGGCACCTAGTTCATCATGCGCCACGTCGTCGAGATCGCCCTCCTCGCGGAGCTCGCGTTTGGCCAGCACTCGCGACTCCCAGATCATCGTTCCGGCGAAGAACGGAACCGACAGCAGGTCGACAGAGTCGATAGGGCGTGAAGCAAGTTTCTTCATCCAGCCTCAGTCTGCCGCAGACCGGTACCGCCATACCAGCTGCGCACTTGATCAGCGCAGGCGCAATTCCTTGCGCAGGATCTTGCCGGCGGCGCTCTTCGGAATGGCGTCGACCACTTCAAGGCGCTTGATCTGCTTATAGCTGACGAGGTGTTCGGCGATCAGCTCCTGGAGTTCCTCGATCGTCACGCTCACTCCCGGCAGCACAGTCACAAAGGCCTTGGGAACCTCACCTGCCTCGTCATCGGGAACACCGATCACGGCCACATCCGCAATTTTCGGGTGGGTGACTAGTAGCGCTTCGAGCTCCGCAGGCGCCACCTGGAATCCCTTGAACTTAATCAGTTCCTTCATCCGGTCGACAATCGTCATGTGGCCGAACTCGTCGATGATCGCAATGTCGCCTGTGTGGAGCCACCCATCTTCATCGATCGTCGCCGCTGTCGCATCCGGGTTGTTGAGATAGCCGACCATCACCTGAGGGCCCTTGACCCACAGTTCGCCACGCTCGCCGACACCGCGGTCCTCGCCGGTGTCCGGGTCGACGATACGACTCTCAGTGTTAGAGACCGTCACGCCGCTTGTGCCTGGCCGATAGTCACCTTCCGCTGTGCAGTGGCTGACCGGGCTGAGCTCGGTCATCCCGAAGCCCTGCACCACTTCGCAGCCGAGCCGGCCCCCCGCCTTCGCTGCTAGCTCCGCACCGAGCGGGGCAGCACCCGAGAAGATTTGGCGAACCGACGAGGTGTCGAATTCATCTACGATCGGTGCGTTGGCCAGGCCAAGGATGATCGGCGGAACGGCAAAAAATCGGGTGATCTTCAGTTCCTGCACTGCAGTGAGGGCCTCCACCATGTCAAAGCGGGGCATCGAGACCGCTGTGACTCCGTTGGCGAGCAGACCATTCATCAGGACCTGCATACCGTAGATGTGGAAAAATGGGAGTGCTGCAAGAGCAACTTCATCGTCGCCGTATCTCAGCGTATGGCGACACTGCTCGATATTCGCCACCAGGTTGCGATGAGTCAGCATCACGCCTTTCGGAAGCCCTGTAGTGCCGGATGAGTACGGCAGCACCACGGTGTGGGTGGCCGGATCGACGGCAACCTGTTCGATCGGGCCACCGAAAACCTCCGCCAGCGCCGTGGTTCCGGGGGCAACATCGCCTATCACGATCACCTCGGCGACATCGGTGCCCTCGCTTGCGGTGACGGCAGTCTCAGCAAACATGCCGGTCGTGATCAACATCGTCGCACCCGCGTCCTGTAGCTGGTGACGGACCTCTTCTGCTCTGTAGGACGGGTTGATCGTGGTGACCGCTGCGCCAGCGACCGCTACGCCATGGAACACGACGGCGTACTCGGGGACATTCGGCGCCATCAAGCCAACGACCGTCCCCGGTGCGACACTGCGAGCTTTTAGCCCGCCGGCCAAGGAGTGAATCGCGGAGCTCAGTTCGGCAAAGGTGTAGGAGCTTGTGCCGGCGGCGTCACGGATGGCAATCCGATCGGGAAGTTCGTCGGCCAGGTGCAGGACGTGGGTGGTGATCGTGATGTTCGGGATCTCGACGTCGGGCAGCGGGCTTGAGTGAATGATCATAATGACAGTCCTTCGGATCGGGGTGCGCAGCGACAGTAGCGGAGCGACGTCGCTGACTCGTCAAGCCAGGTATCAAGTGACGCGCCTGAGCAATTTCTATTAGATCGTGATGGCTTCCATCACGATCTGCCCAAAATTCGCATTAGACGCGGCAGGGCAACCTCGTGTCCGACTCCGACCGATGACGGTGCACTCTCTACGTTGAATAACATGAGAATGCTCGGTGCGTTGTTCAATCGCGATCAGGAGGCACTGAGGTGTCCTTACCCGATCTTCGACGAACTTCGCGCCGACGCTGCAGTGGTGTATCACGATGGCCTCGGCGCATGGATCGCGACCGGGTATGACGCAGTGCGCACAATCCTGCGCGACACGGACAACTGGTCGTCACTGTCCCCCACGTCCCCCGGCCCTCGCGAGTCAGCGATGACAACGGCCATGGCGACGCTGAGCAAGGAGCCGGCGATGGCCGAGGCGTTCGAGAAAATGCTCAGCGGCCGCAGAACCGCTGCAGTCCTGCTCAATGCTGACCCACCAGAGCACGTCCGGCAGCGGCGGGTAGTCAACGCTGCATTCAGACCTGCGAGGATCCGTGCGCTGGAACCCACGGTGCGACAACGCTCGGATGAGCTGGTGGCGGAATTCGCCGGTAGGGGCACCGTCGAATTCGTGTCGGAATACGCCGTGCTGTTGCCAATGCGCATTATTGCCGATGCCCTCGGCGTGGGTGACGATGACCTGTTGATGTTCAAAAAGTGGTCTGATGACCTCGTGATCCCTATTGGCAACGCAGCGCCATCGGTCGACCAAGTTCGTGACTTCATCATGAGCACGCAGGCCTTCTCTGACTACTTCTCCGACAAGCTCGAGCAGCGCTCCCGGACGCCGCAAAATGACCTCGTCTCCGACGTCGCAAATGCCGAACTTGACGGCGAGCGGCTGACGCACGCCGAGCAGATCTCGATGTGTCAGCAGTTTCTCGTTGCCGGCAACGAGACCACGACGAAGCTCATTACGAACATGGCGAACCGCTTTGCAGCTGAACCAGGACTCCAGCAGGCGATAGATTCCAACCGCTCGTTGATTGCGCCATTCGTCGAAGAATCACTTCGTTTCGAGGCACCTGTTCAGGGTCTCTATCGGCAGGCGAAGCGCGACGTGAGCGTCGACGGGGTCACGATTCCAGCCGGGAATCACGTGTGGGTCGTCTACGCCGCAGGCAATCGTGACGCCGACAAGTTCGAATGTCCCAACGACTTCAAACCATTGCGCCCCAACTCCCGCGAGCACTTATCGTTCGGAAACGGCGAGCACTTCTGCATCGGGGCCGGATTGGCTCGCTCGGAGGCCCAGGTGGCTGTCGAGACAATGCTCGACTACATGCCGGGACTCCGGCACGCGGCACGACACGAGATGGCGTACGAGGACAGCTTCATCTTGCGTGGGCTGAAAACCCTCGACCTCGATTTCGATCCACCTGTCTGAGCGGAAGAGCTCGAGCTGAAGTCACTCGAATCGTCGACGGGTGGGTTGACTTCGAGCTGTGACGGCTTTACTGCGAGCAGCGCGTCACAGACGCAGGAGACTGCGACTTGAAAGACCAATCCTACGGATCGCATCTGGATCGGCGCGGCGCCAACTGTTGCTGCAACGAATGTTCCAATCACTACTCTCGGCAGATGGCGACGCCAGACCTTAAAAGCGCTACCACGATGCAACTTTTGATCGCGCTGGAGCGACGAGATGTCTCAAGCTCCGAATTGCTCGATGCAATGCTTGCCAACATTGAACGGACGAATCCTGCCGTCAACGCCGTCGTGTCAATGGACATGGAGCGGGCCCGCGCCGAGGCAACCGCCGCTGACAACTCGCGTGAAGCAGGTGATCCGTGCGGACCGCTACACGGACTGCCCATGACAATCAAGGACTGCTTTGAGACGCTCAATCTAGCGACGACGGCGGGGGCGCCGGAACTTGCCGGGCATATGGCGAGTCGTGATGCCGATGTCGTGCGGCTCCTCCGCCGGGCTGGTGCAGTAGTTTGGGCGAAAACGAACGTTCCGTACTACGCCGGCGACCATCAGACGTACAACGACGTGCATGGCCGCACGAACAATCCCTGGAGGCTGACGCACACAGCAGGCGGGTCTTCAGGTGGTGCCGCGGCTGCTGTTGCCTGTGGATTCACGACGGCAGAAGTCGGGAGCGACATCGGCGGCTCTATTCGCCAACCGGCCGCAGTCAACGGCGTATTCGGACTCAAGACCACACACGGTCTCGTGTCGGGTCGTGGCCACATCCCCAGCCCACCCGGATCGTTGACGTCGGGTGACCTCGCAGTATTCGGCCCCCTTGGGCGGTCATGTGGCGACCTCCGAATCCTGCTGGAGGTGTTGACCAACTCCGGCTCCGCCTTCGGTGGGGTGCCCGGCGCCGAACTCCCCCGCTTCGAAACGCAGCCGGACATCAAAAATCTTAGGATTGGCGTGTGGTCCGACGACTCAATCGCTCCGGTCGACAGCGCAGTGGCAGGCCTCATTGACCACGCCGCGACGCTCCTCGGCGACGCAGGCGCGAAAATCGATCCGGAGATCCGTCCCGCAATTTCCGCACATGATCTCCACCGAACGTACATGCAGCTTCTCAATGCTGCACTGTCACCAGGAACGCCAGGGCGCATCTGGAACGAGTTGATCGAGAAAGCCGAGAGCGCTCCAGCCGACACCGACAATTTCGCTGCAATTTTTGCTCGGGACACCACGATCGCGCATCGGCACTGGCTGAGCGCCAACGAGCGACGAGCCCACGCACAGCGAGCCTGGTCCGATCTGTTCAACAATGTCGATGTCGTGCTCGCCCCGGTGCAACCTGTGGCTGCGTTCCCCCACGATACTGAGCGGCCCTATGGTAAGCGCACCCTCGACGTCAACGGTGCAGACGTCCCGTACTGGAGCATCTTGTTCTGGGCCGGACTCGCAACCATGCCTCACCTTCCATCGGTAGCGATTCCGATCGGGCAGACCTCAGATGGGTTGCCGGTCGGGATGCAGCTGATTGGTCCGAAGTGGTCGGACCACAAGATTTTGAGCATCGGCGAAGAGATCTCGTCGGTCCTCGGTCAGCACTTCACACCACCGCCCATCGTGACTACATGAGCGAGAGGATCTCGCAGTTGCCCGAAGGACGCCTGGTCATGGATGATGTGAAATGAGCATTATCGAACGGAGCTTCACCAGATTCCGCCAAGACCCCGCCTCGATACGAAAATCGACGGGCGCGATCATGGGCACAACAGTCATGGTCGTGGTCATCGGAGCCGTTGTCGTCAGGGTCTTCGACCAAGAGGAGTACCCAACGTTTGCGGAAGCGGTGTGGTTCACTCTCCAGACGGTCACGACCGTCGGCTACGGCGACAACACGCCCGACAACTTCATGGGTCGAGCGGTCGCCGCAGTGGTGATGATCACTGCGATCGGATTAATCACCGTCGTCACCGCAGCGATCACATCCGTCTTCGTCGAGGCGGCACGATCCGAACGGTCAACGTCGCAACGGAACGAGCAGAAAGAATTGATGGAGCGTCTCATTGCCTCTGTGGACAACATCGCAACCCGCCTCGATCGGATCGAAACGGCGAGCCCCACCCTGATGACATCGGACGACGACCCAGCGTCCAACCCAAACGAAACGCATTCTTAACGGGTTCGGTGTCGGTCTCACGACCCAGGGTTCCAGCTCCCCGACAGCAAGCTTGCGACTCCACCTGACTGCCGCAGGGGCCAAGCCGCTCAGCTTTCGGCGGAAAGCGCCGAGATCACCAGGTCGCGAGTCCCGTCTTCAATCCAGCCAAGATGAGAGTCGCTAGATACTTTCAGCGTAGACCTTGGAGCTCAGCCGAGCCGGACGAATGCGCCGCAAGCCTGGCCGACTCGACGGTCACTTTCAGCCCGCCGATCGCCCTCTCTTGCCGGGCGCCTGAGCCAGCCCCGTCGCGATTGACTTGCCAGCGAGAAATGGCACGCGGCCTCATCAGGAGACAGCGAACCGAGGGCCGCGTTGTCCTTCCAAGTTACTGATGCATCGATTCGCCCATGCATCCGATTCCCGTGCGCAGTTGATCGTAATCAGCGAGTAGATCGGATCGATGGCTTGGACGGGTTGTACGGAAGTGAGAGCGACCATTGAGCACCTGCCGAACGCACATCCGTCGGGCACCATCGTTCCAGAAGCGAAGAATGCGACGTACTCTCCTCTAGTGAAATGAACACTACCAGCGCGTACGAGGCCGACCAGATCCAGGCCCTAAGCGGCCTCCGTCACGTTAGGGCCAGGCCGCTCATGTACTTGGGTTCTGCGGGCGTCGGCGTCGCCGGACTTCACCATCTCATCTGGGAGATCGTCGATAACTCCGTCGACGAAGCAATGGCCGGATACGGCAGTCGTATCGAGGCAACCCTCCACGCCGACGGCTCTGTCTCTGTCACCGACAACGGACGAGGCGTCCCCGTCGGGAAGATGGGCGATGGCCCCCATAAAGGCCGCTCAGCGCTCGAGGTGGTGCTCTGCGAAACCAACGCCGGCGGCAAATTCGACTCCGACAGCTACAAGGTGTCCGGCGGTCTGCATGGCGTCGGTGCATCCGTCGTGACCGCGCTGTCCAGCCGAATCACCGCTGACGTACGGCGAGACGGGCACGTTCACCGGCTCGTCCTCGAAGCCACCAGGAGCCGCAACGGTGACGTCGAACCAGGCGTCACGATCGAGCCGATCCACACCATCCGCAAGTGCGCCAAGGGCGACACCGGAACCCAAATCAGGTTCTGGCCCGATCTCGATCTGTTCCACGATGAGCACGGCGTCCCCTTCGACTCGCCGCAATGGTCGATGCGCGTCATCGCCGATCGATTTCGCCACAAAAGTTTCGTGCACCCTGGCGTCACGTTCGCCGTCGTCGACGACCGCGAGGGCGTCAAAGAATTGTTCGAGTGGTGCTCGAACGGCGGTGTCGCCGATCTTGTAACGGAGATGACCGCCGACACCGGTCTCGTTGCGCCAGTGGTGTCGTTCCAGGGCGTCGATGGCGACATCACCGTCGACGCAGCGATCGCCTGGACCGTCGAGGGTCGCGACACCAGCATTGGATTCGCGAACGGTGTAGCCACGCCCGAGGGCGGCACCCACATCAACGGATTCCGAACTGCGGTCACCGAGTCAATCCAGAAGTACATCGGCGACCGCAACATGTTGAAGGACAAAGAAGCAGCGCCCAACACCCGCGACATCTTCGCAGCCGCCCTCATGGTCGCCTCCATCATGCTTCCCGGTCCACAATTCGCCGGGAACTCAAAATCAAAACTGATGAACACCGAGGCCACGTCGCGGACGCGCGCAATCGTTGCGCCTGCCATGTCCCGCTGGCTTGAGGAGCACCCTGAATCGGCCAAAAAGATCGGCGAGTTGGCCATCGCCTCGATGCGGTCCCGAACGAAGTCGAATGCCGAGCAGGCAGCCGTGCGTGCGCTGCTCGGCAAAGGCAACAAGTCCCGCAACGGACTTCCTGCGAAGCTGCGAGACTGCACCTTTAAAACCGACCGACCCACCGAGCTACTCCTCGTTGAGGGCGAGTCCGCGGGCGGCACCGCCATCGATGCCCGCGATCCGTCATTCCAGGCAATCCTTCCGCTCCGCGGTAAACCCCTGAACTCGTACCGCGAGTCGATCAGCCGAGTCGTCAAGTCGATGGCCGACCTCATCCTGTCGATGGGATGCGGAATCGGCGACGACTTCGAACTTGAAAAGTTCCGCTACGACCGCCTCGTTGTGCTGGCCGACGCCGACGACGACGGACTTCATATCCGCGCCCTCATCCTGGCCTTCTTGTACTCATGGTGCCCCGGCCTCGTTGAGTCCGGGCGACTTTTCTATGCGCTGCCACCGCTCTGGACAACCATCCACAAGGGGGAGCGCATCTACCTTGAAGACGACGCAGCAATGCGCGCATGGCGGACAGAGAACCCAACGCACAAAGCTCATATGGGTCGCCTGAAGGGTCTTGGCGAGATGGACGCTGTCGAGCTTCGTTCCGTTATGGGACCGAACCGCAGGATCGGCATCGTCCACATCGAGGACCCGGCATACGTTGCGCGCCTAGCCGAGCGACTCTTCGGCCCAAAGTCCGAACTGCGTAGGACCTGGTACCTCGAACGATCCGGTGAATCTCTCGCCGTTGGAGGAAACATCTGATGGCCCGCACGACCAAGAAGAAGACCGCCGACCTATTCGAGTTCACCGAGACGATCGTCGAACTCTCCGCCGGTGATCAGCTTGACCGAGACTACTTCGCCTACGCCCAAGCTGTGGTCGAAGACCGCGCAATCCCTGCAGCTGCTGACGGGCTCAAGCCGGTCCACCGCCGAATCCTGTGGGATATGTGGACCCAGCGGCTTCTGCCTGACCGGCCATTCGTGAAGACCGCTCGCGTCGTCGGCGACACGATGGCCTTGTTCCACCCGCACGGCGACGCATCAATTGCCGACGCACTTGCTCGCCTCGCTCAGCCGTTCTCGAACCTGGTGCCGCTGCTCGACTTCCACGGAAATGTCGGCTCACCCGACTTCTCGCCAGCGGCGCCCCGTTACACCGAAACTCGCCTCGGTCAATTTGGGGTCATGCTCCTCGACGAGATCGATCTAAACGTTGTGACGATGGTCGAAAATTATGAAGGCTCGACCGTCGAGCCGGCCGTGCTCCCCGCCGCCTACCCAAACCTCCTCGTCAACGGAGCCAACGGCATCGCCGTCGGCTTGTCGTCCTACCTGCCGCCCCATGACCCTCGCGAGGTGTGCCGGGCGGCGTTGATGCTCCTCGACCGCAAGTCGGCCAGCGTCGACGAACTAATGGCCGTGCTGCCTGGCCCGTCCTTTCCGTCCGAGTGCACCGTCACCAACGGTGACGAACTCAACGACATCTATCGCTCCGGCCAGGGCCGCATCATGGTGCGCGGTGCATGGCTCGTCGAGCCCGTCGGTCGCAGGCGCGAACAGATCATCGTTACCTCGCTGCCGTACGCCGACACGACCCTCGGCTCTGTCGAGAAGTTCATCGCCCAACTCGGTGATGCACTCGACAACGGCGATCTCGCCGGGATCACCAGGTTCAACGACGAATCATCGAACGGCCGAACCCGCATATCGGTTGAACTCGCCGCAGGCGTGAGCGCCGACATGGTCATTCCCGGTCTGTTGCGCTTCACGAACCTGCAGGTGACCAACAAGGTCCAGATGCACTTTCTGGACGAAAACGACACCGTACGCCTCTACAACCTGCGCAGCGCACTGCAGGCATGGGTCGCACACCGCATCCGCGTCGTCGTTGCCCGCTCCAAGTCCCGCCTCACGAAAATTGCTGAACGCCTTCACCGACTCCGGGGGTTCCTCGCCGTTCTCGTGGACATCGACAAGACGATCGCGATCGTGCGCACCTCAAAGAGTCGACCCATCGCCCGCGAGCGCCTGATCGAAAGATTCTCGATCGACGAGTCGCAGGCCAACGCCGTTCTTGACTTGAACCTCGGCCAACTCACCGAAGATGCTGTCATCGAATTCCGGACCGAGGCGACGGCACTCGAAGCAGAACAGCAGAAGCTCGAACGGCTGCTGTCGTCGGAGACCCGACAGCGCTCACAGGTCGCTCGGGAACTGAAGTCCACGATGGACACGTTCGATGACCTCCCGCAGCGGGTAACGACGATCACCACCGAGAGCGCTCCGAAGGTGTCCAGAGCACAGATGGTCCTCGATGTCCCGACCACCCTCTACCTCGATGGCGCCGGATGGATGCAAGCGATCGGTCAAGGCTCGAAGGCCAAACCGAAACTCATCCCGCTTCACACCTTCGACACCACGACCGCAACAACGCTCGTCACAGTCACCAACAGCGGCCATCTCTTTCGCATCCTCGTTGCGAGTGTCGGCGAGAAACCGACCGCTGCAGCGAGTGTGTTCCCGGGGTTGATGGGCGAACCGATTCGTTGGTGGCTTGAGCCTGACCTGCCGACCGACTTGCTGCTCGCAATGTCGGACGGCCAGGTGAAGCGCATTGCGACTGCAGACTGCGAAGGAGGTGACCGCAAGGGCGGGATCTCGATAGTCAAACTTGCCGCAGACACCCGCGTCGTGGCGGTCGAGCCCTTCGCAGTCGATGCTCCCGTCATCGTCGCTGCCTCGGACGGGCAAGGCATCCGCTTCACCACCGACGGTCTGCGCCCATTGGGCCGCGCAGCGGCCGGTGTGCGAGGCATCAAAACCGATGCAACCGTGGTCTTCGCTGGAATCCCGGCCGACGATGACGTGCTGTTACTCGCCACCACGAAAGGGATGGGGAAGCGGATCGATCCGGCTGATCTACCCGAACAAAACCGCGGCGGCAAAGGCGTGCGTGTGCTCCCAGCGGGCAAGTGGGGGACGTTGCACACGGGAGCATTAACTAGCGGAAGCGACGTCCAAGTGCTCGACACTACGGACAGCACGGCACTGATTGCGGTGTCGGTGGGCGCGTTCCCTCAGACTGCCCGCGACGCTAAGCCCGGCAAAATCCGCGGGCACAATGCCACCATTGATCGCATCGTGGGATGACCGGCGGGCGATCTTTGGACCTCGGCAACACCCGCCTAATCCGTTGCGGCAAAACGTCGTACCGCTCTCGAGAACATTGCGGCTCTCAAACTCCAGTACCTGACGCAATGGGAACCCAAAGTGATGATCCCGTGTGTTGGCACTCAACTGAAGCGGGAAATTCGACCGAATCTTGGCTGTGAGCACTAGCGCAGGATTCGCCCTGATGGCTGAGTGTCATGGTCCCCTGCTCCGACGAGGTGCTAGCTATCGAGACGCTGCTCCGAGGAGTGCCCAATTCGCCTGAATTCACCGGGGTGATCGTTGACAACGGGGCCAAACCTCGAAACCGTGCATGCAGCACAGTCAATTGTTGACGAGCAAATCAGAATCTTCGAAGCGGGCAATCTGCGCCCCGCTCGAAACGCTTGCGGGAGATACGTCGCTTAGGCGATCAGGTCAACGGGAATGTCGACCAGCCGTGCCCGTAGCCATTCACCGACGGCCTTGGCCTGCGCATCCTGGCGGGTTGACGCTGCGACGCCCTCTTGGAGGAGCCCATATATGACGAAGTTGAGCGACCAGATCTTCGGAAATCGGAAGCGTTTGACCTCCAACTCCGCAACTTCAGGCAGAAGCCGAACAAGCCGTTCGATGGTGAGGAAATCATCCAGCCATGCGAACGCATGGGACGAGCGTGTGAACACGCCAAGGTTTGCATTGCCACCTTTGTCACCAGATCGCGTTCCGACGATCAAGCCGAGTGGGGCTCGCTTCGTCGCAGCGTCCACCACTCCAACAGGCGCCATGAATTGGATCTCAACCGGCGCGCCCGACGGCGCAGCAGAAGTAATCTGACTCGTGCCCCCCCCGAGCGCATGCACGTACTGCGGGACCAACCCCGCATCAATGTTCGCTGGCCTATAAATGCCGAAGGGGGTCGCGCCAGACGGTCCACCACCCAACCCGTACATACCGGGAATGCTGGCCAGCGCCGTGTGCACGTTCGCATCGGCGAACGCTCTGCCGACCTTGCGCTCGTCGGCATCCTTGACGGTGACCCGCCAAATCGCAGTTGCCTCCTCCTGTGTCACCGGGTCCTCTTTGTCGGTCCGGATCACGCGGCTGTCGATGGCATCGAAGTCGCCGGGCGCGAAGGTACAGGCATCCCAGAACGTGGCAGCAGCGAGCTCCGCCTTGGCCTCAATGTCGAGCCCCGTCAGCGCCACCGAAAACGAGTTCCGAAAGCCGCCCATTTCATTCATTGCCACCTTCAGCGTCGACGGTGGCGCCTCTCCGACCACGCCGCTAATCCGTACACGGTCGCGCTCGACCTGTTCGAGTTCGATCGAGTCGAAACGAGCGGTCACGTCAGGGCCGAGATACTGCGGGCCGCCAATCTCATAAAGCAGCTGGCTCGTCACGGTCCCTACCGTGACTGCTCCGCCGGTCCCGTCGTGCTTACCAATGACCGATGATCCGTCCATTGCGACCTCAGCCCACGGGAATCCGAACCGGGCACGACCGCCGACCTCGATGCGGCCGTCGATCTCGTCAAAAAACGAGTAGTTGCCGCCGGTGGCCTGCGCGCTGCACTCAATCACATGGCCAGCGACGACACCGCCGGCGAGCTGGTCAAAGTCGTCACGTGCCCAGCGGTGGTGCCAGGCCGCCGGCCCACACACCACGGCGGCATCCGTAACTCGGCCGGTGATGACGATGTCAGCGCCAGCCGTGAGCGCATCGACGATTCCAAAGCAACCGAAGTAAGCATTGGCGCTCACGAAACTCGACACGTCGCCGAGCGCTCCGCCCTCCCCAAACGGATGCAGCGCTCCCGACTCGGCCAGTTCCGCGATGCGGGGCAACAGATCGTCACCGTCGATGTAGGCGATATTTGGCGTCAGGCCAAGCTTTTCCGCAACCTCGTGAACCGCCTCGGCGCACCCGTCAGGGTTGAGCCCTCCGGCGTTCGACACCACTTTAATGCCACGATCGAGACAGGTACCCATGACCTGCTCCATCTGGGACACAAACGTCCGAGCAAACCCTTGACCCGGGCGTTTCGCCTGAATCCGGCTCAGGATCAACATCGTCAGCTCGGCAAGCCAGTCACCGGTCAGCACGTCAATCGGGCCGCCCTCGACCATCTCAATTGCTCCTGACGGCCGGTCCCCAAAGAAACCTGAGCAGTTCGCAATCCGAATCGGCTCACTCATCGGTAGTCGTCGCAAAGCTCACCAACAGGTCTCCCTGGTCGACTCGTGACCCGACCTTGAAGTGCACCTCGGCCACCGTCGACGCGCGCGCCGCAGTGATCTTGTGTTCCATCTTCATCGCCTCCACGACCATCAACAATGCCCCCGGCTCGACATGGTCGCCCGCAACGACACTGACCGCTGTGACGGTACCGGGCAACGGGCAGACCGGACCCCCCCCTTCCGCCTCTTCACGGCGGTCGACGAACTGCGATTGAAGCTCCCAGGCCAGTGCACCGGCGGCACTTCGCGTTCGCACCTTCTCCAGCCCCCCAGTCGAGTCGATCTGAATTTGGACAACTCGACGAACGCCGTCAACCTCGATTGCTAGTCGCTCGTCAGTAACCGACAACAAGCGGATGGCAACACGACGGCGTTCATCGTCGGCTATCACTCCGTCCTCGTCCGGCTGCGGCCACGGCCCAAGGCGGACATCTGCTGCGTCTCCACACACCGTGTACTCAACCGGGTCAGTCCACTCGCTCCCAACCGCCGACCACACCTCGCGTTGACCTTGTGTCCACAGGTTTCGCCATCCAGACGGGGCAAAACTAGTCACCGCGTCAGTGCGGCGCGCTGAGCGCTCGGTGGCAAACACCGCAGCGAGCAGCAGCGCTACTCGATCATCTCCGGATGGCCCCATGGCCGCAACGACTTCCGGGTGCTCAACCAGGTAGGACGTCAACGTTCGCGCCGCAAGAAAGTCGGATTCGCCGAGAATCTCTGCGAGGGCAGCGAGGTTCGTTGTCACCCCAGCGACTTCGGCGGCGCGGAGTGCCCGACTCAACTTCGCTGCTGCCTCGGCGCGGGTGGCTTCGTGGGCAATGACCTTGGCGAGCAACGAGTCGTAATCGGGCGACACCACTGCGCCGCGGCGAAAACCGGTGTCGACCCGGACCAAGTCGCCACCACCGTCGAGATCAAATGCCGTAATTGTGCCGGTTGACGGCAGCCATCCTGCGACGGGATCCTCGGCCACCAGACGAACCTCGATTGCATGCCCCTGCGCAATCACGGATTGTTGCTTTAGCGGCAATACCTCACCGGCAGCCACACGAAGCTGGAGCTCGACGAGATCTACACCGGTTACTGCTTCGGTCACCGGATGTTCGACCTGAAGCCGCGTGTTGACTTCAAGGAAGTTGATCGAGTCAACGCTCCCCACTTCGTCGACAAGGAATTCGACAGTGCCTGCGCCCTGATAGCCGACGGAGCGAGCGAGAGCCACCGCACCGTCACAGATCGCCTCGCGCGTTTCCGGTGTTATGCCGGCAGACGGCGATTCCTCGATGATCTTCTGATTCCGCCGCTGAATCGAGCACTCGCGCTCACCCAAGTGGACGACATTGCCATAGGCATCGCCGATGATCTGGACCTCGACGTGACGAGCTCGATCAATGAATGGTTCGATGAAGACCGTGCCGTCGCCAAACGACGAGGCAGCCTCCCGCGACCCGGCTGCGACGGCGTCGGCGAGTTCGTCGGCACGACGAACCACACGCATGCCGCGGCCACCACCACCAGCCGCCGCTTTAACAAGGGCAGGCATCGGGATACCGGCGGGGATCTTTACTGCGCCAGCGGATCCTGCCACGATCTCAAACAATGGTGCGGTTGGGACGTCGGACTCGATGGCGAGCCGCTTTGCAGCGACCTTGTTGCCAAGAGTCCGAATCTGATCCGCGGTCGGGCCCACCCAGATCAATCCAGCCGCCACAACGCGCTCAGCGACGTCGGCATTCTCCGCGAAGAATCCATAGCCGGGGTGAAGAGCATCGCAGCCATGGCGCAGCGCTATCTCGATGACCTCATCGGCGCGCAGGTACGACTCTGCGGGCGTCGAGCCGCCCAGCGCAACGGCAACGTCGACTGCGTCGGCATGCATTGCATCGGCGTCTGGTTCGGAGAACACCCCAACCGTCGAGATGCCGAGCCGATGCGCTGTGCGCGCGATGCGCACCACAATTTCACCGCGGTTCGCAATCATCAACTTCGTGATCGCGCGTCCCGTTGATCCGGGTAGCGGTGCCGTCGAACTCATCAGTGCCTCCAAACGCCGTACTCGGTGGCGCCTTGCACCACGTTGCTGTGCGCCGCCGACAAGGCGATCCCTAGCACAGTCCGCGAATCGCCAGGATGGATGATTCCGTCGTCCCACAGTCGCCCGGTCGAGAACAACGCTGTGGACTCCCCTTCAATCTGGGCTTCGAGAGCTCCTGTCTGCGCCTTCAGTATCTCCTCGTCCACTTCAATGCCTCGTCCCGCCGCTGAGTTGCGCGCAATGATGTCCATGACCCCAGCGAGTTGCTTCGGACCCATCACTGCAATGCGATGGTTCGGCCACGTAAATATGAAGCGGGGGTCATAGGCCTTGCCGGCCATCCCGTAGTTGCCGGCGCCGTAGCTCGCTCCGACCATCAAGTTGAAGTGCGGCACCTCGGAGTTCGACACCGCGTTGATCATCTTGGCTCCGTTGCGAATAATGCCACCCTGCTCGGCCTTTGAGCCGACCATGAACCCGGTGATGTTGTGCAGAAAGACGATCGGGACCGACATCTTGTTACACAGCTGGACAAACTGAGCGCCCTTCTTTGCTTCCTCGGAAAAGAGAATCCCGTTGTTGCCGATTAATCCCACGGGAAAACCGTGAATCGACGCCCATCCACAGACGAGTTTGTCACCGAATAACGCTTTGAACTCCTCGAATCGACTCCCGTCAAGCAATCGGGCGTACACCTCGCGAATATCGAACGGGATACGGACGTCGGCCGAGGCGCACCCGAGCAATTCCATCGGGTCGTAGAGCGGGTCATCGGCCGACTCGGTCGCGCCGGGTCCGAGCTTATTCCACTGAAGGTGCCGCACGATCTGGCGGATGATCCGAAGTGCATCCATCTCGTCGTACGCCAGATAATCAGACAGCCCCGAAGTGCGTGAATGCATCTCGGCGCCGCCCAGCGACTCCTCGTCGACGATCTCGTCTATCGCCATCTTGACAAGCGGCGGACCCCCAAGATACGCCGTTCCAGCCTCTCTGACGAAGACTGTGTAATCGCTCATCCCTGGCGTGTAAGCACCACCGGCAGTGTTCGGACCGAATACGGCTGTGATCGTCGGGATACCAGCCTTCGAGAGCCTGGTCAGCGCTTTGAAACTTGCACCACCCTGGATAAACAAGTCGGCTTGTCGCGGGAGGTCGGCGCCTGCGGACTCGTTTAGATTAATCAACGGCAGCCGGTTCTCGCGGGCGATCTCGTGGAAGCGCTGGCCTTTCTTCCATGTGGTCGGGTTGGCGGCACCACCCTTTACGCTCATGTCGGTTCCGGTGATTGCACACTCAACGCCTTCAATAACGCCGATCCCCTGGACAATCCCGACGCCGACGGGATCCTGGGTGCCCCATGCAGCGAGAGCCGAGAGTTCGAGAAAGGGAGTGTTTCGGTCAACAAGAGCCTCGATCCGCTCGCGGACCAGCATCTTTCCCCGCTTGCGGTGACGGTCGACGTAACGCTGCCCACCAATCGTCGGAACCGTTTCCATCAACGCAGCAACCTCGTCCCACATCGCCTGCATCTCGGCGAGGTTCTGGCGGTAGCCGTCAGATCTGGTGTCCAGCTTCGAACGAAGCGGTGTACCAATGCTCATCACCCTGACGGTAGTGCGCCCGCGCCCAACGGCGTGTGGTCGCCGCTATCGGTGCGATCGGCCAGGGCGTCGGCTTCTACAGTCGCCGGCATGGCGACGACACGACCGACTGCGGCAAATGTACGGAGTGACCTCATCAGCGAGCAGACTGCGCTTGACGAGATCGTCTCGGAGTTGACCGACGAACAGTGGGCAATGGCGACGGCAAGCCCCAGATGGTCGGTCGCTGACCAGATCGCGCACCTTGCCTTCTTCGACGAGACTTCAGCGTGGGCGATTACCGACGAGGACCGATTCCGGGCTTCACTTGATGACCTGGCGTTCGCCTTCGACCCGAGTGCAGGTCCTACCGCGGTCGACGATGCGACTCTCGACTCGTTCCGCGCAATGCAACCCGACAAACTCCTCGCAGCATGGCGGGCTAATCGTCAACTGCTTGCCGATGCGGCAGCGACGCTCGCCGACGACACCCGAGTGATCTGGTACGGCCCATCGATGGGCGCCCGGTCATTCCTCACCGCCCGCCTCATGGAATGTTGGGCACACGGCCAACATGTCATCGATGCAGTAGGGGCAGAGCGGACGCCATCAGATCGACTTCAACACATCGCCCAACTCGGATTTATAACCCGAAACTGGACCTACCTGAATCGCGGTCTCGACGTTCCGCTTACAACGGTGCGTGTTGAACTACAGGCGCCGTCGGGCGGAAAGTGGACGTTCGGGCCTGGCGACGCGCCGCAGTCGGTCATCGGACCCGCCGTCGACTTCTGCCTCGTCGTCACGCAATGCCGCCATGTCGACGCCACCGACCTGATCGTGAGCGGCGAGGACGCCCATGACTGGATGTCAAAGTCCCAGGCGTTCGCCGGCGCTGCGACAGACGGCCCGACCGCCTGACGACCGACCCCTGCCGCTAGCCGTACTTGCGGTGCACGGCCGTCCGGTTTCGAGCCATGACAACGTAGTCCGTACTGTCAACGCGATGAATAACGAGGTTCGACCGTTCACGATTGATGTCCCCGACGAGGTTCTCAACGACCTCCACCGACGGCTTGCTGACACTAGGTGGCCTGAAACCGAGACCGTCGACGACTGGAGCCAGGGCACTCCGCTTTCGTACGCGCAGCAACTGGCGGCGTACTGGGCGAACACCTATGACTGGCGTCGGACCGAGGCGCGACTCAACCGCTTCGACCAGTACATCACCGAGATCGACGGACTCGACATCCATTTCGTCCATCACCGTTCACCACACGACGACGCTATTCCTCTAATCGTAAGCCACGGCTGGCCGGGATCAATCGTCGAATTCCACAAGGTGATCGAGCCGCTCACCAATCCAACTTCGTTCGGTGGCGAGGCATCTGACGCGTTTCACGTCGTCGCTCCGTCGCTGCCCGGCTACGGGTTCTCCGCCAAGCCAACGGAACCCGGGTGGGGTGTCGAGAAGATCGGAGAGGTCTTTGCTGCACTGATGGCCAGGCTCGGTTACTCCCGGTATGTGGCGCAGGGTGGCGACTGGGGCGCAGCGATCACCCACTCGATCGGAGCGCTCGATCCGCAGCACTGTGCCGCAATCCATATGACGCTCGCGATGGGCGCCCGACCGAATGACCTAGATGATCCTGCGCCCGACGAACTCCGCGCACTTGAGCGTGCGGGCTACTACCAGGAATGGGACTCCGGCTACTCCAAGCAGCAATCCACTCGCCCACAGTCAATCGGCTACGGGCTGGTCGATTCCCCAGCCGCCCAAGCGGCATGGATCGTCGAGAAATTTTGGGCCTGGACCGACAATGCCGACGAATCCGGCACCGAAGAATCCCGCCACCCAGAGAACGTGCTGACGCGTGACGAATTACTCGACAATGTAATGCTGTACTGGATCAACGGGAACGGCGCATCGTCGGCTCGGCTCTACTGGGAGAGCTTCGGGAAGCGGAGACCGCTCGAGATGAGTGACATCCCTGTCGGATTCGCGTCATTTCCACGCGAGGTTGTCCCGCCGGTACGGAAATGGATCGAGCCGATCTACCCCGGTTTGTGTCACTGGGCCGAGTACGACAAGGGCGGCCACTTTGCTGCGTTCGAAGTGCCCGAGACATTCGTCGCAGAGGTCCGCACGTTCTTCCGCCACTTCCGCTGAAGCGGCCAGCAGCGCCGACACCCTTCCGGTCGGCACCCTTGGAACGGTGTACTAAGCCGTTTCGGATTGCATGCGACGGCACCGGTAGCGTTTCGAGCGTCCGTTCATGACCACTGCTGCGAACACTCCTCCACCCGCCGCAGGCCCGCCGCACGGGCTCGCGCCGGGTACGGCTCGAGCAGCGCTCGCCTACCCCAAGTTCCGTCTCGTCTTCATCGGCCTCGCGCTGTCGCAAATCGGCACGTGGATGCAGAACGTCACGCTGCCCGCCTACATCCAGGATCGAACAGGGAGCCCTGCCCTCGTGGGCGTGACCATCGCAGTCCAACTCGGGCCGCTCCTGTTCCTGTCGATTCCTGGCGGGGCACTGGCTGACAAGGTGTCCAAGCAGAAGTTAATGCTGTGGATGCAGTCGATCTCAGCGCTCCTCACCCTTGGCACGGCCTATTTTGTCGCAAGCGACGCGAGCCTCGTCTGGATATTCATCGTCCAAGCTGGCATCGGCTCCGCAAACGCCTTGAACGCACCCGCCTTTCAAGCATCAATGCCCCTCCTCGTCCACCGCTCCGATCTCCCCGGCGCAATCAGCCTCAATTCTGCGATGATCAACGGCACACGCGTCGTCGGACCTGTGGCGGCTGCCGTGCTCGCAGCAGTCGGATTGTCCGTGTCATGGATCTTCGTGATCAACGCAGTTACCTACCTGTTCTTCATCGCGGCGCTAGCGCTCGTGCAGATGCCCGACGTCAAAGCCGACACACTCGTGCGCGGCTGGCGCCAACTCGGTGTCGGCATCAGTATCGCCCGCCATCGACTGGTCCTCCACCGACTGCTGATCGGCATGTTCTCGTTCTCGCTGATCAGCCTGATCTATGTCGGACTCTTTCCTTCCGTCGCAGAGTTGAACTTCGACATTGCCGCCAAGTCGTCCACCTACCGCTGGCTATACGCGACGTGGGGGCTCGGCGCCTTCTTCGGAGCCATCTCAGTCGGGACTTTCCTTTCGCGGTTCCACCGACGAGTGCTGATCGTGCGCGGATTCACCGGCTACGGGATCGCCCTGGCCGCATTCTCCCAGTTGCACGACCCAGTGTCACCGTTCCTTATCGGGTTCGTGCTCGGATTCTTTTACTTCATGACTGCGACAGCCATCACGACATCGCTGCAGCTCAACATGAAGGACGGCGAGCGAGCCTCAGTGATGCCGTTGTGGTTCATGGTCTTCGGCGGCACGGTTCCGATCGGCAACCTGATCGGCGGTGTGCTCTTCGAGGCAATCGGACCGCGTGCTGTGCTCGGAGCAGGTGCCACGTGGGCTTTGTTCCTTGCGTGGTGGCTCGACCTTCGTCGGCAGCCTCCATCGGCATTCCTCTCGGAGGCAGACGGCGGCGAGCCACCTGTGCCTAACTCGTGATAATCCGGAGATCAGCTCGTCAGAACGGAAGTCCACACGTTTGCACGAATGCTCACCGGTTGACAAGGTCGGCAACGAGTCGTTCGAGACCGGCCGAGCGGCTGGCTTTGACGAGCACCACGTCACCGGGCCCGAGATCGCCCAGAGCTGCGACCGGATGCGCCGTCGGACGGACCCCGTAGAGGTCGGTCCCAACGGCGACCAGTTCGACGCCAAGTGCCTCGGCGTGTCGAGCCACCTCCCGGTGTCCTGCCGCTGGGTCATCGAGTTCACCCATCTCGCCGAGCACGGCGAAACGCCGCTCGGCAGCCATTGCGATCACCGCATCCAGCGCCGCTGCCATCGATGTGGGATTCGCATTGTAGGTATCATCGACGATCACGGCTCCGCTCGACAATTCGTTGACCGCCATGCGCATTTCTGAGATCCCGGCTTCCGCCAGGCCCGCTGCCGCCGCGTCGACGTCGACACCGAGGGCCCCTGCGACGGCGATCGCTCCGGCCGCGTTCATCGCCATGTGTTTTCCGCTGACCGCCAGTTCGACTCGTGCGGTACCCCACGGCGTCTGCACCGAGAAACGGGGGCGGGCGAAAGAATCGAGTTCGAGATCGACGATCCGGACCTCCCCGGTCATGCCGTAAGTGAGAACCGATGCTCCCGCGTACCGAGACATCCCTGCAACTCGATGATCATCTGCGTTCAGCACCGCCGTTCCGGATTTCGGGAGTGCCTCAATGAGTTCACGCTTCGCCGTGGCAACGCCCTCAATTCCCCCTACACGCTCGGTGTGAGATTGGCCCACTGCGGTCACGACACCGATCTCCGGTTGAGCGACCTCGCACAGCGAACTGATCTCACCAAAGCCTCGCATCCCCATCTCGAGCACCAACACCTCGGTGTTATCGGGGGCGTTGAGAATCGAAATCGGCAGGCCCTGTTCATTGTTAAAGCTGCGCTCGTTCGCCGCTGTCCGAAAGTGGGTGCCGCAGGCGGCTGCGATGAGGTCCTTTGTCGAGGTCTTACCGACACTGCCGGTGACCCCGACGACTCGTGCCGACGAGCGATTGCGTGCAGTCGCGGCCAGCGCCATTAGTGCTGCGGCGGTGTCGGCCACCTCGATCGACGTGTGATTGAGGCGGAAATCATCCGGCTCACTCGTCAGATGCAAGGCGGCACCTGCGGCGTACGCATTGCCGATGAACTCATGGCCGTTGCGTTCAGCGATGATCGGCACGAACAACTGGCCGGCAGCCAGCGATCGCGTGTCGAACGACACGCCGTCAAATTCAAGGTCGGGGCCGATCAGTTGTCCACCGATTCCCTCAGCCGCGTCGGATGCCAGCATCTTCATGACGCCGAACGGTACCGTCGCGGACATGACCGGCGCCGGGATGCAACACCTCGATCACGATGCCAACGGCAGCGACCCCGCCGTTGCGGCCGACCACCGGATCAACCTAATCGTGCTCTTCGGCGGCGAGTCGGCCGAGCACGACGTGTCGTGCAGTACCGCCGCGCACGTCCTCGCTGCAGCCGACCCGGACAAATATCGGATCACGCCGATTGGCATCTCGACCAACGGTCGCTGGGCAATCGCCGATGCTGCTGCAGCGGCGTTGGAGGCAGACGCTGTGCAGCTCCCTGAACGACTCAACCCGGCCGGATCCGAGGTTTCCCCCAGCATGCTGCTCTCTGCTGCGGCGCGCCAACCGACAACCACAGTCGTGATGCCGCTGCTCCACGGCCCGATGGGCGAGGACGGAACGGTTCAAGGACTCGTCGAGCTCGCCAATCTCCCCTACGTCGGCGCTGGGGTGCTCGCGTCTGCCCTTGCCATGGACAAGGCGATGGCTAAACAGGTGCTGACCGCATCCGGAATCCCTCAAGCGCGATTTCAAGCGTTCGCCGAGCACGAAATAACACCGAATCTTGCGCGTAACCTGGCCAACGAGTTCGGCCTGCCAGTCTTCGTTAAACCCGCCAACATGGGTTCGTCCGTCGGCGTCTCGAAGGCCGGCACGATCCAGGAACTCGGCGCGGCCATCGATCTCGCACTCGAGTACGACGAGATGGTCTTGGTCGAAGAGGCCATCGTCGGCAAGGAGATCGAGGTGGCCGTGCTGGGCAACCTCGACCCTCAAGCTGCCACCCCCGGCGAGATCGTCCCCGGCGACGACTTCTATAGCTACGACGACAAGTACGAGTCCGACCAGTCGTTTGCCGTCATTCCCGCTCCGATCAGCGAAGATGCGCTGACCGAGGCGAAGGAACTGGCAATTCGCACCTTCCGCGCGCTGCGGTGCGAGGGATTGTCCCGCGTCGACTTCTTCTGGGAGGACCCGGCCGACGGCTGCGGTCGCGGGTTCCTGTGCAACGAGGTCAACACCATGCCGGGGTTCACACCTATCTCAATGTTCCCGAAGATGTGGATCGCCGATGGAGTGACGTATCCCCAGATCATCGACCGTCTCGTGAGCCTTGCGCTAGAGCGGCACGGACGCCGCCGCCGAAACACCAGACGCTGACCGTGCCGAACCGGACCCCAGGAGTCGACTTCCACCGGTACCGTTGAGTCTCGACTACCCGCGAGGAAACATGCCAGCAAACAATCCGACGCCCGACTCGTACTCCACGTCAGAACGTCGAACGGAGGCGGACGACGATCTTGCCCGATACTTCTCGGAAAGCCCCGGCAATGGCACCCCCGGCAACTTGGATGACGACGATCGACAGATCGGACGGCGGCTGGCCGAGGCTCGCGTCGCAGCAGATCTCACGCCCCGCGAACTCGCCGACCATCTCGGGGTGAAGCAGTCGACGATTGCAAGATGGGAATCGGGCGAACGCAGCCCTCGCGGCCAACGGGTGAGCAAACTAGCGGGAATCCTCGGGGTGAGCCTGTCGTGGATCCTCGTTGGGCGCGGCGTCGAACCGGCGGCGAGTGTCGACGACGTCGTGCAGCTCCGGGCCGAACTCCGTCTCGCCCGCGATCGCCTTGACGACGTCGTCTCCGAGCTCGCAGTGATCGACAAGCGCCTCGCCGCCCTAAACGACGACTGACGTCAACGACGTTCAGGGAGCGAGCGCCGCCCGAAGAAACGCCCGCAGCTCGTCCCGGAGTTTGCGCAGACCCGCTGCCGTCGGTTTCCAGCCGACCGCCCGGAGCGCTTCCGGCTCCGTCGCTATGCCGGTCAGAGTTGCGTACCCAAGTGCAGCGACGAGGCCTGGGTCTCCCTGCCGAAGTCGATCCGCCTCCATTTCCTCGGCGAGATAACTCACCGCACGCTCGACCAACGGTTCAATCCGCAATCGCAGTCGGTCCGCCTGATCGACGTCGAGTCGGCTGACCTCGCGAAACAATCCAAGGAGAGCAGGACGCCGAACGGCGGGCCGGAATACCGCTCGCACGATGTTGTCGATCCGCTCCAAGGGGTCGTCAGGTGCGGCGCGGACCGCTGCGTCGATCACCACGAACAATTCCGCAGCCACTGCGTCGAGCACCCCGTCGACTAACGCGTCCTTCGATGCGAACCAATAAAGAACGGTCTGCTTACGAATGCCGACCTCGCGGGCAATCTCGTCGAGCGAGACGGCGTCGACGCCGCGGGAACCAAACAAGTCAACCGAGACGCCGATGATCCGGTCCCGCGTGGACACTCCTGCCGTCACGCCGACGGCTCGTAAAGCAGTGATGAAGATACGTAGCCCATCTCTCTCTACCAATTGGTAGAGCATCGTGGTAGACATGTCAACCGTGATGGCCGACACGATTCCCGCCTCGCTCGCAGGCAAGCGTATTGCGATCACTGGATCAACCGGCTTTGTCGGAACCGCTCTGGTTGAGCGACTTCTTCGGTGCGTTCCCGATTGTGACCTGGTCCTATTGGTTCGCGATGGCCGCCGGACCCCGGCAACTCGTCGGACTCAACGCGAGATCCTTAAGAACGACGCGTTTGATCGGCTGCGCGCCACCCACGGTGACAATTTCGACCGGGCGGTTGCGTCGCGCATCCAGACCGTCGCCGGCGACGTCACACGCGACGGTCTTGGACTCAACGAAGCCGACCGAGCACTCTGGGGCACAGCAGACACCATCATCCACTCCGCAGCTGCGGTGTCGTTCGACTCGCCGATGGACTCGGCCGTCGAAATTAACCTGCTTGGCCCGACCCGCTTGGCAGACCTCGCCAACGAGATACGCGTAACACCGCATCTCGTCGCCGTCTCCACCTGCTACGTCGCGGGCAACCGGCGGGGCAGTGCTCCCGAGATACTCGTCAGCGCTGGACCGTTCGACGTCGGCATCGACTGGCGCTCCGAGGTCACGGCGACTCGGCGGTTGCGCTCTGACACCGATGCTCTAAGTCGAACACCCGACCAATTGAAAATCTTCCGCAAAGGCGCACGCGCCGAGATCGGTGCCGCGGGTGCTCCTGCACTCGCTGCAAAGACGGAGGACCTCCGACAAAAGTGGGTGAAGTCCGAATTGATCAAGGCCGGCCGTGCCCGCGCGGCGAGTGTCGGCTGGCCCGACGCCTACGCCTTCACGAAAGCACTCGGCGAGCAGGCCTTAACTGACGTAAAGGGCGACGTCCCTGTTTCCATCGTGCGACCGTCGATCATTGAATCGGCGCTCGCCGAACCCAAGCCCGGGTGGATCCGCGGGTTTCGTATGGCCGAACCGGTGATCATCTCCTTCGCCAAGGGACTTCTCAAGGAATTTCCCGGCGTTCCAGAGGGCACCGTCGATGTGATTCCGGTCGACATCGTCGTCGCTGCGATCATTGCAGTTGCCGCAGCCGGTCCAGATGACGCACCGGCCATCACCCAGGTCGCATCGGGAAGCGTCAACCCGCTCAAGTACCGCCAGATGGTTGACAACGTCACCGACTGGTTCACCCGCAACCCGCTCTACGATCAGAAGGGCCAGCCAATCGTAGTTCCCGAATGGCGCTTCCCGGGTCGGGGACGGGTTCAGAAACAACTGATGCAGGCAAGAACCGCGCTAGGCACCGCCGACCGGGTTCTGCAGGCCCTGCCACTGCGTGGCAAGCAGGCCGAACTCTCGGCACAGCTCGAGGAAAAGCGCATTGAAGTCGAGACCGCACTTGAGTACGTCGAACTGTACGGGCTGTACACCGAGTGCGAAGCGATATACCAAGTCGACAACCTGATGGCGATCTGGGATGGTCTCGGCGAGCAAGATCGTGCCGGCTTCAACATCGACCCACGCTCAGTCGATTGGGACCATTACGTCAACAACATCCACCTGCCGTCGATCATCAAACATGCCCGCGTGAAGACGACGCCGGGGCCATCAAGGTCGACGGACCGAATGGGGCGGATGCGCAAGCAAGTGCTCGATCCGAAACGCCATGTCGCCGCATTCGACCTCGAGAACACCCTCATCTCTTCGAATGTCGTCGAGAGCTTCTCGTGGCTTGCGACCCGTCGCCTCGACACACCGGAACGAATTCGATACGTCGCCCGCACGATCGTTGAAGCACCCGGACTGCTCCGCCTCGATCGCCAAGATCGCACCGACTTCCTCCGCCACTTCTATCGACGCTACGAGCACGCCCCTATGGAGCAGATCGAAACTGACGCCCAGGAGATGCTCACCCAACTGATCCTGACAAAGTCCTTTCCTGCGGGGCTTCGGCGAGTACGCGAGCATCGCGCCCTCGGCCATCGAACGATCTTGATCACCGGTGCACTCGACTTCGCGGTCGCTGGGCTAAGGCCGATGTTCGATGAGATCGTCGCAGCACAGATGACGGTGCGCCCTGACGGAACGCTGTCAGGAGAGATGCATTCGGTCCCACCCACCGGCGAGGCGCGGGCGCAGATTCTCACGGACTACTGCGAGGCCGAGGGCCTCGACATCTCCAATTCGGTCGCATACGCCGACTCGTCATCGGACCTTCCGCTTTTTGAGGCAGTGGGGTTCCCCGTCGCCGTTAACCCCGAGACGCGCCTCGCAACGATCGCACGCAAACGCGGATGGCTCGTCGAACATTGGTCCAAGTCAGCCGGAGCACCAAAGCCGCTGCTTCCGATCGGTGAGCTGATGACCGAGCGTGAGCGGCGAAGGAAGTTCGCGTGAAGGCGCTACAGATCAGGCGCAACATCGCCAGGTTCGGCGCCGCGCGCGTCGTCGGCGCCGTGTCACCCTCGGGCGCAACAAAGGTGGGTCCGCTCGAATACCGTACGATTGAGGACCCTGAGCGCCCCGGCGACGGCTGGCACCGCGTCCGCACGCGTCTCGCTGGGATCTGCGGTTCGGACCTCTCGCTCATCGGTGGCCGCGCCTCCACCTATTTCGAGAGCTGGGTCAGCTTTCCGTTCGTTCCCGGACACGAAGTCGTGGGAGAACTCGTCGACGGCGACGAAGCCGGAACGCGAGTTGTTCTTGAGCCGGTGCTCGGCCATGCCGCCCGCGACTTTCCGCTGCCGTTTGACGGTGCCCGTCCAGCCGATGGCGACGACTACGCTCATCTCGCCGTGACCTCTCAGGACGGTGTCGAACCCGCCATCCAGACTGGCTTCTGCTGTTCGACCGGTGGCGGCTGGGCCCCCTGGTTCTGGGCGCACGAGTCCCAACTCCACCGACTAAACCTGCCAATCAACGACCTTCCCGACGAACGAGCCGTGCTCATCGAGCCATTCGCTGGTGGAATCCACGCCGCACTGCTCGCCGCACCAATCGTGGAGGGTCGCGCCAATCCAGTGGTTGCTGTGCTCGGTGCGGGAACAATGGGTCTCGCTGCAATCGCCGGTCTGCGCCGTTACATCCCCGACATTCGCATCGTGGTCGGAGCGCGTTACCCCCACCAACGTGAGCTCGCCTTGGCTTTCGGCGCCGATGTCGTCGTCACCGCAACTGAGCTCGATCGGGCCGTGCGCCGAGAAGTCGGCTGCCACATGCTCGGCGGTGGCGAATCCGGCGCGCTCTCGAGCGGAGCCGACGTCACGATCGATGCCGTCGGCTCGTCCAGATCGATCGCCGACAGCCTCCGCATCACCCGACCGCGTGGTCGAGTCGTCCTGCTCGGCATGCCGGCGCACGTCGAACTCGACCTCACCGGTCTCTGGCACCGTGAAATCGACCTGAAGGGTGCGTACACCTACGGCACCGAAACCCTCAGCGACGGCACAGTCACCGACACCTTTCACTTAGCGATTGACACCGTCACGGCCGTCGAAGCCGAACGCCTGTTATCTGCTACCTATTCCCTCGACGAACACCTCGACGCGATCGACCACGCCGCCACCGCCGGCCGACGCGGCGCCATAAAGATCGCCTTCGACCTGCGAGAAAGCAACTGATATGCCACGACCCGGATTCGTCCTCGACGTCGACCGCTCCACCCCTCCCACGCTGTTCTGGCGAGGTGAAGGGTTCAGCCTCGAACGTCTCCCCGCCGACCGCAGCCGGATCATCTACCCACCCGAGCCGTTGGCCGGCCTCGACAACCTCGACGGACACATTCGCGACGCGCTATTGAACCCGCTCGATATGGATCCGCTTCCCGAGCTGTTAAAGCCGGACATGAAGCTGACGATCTGCTTCGACGACGCAAGCCTGTCGCTGCCAAAGATGCAACAACCAGACAACCGTCAGCGGATCGTTGAGGCCGTCCTCGACATGGCAGCGGAGGCCGGAGTCGATGACGTGCACATCATCGCGGCACTGGGCCTGCACCGCCGGATGCACGAATACGAACTCCGCCACGTCCTCGGTGACCGCATCGTCGATGCGTTTCTCCCCAAAGGATTTTTGTACCAGCACGACGCCGAGGACCCCGACAACATTACCGAAATCGGCCACACAGACGAGGGCGAAGTCCTTGAGATTAACAAGCGCGCCGCCGAGTCAGACCTGGTCGTCTACGCCAACATCAACCAGGTAGCCATGGATGGGGGATGGAAGTCGCTCACTACGGGCCTGGCGAGCTACCGGTGCCTCTCCGAACACCACAATCCCGCCAGTCTGCAAAATACTCGCAGCTTGATGGATCGACACCACTCCGCACTCCACAAGTCGATCTGGCGGATGGGCGAACTCCTGCGCGACTCCGGACCCACGGTCTTCCAGGTCGAAACCACCATCAACACCGAGGCCTTCCCCTCTCCCTTCGAATTCCTCGCCAAGCGGGAATGGGAGTGGACCGCCAGGGACCGCGGCCTGTTCCTCGCCAGCTCAAAATCGCTGAACAAGCTGCCAAACCGCACCAAACGGAAACTCTTCCACAAAATCGAAGCGCCGTACCGCACGACGAGCGTGCAGGCTGGCTTCACCGCAACCGTCCATGAGCGCACGCTCGAGAACGTCTACCAGCAACACCTCGTCGAGGTAGACGGCCAGACCGACATCCTCACGATGGGCATCCCGTTCATCAGCCCGTACAACCCCGAGTCGATCATGAACCCGATCCTCGTGATGTGCATGGGCCTCGGTTACCTCTTCAACATGTACCGCGGTAAACCACTAGTCAAAGAGGGCGGCGTCGTAATCATGACGCACCCGACCTACGAGGAGTTCCACCCAGTCCACCATCCCAGCTACATCGACTTCTTCGACGAGGTCCTCGCCGACACCAACGATCCGGCAGTCATGTCGACAAAGTGGGAGAAGAAGTACGCCGAGGACGAGTGGTACCGCCATCTCTACCGCACCAGCTACGCCTACCACGGCGTGCACCCGTTCTACGCTTGGTACTGGGGTGCCCACGGCCAGCAACACGCCGGGAAGGTGATCATCGTTGGCGGCTACGCCGCGACGGTCCGCAAACTCGGCTTCACGCCGGCGTCGACCATGAACGACGCCCTCGAAATCGCCTCCGACACCGTTGGCCGCTCCCCCACCATCAGCCACCTCCACGTCCCCGGCGTACTTGTCGCCGACGTCAAGTAGGACGAGTCAGATGGCCGGACGCACCTCGCACCAGTACATCCGCCGAGGCCAACGCCCCGACGGGGCGCACCGCTCGATCCATGTAGCGCAGCGCGCAGCAAGCATGGTCGAGGGTGCGGTGCGTACCGCTGCTCGTCCACTCGCCCGATACGGGTTCCCGTACCGCCGACCGACCGCACCGAAACATGTCGTAGTTCCCCGCAAGCCCAACGGCCTCGGTGATACCTACGACACCGAGTGGGCTCGACAGCCACTTGCCCGCTCGCTCCGCGGAGTGATTATCGAAGGCCCGATGCGCTTGGCCGTCCGCACGATTGCGAGCCCCCGGGTGTCCGGGCTCGACCGTCTCACCGACCTTCTCCGTGTTGACAATCCAAGACCCGTGATTTTCGCTCCGAACCATCACAGTCATATCGACACCGGCGTGATGATCCGGTCGATCCCCGCATCGTGGCGGCACGAACTAGTTGTCGCAGCGGCGGCTGACTACTTCTTCGACGCCCGCTGGAAAGCCGCCCTATCGGCGCTAGCACTCAACGCGATTCCGATCGATCGAGGTGCAACGAGTCGAGCGACATTCGATCGACTGCGCGATGTCATCGCGGACGGTAACAGCCTGATCATCTACCCAGAAGGCGGGCGGTCGCCGGACGGTTGGGGCCAAGACTTCAAAGGCGGTGCGGCTTATCTGTCGACACGCACCAGTGCTCCCATCATCCCGGTGCACATCGACGGAACCGGTGAGATCTTCGGCAAAGGCGCCAACAGGCTGTCGCCCGGGCGCACAGCGGTACTCTTCGGCACACCGCTGCTGGCGGCCGAGGGGGAGAACACCAGGCGCTTTAACGAGCGGATTGAGGCTGCAGTCGCCCGCCTTGGTGACGAGACACTGACCGACTGGTGGACGGCGACACGCAACGCAGCATCGGGAAGAAGCCCGAAGCTGTCGGGACCCGACCACAACAGCTGGCGTCGACAGTGGCGCCTAGGCGAGAAACGACGGGGCAGCACTGCCGGGATCCGTCGACGCCGCATCCGCCGCTGGCCCGACCTCGGTTGATCAGACCGACGCCGAGCCGGCGTCGGGATCCAGGTCACCATACATGACGACCTGCTTAGGTCGAATGTCGCTGCTCCTTCATGTGCTGATACTCGCCAGAACGGCCTGTACACAGCAGGAGTCAGTCACGCCGGCCACTCCAGCTCCAACGCCTCCGTCCACGACTACGGCACCGACCACTTCTATTCCGCCGCCTGTCACTGAATCCGCCACGGAGTCAATGCCGGTCGCGACTACAGCAGAGACGGCGGACTCCCTCTCGAGAGCAACGATGCCATCACCACCGTCTGGAATCCCCTCGTCGACGTCGTGACAGTTCTTCGCTGGCTGCGACCCCGACGGTTGGCTTTACCTGGGCCGCTGGACTGGAAACGCTTGGGAGTCCGCACTCGACGAGAACCAGCAGTCGCGTCAACCTGCAATTGCGAGCAACGGCGCACTCATCCACGAAGTCGATGTCGATACGATCGGCGGAGCTGTCGGAGCGACTGCAGAGGCGTGTTGAGACGGACGAGTCGGCCTGGTGATCTCGCCGAAGCCCGGAGCACCCGCGGATCCCGGCCGCTGGTACCGTGCGATTGCTTTAGCCGCCGAACGGGTGACCCAACCGCGGCCCATCGCACTTGTCACCGCTCAGGTCGACTCGTGCCTCTCGGCCGGAAGGACTGCGTTCGAAGACACCGGGATCGATGCGACGTCGGGCACGATCCGTCAGATCGTCGTTTCCGATCTCGACGGTGACGGCGATGACGGATCACTTGTCGCCTACAGCGGAATCGGGTTTTCTGTTCTACTGCGGATCGATGCCGACTCCGGCGCCTCACTGACCGTGGCGCGTGACAACGTTTCCGTTATCGCTCCGGACACCAGCCTCACAACCGAGCCAGCTAGCGTCTCGCACCAGACTCACCGCACACTCGCCGTCGCCGACCTGAACGGGGATTGGATCATGGAGTTCGTCGTTCACGCCTGGGAGGCCACCGATACCGGCGTGCTCGTTCAACAGCTACTACGGCGCAGAGGTGACCGCCGTGCTCACTACTGACTACTGACCAGTTGTCGGCTTGGAGGACGCGGCCGCAGCGCTCACCAAGTGTCGACCTGAGGTCGGTGACCCAACGGGGCGATAGGAGCGGCATCGAGCAGCGTGCTCAACCACCGTCGTGTGTCGACCGGATCGATCACATCGTCGATCTCAAAATGTGACGCGACGTTCACAGCTTTGCC
>CAJQPY010000006.1 GCA_905480335.1 uncultured Ilumatobacter sp. | reverse complement strand
TTTGTCAAACAGACATGTCTCAAGTCCGAAAGAGGTCGCTCAACTGGACGGTCGCAGGGCAGCGCACTGGTTTATGAGGAGTATGATTATGTGCTGCCTGTTGGCCTCGCCTGGCCGCCCACTTCGCCGGATATGTGGCGCGTAGTCGAGCGTTCGTGGTGGCGATTATGAGTGGGGTGCCAAGCGCGCTCCTACCGATCGGAAGTGCCGATCGAGGACTGGTCAGCGACGAGTTCGGCTTCGTTGTTCTGAGCGGTTGAGGAGGCGTCGGCCAATCAGAGAGATCCGAGAGCTGCGCCGAACGCGACGAGTGCTTGGTCGATCTCGTCGGCTGTCACCGTGAGGGGCGGCATCCACCGCAGTGTGGTCCCGGCCGTGCCCGCCGACATGAGTAAGAGTCGTCCTTTCGAGAGGCAGTGTTCGCGGACGGCGGTGTTTACTTCAGCGGTGTTGAGGTCACAGGCGATCATCATGCCGACGCCTCGGACGTTGGTGAGCTGGGGGAAAGCCTGTGCGAGTTCTCGCAGTCCGGCAAGGAGTTGCGCGCCTCGTTCGTTGACGTTGTCGAGGAAGCCGTCACTGGTGATGATGTCGATGGTGGCGAGTGCGGCGGCGCATCCGATCGGGTTGCCGCCGTAGGTGCCGCCGTGGCTTCCGGTCGGCCAGAGGTCGTCGAGTTCTCGCCGCGTTCCGAGGGCGGCGAATGGGAAGCCCGATGCGATGCCTTTGGCCATACAGATGATGTCGGGTTCGACGCCGGTGTGGTCGATGGCGAACATTTTGCCGGTTCGGCCGAATCCTGATTGGACTTCGTCGGCGATGAACAGGATCCCGTGTGTTCGACAGATGTCGGCGACCCGTTGAACGAACGCTGGTGGGGCTTGGTGGTAGCCGCCTTCGCCGAGCACGGGTTCAAGGATTGCTGCGGCGGTTTCCGATGGTGCGGTGACGGTGGCGAGGAGCTGTTCGAAACCTGCCACGGCGTCATCGATTGCTGCATTCGGGTCCGGGGTGTAGGGGGCGGGGAATGGTGCGATGTGAACTCCGCCCGGGAGTGGGGCGTGGCCGGCGCGGTAGACGGTCTTCGAGGTCGTCATGGCCATTGTCTGATGGGTTCGTCCGTGAAAGCTGCCGTTGAACACGATGGTGTTGGGCCGTCCGGTTGCTTGCTTGGCGAGCTTGATTGCCGCTTCGGTGATTTCTGCACCGGAGTTGGCGTAGAAGAAGGTGTCGATGCTGGGGGGTGTGATCTCGTTGAGTGCCGTGGCGAGCGGTTCGAGGAGGTCGTGGCGGTAGCAGTTGGCCTGTGCGTGAATGAATCGGGTCGCTTGGCGGCTGATGGCGTCGACGACGGCTGGGTGGCTGTGTCCGGTTGAGGTGACGGCGATGCCGCCGGTGAAGTCGAGATAGCGGGTGCCGTCGACGGTGGTCACCCATGAACCATCACCGGAGGCGACGTCGAGTCCGGTGACTTGGAACCAGACGTTGGAGAGGTGGGAGGTCGATGCGTCGGTGGTCATTGGGTGGGGTCTTGTTCGGGGTGGAGGCCGGCCATGGCGATGTACTTGAGTTCGGTCCAGTCGTAGGTGCCGAAGTGTGAGCCTTCGCGTCCGATGCCGGATTGCTTGACGCCTCCGAAGGGCACTTCGGGTGCCGAGATGGCGCCGGTGTTGACGCCGACGATTCCGTATTCGAGTTGACGGCTGACGTTCCAGGCTCGTGCGTGGTCTCGGGTGAAGATGTACGCGGCGAGGCCCGCGTCGGTGTTGTTCGCGATCGCGATGGCCTCTGAGGTGGTGGAGAACTCGGTGAGGGCCAGGACGGGTCCGAAGATCTCGTCGGTGTGACAGCTCATTGTCGGGATCGCGCCGGTGAGAATGGTGGGGGCAAAGAACTGCGAGCCGGCTTCGGTGACGTCTCCGCCTCGCACGAGCGTGGCGCCGTGGCTGACTGCGTCAGCTACAAGGTGTTGCACTCGGGTGACGGAGACGTCGTCGATGAGCGGTCCGATCTGAGCGTCAGAGTCGAAGGCCCCGATTTTGAGTTGGTCGACAGCAGCACAGAGCCGTTCGGTGTAGTCATCAGCGATGCTGTGGTGGACGAGGATTCGGTTGGCGGCGACGCAGGTCTGGCCGGCGTTGCGGAACTTCGCGGCGATGGTTCCCGCCACGGCGGCATCGAGGTCGGCGTCATCGAACACGATGAGCGGTGCGTTGCCGCCCAGTTCGAGTGTCACCCGCTTCACCGTGGCGGCGCATTGGGTTGCGAGGAGTTTGCCGATGACGGTTGATCCGGTGAACGACAACTTGCGCACGGTCCGGCTCGACGTCAGCGCTTCGCCGATGACCGGCGCTGATTCGGCTGATCCGGTGACGACGTTGAACACCCCGGCCGGGAAACCGACTCGGTCCGACAGTTCGGCGATCGCCAGAGCGGTGAGGGGTGTCTGCTCGGCGGGTTTGGCGATGATCGTGCATCCAACGGCGAAGGCGGGGCCGATCTTGCGGGTCATCATGGCGGCCGGGAAATTCCACGGTGTGATGATCGCTGCGACTCCGATCGCCTCACGGACCGCCAGAACAGCGGTGTCGGCGAACGGTGAGGGGATGATCGAGCCGTTGGTGCGGCGGGCTTCTTCGGCGAACCAGGTGAGGAAGCCGGCCGCGTAGCGCACCTCGCCGACCGCTTCAGCGAACGGCTTGCCGTTCTCGAGCCCAATGATCCGAGCAAGATCCGCCTCGTTGTCGAACATGGCGTCGCCGAGCGCCCTCAGCAGAGTGCTGCGTTCGAGTGGAAGCCTGGCCGCCCACCCACGCTGGGCCGCGTGGGCTGCTGAGATTGCGAGGTTCGTGGTGGCAGCGTCGCAGTCGGCGACGTCGGCGAGATCTTCGCCGGTCGCCGGATCGATCACTGCGAAACGGGCGTCAGTTGCTGTCCATCGACCATCGATGTAGGCGTCAGTGCGCAGCAGCGTGGGGTCGTTGAGGTTCAGAAGATTCCGCATACAAGGTCCTGTGAGTTTGATCGGTCGATGCTGTGTGCTGCCCAGTCGCCGTGTGGGCCGTCGTTGCTCAAAACGTACGCGTTCGTCCGCGTCGGGTCACCCGCCACGGCGATGGCGAACTTGGAGGGGTCGGTGACGATGGGGACCATCCGGTTCGGATCATCCGACTCTGCAAACACTGCCGGGACATGGCCGCTGCTGGCGAGTTCGGTGAGTGTGCGGCGTCCTGCGGTGAGGTTGGTCCACTCGCCGATCAGCTTCTCGAACCGCCACGCCGGGATCCGGGCATGTTCGAATAAGGCCATTCGCACGTCGTCTTTCGACCAGCCTGCATTCGCGAACATGCGTGCAAGGATCGGCGACAGGACCAAGAGAGGCCGGAACTGTTCGTGGCCCAATCCGTAGACGTGGGTGAGGTCCCAGCCGCTGATGCGTGCCAACCCGTCAGCCAAATATGGGACGACCTCGTCGGGTGTGGACCCAAAGACGCTGCCGATGATCGCGCCGGAGTTGAAGCGCGCCATGGTCAACACGTCGCCGGAGCGGTCGAAGCCGAAGTCGGCAGCCAGAGGTTCCCAGCCAATCTCAGCAAGTGCATCCATGTCTTCGGCCAGAACCACGCGAGCCGAGTTTCCGAAGGTGGCTTTGTCGTGCTCGTCGGAGGTGAATCCGAACACGTTGCGCAGGAACAACCGCAGCCATCTGCCGACTGTGGTGTTCGCGTGGTGGCCGTCGCGCAGTGCGCCTTGGCCGTGGTTGAAGCCGAGGTCGGTCGACGATGGCCCCGAGACGATCATCAGCGCATCAGCCCCAGTCGTGTTACCGGAGTGCTCCGAGCCGTAGCTGGGGTCGAGCAGGATCTGAGCGGCGGAGATCAGCACCGGGAGGTGTGCAGGTTCGCATCCGGCCATCACCGCGTTCACCGCGATCGACCAGATCGTGACGTCGCGCCCTGACGACGGTGCGATGCCGAGACGCTTCCATGGATCATGTGCTGTGACCGCGATGAAGTCGTCGACGCGTTGTCGTGTCGGTGGGATGAACGGCAGCCCGTCGGACCATCCGTGTGCGAGGAACGTGCGATAGATCTCGTCAATCGACCCGGACGCAGCCACGTCGAGTGCGCTCGGCTCATCAGCTTCGCCATCTCCGACCGCGACGAGTTCGGTGAGACCGGCAATCACTTGGCCGACGGCGACATCGCGAACGTTGGCGAGCATCACCTCGCTGGACTGTGCATCGACGTGCCCTGGAAGCACTGCGAGTGGCAGGCCGTCGAACCCGTGCCCTCGCCCTGTGGCGGCGGCCTGTTTGACGAACCCTTCGCACACGACAGAAACCGACGGCACACCGGCTGCTTCAGCTGCAATGGAGGCCCGCATCACGGCGGGCGTACAACTGCCTCAACAACCCATCGCAGAGACCACGGCATCGATGTGTCGATGCGTCAGCCCTTCCGCCAGACCGGTAACCATCTCCTTCTCGTCCGAGCCGTGCGTGTTGCCGAACACGTCATAGCCAACGATGTCCACCGTTGGGAACCGACGCGTCAGCTCGGCCTCAAGCGCCGGGAACACCTCGTCGCCGCGGAACAAGTAGTCCCACAAGAACGCGATCCGCTTGCCGTCCAGGCTGTCGAGCCGAGGCGCAAGCGCCTTGGACTGCACACCCCGAGGCGACTTCGGCCACACCACGTCATACGTCGATTCCATACCGACCACTCTCACAGAATGACAACCGCACCCGCTGGCAAAGTCATCGCACTTCGATGCCGATTGTAGAATCGACGGTCATGGACGAGATCGATCGTGCAATCCTGAACCAGTTGCAGGCCAATGGCCGAATCCCAAACAACGAACTCGCGGCCATCGTCGGACTGAGCCCATCGTCGTGCCTCCGCCGTGTCCGCAACCTCGAAACCAGCGGTCTCATCACCGGATACGTGGCGCTCCTCGACCGAGACGCTGTTGGAAGCGGCTACGAAGCCCTCGTGTGGGTCACCCTCAGCGAAGTCACCCGCAGCACAATGCTCGAATTCGAAGCAGCAATCGCCAACGCCGCCAACATCACCGAAGCCAGCCGAATGATGGGCCAACCCGACTATCTCCTCCGCATCGTCGCAGCCGACGCGCCCGCCTTCGAAGCGCTCTACATGGACGTCCTCGCCACACTTCCCCACGTCCAAAAACTCACCTCCCAACTCGCAATGAAAGTCGTCAAGCGCTCCACCGAACTGCCCCTCTGAGGACGGTCCGTGACGAAACCAAACCGATCAGAACGTGCTGCTGCGCAACCGTCGGGATAGCGCATAGCCGGCAATCTTTCGCACCGGCGACGCGGGCAGGGCCGCACATAACGCGACCGCCGCAACACCGAACTCCACGACGACGGACCACTCGACTTCGGCCCAAGTGCAGCGCCCAATAATCGCAGTTGCTGATATGTCGGGTAGGGGGCGGTCCTTTGGAGGCACTGGCGGATCTGTGTTGGCTGATTGACAGGCAATTTGACTGGGACACATTAGTTATCCCCGGTTGGCAATTGGGAACGGGCCAGATGGCCCTATCGTTGCGCGAAAGCGTGCGAGTTTCCTCGTGCGCCCCGCCTCTCTAGCTCAATGGTAGAGCAGTGGACTTTTAATCCATTGGTTCTGGGTTCGAGCCCCAGGGGAGGCACCAAGCAGCGAGCAACCGGCGAGCGAACCTCTTAGAAACGTCAACCGCGGGACAATCGTCCATCAGACGCCGTATGGTGAAACGGTGCACAGGTCGATGCCGTTCATGCAGCGAACGCGCACTATTCATCGGGTGCTCATCGCCGCAGCAGTCTCTATCGGCGCCCTGGTGGTGCCCCATGCGCTCTCCACTGAGGCCACCGCTCAGGCCGACGGCGACCTTGGACCAGCGTCGTCTGAAATCGTCGGATCGGCGTCTGCATACAGGGCGATCACCCCAATCCGCCTTCTCGATACTCGCATCGACGCCGACATCAAGCGGCTCTGGGTCAAGTCGGCATTCTCGATCGACCCGATCGCCAATACCGGCGTCGCAGCAGCAGCCGGTGTTGACCCTGACCAGATCACAGCGGTCATTGTGAATATGACTATGGTCAACGCTGGTTCCCGCGGGTTCGGTACCGTCTGGCCGACCGGCTCCGAGCGCCTCGAAACGTCGACCAGCAACCTAGAGTTCGACGGCCACACGCGACCCGGCTTGGTGATTGCCCCACTCGGTCTCGACAATAAGATTTCGGTTTACGCCTCCACCACTGCTGACGTCGTCCTCGACGTGCTCGGCGTCTTCGTCGAAAGCGGCCCGACAGCAGAAGGGCGCTTCGAGTCGCTGCCGCTCGGGGCGGTCCGCGCCTTCGACAGCCGCAAACCCGGCGACTCCGAGTTCGCAGCCGATCAGACGCAGACGATTGACCTCAAAACAGCAGGAGTGCCGGCCGACGCCACCGGAGTCGTGCTCAACGTAACGGCAATCAGGTCGCTCGCTCGGGGCTACTACAAGGTCTGGGCTGCCGACACCAATGCGCCCGAACCCAAGCACTCGAATGTCAACGTGCTGTCGGCAAACTACATCGCCGGCAACCAGGTCATCTCTGGAGTGACAAACGGTCGAATCAACGTCTACTCGCTTTCGGGCGGCGGGATGACCATCGACGTCACTGGCTACTTCACCGGGTCGAGCGCCAGCGAAACCACCGAGGGTCTCTTCGTCCCAGTCACCCCGGGACGTCTGCTCGACACGCGACAGAACAACACCACGATCGGCCTCAACGACGGCCGAATGGTCAGCGCAAACGAAAAGTTCGCGCTGCAGGTCGGTGGACGACTCAACATTCCCAACGCGGGAGCAAAAGCCGTTGCCCTCAATCTCACGAGCGTGCAGGCAACTGACCGAGGCTTCCTGAAGGCGTACGCGAACGGTAGTCCCGCGCCCGAGACGTCGTCTCTCAACTACACCGCTGCCGGCCAAGTCGTTCCAAACCATGCGATCACCTCGATCAACCCGAACAACGGTCAGATCACGCTGCAATCGCTGCGCCAGTCCCACCTCGTCGTCGACGCAAGTGGTTACTTCCTCACTGCAGGGGCGACACCGCCCGCCGGTGGCAAGCCCGTCGACAAAGTCGTCGACCCAGGTAGCTACGTTCCTGCGGCCCTACCGCCGCTAGCACCGACATCAGGCCCGTACGACTTTCTATTTGACCGTGGCGAATTCTTCTCCACCGGTGCGCGACCCGACCCAACCATCAGAGCGGCATGGGACAACTGCCAGCCGATCAACTACGCCCTCAACATCGACCTCGCCGCAAACGACGCCCAGATCCAGACCCTGATCGACTCGATCGAGGAGGTGGAGCAGTACTCGGGAATCGACTTCCGCTACGGCGGTGTTACCTCCGCCGGCACGAACATCGACGATCAGATCCTCATCCCCGAAATGTTCCCTACACAACTCCCGTACAAATACCTGCCGCCACTGGCGAGTGGCGGCGAGGCCGATCTCGTCATTGGCTTCTCCAACGCCGACGACACCACCGAACTAGCTGGCGGCGTGATCGGCGTTGGAGGCTCGCTTCGCCAAGGCGCCGACGCGTCGACCGGTCGAGCCAAATCTTTACGTGGCTTCGCCCTGATCGACCTCACAAACTTGTACCGCGACGGCCCGAAGGGCCCAGCGACGCTGCGCAACATTAAGGCCACCGCCACTCACGAAATCGGGCACATGATGGGCCTCGGCCATGTCGACACTAAGCCCAGCGGCGGCGGACTCGGTGGCTTCTTCCCGACCACCGTGATCCGCGATCAACTGATGTTTCCCGCATTAAGTCAGACCGGCAACTTCGACGTGTTCGACAATGGCGATCAGAGGGGCCTGTACGAATTGTACGGCAACCGGCCGTGCGCTGAGATCGGCACCCTTGACGGTAAGGCCGATCGATTCGAGGAGATCGACTGGTCCGACGTCGAAGTCAATAAAACGGTCGACGACTTCGGCTGACCACCTCCGCGACCATCGGACCCGACTCAAGCGAACTGCGCGCCACGTCGCATCGACCTCCGGTCCGTTGCCCCTCGTGTTCCAACTTACTCCTCTGCTGACCTAGGTTCGCCTGTAATGACGATCGCCGAATCCGCACCCCGCCCCGGCTCAATCCTCGGCACCCGAGTGGCGCGCACCGAAGACCCTGCGCTGCTGATCGGAGCCGCCAGGTATCTCGCCGACCTTCCCCTACACGACCGGCTGCACGCCGTGTTCGTGCGCTCCGAGATCGCCCACGGTGTCCTCGGTGAGATCCACGTCGGTGACGCCATCGACATGCCCGGTGTGGTGGCGGTACTGACCGCAGCGGATCTCGACGTGCCAGCACACCACGGATTCGCACCGGTCCACGGCAACTTCAAGCGGCCACCACTGGCAGTCAACCGAGTCCGTTTTGTCGGCGAGCCGTATGCCGTCGTACTCGCAGAGTCAGTCGCCGCAGGTACCGACGCCGCGCAGGCCGTGTGGGCCGACATTGAGCCGCTCAACCCAGTAGTCACCGCTGAACAAGCCTTCCGCGCCGACGCGCCGTTATTGTTCGAGGCGCACCAGACGAACGAGGCGCAGGTCTTCGTCGACGACGAAGCGGTCGAGTTCGGTAACGAGCACGTGACACGCGGCACCTACGTGAACCAACGCATGGCGGTCGTTCCAATGGAACCGGATTGTGCAGCGGCTGAGGTCGACACCAACACGGACCGGGTGACGTTGTGGGTATCGAACCAGATGCCCCATCTCGTGCACGGGCAATTTTGTTCGGCGCTGAGCCTCGAGCCCGAGAACGTCCGAGTGGTAACGCCCCAGGTCGGCGGCGGGTTCGGCGGCAAGGCGGGCCTGCATTCGGAGTACGTAGTTGTCGGGGCCTGCGCGATCCGCACCGGACGGCCGGTGCAGTGGATGCCAACCCGCTCGGAAGACATGGTGACTCTTCCCCACAGCCGCGGTCAGGTACAACACGTCGAGTTGGGCTGCCGTGACGATGGGACCTTTACGAACCTGCGGATCCGACTGCTCGGCGACGCCGGCTCCTACCCAACCATCGGCGCATACCTTCCCGGCGGAACCCGCCGCATGGCTCAGGGCACATACGCATTTGACGGCATCGAGTGTGACATCGCAGTTGCGGTTACCAACACCACGTCGATGGGCGCCTACCGCGGGGCCGGTCGACCCGAAGCAACCGCAATGCTTGAACGTGCCGTCGACCAAGCGGCACTCGAGCTCGATATCGACCCGATCGAGATCCGCAAGCGTAACTTCCTCGGCGACGACATGTTCCCCTTCACCTCGCTTACCGGCAACACCTACGACTCCGGCCGCTACGCACTTCCCCTCAGTCGAGCCGCCGAGGAAGTCGGCTACGAGCAGTTGCGATCAGAACAGGCGGCACGGCGCAGATCAGGGGACACGGCGCTACTCGGAATCGGCGTCGCATCGTATGTGGAGATCACTGCGGGCGGCGGTCCGACCGAGTTCGGGGCTATCGACGTTCATTGCGATGGGTCGGCCACGATCTACGCTGGCACACAGTCACACGGCCAGGGCCACCAAACCGCCTACGCAATGATTGTGTCGGACCAAACCGGAATCCCCGTCAATCGGATTCAGCTGGTGGATGGGGACACCGACGCCGTGCGAACCGGTGGTGGAACGGGCGGGTCACGGTCGCTTCAGCTCGGCGGATCAGCCGTGCGCGGCGCAACCGAATTGATGGTCGAGCAGGCGAAGTCGATCGCTGCGCGACTGCTTGAAGCCGACGCAGCCGACATCGTCGTTGACGTCACCACAGGCACGATCGGCGTGGCGGGTGTTCCGGCTCAGGCCTTGACGTGGGTCGACTTAGCAACGGCAGCCGACAACGATGGCGAGCGGCTGTACGGCGAGTTCGACTTCGTCCAGGACGACGCGACGTTTCCGTTCGGCGCGCACATCGCTGTGGTCGAGGTCGACCGTGACACTGGGCATGTGCGCGTAATCCGCCACGTGGCCGTCGACGACTGCGGGACAGTGATCAATCCACTTCTCGTCCAGGGCCAGCAGCACGGTGGCGTGGCGGCCGGAATCGGCCAAGCGCTGTGGGAATGCGTTGTCTACGACGAGGACGGCAATCCGGTCACATCGAACATGGCCGATTACGGCATCCCGACTGCGGCCGAGCTCCCGATGTTCGAGGTTGTTTCGACCGAGACTCCGACACCGCTGAACCCGCTTGGCGCGAAGGGCATCGGGGAGGCGGCAACGATCGGCTCAACCCCGGCGGTGCAGAACGCGATCATCGACGCTGTGGCACACCTCGGCGTTCGCCACATCGACCTGCCGTGCACGCCCGAACGAGTGTGGTCCGCGGTCCGCGATGCCGAAGCCGGGTCGTTGCGCGACCCATGGATCGAGCCGCCGCCGATCTTTGCCGAACTCCGTCGTCGTGCCGCCGCCGGCGCAGAGCTGAACGAGCACGAGGCGGGCGCAGCGGTCGCCGACGGAATCTGACTTGCCGCAGACGACGTTCGGCGATACGGCGACGATTCGTCAGCTCATCGGGCCGCAATGTCCGACCCGGCGTGGAAGCCGTTCGTCCACGCGTTCTGGAAGTTGAATCCACCCGTGACGCCGTCAACGTCGATGACTTCTCCTGCGAAGTAAAGGCCGGGCACGAGCTTGCTCTCCATCGTTCGGAAGTTAATCCCGTTGAGGTCGACGCCACCGCACGTGACGAACTCGTCCTTGTTCGTACTTTTACCGTTGACCCTGAACGACGCGGCGGTGAGTTGACTGAGCAGTTGGTTCGCTTGTTGTTTGCTGAGCCGCGACCACGTGAGTGTGTCGGAGACTCCTGCCGCTGCGAGCAACCGCAGCCAGAGTCGCTTCGGGATGGACGCAAACGGGCTCCGACTGGAGAGCTGACGCTTCCCCTCGTTGATCCGCTTCTCGGCGATTACCGCTGCCGGATCGGCATCGGGCAGCCAGTTCACGGAGATGTCAAACCGATAGTCGAGTGCTGCCAGTTCTCGCGCGCCCCACGCGGAGATCTTGAGAATGCCTGGCCCGCTCAAACCCCAATGTGTGATGAGAACAGATCCACGGCTCCTGAGTTTGCTCTGTTGGATACTGACCTCGGCGGGATTCGCCGAAAGGCCGAGCAGTCCGTCGAGGCGGGGATCGGTGACCTTGAAGGTGAACAGTGACGGGGTCGGCGGCTGCAGTTCGTGCCCGAGCCTCGCGGCGAGTTTGGCCCCTGCGTCGATCCGAGTTCCACCTGTTGCGATGAGGACGTTTGCTGCCATGTAGGAATTTCCCGCATCAGTTTCGAGGTCGAAGGTGTCCTCGTTCTTAATGATCGACGTCACTCCTTCCGAGGTGTGGATGACGACTCCGGCAGCGTCAGCAGCACCAATAAGGGTGTCGACAATGGTCTGTGAGCTGTCGGTGTCCGGGAACATCCGGCCATCTGCCTCGGTCTTCAGCGTTACACCGCGGCCGGCGAACCAATCAACGGTGTCAGCAGCACCGAATCGGTGCATCGGACCGATCAGCGACTTCTCGCCGCGCGGATAGTTGCGACTCAGTTCGCGCGGCTCAAAACAGTGGTGGGTGACATTGCAGCGACCACCACCCGAGATCTTCACCTTGTGCAGCAGTCGCGGCGTCTTTTCGAGGACCAGCACCGACTTCTCGGAATTCTCGGCGCAGGTGATCGCCGCGAAGAGTCCTGCGGCGCCTCCGCCGACGACGATGAGGTCGACAAACATGCCCAATCACTGTAGGGACGATCGGGGCCCTACGGCACCGCCTGCTGACGTGATGCGCACAGGACGCGCTCTCCTCGTCGGGCCGGCACTGTTAGGAAAGACGTTGCCAGCTCGCAGGACCGGTTTCGAGGAGGCGGGCCGACGAGCGGTAGCAAGACTTGGACACGTACGGGTCGACCTCGCCGGCGCGTAAGTTGCACAACTCGGCCTTGAGTGCTCGGGCAGCAACCACGGCGGGCTCATCTCCGTGCCCTAGCGCCAGCAGATCGACCACGTGCAGGGCCAGCTGAGTCTGGCCCTCATCGGCAAGTGCGCGCACTCGATCGAGAACCGCCTGCGGATCTGTGATGGATGAAAGTACAGCTGCAGCGGCATCGGCGGGCGGCGCAGGGTGAAGCGTGGTCGGGTTGCGATCCCACCATCCATTCTCCTCGCGGTAGGCGTCACGCACGATGTAGTCAGCCGCGCCGTAGGAGGGTCGCATCCACGGCGGATCGAAAAGCTCCTCGGGATAGGTAATGTCAGCGAGGATCTCGCCTTCACTCATCCCGGCGTTCATCCGCTCGACGACTTCGTCACGAACCCAGCGCAGCGCTTGCGCCGTGCGACTTAACTGCTCGGCGATCGCGTTGCCCTCGACCAGCGGACCAAACTCGGTCAGCAAACGAGTCGCGCCAAGGGTACTAAGGCGGTCGAGTGTCTCGGCCCAACGGATCGTAAAGCGCTGTGTGCGCAGGGGCGTCCCGATGTTGGGGATCGTGAAACCCGGCGTGGCCGCACCGCCGAGAAGTAAACCATCGTTGGGCAGCCACACAGCGAGCGCATCGTCAGTCTCCGACGGCGCCCAGATCAACTCAACACGACGACTACCGTCGACGAGAGTTATCGCATCGGCAAACGTCTCAGTCGGGTCGTGGAGCGCAAAACCGGGCGCGAGCGCGTCAAGCGGAACCGGCTTGCGCGACGGGAACTGCACTGCGGCCATCCGCAACTGGAGCTCCTCGGTCTCGCGGTAACGGGCATACCGGTTGAGCACGTTCTCATGCGCCACGAGTCGAGCCGGCGGGTCTCCCCGCTCGGCGTTGTGCTCCTGCCAGATCGGCACCGACGAGTTGTAGCCATGATGGCCATGGCTGTACACGATTGCATGCACCGGAGCGTCGGTGTGATCCCGGAGCTTGTCGATCATCCCCGGGGCGTGACCCAAACTACTTGCGTCGACGACGACGACACCGGCATCGGTCTCAATCGCCAATGTGTTGCCTTGACCTGGCAACACGACGAGACCGGGCCCGATCACCTGGCCAGCGAGTTCACCTACGAGAATGCTCATGTCCCACTTTGGCTGCACGGAACAGCCATTCCCGAAGCGGACCGTGGCGGTGGCGTTGACCTATCTCAGGGTCGGCCTCAAGTACGGCCAGCGGATCGGTTGCCTCGTGTTCCGGGCATAGGAGATTTCCTAGTACTCGGTTTGTCGGATCAGATTATCCGTTCAAGTTCACGGAACCATTTGGTCAGTGTTGAGCCTTCCGATCAAGTGGAGATACCCTTGGTTCAACGGTGAAAGGCCGAGAGTCTCGAGCTTCTTCGAAAGCAAGGTACCTACGGTGACTCCGCAACCTATGACCTTGCGTATCGGAATTCCTGCTGCCGCATTCGCTCTATTTGCGGGCATGGTGGGATGTGGAGAACCCGGAGGTCAATTCTCGCAGCGGGACAATGCCCTGGAGAAGTCGATTGCAGAGCTTCGGATCTCACTCGGCGAACAGTGGGGAGAGCCGATCCCAGGGCTCTCAGCCGCCGTCTTGACAAACGGTGATGCGAGAGTAGCTGCGTCGGGGTCGGCCAACCCGCCGGGTTCGATCAAATTAAGGTCAAACGACCGGTTCCACATCGGAAGCATTACGAAGACATTTACGGCCGCACTGATCATGCAGTTGGACCAGGAGCGACTGCTATCTCTTGAGCAGCCCATTAGTCGATGGTTCGACTACCCCAACGGTGACTTGATCACCGTGGCGATGCTGTTGGGCCATACGAGTGGCGTTGCAGATTTTTCCGAAAGTTCGTCGTACACGCCGACAGATAGCCCTGAGCGTTCAGTTCAAATTGCAGCGACACTCGACCCAGTTTTCGATCCTGGTGCAGACTGGTCCTACAGCAACACGAACTACATCCTCCTTGGTCTCATCACAGAGCAAGTGACCGGTGCTTCTTGGGCAAGCGAGGTTGCCTCCCGCTTTCTCAAACCACTGGGACTGATGGACACCTACGTCTGGACCGGACAACCGCACGGATCGACAGTGCAGGGATCGAGGCTCTCCTGCAGCGGCCCCGAGGAGCCTGCCTGTAACCCGCCACAATTTGATCTCGACGTGCTGCCGATCGCCGATGGACACGACTGGACTGTTGCATGGGCGGCCGGGGCAATGGTGTCGACGCCGCACGATGTTGCTCGCTGGCTACGGGCACTTGTTCGAGGTGATGTCCTTGATGAAGAACATCGCCTTCTGATGACGACCGCCACCCCACAATCGGTTAAGGCTCGCGCCCTTGCCCCGCCATTTGGGACGCTGCGTTGGACGGGAAATGGTCTTGGCCTTTTCCGGTACGAGGTCGAGTCGGAGGGCATCGGCTGGGGCCACGAAGGATTGATCAATGGCTTCGCTGCGAACGCAATCCAAATGAGCGAGCGAGATCTAACGGTTTCTATTCTCTCAAACTTTCAGATGACTGACAGCTTTACGGCACTCGGAGAAATCGTCGCAATCACTCAGTGAAGTACTGCTATCACCCCGCATCAACGACCGCTGGCCGCCTTCTGGGTCCCTTGCAATGGGGTCTCGATCGTCTAGGCACACGACCAAGTCTCGCTCCGCATCTGCAGCTGTGGTCAGACAAAGAAACTTGATGGCTCCAGGAGATCAAACGCTTCAAGAGTCATTGGGACTGACCAATCGATCGCTCTTGCAATATCGCCGACGGACAAGAGCCCTAACGTTGTCACCGCTCGTAGTAACCGGGTTGGGGGTAGCCAATTGGTAGACCGATTGTCATCAAACCAATCGATGCCAGCTTGGTTGTAGTCAAGTGCCTGCGTAAGCGGGCCGCGAACAAAATGTTCAAGAACAGTTCTTACGTTCTCGGGAATGGGCTCTGGGCTGTTTGCATGTGTAAACGGAATGCTCCAAAAATCGGGAGTCTGCATTCCTGGAACCCCACCTGGAATAGTTCCAGCACCTGAGGGCGCTCGGAGCCTGAATCGCGGTGAGCCAGGATTCCTGGAATTGACTAACGAAACGGCGAGTGAGTTTGCTCGCCGACTCAATTCGGTTCCCAGGTGAGCAACAGACGGGTCCCTGTCGATCTGCACGAGATGAATCATCGCAACAACTCCATGTAGAAGCACCTCCTCGCTGTTGCTCGAAGTGGGCTGCGAAGCGAGAAGTTCGTGAACCAACGCTCCTGCAAGCAACAACGGGTGTTCTGCGCAATAACGTTTGTTAATGACGTGCCGGCCGTCTGAGCTGAGTCCAGCAATTCGAGTCGCCACATCCGGCGTCCCAATGTCGATCGCCTCCGTTCGGAGAGCGATCTGAATCGCAGACTCCGCTGGTGTCCCGACCAAAGACGCAATCGCGGCACGAGCCAATGGTGCACCGAAATGTTCACCGAGGTCCCCGTCGTAACGCTCAAGGGCAAGATGGCCAGCGCCGAGGGACTGCTCAAGGAGAAGGCGAGCCACTGACTCATCTGGCGAGGGACCAGGCGCTGGAACCATTGGCGGAGTGCCTGCGTAGATTCCAGGGCCTACGTCGCTGTCGGTGGAAAAAAGCGCGGGCTCTAGAGGCTTCGTGGCATCCAGAGCCAAGACACGATCAGCAAGGTCATCAAGATTCTGATCCACAACTGCAAGCTTGGCATGCAGGTTTGGATCCGACACTAATAGCGCGATGAAGTTGTGATGACATCGTCACACCTGCGTTCGGTTGGAATGGACCACCTCAAGAAAGTCTCTCGTGTGGTAAGACGTCGCCCGTCCAGTGAAGTTCTCAATGGACGGAGAAACTTACGCAAAGGAGCATGCCAGTGAGCAACAAAAACGCAGTCGGTTGGCTACGGGGCGTCATTTATGACTGCCGAGATCATCGAGCGGTGTGCGACTTTTACCGTCGGTTGCTCGGCGTCGAAATCCAGGACGAACAAGAGGGGTGGCTTGAATTGGCACCGGGATCAAGCAGCGTGATTATGGGCTTCTGTCCGGTCGATCCGTCAAGACTCGAAAGAGTGGGGAATCAACGGGTGCGCATCGACATAGAAGTGGAGGATCTCGACGTCGCAGGCGCCGAAGCTCTTGCTCTCGGCGCAACTCTCGTTGAAGTGGTACACGTCCGCCCGGATGAGGAGCACCGCATCTACGCGGATCCCGAGGGCAACGAGTTCAACTTGGTTCTACCGATTCCTGACAATCGCTGATACCACGCCTGAAGCGGCGTCAATTCTCGACAACGGGCGACACGCCCCGTTTCAAGATTCTCCTCGCCAGCACTGCTGTCAGAATCATCAGCGCAGCAAAGGTGAGCATTGTGCACCGGAGCGCTACGACGAAGGCGTCGGAAATAATCTCATCGACTTGCCTCTGATCGACAGATGAAAGTGCGGCGAGTTTCTGCGCCGCCGCCGGCGAACCAGAGATTTCATCGCTGACAGCCGCCGTTTCGGCGCTCGAGAGCCGAAGCCCTGAACTTGAAACACTCTTTTCGAGCGCCGCCACCTCCGCGGTCTTGAACAACGCCCCAGCTGCGGCAAGCCCGATCAGACTACCTCCCTGGCGAACTGTCGAAATCATGCCTGACGCGATGCCGGACTTTTCTCGCGGGATGCTCGTCATTGCCGCCACCCCGGAAACATTGAAGACGAGCGCCTGGCCAATCGCAGCTACGACCATGCCCGATATCACTGCGATCAGGCCACGTTCGGTGCCAGCCAAAGCGAAGAGGGCAAAGGACAGGGCCAACACGACGAGGCCACTAACAAGTAAGGGAGGTGCTTCAACGCGCTTTTGCAACTTTCCGACAACAGGCGAACCCGCAGCGTAAGGCAGCGTGAAAGTAAGAAACACCAACCCAGTTGAGAGCGCAGAGAGGTCGAGTACCTGCTGCAGGTAGAGAGAAATGAAGAAGAGGAACATCCCGTAGGCGCCATTGCCCACGAACGCAACAACGGAGGTGCCGAAGTACGACCGAGATGAGAAAAGATTGAGCTCAACGAGCGGATTTTCTGTTCGTCTCTCATGTCGCCAGAACAGAAACAGACCACACAACCCCATGACGAGAGAACCCGAAACGACCGGCGTTCCCCACCCAGACGTTGGGCCCTGCATTATCCCGACGGTGGTGAAGGACAATCCGATTAAGAGCAAAAGCCCACCAAGCCAGTCAAGCGGTGTTTGAGCACTCGGGTCTACCGACTCGTCAACCACCGCATACGTCAGAATCGCGAGGACAACAGAAACCCCGATGTTGACAATGAAGAACCATCGCCAAGATGCAAGGTCAGTCGCAAAGCCTCCCATCAACGGACCAATCGCGGAGCCAATTGCGCTAACACCGGTCCAGATGCCGATCGCGAGGGAACGATTCTCGTCTGAAACTGAGTTACTCGTAATAGATAATGCGCTTGCCGCGATCATCGCAGCTGCTCCGCCCTGCGCAGCCCGAGCCACAATGAGTATCTCCATCGATTGAGCCGTGCCGCATGCCAGCGATGCGAGCGCAAACGAAACAAGCCCCAAAACTGCAACCCGACGCCGTCCAACTAAGTCTGAGATCCTCCCCGCCGGGATCAGCAAGGCGGCGAGTGAGAGCGAGTACGCATTGGTGACCCACTGGAGCGACGAGGTAGAGCCTCCAAGCTCACGACCAATCGTTGGCAGCGCAACACTGACGCCGAAGAGGTCGATCGTAAGCACGAGAGTCGCAGCGGACATTGTCGCGACAGCAATCCAGTTGTCTTGCTGAGCATCGATCGGGTTGCTTCCAGACGCTCGTGCCTCTTTGTTGGTCAAGTCTCTTCACCGATTCTCAGAGTCGACTTTGCTAGTCGCTTGCGTGTTGAAGGCGCTCCTCGGGAGTACGTGCGAATAAGTGGCTCCAATGCACACGTCTCGCCAAGCGCGATACGACCGAGACGCCCAGACTATCCATTCATGACAAGTGGATTGAGCACCACTGGTACTCGGCGTTTGCACTGCTGATACCGCCAAAACGTTTCGGGCCCCTGCCCATGGGCCAAGATGTTCTGGTGAAACAAGACTCCGATACCCCACGGGGCTCAATGACGCTCCCAGATGGGCTTGTCGAGCCGGCGGTTCGGGCCATCCTTTGGACTCTCCAGCCCGACGGGCAGCACCTGACGCCGGCGCAGTCGCACGTACTTGAAGCTCTCTGCCGACGGACATTCAATCGCGCGATGGACATCAGCAATCTCAGCCAACTAGACCCCAGAGGGGCTGCTACCGAGATCCGGGGGCGCCGCCCCCGACTTCACGTTGTGCAGCTAGCGGTCGCACTGGAAATGTTCTTGCACCCGATTCCGAAAGCCATTTCCCAGCGAGTCGAAACACTCGCTTTTGCGCTCGACGTGGCAGAACCAATGGTCACCGTCGGTCGCGAAATGGCGGAGAACCACCTGTCTCGGATGTACTTGGACATACAGCGAAATAGCTGGTATCTACGAGAGACGATCGAACAATCAGGCCAAGGTCGGCTCGCCGAACTCGCCCGCTCAAAGCTTGCCTACGCCGGTATTGTCGGCGACTCCGCCATCGCTCACAAATGGAGGTCGCTCGGCGACAATCCCGATGGGAGCTGGGGCAAAGCTGTTCACCAATTCTACGTCGACCACTCATTTCCTTTTCCAGGAGAAAAGCACGGTATCTACGAGCTTGGGGCACTTCATGATTGGGTTCATGTTCTCGCTGGCTACGGCACCGAGCCAGAGGGTGAGATCGATGTTTTCGCGTTCATAGCCGCTGGAATGGAAGACCCGCACGGCTTCACACAGTTCGTCATGACACTTGGGCTGTTTCAGAACTACAGCATCAAACATGTGAGTGGTAAACGCATCCTCACAGCCCGTTCGGACACGGTTGATGACCGCGCGTCAAGCGAACGGCTCGCTGACGCCCTTCGACGGGGCTCGCAAACCACGGTTGACACCATGGGAGGGATTGATCACTTTTCCCTGGCAGCTGAGAATCTGGACGAGTTGCGGATGAGGTTCAACATTGCCCCTAAGTCCGACGTCTCCTGAACACAACAGGACTCCCAGGGACGGCACACTGAAAGGGCCACATTGGAAACCTCACGCAACTCTCCTCCAAGCCGAAGTTGGCATAAGTCGCAGAGTATTCGTCGCCCAAAAGACCAACCGCTCCCACCAGGACCGTCCTCGCTTCACCGCTTGAGCTGACGAACGCGTCGGTATCGCCACCACGACCAACGCACACAGTATTGAGATGACGGTGGGTGCCAGACTCAATGTTGTGCCGGTTCTCGCCGACAACGTCCGCTGTAATCCGGCCTTGGAATTAGTCGAAGGCGGCGACCCAGACAGGTACTAGGCATCCCATGATGTGGAAGGCGCTACGGTGCCGACGTGTTAGGAGCTATTCGAGACGCGTTCGTCGGACAGGGAGTACTGACGGAGCGACAGGGAACGGTCCTGGTGGCCGGATCGGGCGTGCTGTTTAGTGTCACCGCAATCGCCGTTGCCGCCGTCGAGAACGCTACTGACTTTCAGTTCCTCACGTATCGGGGCGGGTCGACTGCGCTCGCAATGGTGATCCTGATCCTGATCCGCCGCAGCAACCGCCCAGTCGACTTCAGTGGGCTCACCCCGACCGTCTGGCTGGCGAGTGGCATCCTCGCTTGCACCTCAATGTCGTACATTTTGGCGTTGTCGCGAACGTCGGCGGCAACCACTCTCTTCCTTCTCGCTGCTGCACCGATCTTCGCCGCCTTGATCGGCTGGGTGTTGCTGCGTGAAGCCGTCACGACGACCACTGGCATCGCGATCGCGATCACCGCAGTCGGCGTTGCGATCACCGTCGGCGCCGGACTCGACGTCGGGTCGGTGATCGGGTTGGTGTTCGCTGGTTTGATCCCAATCACGATCGGGCTCTACAGCGTCCTGATGCGTTCAGCGGCAGGCGTCGACCCAGTCATTCCGACGCTCATCGCCGGTTCGCTACTCGGCATCGGGTCAGCGGTGATGGCGCTCATCCAAGGCGGAATTGCGGTCAGCGCACACGATGCCGCGCTCGCCTGCGTCTCCGGTGGATTCGCAATGGGGCTTGGGCTGCCGATGTTTAACCTCGGACATCGGTCGGTCACCGCTGCGAAGATGCCTTTGTTGTTGATGACCGAAGTCGTGCTTGCCCCACTGTGGGTGTGGATCTGGCCGGGCGAGGTCCCAAGCGTCGCGACACTGTTCGGCGGCGCAGTGATACTCGGCGCAATCGTTTGGCTGGTGGTCGTGTCGCACGACGTCCCCGATGCCGCACCGAGTAGCCGTCTCCCAGCCATCCCCGACAACGGCCGACGCCACTAGGGCATCCGTGGCGACATTGACCCGTGCCGTGGCACATGACACTAACCATCCAGTTGCGGGCGTGCTCCGCATCGCAGACATAGCTGAGAGACATGCGGCCACTTGATCACGTCGATGACATGATCGCAGCAATTTCGCAACGATCTCACGGGCAGAAGACATGACGTCCTCTTCAGCAGAAATTCGACGGCTGCGAGTGGCGATAGGAGGGTGTAGCCACGGCTACGAGGCCAGCTTCCTTGAGGCGCTGGGCACAGATACCCCGATGCCCGGCTAGGTGGCGAGTGGGCCATCGGCGATGCCAGGGTGGGTTCGAAAATCGACAACCCGGGAGCCGTTGTCGGCGATAGGTGGTACGGACCGATTCTCACTCACATCGGACGGCGGGCCACAGCGGTGTACCGGTCATCGCCAGGAATCACATCGAGAGCCACCGACTCGAATCCGGCGACCACCATTCTACGCTTCAACTCGGAACGAGTGAACGGCCACATGGTGACCGGATACGACCGCAGTTCCGCCCGGTCGCCATCGAGGAAGATCGGCGCGATCTCCAACACACACGGCGCACCAAACCCATCAGGAATGTGCCACGAGTACGTTCGGACACAGCGGATGCCGTCACGCTCGACGATCCCCGGCTCGATCATCACTTGGCTGCCTGCTGCGTAAATCGCGTTCCAATCGTGGCTGTCGACGACGAGCATCCCACCAGGGACGAGAAGTGAGCGGAAAGCTTCGAGCGCATCAATCATCGAAGTTGCGTCTGGGGTGTGCGCGATTGAGTTCCCGATGCAGAAAATCGCATCAAAGACAGCCTCCTCGAAATGCTTCGGAAGGTCGATCCAGTCGCTAGTGACAATTTTCGCCGGGTCGACATCGCTCTCGCGCAAGCGAGTTCTTGCCGCGGCGGCCATTCCCTCACTTGCGTCGGACGCCAAAACATCAAAGCCACGCCTGCGTAGCGCAGCCACGTCAATGCCGATCCCGCACGCTGCGTCAAGGACGTGGGCCCCCGGATTGAGCGTAGACATCGCCGCCCGGACCCCAGGCGTGTCACAGCCGAGGAACAAGTCGATGTCGTCGAAGAACCAGTGATAATCGGCAGCCAAGGACCCGTATTGGTCCGGGGCCACGTCAGCCTGCGAGGACTTTGGCCTTCTGCGCCTCAAACTCGGCGTCGGTCAGGATCCCCTGCGCACGCAGCTCGCCGAGCTTGGTTAACTGGCCAATTGTGTCGGCCTCGGCACCGGTCGGCGCCGCAGGAGCAGGCGGCGGGGGCGGAGCAGGCTGGGCGTCTGCAACTCCCTGGTCGTACGCAGCCTGCTGAGCCGCTGCGTCTTTCTGTTGCGCAGCCTGAGCCTTGCCCTCTTGGCGGCGGTTTACCCCACCGGCAACCGCGCTTGCGGTTCCGGCGATGACGGCGGTCCGGCCCACGGTGCGGACCACTCCTCCTCTGCGGCGACGCATCATGGTAGTACTCCTGTCGTTGCGGTAGTTGAAGTATTCATCAGTTTTCCAGCGAAGCCTCGAGCGCATCGAGTTCGTCGAGCGCACCGATGATCTCCTGCACTGGGATCCGGCCTTGGTCGAGTACCACGCCGCCACCCTCTCGGAGGGCCACAGCAAACGGCGCCGCCCACGAGTTTTCATACACAAGCATAATTGCCCGCGTGTCGACTTCGAGTGCTTCACCGGCGGCGGCAATGTCGTCTTCACCGAGGATGCCGGTTGCCAGGCCGTCAAACACATCGACGTGGAGCGCTTCGTCGCCGGGAAGATCCGAGATCTCGATCCCCTGCACCGACCCGTCAGACAGCTTCCGGATGAAAGCGATGTCGAGGATGCGGATTAACCCGCGCTCGACGAGGTCGAGTAGCGGTGGCGCCGCATTTCCGGTCAACGGTTGGTCGAATTCGATCAACAGCCAGTCGATCGGTCCCATCTCTCTGAAGTCGTCGCTCACGTCACGTATCTTACCGTCTCTCGCCTCATGACGGTGGCGACCGTAGCACCAGTTCGTGGGCGCTGAAATCGCAACTGCCCACCGCCGCCGAACCCAAATCTGGCTTCCGACAGCTCCCGATTGAAACGGTCTTTCAGGTCGACGGTCAGCCGAGAAGCCACCGACCGACTCGGGCGCGACTTGCTGCATTGTCGACGTTGACAATACGCAGGTCGGCCATGCGGTCGATCACGGACGTGGCGAAGACCTCGCCGATTTGGTCGGCGTCAAGCGGCTCGCCGGAATCCGTTCCGGTAAGCACCGCCTTAGCAACATGATCGAGATGCCGCCGTGACAGTGGGTCACCGGTCGCCCGGGCACGATCACGCGCCGAGCGGGTGAGCTGGTTGACCATTTGTGTCGACGGGGTCCCAGGGCCGACGCGATGCCACGCTTCGGCCAGATGATTGTAGATCCGCCGCCACTGCTCGGTCTCGACAAGCGGAAACCCACGATCGATACGCCGAAGCTCGCGTGCCTCATCAGGAATGGTGGATAACTCGCCAATCGTTGCGTCCTCGTCGGAGTTAGTGGACGCCACATCGCGTGCGTCGGCCGGAGTGAGATCGTCGACGGTGCGCTCGTCGGGTGGTTCGGCACCGCCACCAGGGGGGAGAAGGTAAGCCTGGCGGCCACTGCTGATCTCGCCGTCGGGGATGGAGGCCCGCAGAAACCGCTTGAACGTGCGAAAACCGAACCAATCGTCGCTGACCTCGGCACCGAACTCGTGCTGCAGCGCCCAGGCTAGCGACGACAGTTCGAGTGGACGTTCAAGGGATCGCCAGCGTTCGAGCAAGAGATCGGCTGCGTCGGCGGCGGGCCCGATCACGAGTTGGTCGGCTCCAAGCTCGTCGACCTGGCCTGCGGTCTCGGCGACGACCGCTTCGTCGATGCGATCGAGTTCGTTGCGCAGATCCTCGGCGATATCGTCGAGCGTGGCGAGCAGGTCGGCCATGCGCGCACTGAGCACCTCGACGAGCGGCGGCAGCTCGCCGGCCTTACTGTAAGAGTCCTCGTGGGTGAGCTCCCCCCAGCTGTCCTGCAGCAGGGTACGAACCTGGAGTTCGCACGTGACCGCCTTGCCGTCGTGCTGGACGCCAAGGTTGACATGCCAACCGCGATAGCCCGACTCCTTGGGGTGCTCGACGTAGTCACGCTCCGTTTTTGGGTCAAGACCAATCGGGCGCCGTTTCCCGACGCGTGGTGGCAGGTTTTCCAAAGCGACTTGAACCATCTCGATGTCGCGCAAGTTGGTGCACGTGAGTCGCAGCCCAACGAGATCGTCAATCACCACGGGGATGTCGTCGACGGTCGAGATTGCCTGGCGATACCGAGGCTGGTTGACCTTCCGCCAAGTACGGCGCTTTGACTTCACCCTGCCAGAGATGCTGCGGAGACGAGCGAGATCACGCTCGGACAGTGCATCTTCGAGCTCGGCTTGCATGCTGTTCATCGCTCGATCCAACGCCGGCTCGAGCGTGTCGGCTCGATACGCGTCATACCACGTCCCGAACTCCGCGTAGCCGAAGGTGTCGCCATTCCGGTCCCCCATCAGCAGTGACCCTACGGCGTGCCGGGCTGCTGGACGCCGACCCCTCCGTCAGCCCACCACTCTGGCCCGTTACAGCCCCTGTGGCAGACGGCTGCCTGGACCGAAAATGGAACCCACCCCGTTTGGCGCTGCGACCTACGGTTGCGCGCGAGGTTCGCGTGGAAGGCCAAGGAGTTGTTCACCGATGATGTTGCGTTGAATTTCACTCGTTCCACCGCCGATGGTCAGCGCCCGACTGAAGAGGTACGCCCAGTGCCATATGTCGAGTTCCTCAGCGTCGACGTTCTGGATGCCGATCATTCCCTCAGGTCCAGTGAGGTCCTTCACGAGCGACAAGAGTCGCTGTGCGTTGACGTCGGCCTTTGCCTTGCGAATCGAGGCAACGGGTCCAGGATCGCGTCCGTTGACCTGGGCATCGACGATCTTGTCGCCGAGCCGGTCGATGATGAAGCTCTTCGTGACGGCACGAGTAAAGCGCTGGCGCATCACCGGACTGAATCCTGCGCCGAGGCGTTGAATCTCGTCGAGGCATTCCTCGGCAGTGGGTCCCATGCCCCACAGCACGCCGCCTTCGCTGAGCGAGACACGTTCGTTGCCGAGTGTGACGTTGGCCAGACGCCATCCGTCGTTCTCGTCGCCGATGCGGTTTGCGACGGGGATGCGAACGTCGTCGAAGAACACTTCGTTGAAGTGGTTGCCACCCGTCATCTCGGTGATTGGCCGGATCTCGATGCCCGGTGTGTTCATGTCGAGCACGAAGTAGGAAATGCCTCGATGCTTCGGCGCGCCGGGATCGGTGCGGGCGAGTAAAATCCCCCACTGCGAGTGGTTGGCCCACGTCGACCAAATCTTCTGCCCGTTGATCACATACTCATCACCGTCGATCACCGCCAACGTGCGAAGGGAGGCGAGATCACTCCCGGCATCGGGTTCGGAGAAGAGTTGCGTCCACTCGGCGGACCCGTCGAGGATGCTGGGGAGCCAGCGCTGCTGCTGCTCAGGTGTTCCGCCGGCGATGATCGTTGGGCCGGCCCAACCGATCGCGATGGCATTATCGGGCACCGAGACCTTGGCTCGGACGAGTTCATCGGCAACCACGAGTTGAAGCGCGGCGTCAGCGGCTAAGCCCCACGGCTCTGGCCAATGTGGAGCGACGAGCCCGGCTTCAGCGAGGTCTCGTGGCGACGGGTCAGGATTGTGGGCAAGCCAACCTCGGATCTCCGCGCGGCGCGTCTCGGTGTCGTTCGTCATCGCTTCGATTGGCTCGCTTGCATCGATCGACTGCGGCACGGCAGTGTCAGACAGGTCACGATTCTTTCGTCAATCGGTCGGCAACACAGATCGCGTTGTCGCACGTTGCTGATCGACACGGCCGTCGGGCGCGATGACGTCGAGTGCGTGCTGCGGCAAAACCGTCAATGCACACCTGGCTCCAACACACCTCCGACCCGCAAGGCAAACCCACTCGGTGTCGTTCGTCCTGTCGGCGAAGCACCCGGTCGGGATCGATTTGTGATGTATCGGTTCCTTGACCGTCGATGGTTGACTCGACGGCCGCAAACGGCGTTGACGTTGCCGCTTCTCGGGCCTGAACGCACAACTTCAGCAAACAGCTGCCTCGCCCACACGGCCGGCTCTTTGCGTGGAGAGCAGCCTGCGCATCTACTCTGCGCTGCTTCTTCTTCAGACGGCGCTGCTCGACGAGCGGCGCACATACGACGCAGCCGCGCTTTTTGCAGATCCGGCCACGGTCATGAGCGATCTCCTGCAACCCCTGCTTCGACGGAAGCGGGCGGTCCGTGTCCTTTACGTCGGTCTGCTCTTCTCGGTCTGGTCTTTGGAAATCCGGATAGTCGCCCATCGTGTGCTCAGTATCGCCGCGTTCGCACGGAGTCACTCACCGCCAAAGTTAGGCGGTCAGTTGGCTCTCATCGGGCCGATGACCTGCTCCGCGAAGCGGAGGACAGGCTCGACGTCGAGGGGATGGCCGAAATCCATGATGAAGTGTTCAGCGCCGAGACTGCGCAGGTGAGTCAGTCTTTCGACCCACTCCTCGGACGCTGCGTCGGACGTGGGTAGATCGCCAGCGACGGTGATGCTGCACTCGACGTCGAATGGATCGCGTCCTGCGTCGCTGGCTGCGGAGTGAACGATGTCGCGCATCCGCAACCAGGCCTCGTCGCTACGGTGATGGCCATTCCAAATGTCGGCCTGCCGACCGACAATTGGGAGGCCGATCTGCTCGCCGGAGCTGCCGATGCAGATCGGGGGAACGACATCGGGACGTGGTGTGGCTGCGGCATTGTCGATACTGAAATGCCCGCCGGTGAAAGTGGGGTGCTCCTCGGTCCACATCAGGCGGCAGATCTGGACGACCTCCTCAAGTTGATGGAGGCGGGTGGCAGCAGATGGGAAGTCGTAGCCGTACGAGTCGTATTCGTCCTTGCGCCAGCCGCCGCCGATACCGAGAATGAACCGGTTACCGGACAGCACCTGGAGTGTGGATGCCATTTTCGCAGTTAGGGCGGGATTGCGGTAGCCGTGACCGAGAACGTGGTGGCATAGCAATATGTCAGGAAACCTGGCAGCAAGCCAAGTGAGAGTCACCCACGCTTCGAGGAAACCCTCTTTCTTGTCGGCGTCGAACCCGTAAAAATGGTCTGCGATCCATAAAGAGTCAAAGTGCGGCAACGCCTGCGGAAAGATCCGCTCCTCCTGATACATCACGATCGGCTGAAAATCGCTCCCAGCGTGACCGGCTACCGGCGACAACCATCCGAATTTCGTCATGTGAACAGACTGACAGATCGCTACCTCGAGGCCTGACAGGCAATCGGTCTTCTCATAAACCGTACGTCGCCGAGCAGTCGGGGAAGATCGGGCCACTGCGGCCTCCGCCGCGACCATGCTCCACGTTTCGTTGACGACGTTTACGGCGACATCGCCGCTATCTCGGCCGGCTTCTCCGTGCGCCATCTGTTCAGCACCACCAAGCAAGGCCAGCACGCTCGCAGCCGGCGTTTCTGGCCCAATGCCGCATGCGGCCAAAAGTTCTATTGTCCCCAGCTTCGGAGACTGGGATACCCCGACCGGTGATCGGCATCGGCACCTCGCCGCAGTCACGACACCTCGCCTACGCGTCGATGACATGGCTCAAGACGGACCAGGTTAGGAACCGTCGGTAAGTCAATCGTCAACGCCGACCTGCAGCTCGCGGACTTTCAATGCCGCTTCGAGGGGTGAACGCCGCCTGGCAACTAGGTCACGACATTGCGCGACACCATCACCCGACGTCAGCAACGGAGCAGCCGGGTGACGCCGCCCTGACGCTCCTCGGCTTTGCGTAGACGCTCGTGCAAGCGGATCCGTAGCTCGTCAGGGTTGGCATCAACGAATATGCGGCGCTTGCGCCGAACCGTCGCGGTGCCAGCGGCGATTCCGACGGCGGTCACGCCGACGACGCCTGCGAGACCAACCCACTTCCAGATGCGCATAAGTTGATACCGTAGGGCCCGCGATGACGGCCACCGGGCATGCGACGATGTCGTTCGACGAAGCAGCGGGCCAGACCCGCACCGGCGATGTGTGGTTATTCAGGGGTCGCTCGACTGCCGACCGGGCAATTCGAGCGTTCACCAATAGTCCGGTCAATCACGTCGGGATGGTCATCGCCCTCGAGAACCTACCGCCGCTGCTGTGGCACGCCGAACTCGGTCGCACCATCCCCGACGTGTGGGCGGGCTTGACGCACCGTGGCACCCAACTCCACCGCCTCATCGATGCCGCCGGACAGTGGCACCACCGATACGGACAGGAGGCGTGGATGCGACAGATCGACATCGAGGTCACGACCGAGATGGAGGACGCCATTATCATGACTGTGTCCGAACTCGATGGGCGAACTTTCCCCGCCACTCGTTCGCTTGCCACCGGTTGGATCAAGGGCCGCGTCAAACGCAACGCTGGTCTCGAGCAACTCTTCTGCGCCGAGGTCGTCGCCGTTACCTATGAGCGGATGGGCCTGCTCGACACCAAACAACCGCCAAACTGGTACGACCCCGGCAAGTTCTGGAGCGGCAGCCGACTCAAACTCAACGGCGCCACACTCGGCCCTGAAGTCGCCGTGTGCGACATACCGCCGTTCGTGATGAAACCCGAGCGCACAATCAACACGCCCTGAGCCTGGCGAGCCTGTACTCGCAGTGGCCTGACTGTCACCGCTCGAACCTCAGCGAGGGCAAACAGACCTAGACCATTCACCTCAGAGCTTGACCATCACCTTGCCGGTGTTGGCGCCCGTGAAAAGACGATCAAGGGCCATCGGTGCGTTATCCAATCCGTCGACAATGTCGACTTTAAACTTGACGTCACCGTTCATAACCCACGTTGCGAGGTCACCGATGGCCTGATCAGCCCGGTCAAGGTAGTCGAGGATGATAAAACCCTCCATGCGACCGCGCATCGAGACGAGAAGCGACAGATTACTCGGACCCGGGCGCGGTGACTCGTCGTTGTACTGAGCTATCGCACCGCAGAGCACGATCCGGCCGCGTAAGGCGATGTTGCCAATCGCCGCTTCGAGGATGTCGCCACCCACGTTGTCAAAAAAGACATCGACACCATCAGGGCACGCAGTACGAATCGCAGCAGCGATGTCCTCAGTCTTGTAGTTAATCGCAGCGTCGAAACCGAGTTCATCGATCAGCCAAGCGCACTTCTCATCGGAGCCCGCAATGCCGACCACGCGACACCCCTTGATCTTAGCGATCTGACCCACAACCGAACCCGTTGCTCCCGCAGCGCCCGATACGAGGACCGTCTCACCCTCCACCGGCCGACCGACCTCGAGTAACCCGAAGTAGGCGGTCATGCCGGTCACCCCAAATACACTCAGTGCTGCGGTCGGATCGATGCCGTCGGGCACGATCTGATTAGACCCGTCCATGATTGTGTACTGCTGCCAGCCGGTCATCCCGAACAGCGTTGCGCCAACGGGGAGGTCATCGTTGTTCGACTCAATTACAGTGGCAAGCCCACCGCTGCGGATTTCGGCACCGATCTCGATTGCGGGGAGATAGGTGTCCATCGCCATCCAACCGCGAATAGTCGGGTCGATCGACAACCAGCCGACCTCTGCGAGCACCTCACCGGGACCCGGTGTGGGCACGTCTACCTCATCGGTCGCGAAACAGTCGACGGCAACCTCCCCGACTGGGCGCCTGGCAAGAGTGATTCGGCGGTTGGTCTCGCTCATGTTGCCACTCTACGAAGGCAAAGCCGAGATGAACCAAAACAAAATTTCAGGCAGACGGCCCCGGCCTGACGACATCACCCATAGAACTCAACGGTGAATCGAACCGGACCGTCGATGACAACATGGTGCAAACGGCTTGGTGGAATCACCTGGTGCTCGCCAGCGGCGACTGTCCGGACGTGATCGGCAATGTCCTCGAACATAAACCCCACCGAACCCTGCTCGACGACCAGCCGACCCCAAACCCCGTCGGCGACCGAATGCACCCTGCGCAGCCCTGCCGGAATGCTGTGTTCATCGAACGTTGGCGTCGTCCGCTGCACGGTGAGGCCTTCCGGAAGCTCCGGGTTCAGTTCCGGCTCCATCTCTCAATTGTGCCACGCTGGGAACATGACCGACGCCAATGCATTTCCCGACTTCGTGTGGTCGGTCGGCGAAGAGGGATCCGACCCCTGGGTGATGCGTGACGGCGAGCGGTACCGCCAAGACCAATTCGCTCAAACCGGCCATTACGGACAAATGGAGACAGACCTCGCGGACATTGCCGGCCTCGGTGTTGACGTCGTACGGTACGGAACGCCGTGGCGGCTCGCCGAGCCAGAGCCGGGCGTGTACAACTGGTCACTGTGGGACCGCTCGTTGGAGGCCTGCGAAGCAGCCGGCCTCGAGCCGATAGTCGAATTCGTTCACTTCGGCCTCCCCGACCACTATCCCGGCTTCGTCGACGGCACGTGGGTCGATGGCCTCATCCGGTACGTCGAAGCATTCCTTGAGCGGTATCCCACTCCCCGCTGGTTCACCCCGATCAACGAGCCAGGGATCACGGCACGGCTCTCGGCGCTCTTCGGTATCTGGAACGACATGGAGGCGTCACCGGAGGCATTCGCCCAAGCCGCGGCCAACATCGCCCTGGCAAATCTGGAAGCGATCGATCGAATCCGAACCGACCGCAACGGATGGTGGATCGGGTCCGAGGGGTTCGACATCCCGGTCGCCATCACACCTGACGCAGACGCCGAGATCGAGTCTCGACGGGCCATCGGATGGCTGATCTGGGACCTCCACTTTGGCGTTGATCCGCTGCCAGCTGCGGAGAGATACCTGGAATCGTTAGATGCAACTCAGCTCGACCGCATCCGATCGCTGGCCGTTTCCGATCAACTCGTTGCAGGCCTCGACATCTATCCCATCTCGGTCATGAACGTGGGTGGTGACCGGCCCGAATGGAGCGTTGACGAGCTGGTCGAGCTTTCGATTGCTGAGATCGAGCGCTGGCACGATCGGTACGGCCAACCATTTTGGATCGCGGAGACGTCGAACCTGACCCTGCCGCTCGATCAGCAAATTCCATGGCTCGACACCCTTACCGCTGGTCTTGCACGCATGCGCGGCGACGGGCGGCCGGCGCGCGGACTGTGCTGGTACAGCCGTGGTGACCAGTTCGACTGGCAAACCGCGCTAATCGAACCGGTTGGCGCGGTCACCGAGGTCGGCCTGTTCGACAACGATCGCCGGGCCCGCCCCGTAGCTGCCCGCTTCGCCGATCACGCTGCGTCTGCAACCCTCCTCGGCTCAGACCCGATTTGATGTGTGCGACGGTCAGCGCCCACCGCTGAAAAAGACACGGGCGCGGTCTGATAGGGCTCGGCCGTGGATGATGCACCCAATCTGCTGGCTAGTCGCGCCAAGTGCAAGATCCTGCGTTTGATCAACTGGATGGGCCAGGTCCCCGAGACCGGCCGGGAAGGTTTTTTCAATCGTGAACTGCGGGCGTCCTTTTGGGCCGAATCATCGTGATTCCGTCGCCGACAGTCAGGATGACCGCTTCGATGTCGTTGCGCTGCGCAACGTCATCATTGAACTCTCGCAGCGCAACCGTGTCGCGTGACGTGTTGGCGGGGTCGACGACAGCGCCGCTCCAAAGCACGTTGTCGACGAGGATCGCGCCGCGATCGGTCAAGCGCGGCAGTAGCAGATCAAGGTAGTTGGGGTAGCCGGTCTTGTCGGCGTCGATGAACGCAAGGTCGATGTGGGGTTCGGCTGGCAGTGCCGCCAGCCCGTCGGCGGCAGGCCCAACCCGCATCTCAATCGATTTGGCCACGCCTGCCGCCGTCCACGCCTCAGTGGCGGTCTCGACGTAGGTGTCGACGAGGTCGAAGCAGATCAACCGACCGTCGGTGGGAAGCCCTCGCGCCAGCCAGAGCGCCGACATACCCGTGAACGTGCCGACCTCAACGACCGTGCGTGCGCCGGTCACCTCAACCAGCATCTGCATGAATCGACCCTGGTCGTGCCCGATGTTCATCCTGGCTCGGTCGGGAAACCGTTCCTGCGTGGTCACGGCCAGGTCCTTTGCGACGGGGTCGCCACTAGAACGCTCAATGGCGTACTCGTGGATGAGTTCCGGAATCCCGAACGACTTCATGCCAGCAACTCATTTCGATAACTGTGAGTGCCGTCGAAACGCGACAGCAGGTACGGACCGGTGATCATCGGTTTATGTTTTGGTGTCTCGCCCTCGACAAGGCAGGTCGAGACCGCTTCGATCTGTAGATGAAACGATGGCTCGACGAAGAACGGCGACGAGTAGCGGTCGACTCCTGGCGGGTTGACCACGCGGTGCGGGTTCGACACCCACCGATCGTTGGTCCAGATAGCCATCAGGTCACCGAGGTTCACGACCAGGTGGCCTGGCGGGACCGCCACGTCGATCCACTCGCCCGACCGCTCACGCACCTGTAGCCCACCGTTCCCATCATCAGCTAACAACGTCAGGGTGCCGTAGTCGGTATGCGCGCCACACCCGAGCTGTCCGGGCTCGGGCGTCAACGTCTCCATCGGCGGATAATGGATTAGCCGGAGGTGGTACATCGGCTCACCCGGCTGATCCTCAATGAATCGCGCGTCAAGACCGAGCGCCATTGACATCGCACGCTGCATCCGCAACGTCGCCTCGATCATCGCATCGCGATACGGCTCCACCCGCTCTCGGAAACCCGGAAGATCAGGCCACTGGTTGAGACCGTGGAGCGGCGTCCCGGCGAGCACCTCCGGATGATCTGGGCCGTGATCGATCCCCGTGTCGAGTGTCTCCTTCAGATCCCCCGCCACTAAACCGGTGGCAGAATCTCCGGCGAGTGCACCGTCAAGCGCCTCGGTCTCGAAGCCGACGTAACCGCGGTGGCAGTCGGATTTCCCGATCGCGATCGACTCCTTTCGCTCAAGTGGCAGGGCAAAGAACTCGCGCATCGCATCGAAGTACGCGTAGCGGACCTCGTCGACGACCCCGTGTCCGGTCACGAGGAGAAATCCGGTGGCACACAACGTGTCGTCGATGGCTGCGGCCGTTCGCCAGGCCACGTCGGAAGGAAGCGCCTCCCCCGTAGCGAACGGAGAGAGATCAAAGGTGCTCAGCACCGGATCAGTGTGGCGTAGCGGACCCCGATATCGCCACCGAACTCGGGATGCAGCGGGAGATACGGCTCTGGGGACGAGACCGTCACCTCGCACACGCCTTCGTCAGCGAGGTCGCGGAGCAGCTTGGCGAAGTCGCGCTCCTCCCACAGATCGGTGCGCTGCGTGAACACGACGGGGCTGCCGACCCGGACGATCCTGAGCAGCTCGCGAATCGTCGCCTCGGAATCGGTGAGATACGAGAACACACCGATGCTGACGGCTGCACGAAACTCGCCGTCGAGGAACGGGAACGAACGGTTCAGATCCAGTTCGACGACCTCGTTGTACACCCCACAGGACCGGGCTGTCTCGACCGATGCCAGAGAGAAGTCGCCGCCTATCACGGGTTTGATCCCGCGCCGTCGCAGCTCCGCCCCGACGAGACCGGACCCGCATCCGGCGTCAAGCACCGCACCTTCCGACCCCGGTGCCTGCAACGACCCCAGCTCCGGCGACAACGACGACAACATGTCTGCGGCGCGGACGTGCGCGTCGTACCCCCACGCCGCTAGGTCAGCGTCGTAGCTGTTCTTGACCCAGTTATCGTAGAGGGCGGCGACATCAGCCGGCGCCGAGTCGAACTGAGCGGCAAGCCCCTCGCCCGCCGCCCCTAGTACCTCGCCGGCCATGTCCCGAACCTACGCCGTTCAGCCGAGCACTGCCAGCACGGATGACCCGTGATGGGCCACGAGTCGCCATCTTTCGGCAGCGAAGCCGAAGACATTCGTGGCGGCGACAGCATGGGTTTCGCCGCGATCGACAAGGTTCTCTTCAAGGGTCACCCACGCGAGGTTGCTACCCACCTCAATCGACTGATTGGTGAGAATGAACTGGTTGCGCCCGACTCCGGAGAAGATCCGACGCCAAGATTCCTCAACAGCCGGCCACCCCCGCAAAATCGGCCAACCCGGATGCACGCACACCACCCGGTCGGTCCGCTCCCACACCACCCGCATTGCGTCAATGTCGCGCGCTTCGTGCGCAGCGTAGAACGCATCGTTCGCCGCTAACACCTCGTCGATCGCTCCCATACGTTCGACCGTACTCACAACGACAGGCTGGGGGACCTGCTCGGCTCACAACCCGACAGACATGGTGCGACGCAATCGGACTCGGTGTCACAGCATTGACAGCGGGGTAAGACTGTATTGGGTTGAGCCAGGTGCGAAACCCGAGACGAATCCATCCCAGAACCCAAATCGACAACAACGATGGACGATTATCTGAACGATCTGATCAGCGGACCAGCGTGATCGCGTCGGACCAGTCGATGAACCACGAGGGGAAAATTCCAAACACCACAGAGAACAACGCCGCGGCACCGATTGCTAAGCCAGCTGCAAACGGCACCCTAACGGCCGGTGCCTTTTCGTCCTCATCATGGAGCCACATGCTCACCATGATCCGCAAGTACAGGAACGCAGCTACGACGGCAGTGACCATGGCGATGATCGCGATGGCGTAGCTGTCGACCTCGACGGCGGCTTGGATCACGCCGAACTTCGCAATGAAGCCTGTCGTGAACGGCACACCCGCCTGCGCGAGCAGGAAAATCGTGAAGGCGATTGCAACGAGCGGCTTACGCTTCGCAAGACCCTTAAAGCGGTCGAGTGAGGCATCGTCGTCGCCGACGACAACGGCCACGACGCCAAACGAACCGATAACCAGCACCGAGTAAAAAAGCAGGTACAACTGGACCGACGAGATACCCATCCCCGGGTAGGCCTCGCCGGCGAAGTGGGCCGCGGCCTCGACGCCAACGAGCAGGAAACCGGCATGGCTCACTGACGAGTAGGCGAGCATCCGCTTCACGTTGGTTTGGACGACTGCTAGGAACGAGCCGACCACAAGCGACAGCAACGCAAGCACCCAGATGATCGGCTGCCAATCGTCGCGGTATGCGGGCAGGCCAGAAACGAGCACCCGAATGATCGCGCCGAAGGCTGCGACCTTGCCCGCTGACGCCATGAAAGCAGTGACCGGCGAGGGTGCGCCCTGGTAAACGTCCGGCACCCAGATGTGAAAAGGCGCAGCTGCGACCTTGAAGCCGAGGCCGACGATCAGTAATGCGATGCCGGCCAACGCAAGCGCATCATTGTCGCCATCGAGGCGGACGGCCACAGCGTTCACCATTTCGCCGATGTTGGTCGAGCCAGTTGCGCCGTAGACGAGCGCAATTCCATAGAGGAACAATGACGAGGCAAAGCCGCCCAGGATGAAGTACTTGAGACCAGATTCAGCCGACGCATCGCTGCGACGGTTCGACGCCGCAAGCACGTACAGCGCCAATGACAGCGTCTCAAGACCGAGGAACAGCACGATCAGGTCGTTTGCCGAAGCCATCACGATGCCACCGGTCGCCGCAACGAGATACAGCGAGTAGACCTCGGGTCCGTCGTTGGGAGTGTTCCGAATGAATTCGTCGGTGAGCATCGAGACGAGGATCACGGCCGCACAAATCGTGACCGTCGACCACATCGCGAAGGTGTCGAAGGCTAGCGCTCCCGCAACGAGCGTGGTCGGCCCGTTATCGGAGATGTCGTCCCAGTTGAAGATCGCCAGGGTCCCAGCCGCTCCTGCAACCATTGCCGACGCGAGGGCGTACAGACCCTTTGGCCACTTCGGTGTCAGAGCACCAATCAGCATCAACGTCAACGCGCCACCCACCAGCACCAGCAGCGGCGAGAGCGCGAACCACCAGATCTCGGGTTCGATGTTCGGATCCAGGATCGGGTCGGCCTGAGCTAGCACGTTCATCACCCCTCACCCTCCTCGTCATCGTTGCTCTCGTTGTCGGAACCTTCCTCGTCGTCATGGGAATCGTCAGGCATGCCGAACTGCGTCGTGTAGTCGGGATCGGCGTCGATGTCGCTGTTCGCTGCCACGTGGGTGACGAGGCGCTCGACGCTTGGCTCGATGCGGTCGAGCAACGGCTTGGGATATACACCGGTGAACACGATCGCCACGAGGAACGGAAGCAGTACGAGCCCCTCCTTAAACCGCAGTTCGGGGAACGACTTGTTGTCTTCGTCGGGCGTACCGTGGAAGACCCGCTGGTAGGCCCACAGCAAATAGAGGGCAGCGAGAATCACGCCAGCGGTGGCCACAACGGTCCACCAGCGGGCCGTCGTGAAGGAACCGATCAGAATCAAGTACTCACCGATGAAACCGTTGAGCCCCGGCACCCCAATCGAACTAAGCATCACTACCAGGAAGCCTGCTGCGAAGATCGGGGCGATCTGCTGGAGGCCGTTGAGTTCGGCGATCTGACGGGTCTTACGCCGCTCGTAGATCCAGCCGACGAACAGGAACAGGGCGCCAGTCGAAACACCGTGGTTGACCATCTGCAGCACGCTGCCGGTGATCGCCTGAGAAGTGAATGCAAACGTACCGAGCACGATGAACCCGAGGTGCGCCACCGACGAGTAGGCGACGAGCCGCTTAAGGTCCTTCTGCATCGTGGCGGCGAGCGCCCCGTAGATAATGCCGATGACCGCAAGGGTGAGGAACACTTCCCGGCTCCACACCGAGGCTTCGGGAAACAGGTACAGGCCGAAGCGGAGGAACCCATACGTGCCGAGTTTCAGCATGACACCGGCCAAAACGACGGAGCCGGCGGTCGGCGCTTGCGTGTGCGCGTCGGGCAGCCACGTGTGCAGCGGGAAGAGTGGCACCTTGACCGCAAATGCAATGGCGAACGCGAAGAACAACCAGCGCCCGGTGGAGGTGGCGAAGTCAGCACCTTCAGCAATATCAACGAGATCAAACGTGACACGACCGAGATCGTCGCTGGCGATCCACGCGGTCGTGACGAGGCCCACCAGCATGAACGCTGACCCGAGCATCGTGTAGATGAAGAACTTGGTCGCTGCGTACTCGCGACCCTCGTAGCCCCACCCACCAATGAGGAAGTACATCGGGACGAGCACGATCTCGAAGAAGATGAAGAAAAGGAACAGGTCGAGGCTCAGGAACGAACCCATTACACCGGCTTGCAGCATGAGCATCCAGGCGAGATATGGCTTCTCGTCGTGATGTGGATCGATGCCAGCAATCACGATCGGGAACAGCAATCCCGTCAGGACCACCATGAACAGCGAGATGCCATCAACACCAAGATGCCAGCCGATTCCCCACTGCTTGATCCAAGTGTGTTGCGACACGAATTGGAAACCGTCGTCGCCAGTGTCGAACGAGGCGAGCAACCAGATGCTCATGGCTGCAGTGGTGACCGAGACAAGCAATGCAATCAGCTTCGCAAACTCGGGACGAGAACGCTTCGTGAGCAGCACACAGATTGCACCCACGATTGGTACGTAGATCAGTGCCGACAGAATCGGAAAGGCGCCCGCAGCGCCGCCTGCCGCCAACATCACAGAATCCCTCGAATCACCACGAACCAGGTCAGGAGCAGAACGACTCCGACGCCGACGACCGCTGCGTACTGACGTACGTAGCCGGTCTGCGCCTTGCGCGTCTCGGAGGCAGTTGCGCGCACTGCAGTTGCAACACCTCTGACTGCGCCGTCCACAACGTTCGCATCGAAATCAGCAACTCCCTGGGCAACTTCCCGCCCAGGATTCCCCATGAACCAGCTGATCGCCGTGTCGTAGTACCAGCCGCGGGCGAACACGACCGGCTCAATCGGCTTCAGCCGATTCTTGAGGTATACCAGCCAACCCAGAGCGATCCCTCCGACAGCGCAGGCCACGGCAATCGCAACGAGGACATATTTGTTGTCGTAGGCGAACGTGCCCTTAATATCTGCCTCACCGAACGCGATCACCGGGTGTAGCCACTCCTCAAGCCGGTGCGTTCCACCGCTTGGTATGCCGAACAGCCCGGGCAGGTTGATGATTCCGCCGATCGCAGCGAGTCCCGCAAGCACAACCAATGGGAACCACATGATTGCCGGTGATTCGTGCGGCTTGAAATCGCCGTGTGCTTCCTGACCCTCAGCCGGGTCCTTCCAGCGGGCCTCTCCAAAGAAAACCATCATCACCTGTCGCGTCATGTAGAAAGCGGTCAGCAGAGCGGTGGTGATGCCGATGACATAAAGCGGGACGCTCTCGGCGAGCGTGAACAGCAGGATCTCGTCTTTCGAAAAGAACCCGGAGAAAGGCGGCACGCCAGCAATGGCGAGCCACCCCACGATGAAGGTCGCAGCGGTGATCGGCATGAACTTGCGTAACGCCCCCATCTTGCGCATGTCCTGCTCGTCGTGCATCCCGTGGATGACGGAGCCGGAACCGAGGAACAGCAGCGCCTTGAACATGGCATGGGTGATCATGTGGAAGATCGCTGCGACATACGCGCCGGTGCCGACCGCCAGCATCATGAAGCCAATCTGGGACACGGTGGAGTAAGCCAACACCTTCTTGATGTCGTTTTGAGCGACAGCAATCGTGGCCGCAAACAGTGCCGTGATGCCTCCGACCCAGGCAATCGACATCGGCACCCAGTCGGCGGCGACGGTAATGACAGGATTAATTCGCACGAGTAGGAACACGCCGCCGGTAACCATCGTGGCGGCGTGGATCAGTGCAGAGACCGGCGTTGGACCCTCCATGGCATCGGGCAGCCAGACGTACAGCGGGAGCTGCGCACTCTTGCCGGTCGCACCGAGCAGCAGCAACATCGCAATGGCCGACGCCGTTGCGGCGCTGAGCGTGCCGGCGACCGCAGAACCGTTCAATGCCGAGTAGCTGACCGATCCGACCGATTCGAATGCAAGGAACATCGCAAGCATCACGCCGAAGTCGCCGACGCGATTGGTAATGAATGCCTTCTTACCAGCAGTCGCGGCTGACTCGCGCGTATGCCAAAACGAGATGAGCAGATACGAGCAGGTCCCGACGCCTTCCCAGCCGAGAAAGGTGACCAGTAGGTTCTCGCCGAGCACAAGCAGCGTCATTGAGAAGATGAACAGGCTGAGATAGAGAAAAAACTTCGAGAACTTTGGATCACCGTGCATGTACCCGACAGCGAAGAGGTGGATCAGGCCACCGATGCCAAGCACGAACAGGCACATCGTAATCGACAACGGGTCGGCCAGGAAGGCCATGTCAATCTGCAGGTCGCCGACCGGGAGCCACGAGAACAGCGTGACGGTTACGGAGCGTTCTTCTTCCGGCTTTGCGACGAGGTCAAAGTAGACCGCTACGGCCACGATCCACGACACAAAGACCATTGCGGTAGCGAAATACCCGGCGAGTGGCTCGCTAAAACGACGTCCCAGTAAAAGCAGCGTGAGGAACCCGAACAGCGGGAACGCAGGGATAAGCCAAACGAGATCAGCCATCGGTTAGCCCTTCAACTCTGCGAGATCATCGGCAGTCGCGCCTGGGCGACGGCGCAGGATCGACACGAGAATGCCAAGCCCGACAACGACTTCGGCCGCTGCAACCACCATCACAAAGAAGACGGCCGTCTGGCCGTTGATGTCACCGAGCGACGTGGCCAACGCGACAAAGGTCAGGTTTGCGGCATTCAACATTAACTCGATGCACATGAACATCACGAGCGGGTTCCGGCGGACCAGCAGACCGAATGCGCCGATGCCGAACAGAAGCGATGAAACAATCAGATACCAGGTGGGCTCGACGGCGGCGATCACGTCGCAGCTCCCTGTTTGGGCCATTTGCGAGTGAGTAGCACGGTTCCGACAACGGCGACGATGAGCAGGACCGACGTGAGCTGGAAGGCGAGCACGTGATCGTTGTAGAGGTTCCGGGCGAGTTGCTGGATGTTGCCGTCATTCGAGACGATGTTCTGACCGTCTGCGGTGGTTTCACCGGCAACGTCAAGGCCTAGGCCGGGGTTGAGTGTCCCGATCGCATCGCCGGCCTTGATGACCGCAGCGCTAACCAACCCCACCAGACCGACGGTCATCACTGCGGCGAGCGGGCGCTGAATCGGAATCGGTTCGATCGAGAGATCGACGGCGCGGTCAACGCCGAGCAGCATTATCACGAACAAGAAAAGCACCACAATGGCACCGGCGTAGACGATCACCTGCACCGCTGCGAGGAAGTGAGCCTCCTGGGCGACGAACTGCACCGCCACGCCGAACAACGTGAGCACAAGGCCAAGTGCTGCGTGTACCGGGTTCTTGAACAGGATCACGCCTATGGCTCCGCCGAGCATCATCAACGACGCGACAAAGAAGACGACATATTCGAGAAAGGTCGTATTCATCGCTCGACGATTCTGACAGAAACGTCTCGTTCAGTTTGAGACGGCTCGGGGGCTCGGGTTCCGTGACCGAGCTCGTTGCTCCACCCCACTTCGCCCTCGAAGGCGGCATCGCCGGACGGTGACGTGGCGCGCATCCAGCCCGAGGTGTGCTCGTCATCGCCATCGCGCCAGTCTTCCCACGGCATTTGCTTTGGCTTGCCCTCGTCGTCGACGACGAGCTCGGCCTTCGTATAGATCGCGTCTTTGCGGTTCGTGAACGAGAACTCGAACAATTTCGACTCGGTAATCGCCTCGGTCGGGCAAGCTTCGACACACAGGTCACAGTGGATGCATCGGAGGTAGTTGATCTCGTAGACGTAGCCGAAACGCTCGCCAGGCGAGGTCGGGTTGACCGGATCGTTGTCAGCGCCTCGCACATGGATGCAGTTCGCAGGGCACACGCCCGAGCACAGCTCGCATCCGATGCACTTCTCCATGCCGTCCTCGTACCGATTCAGCACATGGCGGCCGTGGAGTCGTTCAGGCTTGGCGATCTTCTCGTCACCTTTGACGTCGTTGCTCGTTTCGTTGCGCTTCTTTGCTTTGCGACCCCCAGAGTATTCGGTGGTGACGCGCTTGCCCCCGAAGAGCCGATGTTGGCGCATCGTGACGGCGAACCCTTCGAAGTAGCCCATCAGACGGGGCTCCCTTCCTGCAGTGGCTCGGACATCTGCTCGCGGTTCTTCTGACTCACTCGGAGCGCCGCCATGAACAATGCGATGGCCGCAGCGCCGACTACGACACAGATCGCCGTCACCCGGATCGATTCGGCAGCGGTGCCATCCGGCGAGAACTGACGGAGGGCGGCGAGCAATAGGAACCATCCGAGCGCAACCGGGATCAGTACCTTCCATCCGAGGTCCATGAGTTGGTCGTAACGCAGACGGGGCAGCGTGGCCCGCAGCCAGATGTACATGTAGAGGAAGACGAGGAGCTTGAGGACGAACCAGACGGTGCCCTCAACCGCGCCGGGAAGGAGCGGGATGTCAATCCCAGCGATCGGTTGCGGACCGCCGAGGAACAGGGTGACGATGACACCGGACATCGTGATGACGTTCATGAATTCTGCGAGGAAAAAGAGGGCGAAACTGATGCCGCCGTATTCCGTGTTGAAGCCGGACACGAGTTCCTGTTCGGCTTCAACCAAGTCGAAAGGTGGACGGTTGAGTTCAGCGGTCGTAGCTATCAGAAAGATTACGAACGGCACAATCCCGGTCGCCACGAGGTTCCAGTCGGCGAAGCTGTTCTGGGTCTGGACGATGCCGGCGGTGCTGAGCGTGCCGCTCGACAGGAGCACGGCGGCAAGGCTGAGGCCTAGTGCCGCCTCGTAGGAGATCATCTGGGCAGAACCGCGCACGGCGCCGAGCAGAGGGTACTTGGAGCCTGATGCCCAACCAGCAAGCATCACGCCGTAAACGGCGATCGAGGACATGGCAAGCACGAGCAGGATTCCGATCGGCGGGTCCGCAAGCTGGACGCGGGTGACCTGCCCGAAGATGGTGACCATGCCGTCGTTGCCGTTGGTGAAATCACCTCCGAGTGGGAGGACCGACCAGATCAGAAACGCCGGGACGAACATCAGATACGGCGCCAACCGGTACACGAACGGGTCGGATTTGCTCGGGCGGAACGTCTCCTTGAAGAAGGCCTTGATGCCATCGGCGAGCGATTGCAGGAGACCGAATGGGCCTGCCTTGTTCGGGCCGATGCGGTTGTGCATGCCTGAGACGACTTTGCGCTCGGCCCAGATCATCAGCATCGTTGCGACGAGGCTCACGCCAAAGATGATCAGTACCTTCACGATCATAATGAGCAGCGCAGTCCAAAGTAGACCGCCGGTACCGAGCGGATCGATCGCCACGAGGCCCTGAATCGACGACTGAGTCAGCGTCATCACAACACCTCAATCTTCAGGTCGATGACGGCAGCGTTGCCGTCGATCAGATCCTCAACTGCACCACCCTGGTTGAACGGCGCCCACACGATGCCACGGGGCACGGCGCTGTTGGCGACGACAGGCAGAATCGCCGTGGCCCGCTCGCCGATCAGTTGGACGTCGCTTCCGGAGTTGGCTCCGAGCGCATCGACGTCGAGCGGGTGCAGGTGCGCGCCCGCACCGGGTGCAAGCTTGGCGATCGAGTGTGACATGGCCGTACCAACGGCTCGATCGTAGAGCTTTCGGCTCACGACGAGACGGTGGTCGTAGCTGTTGCGCTGACCGGCGCGCCGAGTGACGGGAGCAAGCAGCGCCGGAACCACCTCGGCGAGCACGCCGTTGCGGTCGGTGGCGAGCGCCTCGAGGGTTACACCGGAGAAGCCGGGGACCTGGGCAGCGATCGCCGAAGTCACCTCTTCGACGCTTGTGACCTGCGCAAGTCCACCTTCGAGATCGAGCATCAACGAGAGCTCGGCCGCGATCATCCAGTCAGGACGAGCGGTTCCGGTTGTGGTGACCTTGTCGACCAACGTCGACACGCGACCTTCGATGTTCGTGGTCGTGCCGCGCTTCTCGCCATAGGCGGCAGCAGCGAGCACCACGTCAGCATGCTTTGTGCTCTCGCTCGGGTGCGTATCGATCGAGATGATCCGTCGGGCACCGGCAAGCGCTCGACGGGCGAGCTGGACGTCGGGGCAGTCGTTGAGCGGATCAGCGCCGACCAGAACCAACAGGTCGATCTTTCCGTCGGCAGCGGCACGGAGCGTCGCTAACCCATCGTGATCAGGATCGGCCGGAGCCATCCCGACCGATAGTGCTCCAACCACGTTGCCGCGACGCAGCGCCGGCAGCATCTTTGCGTTTGGGTTCGCTGCGAGGACAGCGGCGAGAGCCGCCATGGTCTCGTCGGGTGATTCGGCCAGATTCGACCGACCGGCTACGACGACGACACTGCCGTCGCCGGCGAGTAGCTCGGCATTGTCGGACACGGCGTCAGCCTGGAGCCCGGGTTGGTACCGGATGCTGTGGGCTGCGTATTGCGTGAGGCCCGTGTCGACGGTCGAGAACTCGACCAGGGTCGAACCGCCGTTGGTTGCGGCCTCGCGGAGGCGCAGGTACAGAACCGGGAGCTCTTCCTTCAGGTCAGGGCCAAGAAGTACGATCGTCGACGCGGACGCCGCCTCGTCGATGGTCGCCCGGTCGAGGCCGAGGATCGAGGCGGGCAAGCCGTCACCTACTTGGGCGTCGCGGTACGTGACGCCGAGCGCATCGGCGAGTTGTGCCCACGCGAACGCATCTTCGTTGGTGCCCCGTGCACCACCGAGTATCCCAATCGCCTCGGCTCCGCCGGCACCGAGTGCGTCACTGATGAGCTGCTGCGCTGCCGTAAGAGCGGCATTCCATGACGTCACGGTGAGCCCGGCATCGGTTTTCACCATCGGATCGTCAAGGCGGAGTTCGGAGTTCACTGCCTCGAAATCAAACCGGCCCCGGTCACACAACCACCCGTGATTGACCGGGTCTGAGTCGACGCCCTGGTAGCGGAGGATCTCGTCACGACTCGACTGAACGACAACGCGACAGCCAACGGAACATGACGTGCATGTCGACTCTTCGGCGGCAAGGTCCCACGGACGAGCTTTAAACCGATAGGGCTCTGCGGTGAGCGCTCCGACGGGGCAAATCTGCACGGTGTTGCCCGAGAAGTACGAGGCGAAGGGCTCGTCGTGAAAAGTCATCACCTGGGTTTGGTTACCGCGCTGGGTGAACTGGATGAGCTTGTCGCCGGCTACCTCGTCAGCGAAACGGGTGCAACGATCGCAGAGGATGCACCGTTCACGGTCGAGCAACACGAGGTCAGAGATCGGGATCGGCTTCTCGTAGTGCCGCTTCTCCTCGATGTAGCGGGACTCGCCGGGCCCGTGGCTGAACGCCTGGTCCTGGAGAGGACACTCGCCACCCTTGTCGCACACCGGACAATCGAGGGGGTGGTTCGCCAGGAGCAACTCGATCATTCCCTCCTGCGCGCGCTTGGCCGTCGACGACTCGGTGTCGATCTTCATCTCGGGCGAGACTGTGATCATGCACGAGGGTTGCAGTTGCATACCGCGACCGGTGTCGACTTCAACGAGGCACTGCCGGCACATGCCGACCGACTTCATCCGCGGGTGGTAGCAAAAATGCGGGATGTAGGTGTCGTGACGCTCTGCTGCGGCGATGACAAGTTCGCCCGTGCGAGCCGCGACCTCACGGCCATTAAGGGTAACCATCACGACGTCTGGATCAGGCTCCGGCTCGGTCACAGCACTGTCGGCGTCGTCGAGAACCACGTCACCGGACACGTCGCCGTCGGCGACGACCGGTTCGGTCACGCTGGATTCTTCTGTGCTCATGAGCCTGCCACTGCAACGGGAATGGAGATGCGCTTCGGTGCGGGGACCACCTTGGCTTCGAACTCGTCGCGGAACAACGTCAGCGCAGAGTGGAGGGGAGCATACGCGGAGGGACCGACGAAGCAGATGGTCGTCATCTTGTACGGGAACGGTGTCGCATCCAAACCAATTCGTTCGGACGCTGCGTGCGGCATCTCACCGGGGCAGATCGACTGACCTACCTCAAGGATCTGGTCGAGGTCCGCGTCCGTTCCGTGACCGGAGCAGATCCGCTCGAGAATCCGCAGCAACCAGGTTCCGCCTTCACGGCAGGGCACGCACTTGCCGCACGACTCGTGTGCGTAGAACCGGGTCAGCGTCAGCGCCGCCTCAGGGATGTCGGTCGTGGAGTCCATGACCATGACAGCTCCCGAGCCGAGCATCGACCCGGCTGCGCTGGCCTCGCGACCCTCAAACGGGATGTCGAGTTGGTCGGACACGAACCATGGAGCCGACCCTCCACCAGGCACAAACGCCTTTAACTCGTTGTCGTCCCGAATCCCCTGGCAGAACTCGTTGCCGTAAATGATGTCGCGAAACGTGGTCGTGCCGTTCACGATCTCGTAGACGCCGGGACGCTTGACGTGGCCCGAAATTGCAACCATGCGAGTACCGGGCGACGTCTCAGTGCCAATCGCAGTAAAGGCGGCCGAACCATTTGCGGCGATGAACGGGAGGTTGGCGAGCGTCTCTACGTTGTTGACGATCGTCGGCTGGCCGTAGAGCCCGATCGCCGCCGGGAAGTATGGGGGCTTGAGCCGAGGCATGCCGCGCTCACCTTCGAGCGACTCAATCAGGGCCGTCTCCTCGCCGACGACGTAGGCGCCCGCACCCCAATGCAAGATCACGTCGACACTGAAATCGGTCCCCATGATGTTCTTGCCGATGTAGCCCGCCTCGTAACCGTCATTAAGCGCATCGGCAAGGCGTTCGTGGGCGACAGCCATCTCACCGCGGACGTACAAGAAGCACTGCGACAAACCAGCGGCATAGCAGGCGATCAAGCACCCCTCGATGAGTTGGTGCGGATCGCGTTCCATCAGCAGGCGGTCCTTGTAGGTGCCCGGCTCGGATTCGTCGCCGTTGACCACGAGATACCGGGGCCACACGCCCTGTGGGGTGAAACCCCATTTAACGCCGGCGGGGAAGCCAGCTCCGCCGCGGCCGAGCAGCGTCGATGCCTTGACCTCGCCCGACATGGCCTCGGGGCCCATTTCAAGCGCCTTCTTTAGGCCGTCGTAGCCGCCGGTCGAGAGGTACCGTTCGAGGGTGTAGCTGTCTTCGTATTCGAATCGGGACGTGACAAGCTTCGGCCGGTCACCTTCGTAAAAACCGGGTGTGTAGTCGCGGGTGATCGCAGTGCTCATGACTTGTCTTCCGTCGCGTTGGCAGGTGACGGCACCGGGACCCACGCCGGACCTTCGCTCACGTCGTCGGGGTCGGGGGCGCCGACGAACTTGTCGGCGGGAATCTGCTGGCGGTTGCGACCGAGTGTGCCATGTGGCGGGATCTCGCTGCTCAGCGCACCACTACGCAGGTCATCGATGAGGGCGTCGAAAGCGTCGGTCGTGACGTTGTAGCGATGCCGGTAGTTGACCTGCAGCGTGGGCGCCCCGGTGCATGCTGCCTGACATTCGGCGGGCTCAAGGGTGAACAAGCCGTCGTCGGTCGTCGATCCGGCCTTGATCCCGAGCGCCTCTTCAGCGTGGTGCATCAGCTTGCCGGCGCCGAGCAGCGCGCAACTCATCGTCTGACAGACATTGATGACGTACGTTCCTACGGGCTCAAACTTGAACATCTCGTAGAACGTGGCCGTGCCGAGAACCTCGGCAGGCGTGAGGTTGAGTAACTCCGCGAGGTGCCGCATCGCCTCATCGGTGACGTACCCGTTCTGTTCCTGGCTGAGGTGAAGCAGCGGGATCAGCGCTGACTTCTTGCGCGGATACCGCACGATGATCTCACGAGCAAGCGCAACGTTGTGATCGGTGAGACGACTCATCAGCGGCCAACGCCTTTCGAGCAGCAGGCCTTCGGCATGGGCATCACGGCAAGACTCATCGGTCAACACCTCCGAGAACAGGATCGACCGACGAGATGACCGCAACGGCGTCGGCGACTAGGCCGCCGCGCATCATGTGCGGCAGACATTGAATGTTGGTGAATGATGCGTCACGCATGTGCATCCGATACGGGTTGGGCGAACCATCGCTCGCGATGTAGCAGCCAACTTCGCCGCGAGGGCTCTCAATCCCGACGTACACCTCGCCCTCCGGGACCTTGAAGCCCTCGGTGAAGATCTTGAAGTGGTGGATCAACGCCTCCATCGACTCGTCGATTCGGGCTCGCGGCGGAGGGGTAACTTTCTTGTCCTGGATCCTGTAGTTGCCCTCGGGCATCGCCTCGAGGATCTGGCGTACGATCTTCATCGACTCGCGAATCTCGGCGAGGCGGATCGCGTACCGATCGAACGCATCACCGTAGGAACCGACGATCACGTCGAACTCCATTTCGTCATACTTCAGGTACGGCATGTCGCGACGCAGGTCCCAGGGGACCCCGGTCGATCGGACAATCGGGCCGGTCGCTCCGAGCGCCAGGGCCTCGTTCGGGGTGATCACGCCAACGCCTTGGAGGCGCTCACGCCAAATCGGCTGGCCGGTCATCAAGATGTCATACTCGTCGAGGCGCGGCGGGATCAGGTCGAGCAGGCGCAATACACCGTCACGCCAGCCGACAGGCAGATCGGCTGCGACACCGCCGGGGCGGATGTAGTTGTGGTTCATGCGCAAGCCGGTGACCTCCTGGAAGAACCGGAGCACTTCCTCGCGCTCGCGCCAGCCGTAGATCATCATCGACACAGCGCCCAAATCCATGCCATTGGTGGCCATGAACAGCAGGTGGCTGGACATCCGGTTGAGCTCGGACATCAGCATGCGGATCCACACAGCCCGCTCAGGAATCTCGTCGGTGACGCCGAGTAGTGTCTCTGTTGCCATCGAGAAGACCAGCTCGTTGTTGAACGGGCTGAGATAATCCATTCGGGTGACGTTGGTGCCGCCCTGCATGAAGGTGAGCGACTCGGCGGTCTTTTCCATGCCGGTGTGGAGATAGCCGATGATCGGCTTACAGCGCAGTACTTCTTCTCCCCGCATCTCGAGCATTAGGCGCAGCACACCGTGCGTCGAGGGGTGCTGGGGCCCCATGTTGATGATCATCGTCTGATCTTCTTCAGGGTCTTCGGGCAGTTCACCGAGCTGGGCGGCTTCGGCTTCGGACATGCGCAGCACCGATCCGACTTCACGCATCAACTCGCGCGCCGTCGTCTGGCTGCGCGGCTTGAGCAGCTGAGCCCCTTCGTCTGTATTCGGAATGAAGACCGCATACGATGGGGTATCTGGCGTCGAGACGGGGGCTTCATCGAAAGCGTCGGCCTCAGCAGTGACCTCTTCGGTGGTGCTCATGCATGGACCTCCTTGAATTGCACAGGGATGGAGCCGAGTCCGAAGTCCTTACGGAGCGGATGGCCGTCCCAGTCTTCGGGCATCAGGATCCGGGTGAGATCAGGGTGGTCGTCGAACTCAATCCCAAACATGTCGTAAGTCTCACGCTCGGGGGCTTCGATTCCGGGATGCAAATCGAACAACGACGCAACGACTGGATCGCTCTCGGGAACCTGGACGCGGAGTCGCGTCCGGCGACGGTTGCCTATGTCGAGCAACTGCACGACAACTTCGAAGCGCTCGGGCACGATGCCATAGGGGAGCGGACGACTCATGTGCTGGAGATAGTCGACGCCGCACAGGTCAAGCGCCATCGTGTAGCCCTCGTCAGCAAGCGACTTGGCGACGTCGAGATACTGCTCACGCGTCGGGTGGATCACTTCTTGGCCGTGCGACTGCGTGACTGGGCAGCCATGCATCTTGGGCGTTCCCTCGGCCGCACCGTCCATCAGTGCTTGCTTCCCATCAACACGGGCGTCGAACCGGAATCGATGTGCTGCACATGGATGTTCGCGCCGGCACCTGTTTCCTTGCGACGCTTCAGAATCTGCTCGTTCTCGATCAGGCCATGAAGCTGCTCAATTGCGTGGATCAACGTCTCAGGCGTCGGCGGACAGCCGGGTGCATAAACGTCGACCGGAACGACTTGGTCGACGCCCTGCACCACCGCATAGTTGTTGAACATCCCGCCAGAACTTGCACAGACGCCCATCGAGATAACCCACTTTGGCTCCATCATCTGGTCGTAAACCTGACGCAAAACGGGCGCCATTTTCTGGCTCACGCGTCCAGCCACGATCATGATGTCTGCCTGTCGGGGGCTGGCACGGAAGACCTCCATACCGAAGCGGGAGATGTCGTAGTGCGCCCCGCCGGTGGCCATCATCTCGATTGCACAGCATGCTAAGCCGAACGATGCTGGCCACGACGAACGCGAGCGCGACCAGTTGACGAGATCTTCCAGTTTGCCTGTGATGACGTTGTGCGAGAGGCCGCCCAGTCCGTCGTCGAGCACATCGTTAACGATGCCCATATTGCGGTCTCCTTATGCGGCGGGTTGCTTCGTAGTTTCGCCGGGTTCGACCTGACGGCCTTCGGTGCCGACGCGTCGAATGGTCGAGTCGATCGAACGTGTTGGCGACACCATGTTGGCTTCGGACTGCAGGCTCCGGTACTGCTGGACCGGACCCCAGTCAAGGCCACCGCGGGCGACTTCGTATACGAAGGTGATGAAGAACACGACCGAGAATATTAGAACGGCCCAGAAGCCGTAGGCGCCAAGTTCACCACGTGACACGGCGTACGGATACACGAAGATGATCTCAATGTCGAACATGATGAAGAGCATTGCGACAATGTAAAAACTCACCGGGAACCGCTCCGGAGGCTCACGCGACGGAACAATGCCGCACTCGTACGGCGCTTCTTTAGCTGCCGACGGCCGTTTTGGCCCGAGCAGCTTCGACGCAAGCAGGCTGAGCATGCCAAAAACGATGCCAAGCAGCATCAAGGTGACGATCGGCAGATACTGGCCCATCAGACGGTGGCCATCTCTCTTTCGGCCGCCATGTTCTTGCTGTTCTTAATATTTGCGTCGAGTTGCCGGTCGCGGCGGTGCAACATGTAGCAGAGCGCGAGGAAGATTGCGCCTCCGCCGATAGTGAGCACCACGGCCGGCTGGCGGCGCGCGCCTAGATCGCGGATCATGTAGACGTACTGACGCGGCTGTGTCTCGTCGATCGTTGCCGGCACTGGGGCGCGACCCGGCTCGGTCCGAACCTGCTCAAGCGGTGCGGCTTCGACAACGACGTAATGGGGCTCGTGAAAGAATGCAAGGAAATCGAGCGAGTCGTCGCTCAGTCCCGGCACAGCACCGGCCTTAATGCGTGGGGATCGGTCGCCGCCGATGTCATAGATATCGGTGATCGTGTACTCGCCGGGCGCGTACACGCCTTCTTCCTCAAGGAAAACGCTCGCCGATGCTGCTGCCTGTCCGAAAGCTGGTGAAGCAGGATCAAGCACGACGAAACCCTCTTCCTGCAGCTCGTCGCCGACGATTTCCGCCTCCTCGGCGGGCGTCGCATCGTCAGGAATTTCAGGTAGCACGTCAAGCACTCCTGCACTACGAAGCGCCGACGTCTCCTGCAGGACCGTAGACCCGGGAACAGCCGCCCAAGTCGGGTCAGGGCCGCGAAGACCGATGCCATAGATCCACCAGGTTGCGCCCATGAGCATCATCCAGCCCGCAAGCCCTGCCAGTGCGACCAGGAACGCAAGACGCGATCCCATATTCGTCATCATGATCAAGTAGACGCTGCCCATTAAGATCACGACGGCGATGACGACGGTGAGCAGACCGCGAAGTTCCGGCTCCCAGCCGATTGCCAACAGGTTCATTTTGCTTACAGACTCCGGACGTATTCGACGACGGCACGAATCTGCTCGTCGGTTAGTACCGAACCGAAGCCAGGCATGCGTCCGCTGCCCTGGCCATTGATTCCGTACAGCTTGCCGAACTCGGAGCCGTTCTTAATGAAGTTGACTAACTGCTCTTCGTCGACAAAGTGACTATTGACGGAACCGCCGGTCAAGTTCCAACCATAGGCGCCCTGACCCGCCACACCAGGATCCCCGTAGCTCCAGCCCAACGTATGGCACCGAGCACAGCTGTAAGCCCCGCTCCCCAGTTCAAGGTTGTAGAGGGCTTCTCCGTAGCTCACGCCATCGGTCTCCATCGCGAGGCGTGCCGCAGCTTCAATGTTGTCACGATCGGCGGCAGGTAGAACACCCGAGTCGCAGAGTTGTACGTCAAAGTACTCGTCGCCACCCAGTTCATCTTCGAGGCAACCCTCACGCGGGATTTGAATACTCTTCATGTATTCGATGAGCGTCTCGATCTGCTGCGTGGTCATCGGGCCTCCGCCAACGGTGCCCCACGGCGACATCGGCGAGAAGGGTCGTCCGTAATTGAGAATAAACTCGATTTCCGACTCATCAAATCGATAAAGCACGGTATTGAGTGCTGGAGCCTTCCAGTTGACGGCCGAAACCGCACCGGTCTGAGGGTCGGTAACCGTGAACGGTGCTTCACCGCCGACAGCGTTCATGCCGCCGTGACAACCAGCGCAGTTAAACCCGCCCTCGGCCGTTGGCGCAAAAAGTTCCTCGCCCCATGAAGCGAAACGCTTGTCCCAGCCCTCCTGGGCTCCGGCCTGACGGCCAGGTTCCATTACCCAGTAGACCGGCAGACCGATAACGCTGACCAGAAGTAAGGCCAAGCCGAGCAGTTGCAGTCGCTCGAGACGGGGACCCTCAAGGGTCTCGTCATCGTAGTATTCCTTGCGATTCGGCGCGAGTTCGATCTCTGAGCCGACCTCGGAGCGCCCTCCGCGAATGTTGAACGCCGCGTAGATGACGAACCCGACGATGATAACGAAAAACGCAACACCGGCGATCGCCGTGGTCGTGAGCGCAAGCATCAGTGGTCGCCGCCCCCGGTGCAGTGTGGCCCTTCGGCTTCCTGGCCGGTGGTGTTAACACCGATCGCCGCACCTGGCACGACGGTGCCGGTGTCGATCGTGACGTCACCGCTCGCCGCAAAGGTCGCCGGGAAATGATCCATCCCGCGAGGAGCAGGACCGGCTTTTTTCTCACCGACACGGTTGTACTGAGAACCGTGGCACTGGCATTCGAACCACTGGCTGGTGGCGCACTCGGGGATCCGACATCCTAGGTGCGGACATTTCTGGCTGAGCACGACGATTCCCTGCTCCATCGCATTGAGCACGTTGTCGGGATAGATCGTCTTCGCAACCGGAAGTGCCTCGGCCGGGTAGGCGGTGATCCATGCGCGAGCCTCGGGTGCATAGAAGAACCCTCCCCCCTGCTTGATACCATCCTTAATGACACCGAGCTTGCCGACGGGCACCGAACCTCCAAAGCCACCGGTGCTACTAGGCCAGAGGAAACCCACGAAGGCCGCCGCAGCGAACGCCCCGAGGCCAGCGCCCATTAACGTCACAGTGGCCCGGTTGAAAAACTGACGCCGTGACACACCGACGGCCTCAGGGTCGGGAGCGACCCAGGGAACCAGAGCAGGCACTTCGTCGACGTTGGCAAGTGCCGTACCCGACCCACGAGCAGCGGTACCCTCGGCCTCGGCGGCTTGGGCAGTTCGGACGGCGCCGGACGTGGCCGTGGCTTCAAACTCGAGGGAGTCCTTCCGGCTCGCCTTGTCCCGGCTAAGGGTCTCGCTCGACAGGGCGCCTGCGCCCCGAACGTCACTGCGACGAGCGAGGGTAAAGAAGCTCACTGCGGCGAGGACAAGAACGACCCCGACGGCGACGACGATGACAGCTGCGGTACTCATGAGATGTACTCCTTTGGCACTAGAGCTCGAAGAACAGGCCGTCGACCCACGGCAGGACGAAGTTGAAGCCGGGGCCCCGGAAGAATGAACCAATGATGACGAGCACGGCCCAGAACATCAGGTGAACAGTGTGGATGGACGTAGCGAACTTGCGATCCTCTGGCTTATTCGACGGGTTACGATCAAGGTACGGCGCAAGAATCAGTGCGATCATGCCGACACCAGGGAGTGTCACACCCGCAACCATCGGGTGAAACATGGTCAGCATTTCCTGCAGGCCGAGGAAGTACCAAGGGGCCTTCGACGGGTTCGGTGTCTGGTTCGTGTTGGCCAATTCGAGCAGCGGTGCGTGCACGAAGATTGAGAACACGAAGGTCAACGCCGTGCATGCAAGCGCAGCCACGAACTCGGCGGCGAGCAAATGTGGCCAGGTGTGGACCTTGTCTACCGGTACGGCTTTCACGTCTTGAATAGTGCCCGACTTAACTACGGTCAATAGCCGCTGGGTGTGTCCACCTGGACCTGCGCCGATTGGAACGCCACCCTCCGCAGGGCCAGCAGCAACGACTGCGCCGACCTTGTCGGCTACGGCAACAGCACCTGCGGGCTCGGCTGCAGGGGCATCCTTCGACGTTTTCGCCGCCTTACTCCGTTGGAGCAGGTGCGCAGGAATCCGCGAGTCACCCGGTGCCTCCTCGGCAGCAGGAGCTGGCTCAACTTTCGCCTTATCACGCGCCGCTGCTGCCCGCTTCAGCAAATGCTCTGGGATTTCAGTCATACCTTGACCTCTTCATCCTTATTACGTAGCCGTTCAACTGTCCGGATCACAATGGACCCGAGATGCCGCCGTCTTTACGGACCCGCCAGAAGTGAATCGCCATGAAGATGACAATCACGAACGGCAGGAACAAGACATGCAAGACGTACCACCTCAGCAGAGTTTCAGCGCCGATTTCGGCCCCACCAAGTAAGACGAATCTAACCTCCTGACCGAAGACAGGGGTATACCCCATCATGTTTGTGCCAACGGTCACCGCCCACAGCGCCAACTGGTCCCAGGGCAGCAGGTACCCGGTAAACGACAGAAGCAGGGTGAGCATCAGCAGGATCACCCCAATCACCCAGTTGAACTCGCGCGGTGGCTTGTACGCGCCATGGTAAAAAACCCGTGCCATATGCAAGAACACCGCAAGCACCATTAGATGAGCGCCCCATCTGTGCATGTTGCGGACCAGCAGTCCAAATGTCACCGAGGTCTGCAGATTGTTGATGTCATTCCATGCCGCCGTCGTCTCGGGGCGGTAGAAGAACATCAAAAAGATGCCAGTGACCGTAAGCAAGATGAACAAGAAGAAGCTCAGACCGCCCAGACACAGCGTGTAACTCACCTTGACGGCGTGACGCTTCACCTTTACCGGGTGCAAGTGGTAGAGCACCGAGTTCATGATCACATAGCTGCGGTTACGCGGGCTGTCGGTGTAGCCCTTTCGGAAAATTGAGCCGGGACGGAAGACCGAGCTCCACGCCTGACTGCCTTGCACGCCGTCAACCGCATCTTTGGCGCGGTCTCCAATCGTGGGCTTCGGTTTGTCGTCGATGATCTTGGACATGTTCAGCGTTCCCCGGCCACGCAGGCCGCGTCTGGCCGCTCACTCGCTGGCGCTCCATCGCGCACGTGTCGCAGAGGAGGTCGGCTCAATTTAAGCGGTTCATGGGTGGGATGTGTTTCGAGATTGAAGGACATCAAAGCCTCATGCCATAGCCGTAGCCATGATTGTTGGTTCGTGTGTGGTAGTCGCCGACCGCAGTTGCGGTACCGGCCTTACCGAGGATGATGACACCGGTAGGACAGCGATCGACGCACAAGGCGCAGCGCGTGCAAATGTCATCGTCGATGGTAAACATGAACGCATCGGACGGGTCGGTGCCCGGCTGTTCAGTCCCGACTGCGTCGTCGACAGCGTCGAGGCTCACCATATGGATGCATTTCCATGGGCAAATGTCGACACAACCCTCACAGCTAATACATTCCGACTGGTCAATGTGGATGAACTGTTTGGGCTTGACAGCCTTCGACAGGTAGTCCGCGTCAACTTCGACCAACGTGTAGTCGTCGGTGTACGGCATCATCGGGGGATTGGCGTCGGTCTTCGTCATCGTTCAGCGCATTCCGACAGTTCGCTGGCGCTGAACCACTCGCACGTCACTACGCCAATAAACACACTCAACGGCCGGAGCTTTGTCGGTGTCGAAACTAGGGGCATTCCGATCATGCCTTCTTCATTAGTGGGCGGCCGTACGTCGAGGTCGGAAGTTCCTTGACGACTTTGTCGCCACGCTTCTGCCACCAAATTGCAAGCCAGATTTGCAGCCCGAAGAACACGGCGTGAAGCAGGACGACGATCGTGTCGCGGACCGCCTCGTATTGCAGCGTGACCGGGTTCCAACCGCCGGCCGACTGCGGCTTCAAGATACCAAAGGGTCCGAAGATCAACTTGTCTCGCGACCAGCCGAGGTTCTTGTCGGCATGGTCAATGAACTGGTGCGGAAGAATGCCGTAGGTGAGGAACAACATCCAGAAGATGTACACCGAGCCGAGCATTGCCTCGCCCCACGACACGGGCTTACCCACGGGACGTCGCTTGCCGTACCACACGACCCCGCCGATCATGGCCAGCGACGCAATGAACGAGACGATAAACGCCTGATTGAAGCCAGGCCATCTCAAGATGTCGACAGCGATCATCGGTGGGTGCGAACTCCTGAATCGGGAACGGTGGTCTCTACCATCTTACCTGTGGGAGAGGAACGCACGAAGTCTGGCAGACAGGTCGTCGGCGCGCGCCAGGTTGTGCACAAGTTCTCACGTGACATCTAAATCCCGAAGAACAACGCGAATGTCGATCGAAAGTTTCTCCGGCCAGTAACCGCCATCTATCCTCTACCGGGTGACTGAAATCCCCGAGCACCTGCTGAAGCGGTCGCGCGAGCGTCGCGCTGCGATCGGCCAGGGCGGCGACGCCACCGAAGGCACCGCCGTCGCGCCCGCAGCGACACCGGCAACTAGTGAGCAGGCCGCTGCTCCCGCAGCAGCAGTCTCCAGCGGTCCGCCTGCGCGCACTGGACCGCCCGCCGCGGCAGTGGTCACCCCGCCCCCGCCTGACCCTGCGTACGTCACCGCTGCCAAGCAACGCCGCAAGGTTCCATGGTGGGCGATGGCCACGTTGGGACTCATGCCCGTGTGGGGTCTTATGTACGTTCGTGCGCTAACAGAGGCGCCGGAAGTCGTCGAGGGCCCGCTCGGCATCGGCGCCGAGCAGTACGGCAGTTGCGCTGCATGTCACGGCGCTGCCGGTGGCGGCGGCGTGGGCTACGCGTTTGCCGGCGAGGAGGTCCTCAAAACATTCCCGAACATCGAAGACCAACTCCGCTACGTCTACTGGGGCACCGGTGAGTACAACCTCGCCGAAATCGAGATCTACGGTAATCCCGAACGCGAGGGGGGACCACACCTCACCGGCGCACTTGGCGTGATGCCTCAGCAGGGCTCTGCAGCCGGGGGCGGGCTAACCGACTACGAGATTCTCGGTGTGGTCTGCCACGAGCGATACACCCTGGGCGGGGCTGACCCAACCAGCGAGGAATGGAGCGAGGAGTTCGAGACCTTCTGCTCGGCCGAATCACCGGTCTTCGAAGCGCTCGAGGGCGGCGCATTTTCCCTCACCGACGAGGAGGTCGAAACCTTCGTTGGTGCAAACGGCGAGCAGTTCGAAATGCAAGCCGTTGGCCCGCCGGCCGAGGGTTCATCCTCCGAATCCTGAATCCCCTCGATCGAAGCACCGCAGATGCGGGAGTAGTCTGCGCGCCGTGACCGAACGTTCGTCGACCGACGTACTCGTCGTTGGCGGCGGGCCCGCCGGGTGTTCAGCTGCCATCCGCCTCGCTGCCATGGGCCACCAGGTGACCGTTCTCGAGCGCAGCGGTGGGGAGTCGCCCGTGGCACGCGGCGATCTGCTCGTCCCAGCTGCCGTCGATGAACTCGTCGATCTCGGCCTCAACCTCAACGCACTTGGCGGCAACGCGATCACTGGATCAAGACTGTGGCACGGCGGACGTTCAGTACCCGTCAGGTGGCCCGACACCCGGTCAAGTCAATCCGGTGGTGCCGTCTTGCGCCGTTCCGATCTGAATGCTGCGCTACGCAAGCGCGCCGTTGCAGTCGGCGCCGACGTTCGACTCGGCGCCCGGGCCACCGCTCCCACGGTCGAACGGGGCTTCGTCCGCGGCGCGTCGATCGAGTATCGGGACGGCTCCGCCAGCGAAATCGGATGCCGGTTCCTTCTCGTCGCCGACGGAGCGAATAGCCGGTTTGGACGTGGCCTCGGCACGCATCGTGACCGCCGATGGCCCTACGCAATTTCGGCTAGTACGTACGTCGCCAGCGAACGCTCAACTGACTCGTGGATCGAGACCTCACTTGGACCATCTGATGCCAACGGCCATCCCGTGACCGGCCACGGGTGGGTCCATCCCGTCGGGGACGGGACCCTAAACGTCGGTGTAACAGTCTTATCCAGCTACCGCGATGTTCGAGGCGTGAACATCGTCAAGCTGCTCGACTCGTTCGCCAGATCGGTTGCGCAACGATGGCAGTTCGATCCCGCCGAGCGCCTGGTCGAACCGGTCCGCCGACGCACACCGGTCGGCGGCTCGGTATCGCCGACGATGGGAGCCACCTTCCTAGTCGCCGGCGACGCTGCAGGGATGGCCAACCCCTTCAACAGCCACGGAGTCCGCGCCGCCCTTGCGACGGGCCGCACCGCAGCCGATGTACTCAACGAGGCGCTCACCGTCGGCAACTCGACCACCCTCCAGCGTTACCCTGCACTCCTCGACGAGGCACTCGGCCGATACCACAAGGTCGGACGACTCACCGCACGCTTCCTCGGCCGTCCGTGGCCGCTCCGCACCGCACTCACCGTCGGCATCCGCAGCGATGCGGCAATGGGTGCTGCGGTGCGGATTGCCACGAACGAACTACGCGACGGGGAAGCCGGCGGTGCCGAACGCGCATACCGCCTCGCTGCAATCATCGCTCGCTTTGCACCGAGTTGGTGATCCGCCACAGAGCGACCGCCTGTCAGTGGTGCAGCGTCTCGCGGCGTTTACCCGGCCGCGGGAGGCGCAGCGTCACTATTGACAAAGCGAGGATCACCGGATAGATCTCCAAGCGACCGAGCAGCATCTGCAGCATCGCGATCGCCCGGCCTTCTCGTGGGATCACTAGAAAGTCACCAGTGTGGTCAAGTTCGCCGAGACCCGGACCGACGTTGCCGATCGACGTTGCCGACGCCGAGAACGACGTGATCATGTCGGGTCCCGTCGCTGCGATCAGGAACGCGCCACCGCCAAAGATCACCAATGCCAACAGAAGGAATCCCACAACCTTGCCAGCAACGTCGTCGGAGAGGATTCCCCGACCGACGCGTACGGGTCGCACAAGGCGCGGGTGCAGATGCTTGAGCGCTTCGCGATGAGCGAAGCTGGACACTGCCATCACCCGAAGGATCTTTACCCCACCCGCAGTCGACCCGGCCATCGCGCCGATCGGCAGCAGGACCAGGATCAGCGCCTGTGCAGCTTGGCTCCACGCGCCGTAATCGCTCGTGACGTAACCGGTTGTCGTGATCGTTGACGTCATGGTGAATAACGAATCGCGGAAGCCGGCGCTAGTGCCATCGCCTGCGCCGGAAGTCACAAAGCACCAGAGCGTGGTGCCGAGAACGATCAGAACGTAAATCCGGAACTCGGTCGATACAAAGAGTGGCTTCACGTCCTTGCGCAATGCGCGGTAGTACAAGGTGAAACTCCCCCCGGCCAGAAACATGCTGACGATTGCAAGCCACTCGATCGCAGCGGACTCGAAATGTCCGATTGATGCCTGGTACGGCGAGAAACCTCCGGTCGATACGGTCGTGAAGCTGTGGCTCACGGCGTCGTACAGACTCATCCCCGCCGCCGCGTACGCGGCTCCGATGATGATGGTCAGCCCGATGTACACACCCCACAGACGACGGGCAGTCTCGCGGACTCTAGGCGTCAGCCTCTCGCCGGTCGGGCCCGGGGCCTCAGCCTGCATAAGGCTCATCCCACCGGAACCGACGGTCGGGAGTACGGCAACGACGAGCACGATGACCCCCATTCCACCCATCCACTGCGACAACGAGCGCCAGAACAACAGCCCGCGTGACATAGCCTCGATATCGGGCGTGACCGTGGCACCCGTAGTCGTGAAACCCGAGACAGACTCGAACAACGCATCATCCCAGTGCACGAAGTGTCCGGTGAGGACGTAGGGCACGGCGCCTGCGACTGCAATCACGATCCACGTGACGGTCACCGCCTTGAAGACGTCGAGTACGCGAATCTGCCTGGGAGTCATGGTCAATCGCCAGGTCACTGCGCCGACCACACTCATCACGAGGCCGACGCTCAGCAGGACGACGGTGTTCGCGCCACCGTCGACGAGGTCGACCGTTCCTGATGCGAACATCCCCAACCCGACCACCATGATCGTGAGGCCCACGATGTGTCCGGCGAGCGTCGGGCGACGGTTGGCCCGAACCAGGCGCTCACCTCGACCAACAACCGATGTCCGCATGTCGAGTAGCGCTCGGGGGTCTATGTTGCGGTGTTCACGACCCGCTCTCGGGCTCACGCCGTGAATGCCTTCAGCAACGCCGGGATCGACTCGGGACGAGCGAAGACAACGACGTTATCGCCGGCGTGCAGCGTCGTGTTCCCGCGCACGATTTCCCCGGCCTGCCCTTCGCGCGTAACCGCACCGAGGACAATCGAATGAGGCAAATGCAGATCAGCGACGCGCGCACCGTCAGCGACCGAGTCGGCCTCAATCTCGAACTCGTCGACCTCAATATCACTCTCTAGAAAGGTCGCAACCGATGCCGTGCCGCCGCGGACGTGACGCAGTACCGCGTTGGCCGACGCCGTACGCGGGCTGACAGATGCATCGATGCCAAACTGACGGACGAGTGGCAACAGCGCGAGTCGATGCAGAACGGCGACCGTGAACGTGCGCTTCTCGGTGGCCGCGAACGCACACGCTAGGACATTGGCCGCATCGTCGCCTGTTGCGGCGATCACGTGGTCCATCCGGGTGATGGACTCTTCGTTGAGTAGGTCGACATCTTCGATATCACCGTTCACGACCGTGACGTATGGAAGCTTTTCACTCAAGTGCTTCGCCCGATCAATGTCCTGTTCGACCAGCACGACTTCGCAGCCATCCTCGCAGAACCGCTCCGCCACTCGTGAGCCAACCGCTCCTCCGCCGAGGACCATGACGCGTTTGGCCCGTCGATGCTTTGCACCGAGCAACTCGAGGATTTCATCAAGCGCCGAACGTGTGGTGAGGACACGCACATGATCACCAGCCTCTAGGCGCTGGTCACCGCGTGGGATCACTGTTTCGCCGTCACGCGTCAAAGCGCCGAAGAGGAACCGCCAATTTGGTTCGTAGCTCTGACCGACCTCGGCCAGCGTGCTCCCAGCGAGCGCAGATGACTCGCTGATGACTGCGCCAACCAAAACGAGGTCGCCATCAGACATCCGATACACCTCGTCTGCGCCCGACGCCCGTGCGAGTTCCATGATCTCGTCAGCGGTGTCGGCGTCAGGATCGATGATTAGATCAGCTTTCATTGCGTCACGCAATGTCTTACCGGCAGGCCCGCGCAGTTCTTCGGTCTGGATGCGGGCGACGGTTTGCGGCACGCCACGGTCCTTGGCCAGTAGCGAAGCGATGAAATTGACTTCGTCGTTCTGGGTCACGCCCGCTAACAGGTCGGCACGATCGACGCCGGCGGCCGCGAGGGTGGAGGGCACGGTTGCACTACCAACAACGACTTGGACGTCGAGTTCTTCACCGATCGACGCAGCGACAGCCACGTTCTGTTCGACGATGACAATGTCGTTTCCCTCAGCACCGAGACGCTGAGCGAGGAAGCGGCCGACTTCGCCGGCGCCAACGATGATCACATGCATTATGGCAAGTGTGCCCGATCTATAGCCAGGACGGGTCGATCAGACCGGAATAGATACGTTCGCCAACAGCGCCACGGGAGCGGATCGAAGCGCAGCGGTCGCCTCGGTGTCGGGGAATTGATCGCAGGCGGCGATTGCCCGGTCGACGTACTCCCCCGCGGTGTCGATCGCCGACGCCACGCCGTCACTCGATCGCACAATGGACAACGCTCGACGCTGCTTTGCGGCATCAAGCGGTTCCCCGAGCAGTGTTTCGAGCTCATCGCCTGCGGACGAGCCCAACGCTATTGTACGCAACACCGGGAGCGTGTACACGCCTTCGACCATGTCATGTCCGGCCGGTTTTCCGAGCTGCTCATCGGTAGCGGTGGCGTCGAGAACATCGTCGACGATCTGGAACACCATGCCGTACGCATTGCCAAATTCGGTCAGTGCGTCGATGGTTTCGGGGGTGTGGCCGGCAACGATGCCCCCGATGCGCGCTGCGGTCCCGTAGAGAGACGCCGTCTTGCCATGGATCGACGTGTAGTAGCTGTCTTCGGTCCGAGACACGTCATAGGTGAAGCGGAGCTCTTCGATTTGCCCTTCACAGAGCCAACCGATGGTGCGGGCGAGCAGCCCTGCTACTTCAGTGCCGAGCGATGCGGCGATCTCCGACGCCCGAGCAAGAAGAAAGTCGCCAGCGAGAATCGCCTGCAGATTACCCCACTTGGCGTTGACGGTCTCAACGCCGCGGCGGGTGTCGGCTTCGTCCATGACGTCGTCGTGGTAAAGCGATCCGAGGTGGACCAGTTCACAGGATACGCCTCCGCGAACCACATCATCGGAGGCAGCCTGCCCACCGACTTGCGCAGCGACGGCCGCGAGAACGGGGCGTAATCGCTTTCCGCCAGCAACGATCAGATGCGACGCGATTTCGGTGAGGTACGCGTCCGGTGTGACAACGGCGGCGTGCATGGCCGCTTCAACACGGCCACGGTCGGCTCCGCTCGTCGAAAGAGCGAGCAACGGTGACGTCTGCGAGTTCGAAGTAACGTTCTCCCGAGGCACGTGCACAGGCTAGACCGCGATCGGAACAAGGGCATTACGCCCCGCCGATACCGTCGGCACGGAATCTGCGCTGCCCGAAGCGATAGCGTCATGTTCGTGACCGACTCCAACGGGCCGACTCCGGTGTTCGGCGAGCCTATGCCCTCACCGAGCCCACAACCTGACGGCGGCGCCGACTACGCGGTCGACAGCACAATCGACCTGGATGCGATCGAGGCCGACCTTGACGGCGTACAGCTGGCACTCGAACGACTCGTCGACGGGAGCTACTGGACCGACGAGGTGACCGGGGCACCGATCTCCGTCGAGGTCCTCGACGCCGACCCACTCGTCCGGCGGGCCTAATGCAGAAAAGGGCTGTGGCCTCGATGGCGTCGGTCATCGCGCTCGCCGCCGGCCTCACCGCAGCGGCGCAGCGAGCCGGAAAGCAGGCAGCGGCGTCACCGATCACCAACCGTTTTACGCGATCGGCAAAGGTCTGGAAGCTGTCGGCGCGGAACTCGGCTCGATTCGCCGTTTCACGAGTGCGCGGCATCGGCAGCGCCGAGGAGCGGCGCGCGCAACTTGACGAGCAGTTCGCCATTCGAACCGCCGAGGACGTCGCTAAGGAACTCGGGGAAATGAAGGGCGTCCTTATGAAGGCTGGCCAACTGATCAGCTTTATCTTCGAGGCGCTGCCAGATGAGGCGCAGGAGGCGCTTGCCACGTTGCAGGCCGACGCAGAGCCAATGGCACCGACGTTGGCGGCCACCGTGGTTCGCGACGACTTCGGCAGGCCGCCCGAAAGAGTATTCCTCGACTGGTCGGATATGCCCGTCGCCGCTGCATCGATCGGCCAGGTCCACAAGGCGATCACGCACGACGGCCGCGACATTGCAGTGAAGGTCCAGTATCCCGGCGTCCACGAAGCAATTGAGAGCGATCTCGATGCCGCCGAAGTGATGTACGCCATGTTCTCGTCGATGATGCTGAAGGGCCTCGACGCGAAAGGTCTAGTCGACGAGCTTCGCGACCGGATGCGTGAGGAGCTCGACTACTCAATCGAAGCCGGCAACCTCGCCGAGTTTGAGGCTCGTTTCCAGGGCCACCCGTGGGCGCGGATTCCCAAGCTCGTGCCCGAGTTGTGCAGTGAGCGGGTGCTCACCACCGAATGGGTCGACGGGATGACGTTTGACGAGTTCCGTGCCAAGGAATCGATCGAGACGCAGCAGCGAGCCGGCGAAGTCGTCTGGCGCTTCGCGCAGAACGCGATCAATCGGTACGGCATCTTCAACGGAGACCCACACCCCGGGAACTACAAATTCCATCACGACGGCAGCGTCACCTTCCTCGACTACGGCTTGGTAAAGCGCTGGTCGCCCGGCGAGTGGGAAACGTTGAGCCCAACGATCGACGCGATCATCGTCGATCGCGATCCCGACAAGCTCGTCGCCGAGATGGTCCGCTCCAACTTTCTGCCCGCCTCGCACGGGCTCGACCCGGCACTCGTGTACGACTATGTGTCGAGCCCGTACGTGCCATATCTCACTGACGAGTTCACCTTCACCCGCGAGTGGATGCGCGACACGATCGCCAAGATCTTCGATGTGCAGGGCCCGCACGGCCGGGTGATCGAACAGCTAAACATGCCCCCAAGCTTCGTGATTCTCGACCGCGTGGTGTGGGGAGTGAGCGCCATCCTCGGCAAGCTTGAGGCACACGGGCCATGGCGCGCGATGTTGCTCGAATACGTCGCCGACGGACCACCGGCCACTGACCTCGGTGCAGCCGAAGCAGCCTGGTCTGCCTCGCATCATTCGTAGCGATCTGGACTGCGCTTGGGTGCCGGGATCCGCCGGGTACTTTCGCTTCGGCCTACGATCTCGTAATGGGAGCCGACACCACAACCGACACCGCAACCGACACGAGCCGCTCGCACGTCCGTGCTCCGTTCGCACCGTGGGACCGACGTGACCTGCCGGGCTCGTTCGACGTGGCCGAGACGGCACGGCGCGTTGGCAACTACAAGTGGACCGAGATGAAGCTTTTCGAAGCACTCGGCGGCTGGGTGGCAACCGTGCCCGAACTTGACATCAAGATGCGGCTAGGCACCCACTGCTACCGCCACGCGTGGCACGCCGAACTCTGGCACAAGCGCCTTCCCGAGCTCCGCGAGATGAAGCCAGAGCGCCTGACCGCGCCAGCGAACGACGCTATGGAGCGCTTCGTTGCCGCAATGACTGAGCCGGAGGATTCAGGGCTGACCATCGAAAAGCTGGTTGGGGTCTACCGCGTTCTAATCCCGCGGTTCATCGCTGCCTACACGTATCACATGAACAACACCAGTGAAATCACCGATGCCCCCACCATCCGCTCGTTGAAGTTCGCGCTTCAAGACGAGTTCGACGACTGGCGTGACGGCGAGTTGATGCTGCAATCGTTGATCAAGACTCCCGATGATGTGCGGCGCGCAACCGAGCACCAGGCCGCGCTAGAGGACATCATGGTCGAAGCCGGGGGCATCACCGGACCTGGCAGCATCGGACCAGTGCAGTAACATCTTCCGCGACGAGTACGTCCACAGTCACCAAAGGGGAATCACATGCGTCAATTCTTTCCGGTCGAGGATCTCGCCCGAGACGATCGTTTTGTGCAGACCAACATGGCCGAACGGATGTCCGACACACGCTCTGCGGTCGACCTTCAGAGGACGGCCAAGAGTCGCGGCGCGTCCAACCGCCTCACCCCCGATCGTCACGATGCTTCGGACGCTGCGCGATCGCTAATGCACGGCATCATGGTCGGCGAGATTCAGGCGCTTGAAGGCGCTGGGCGCACCGCACACGACTTCGATGCCGGCGACGGTTCAGAGGGCACTATTCCGTTCGAGCTGAAGCTCGACATGGCTCGCCAGGCATGGGACGAAGCTCGCCACGTCGAGATCAGCGTCAAGTTGTCCGATTGGATGGGCACCGAAATCGGCCAATTCCAAGAGAACACCGTTTTGTTCGAAGCTGCCTGCTCAAACGATCCGGTGCTCCGACTCGCCGGCGTTAACCGGGCCCTGGAGGGCCTTGCGATCGACGTGTTCACGCAGATGAAGGAATTCGGGCAGCTCGCCGACGACCCGTTCCTCGAGTTTTGCGAAGACTGGATGCTCGCCGACGAGGTAACACACGTCAAAATGGGCTCCGACTGGCTCCGGCGGGTGACGGAAAACGATCCCGACCGTCGCGCCAAGGCCCTTGACTTCCAGCGCGTCGTCGACAAGTTGTTCAGCTTCGGCGGAGCGCGCGGCGAGAGCGAGGAGAGTCCGATCGGCCTTGCACGGCGCTTCCGCGAACTCGCCGGTTTTACCGACGACGAAGTCGACACGATCGCCGGAATGGACCACGACGCGCTCGAAGAGCGCAAAGAGGTGGTTCGTTTAGCGCGAGAGACGGCCGACGTCTGAGCGGGCCCGATCCGATGACGACCCACGTCACCGTTATGCCTGAACAGTTCACGCTGGTCGCGTACGACGCGAACAGGATCGCTGCGATCGTCCGCGATTTGGCGTCGCTACTGGGCCTGTCGAACCCAATGGCGGTCGAGGTCGACGAGAGGACACCGCTGTCGAAGATGTCAGCGGTGGTCGCCGGAACGTCGTCAGACCACACGATCACCCTCCGGCTCCAGAGCGGTGCGCTCGAGGACACCAAGCACCTCACCAACTTCAGCGAGGCTCATGCGCGACGTTCATTGGGCCAGGTAATGCTCCGAGCAAAGGACCGCCTACGACCCGACTTCGCCGATGCCCCCGACGATCTTGCGCTTACAAACGCTCAGAATACGGCGTGGGACGTGTACTGCGGCGGACGCCTAGATCGACTTGGTCTCGACCCGATCCAGCAGGGGTACCGGTACGACTTTCGCAACCGATTCGGGTTCAGCGACGAAGTCGACTGCGTGTTTGATCAGCTTTGGTCAGCCGACGACCTCGGTTGGCACGACCTCCCCACGGTCCCCTGAAAGGCTGGTCGGTCTCGAGGATCGGCCAACCTCTCTCGGCTTGCTGACAGAGAGCTACGTTTGCACGATGGTTGAGCAGATCATGCGACGGATCATGACGGCACCGGGGATCGAACTGGATGTGATCGATGCCGGGACGCCCGGCGACCCGGTGATCGTGCTGTGCCACGGATGGCCAGAGAGTTCGCATTCTTGGCGTCACCAGATCGGACCTCTCGCCGATGCCGGTTGGCGAGTGCTCGTCCCCGACCAGCGAGGTTACGGCGCGTCGTCATCTCCACGCAAGGTCGACGCGTATCGCAGCGATCACCTGTCAGCCGACCTCGTCGCGCTGCTCGACGACGTCGGCACCGAGAACGCCACATTCGTGGGCCACGACTGGGGTGCACTGGTGGTGTGGGACCTCGCACGGTTCCATCCCGATCGTGTTGCGGATGTCGTCAACGTAAGTGTTCCTTACACGCCGTGGCCGATGAAGCCGACCGACATGTTCCGGGCGGTGTATGGGGATCGGTTCTTCTACATGCTCTACTTTCAGGAGGTCGGCCCAGTCGAGAACGAACTCGAGGCCGACATCGACCGGACCCTGCGGACGATTCTATGGGGCGGTTCGGGCGAGATGGCCCGCGCCCCAGTCGATCCCACAGAGCTCCCACCCCTTGAGGGCACCGGGCTGCTCGACGCATGGGTCGACTCTGCGCGTGTTCCCGACGGACTTCCTGCATGGCTACCCGCAAGAGACCAGGCGCGCTACGTCGAACAGTTCAGTGCAAGCGGGTTCTTTGGCCCAATCAGTTGGTACCGCAACCTCGACGCCGACTGGGAATTGACTAAGGACCTTCCGGCGCCGCCGATGCCGTGCGCGTTCATCGGTGGAAGCCAGGACATGGTAATTGCGCACCGCATGGATTACGTCTACTCGATGCACGACATGCTCCCCGACTTCCGCGGCGCAACGATTATCGACGGCGCGGGGCATTGGACACAGCAGGAGGCACCTGCGGAGTTCAACGACGCCCTGTTCAGTTCGCTCCGAGCACTCCGCTGACCTGCTGACATCGATGAAGATCAGCGACCGCCTCGAACATCGGCAAGCGGGCGGCAGCACGGCCGCCGCCACCCGAGGTCAGCCACCTTGCCCGATGGGGGCCAGTGATCGTCGCGACTGTACGCCCACCACTCGAGCGGGTTCAGGTAGTACGCCGTAGACTCGACAACTTTTGTAAAGCGCTCGTCACGGCGACGTACAGCCCAGATCACCATCCCGACCCCCCCACCGAACACCGTCCATCCAACGTACACAGCCGGATACAGCGGACCGAGCCAACGGGCCTGCCAACAGTGCACGTCCTCGTGATCGGTCACCAATCGACGGCACCGTGGGCGTTCAACGTCGCCGGCCCCTGCGACCACGTTGCCGAGCGTCGTGGCGAAACCGCGCCGAGGCATGAAACCGCGCCGGTATACGTGCCGGTTCTGGCGCGTGGACAACTCGGGGACATAGCCAGCGTCGCGTTGAACGATGCCGACGGCATTTGCGAACAACCCGGCCGACGTCATTGGCAGCGACCAAGTCGAATCCAGCGTAAACGCCACAAGCCCCGTCAAGCAGGACCAGTGGTAAGTCCGGCGCCATCCGGAGATCGCGCCGTTCGCTCCCGCGCACAGTGCTGCGACTACGGGGATGCCGACGAGGGTGCCGACAGCGCCCCCGAGCACAGCCGCCGCAATACTGGTGGCGGCGGTTTCGACCAAGCGCCCGCCGAGGTTCACGACGGAGTGAGAATCAGTTGCGGATCTTCGACAGAAGGCGGAGCATCTCGAGGTACAGCCAGACCAGCGTGACGAGCAGTCCGAGGGCAGACACCCACTCGTAGTCCTTGGGCATCCGAGCGTTCACGCCCCGCTCAATCCGGTCGAAGTCGAGTGCCAGGTTCATTGCAGCGATGCCGCAGACCAAGACAGAGAAGCCGATGCCGAGCACGCTCGGGCTGTTGATGAACGAGATCGATGCTCCAAAAAGGCTCATCAGGAACGACACTCCGTAGAGCACGAGGATGCCGATCGTGGCGAAGATAACTGTTCGCCGGAACTTGTCTGTGACCTTGATGATCTGCGTTCGATACAGCACCAACATGACTAGGAACACCGACAGCGTTGCACCTATCGCCTGCACAACGATGCCGTCTTGGAACGATTCATACATCCGCGAGATCGCCCCGACAGCGAAGCCGTAGCCGATCGAATACACAGGCCCGAGAAACTTTGCTAATGCTGGCTTGAAGCTGGCGACAATTACGGCGATGAATCCCACGATGATGCCGACCCACGCAATCGGTGGCATCTGATACGTCGCCTCACCGTTGGCGAGATCGGGACCAGACGCCTGCGACCAACCGAACGACGCCGACATTAGGAGCAGGATAAAGAGCACTGTCGTGGCGCTAATCGTGCCATTGACGGTCATCACCTTTTTATTCCAGCTCGACACCGGCCCGTCATCGATCGGGGGTGCGCCCGTGCTCGCACGGGCTGGATCGTCACGTACCGGCGCAGCCCAACCTGCAGCGTCACGCTGCATTGTCTGGTCGTTGAAAATAGGATTCGCCATCGCTCGATTCTACAGGCGTGGGTTCATCCGCCAACTACCATTCGGGCGTCCCGCTCAGCCTCAGTTGAGATCGTGCGCGCTCAGCCCGTCCCACAGGTCGATTTCCGGTGGAGCGGCGAGCAACCCGCTGCATGACTCCGCCATCTCGACCATCAGGGCCGAGTCGAAATGAGCGCGCTGCGCCTCCAGGTCATCCCACTTCTGCACGATCAGCAGACGCCCCGGGGTCGTAACGCTCGCGCAGAGGTCAATGTTGCGACAGCCAGGCACCATCCGGGTCAGCACGACATACTTGGACAACACGGCTTGGAGCGCCGGTGCGTCACTGGCGTCGAACCGCAGCGTCACGACAGCGAGCTCAATCTCGGCCGCCACCTGATTTGGTTCGATTTCCGGGCTATCTGTCATCGCGATACTACCGATCCCTTCATCTGAACAAGTGATATCACCCAGCGGTCGTCACTTCGCGAGTTGGGCGACCGCCCTCGCTCGGTATCGTGGCTCTCGTCTCGCAGCTCCTACCACAAACGCCCAAGGCGTGCGCGGATCGGAGGCCTTGGGGAGATCCGGTTCCGTGCGGGTTCCATGCGGCACTGAGCACACTCGACAATTCGAAAGTGGGTCGCTGGTGGCGAAAGATCGAGTCGAAAGAGACGACGAGGACCTTGTTCGTCTCTACCTCACCGATATCGGGCAGTACACATTGCTCACGAAGGACGACGAGGTTCGACTCGCGAAAGCCATTGAGGCTGGCAACGAGGCGATCGAACAATTCGACTTGGGTGGCAAGGAACTCACCCCGGCCAAGAAACGCGAGCTGCGCCGTACAGCTCGTAAGGGCGAAGAAGCCGAGCGTCAGTTCGTCCAGTCGAACCTGCGCCTTGTCGTATCGATTGCGAAGAAGTACCAGGCCTCGGGTCTGCCGCTCCTAGACCTCATCCAAGAGGGCAACCTCGGCCTAATGCATGCCGTCGAGAAGTTCGACTGGCGCAAAGGGTTCAAGTTCTCCACCTACGCCACGTGGTGGATTCGCCAGGCAATCACGCGCGGCATCGCCAATACCGGCCGCACGATCCGGCTCCCGGTGCACGCCGGCGACACGCTCGCCCGGTTACAGAAGGCGCGTTCCCGGCTGGAGCTCAAGTACGGACGACCCGCCACACTTTCCGAGCTGGCAAGGGAAGTCGAGATGCCCGAGGACAAGGTCACCGAGGCATTGCGCTTCGCAGCAGAGCCACTGTCACTCTCGGAGCCACTCAGAGAAGATGGCGATGCCGAACTCGGCGATGTTGTCGAGGACCGCTCAGCTGAATCCCCGTTCGAGGTGGCCGCCACAGCGCTGCTGCCTGAGGAGATCTCGCGTCTGCTCGCACCACTCGACGAACGCGAGCGCGAGATCCTTAAGCTGCGTTTCGGCCTTGACCGAGGCGAGCCGCGGACGCTTGAAGAGGTCGGCGACCACTTTAGCCTGACCCGTGAGCGCATCCGTCAGATCGAGGCACGCGCAATGAGCAAACTGCGACACCCGAGCTCCGACACGGGCGCTCGTGATCTCCTCGCCGTCTAAGCACCGCCCTCCCAGCACTGCCCCGTCGGCGCCATGGGTAGCGTGTTGGCTTCATGAAGTCGCTCCTAGTGCCGTCACCGATATCGCTCGCCGATAGCCCCCGAATGTGCTGACAACGAACGACGCCCACTCCGGTGAGGCGAGTTCCACCTCAAAGTGTCCGACCGTCACCGTGCGACCACTCCCGCGCTCGTACATATTCGAGATCAAGCGAGGACGCCGCTAAACGTATGGCCCTGATGGGTGCCCTACCTTGGTCGTGAACCCCTCAGATGCACCGTCTACGTCCCCATGCCAGCCCCATACGATCGCCTCGTCCGCGATCGCAGCGATCTGCTCTCAGGAGTGGGCGACCGGTGCAATCATCCAAGACCAGCTCCCGCAGCAAGCGGTCAAGCGGATACAGCCTGCGTGGACTCGAGGCTGGCCGGAAGTCAAAGGTGAGGTCTGCAGCGGCGATGACGGGCAACGTGAGCTGAGTGAGTGCGAAGGCGAGAAACTTGAAGTCGTCCGTCAATGACGCTCTCGACTACGCAACGCCAACGTTGGCTTCCGCCAATTTTCCGACTGCAAGCCCGGTCAACGAACACGCGGCAGTGATTGTGCTCCCTCTCGGTCTGGTCTCCCTGGTCGCACCGCCAACGGGTTAGGCGTCTGGGGAACAACTATTTTCGCTGCAGCGCTCCCCGTCGGGCCGGTCTTGCGCACGTAAAGCTCAATCAGGCGGGGCCGGTGAAGTTGAGGTCGGGAACGCCGCCCTCGCCAAGCGAAGAGAGATATTTCGCCTTTGGGTCGTACGACGCTGCGACTTCCTCGCCCTTCGAGACCTCGGAGCGCCCGACAACCATCCAGTGGACTTCGTCGGGGCCGTCAGCTAAACGCAGCGTTCGCTGGCTCGCGTACATGTCAGCCAGGGGGGTCCACTGCGAGACGCCGGTGGCGCCATGCATTTGAATTGCCTGATCGATGATCTCGCACACCCGGATCGGCACCATCGCCTTGACGGCGCTGACCCACACCCGGGCTTCGGAGTTGCCGAGTTCGTCCATCGCCTTAGCGGCGGTGAGCACCATGCGCCGCATTGACTCGATTTCAATTCGCGCCTTCGCGATCATTTCAGTGTTGCCCCCGAGCTTTGCGAGTGGCTTGCCGAACGCGTCGCGGGTGAGCCCGCGAGACACCATCATCTCAAGCGCCTTCTCGGCTTGGCCGATCCCACGCATGCAGTGGTGGATGCGGCCTGGGCCGAGACGCACCTGGCTGATCTCGAAGCCCCTACCCTCACCGAGCAGCACGTTCTCGTAGGGCACGCGCACGTTGTCGAAAAGGATGTGCATATGGCCATGGGGCGCATCGTCCTTGCCGAACACGTGCATCGGGCCGACGATCTTCACGCCGGGCGCGTCGATCGGCACGAGGATTTGACTCTGACGCTGATGCGGCGGACCGTCGGGGCTCGTCTGCACCATTGTGATCATGATCTTGCAGCGCGGGTCGCCTGCGCCGGAGATGTAGTACTTCTCGCCAGTGATAACCCACTCATCACCGTCCCGGACGGCCTTGCACGCCACGTTCTTGGCGTCCGAAGATGCAACGTCGGGCTCAGTCATCGCGTAGGCGGAGCGGATCTCACCGCGCAGCAACGGATCGAGCCACTCGCGCTTCTGCGCGTCTGTGCCGACGCGTTCGAGCACCTCCATATTGCCGGTGTCAGGCGCCGCACAGTTCATTGCCTCCGATGCGAGCGGATTCTTGCCGAGCTCAATCGCGATGTACGCGTAGTCGAGGTTCGATAGCCCTTCGCCGGTCTCGGCGTCGGGCAAGAAAAAATTCCACAGGCCGTTCGCCTTCGCTTTGTCCTTCACCCCTTCGAGCAGCTCAAGCTGGCCGGGCGCATAAGACCAGCGGTCGGTGCGGTTCTCTCCGAGCTTGAAGAACTCCTCCGACATCGGCTGGACCTCTTCACGGATGAAAGTCTTGACAGCTTCATAAAGCGGACGGACACCCTCAGACATCCGCAGGTCGTACATGTCAACAGTGGACTCGAGAGCAGGCATGCCTCGAACCTAGTGACGAAAAGCGACGCGAGTCCCATCGAGACAGCCGCCCGAGCACGAACTCTCTGGCTAATACGACCCCGGTGGGGACCGGCACCCAAGGACTCCCGATGGGAGTTGAGTGGCCATGTACTTCGGGCCGCCAGACAACGCTGCCGATGATCGAGAGCAGCAACCCAAGACCGGCCAGTGCGCTCACCGATGCCCAGCTTGCCGGCATCGGCGCACATCTTCTCGATCTTGTTGCTGATCAGGAACAAGCTGGTCGGCACAAGCACCAACATGAGGGCCTGCAATGCAGGGCAGCTGTGCCCGGGCTGGTTGTGTCGCCTCCGTTTGGCGCCGTTCTAAAACGACCACACAGGCGCCCAGATCACTATCGTCACGATTGACACCACAATCACGGAATTTGCCGAGCGCCCTCTACCCGACGGGCCAGGAGTCACCGAGCACAGGGGACCAGCGCAAACGGCGACATCGCAAGGAGCTCCCCGCAGGCGGCGGGTTCCGTTCGTGTCGCCGGCAACACTTCATCGGCGATACCCCGGATCGACAATCCAATGACCAGGCTGACCGAGCGCGTTCGAGATCGCTTTAGGTATGCCGGAGTCTCACGTTTGGATGCTCCCAAACGTTTCCACCAACATCGACGGCACGCGCCGAGAAGCCTGATTTAAGCCCCACACCGTCGTATCCTGCTCCCATCCTTGCTAACCCTGTGCCGTTAGCGTCCGGCTTCTACACACATGATCGGAGTGCCGGCTGCGGCGGTCACACGGTGTCGTAGACGCCAAAGGCTGGTTCAGTAATCGAGTAGCTCGCGACCACGCTGATTTGGCCGTCAAACGTATCGAGGTCTGTATCAGTCGTGGTGACATTCATCTTGCCAGCCACCCATACCGCGCCCCAGGACTCCTCTAGGGAAAGGCTCTCGCCCTCGGCAAGGGTGACCTTGACGATTTGGTTTGCCGGAGGAGGCGGGACGTGAATGCACGCGCCGAAGTAGGGCACGAGGAGGAACTCTGTGATGGCATCTCCATCGAAAGTGAGCGGGGCCACGAAGCCTGCGAGTTGGATGTCTTCGCCGTCGAGCTGTGGGTTGACGGACGCCCCGTCGTACTCCGCGCTCATCTCTTCGTATAGCGCATCGAGTTCGGGCGACCCGGGTTCAGCTGCCTCTAGACGATCGCGGTAACGCTCTAGGATCTGATCACTCGAGTACCCGGGTTGAATCAGGTCATCCCACTCGACAGCCCGAAACCCAGGCAGCGTGGCGTTCGCCGTTTCCGTTGCGGACTCAGGTTCGGTGACCAGGTCTGCGATCGAGTCGCCGTACTCGGGATCGCTCGCGACGGTCGCAGTTTCGTGCGTCGATGGAGCGACAGCGACTGCATCCTCGGTGGAGACATCGACGTCATTCGTTCCGCAGGCTGAACCCGCAAGCATTAATAAACAAAGCGCACTCAACAGGGTGGTCCGTATAGAACGCTGTCGTTGCTCGGAGGGTTGCGTCGTCATACGGGGCTACACCTTGAGAGCCAGGCCGTCGTGGATCGAGCGGCGATAGGCGATGAATCCCGGTATCAACGCGACGACAAGTGCGGCGCCAATCACACCGCCAAGGATACTCAGCTGAGTGGAGTCGAGCCAGGTCGCGGCGAGGTCAACGCCGTACCGCCGTGCGACGACTGGACGGGTGACGGCAATCAATCCATAGAGCATCCCAATGCCGAGTGCGCAGCCTGCCGTCACGATCAGCAGGGTTTCGAGCACGATCAGCATCACGACATGGCGCCCCCGTGCTCCGACCGCACGTAGCACTGCAATTTCACGCCGTCGCTCGTTAAGCGTCGACAGAATCGTGGTCAACATGCCGAGCAGTCCGGCGAGCAACACGAACCCGGAGATCACGAACAGAACCTGTTCGACGGGTGAGATCGTTCGCCAGAACTGACTCAGGGTGGCCCCGGGAAGGACGGCCGACACCGGCTCGGCTCGGTAATCGTTGATCTCGCGTTGGATGGTAAACGTCTGGGCGCGATTTTTTAGCCCCACCATGAAGGCGGTGATTGATGTCGGTGTGAGATCGAATTGAAGCGCCTGCTCGGCATCAAGCTGCACGCCCGACCGGCTGCCGTCGATCCAGTCCACATGAATCGCCTCGATTCCCGCAAGGCTGACATGCACGGTTCGATCAACGGGAGTGCCCGTCCTGTCGAAGATCCCAACCACGGTGAACGGCTTGTCATCGTGTCCGGCGAAGTCGGCCGAGGTCAGCCCATGCGAGACTACGATTTCATCACCGACGTCGTAGCCGAGATCACGCGCAACGTCTGCTCCCAGAACTGCTTCGTAGACACCCTCGAAGCGATCGCCGGAGTCGAGCGTCAGCGCCTTGTTACTCCCGTACCGATAAAAGTCGAAATAATCCGACGATGTCCCCATGACTCGAAATCCCCGATGGGAATCACCGAGAGAGATCGGAATCGTCCAAGCGACTTCGTCGCGGTCTGCTATCGACTCGTACGTCTCCCAACTCACGTTGTTGGTGGCGTTGCCAATGCGAAACACGCTGTAGAGCAGAAGGTTCGTCGGCGAGCTCCTTGCCCCGACGATGAGATCCGTTTGCGAGACCGTGTTGAAAAAGCTGGATCTTGCTTCTTTGCGAACCTTGTCAACACCAAGCAGCAACGTTGCACTGATAGCGATCGCGATCACCGTGAGCACAATGCTGGTGCGGCGGAAGCGAGCGCTCTTCAGCGCAATTAACAACAAGTTCACGGTGAGCCTTGAAGCACCTCGGACGCCGAACCGAGTTCGATCGACCGATCGAACCGTTTGGCGAGAAGCGGATCATGACTCACGAACACAAGCGTGCAGCCTCTGGCCTCGGTCTCGCGGAACAATAGATCCATGAAGCGGTCTCGGTTGTCGGCGTCGAGGGCCGAAGTCGGCTCGTCTGCAATGAGAATTTCGGGAGTGCCGATAAGTGCCCTTGCCACGGCAACTCGCTGTTGTTGACCGACGCTCAGTTTGTTGACCGACGCCCGGTGGAGTTCGGGGGCAAGGTTCAGGTCTTCCAGCAATCGGCGAGCGGTTCCTGTGACGTTTGTGGACTGAGAGGCTCGTCGCTTCTTGCGGCCCGAGAACGAGCACGACAGCGTCACGTTCTCCAGTGTCGAAAGATACGGCAGGAGGTTGAACTGTTGAAAGATGACGCCGATGTGATCGGCTCGAAATTGATCCAGATGACCGGATGCAAGCTGCGAGAGGTCCGTGCCGAGGAGTCGAATCGTTCCACTCGACGGCGCCTGCAGCCCACAGAGCAGATTCAACAAGGTCGTCTTGCCGCTACCGCTAGCGCCACGCACGAAGAGGTGCTCGCCGACACCGAGTGACAACTCGTCGATCGACACGATGTCCGACGTCTGTCCCGGCCAACGGAAACGGACGCGATCGAGGCGGACCACTTCGTCCTTTCGATCGGTCACCCCCGCAACGTAACGCCGGTTTCCGTCGGAGTGAGTTCAGCTGATGACTGTTCCGACTCCGAGATCCACTCGACATCGATGTCTTCGAAGTTCGGAAACTCGTCGAAGAGACCGCTCGCATCGATCTGGCTGATCCCATTGGGATTCTCGCACTCAAACAGCCACGCCACTGTAATCTCGGAGTGGCTGCCGTCACGCTCCACTTCGGTCCCGACCGGGTCGGCGAGTGCGCAAGCGGCTTCGTCGTCTATGACGATCATGTTGGGCGAGGTCAGCACTGCAGTTCGGTCCGCCTGGATCGCCAGGTCCTCGTCACTGGTGGGCTCGTACTCGAACCCAAAAACGTTGAAGGTCGGGCTGATCAGGTCGACCGCGACGTCACCACCAATCCATGCGACAGTCATCTCTGCCGTCCCGTGTTCGTGCGCGCCGAGCCCACTGGAACCCTCGTCGTCGGCATGGTCGTCGTCGGCATGGTCGGTTTCGTCAACAGCGACTTCATCGCCAGCGGCGGTCATCGCAGAGGCGTCAGTGTTTGCTGAATCATCGTCGACACCACACGCCTGTAAACCGACTAGGGCACCCAACGCCACCGGAAGAAGAAAACGCCGCAAATCTTGCATAATGCGAATGATACTCAGTCTTTTTAAGCGCGAGGAGCGCGACTCCTACAAATCTCGATTTCTACAGCGAGTCAGGTGGGACTGTGGGAGCCGTCTTGACATGCCGCCGAATTCGGGCGGTTTACCTTTCACGATGCAACGCTCACTCCCAAGCTGAGAACTTCTCTTACTCATCAACGCCCTCGATCGAGCAACCGACAACTACCCCCTTGGTTGGGAGGACATCGTCTCCTCATCGGCGGCTGGACGCTGCCGCCGAGCACCGATCACCTCGATGGCGTTCCCGACTGGACCGAGGCACCACGGCGCGCCGAGTTAACAGGATTTGTTCGGCCGACGGGCGCGTTCTGCGGTTGTCGGCTCAAAGGCGTCGCTTAGAAGCGCTGCCGTGGCGATCCAATGAGCGCTCCGCCGACCAGTCCGCCCTGACTGGCGATCGACCGCACGAACGGGTCTCTGCCCCAAAGACCCCGACCTACATGAAGTCCTCGAGTGAAACGAGTGGCGGAGGTGGACGGGAATCGAACCAAAAATCACAGGTTTGGGTGCACTTGCGACTGCTCGCATGGCACTTGATGAGCCATACGGAACAAGCCTTCCGTCGAAAAGGTGCATCTACGGTCGGCTGAATGAATACAGCTTCACCCCACGCGTTAGTGCCCGCTAGTGCCCCAGGACGCCGAGCGTCCGGGACCACCACGGCTCAAGCACTATCTAGGCCATGGACAACCCAATGAGCACCAAGCAGGCAGCCGAGGTACTCGGCATCTCCGTCGAAGAGGTCCGACGGAGAATCGACACCAACGATCTCGAGGCCGTGATGATCGGCGGCAACTGGAAGGTCCGCATCCCGCCGCTCGATGAGGAAACAGCATCTGACCCGGTGGTCGCGATCGCCGAGCAAATCTTCGGACACCCCCTGTCCGAACTCGCTCCCCTCCTCGAACCGCAGCAGGTCGCAACGATGCTCAAGATCCCTATTCGCCGCGTACGCGACTCGATGCGATCCGGCCAACTGCCAACCGTTCAGCTCGGCACGCGGTTGTACGTTCCCACGCCCGCCTTTGTCGCGATGCTCACCACTGGACAGACCGCAGCATGAACTCGCAAGGAAGAGGACGGCGGGGCCTCGGCAGCATCGAGGTGCGCAACGGCAAGTTCTGGCTTCGTCTCAGTGCACAACCCGATGGAAAGACGCGACGACAACGACGGCTCGGACCTTTCGAGTCGGAACAGGAAGCGCTGGAACGTCAGGCCGCGCTCGCCCCACTCGGCTCAGCAAAGTCGCTGACGGTCGGAGACTGGCTCGATCGCTTCCTCACCGTCCGCCGGGACCTTCTCCTCGCCGGGAATCGACAAGCCCGCTACGCCGAACTGGAACAACACATCCGCACCTGGCTCAAACCTCAACTCGGCCGGATGCTGCTTGCCGAATTGCTTGCATCCGACTGCGAGGCGTTGTGGGCAACGATGCTCAACGCCGGCAGAAGCCACAAGACGGTGGTCAACGTTCGCTCCACACTCGTCCACGCATTGAAGGCAGCGCAGAAGGATCGGCTCATCACCGACAACGCCGCATCACTCTCTGACATCCCGAAGAAGCATCAGGCGTCCAAGACGACGGCCGAGTCCGTTGCAGAGCGGGTCCTCCACGGCGACGTCCTCTCCCAGCTTGAAGACTGGGCTCTCGCAGGCATCACGACCGAGACATGGGCAATGGCGTGCCTGCTGGCACTCGACACCGGCGCGCGCCGCGGAGAGATCGTGGGTGTGCACTGGGCAGACATCGACTTCGAGACCGGCAAGATGCGAATCCGTCAGCAGGTGACAACCGAGAGAGTTGGCGAGTCGAAGCAGCCCATCCTCGGTCCAGTCAAGACACAACAATCGAAGCGGACGATCGAACTGTCGCCTCGGACTCTCGAAGCGCTTCGGCAATACCGAGACGCTCACCCACCCACCGGGCTCGGCCTCGTATTCCACCGCCAAGGCAAACCCCGGAACCCAGACTCCTGGACGAACTGGGTCGACCGAACCTTGCGCAAGAACCTTGGACTCAACCGACTCTGCCCACACGACTTCCGGCACACCCACGCCTCACACCTGCTCGCAGCAGGCGTCAACGTCGTCGAAGTATCACGACGCATCGGCCACAAGCGCACCTCCGTCACACTCGACGTCTACGGACACGCCATTCCCGCCGAAGACTCCACGACCGCCGCAGCATGGGAACGGCTTCGGGCTGGTTGAGAGAGCGAACACGGTTTCAACTGCAACCGAGCAACTGGCTCAGCGAGTCGCATACACGTCAGACCTAGTGCCGTGTCAGGAAACGTTTGCCCGTTCTGCGACGCGCTGCTGACCCGGCGATATGGGGCACTCGTGACCGCCCAGCCGGTCGAGCAATATGAGCGCCTCGGGGTGCGGGATATGTGCCGTACCTGAGCGGATCGTGCTTGGAGTGAACCGTCGTTGGAGAAGACCCACGCGTTTGGTGTGCTTCCTTTGGTTCGAGCGTCGCAGATCAGGATTCGCTCGCCTGGCAACACGTCAATCATCGGGAAGTGCACACGCAGGTCATCGAGCAACACGGCGCTCTTGCCGGAATCACCGAATGACACTATGTGGCGCGGGCCTGCCTTCCAGAGCGAGACCGCGTGATGATCGAAGGTGGCCGCCGCTGCGAGGAGTTTCGCGCCGGACGTCGGAGAGGTCAGCGTGGCCACCAGTTCGAAGAGGAGATCGGTGTCCGACACACCCACATCATCTCAGAACCGATCAAGGACTACGCCGCACGAGCATTCGCCAACTGGATTCTCGAGCCTGTGGGTGCCCGACGTGGCTCTTGAACAGCCAAAATCAGCACCAATCCCGAGCCTGTGAACCCACATCCTCTACCGCTTCCTCACATCGCTCGCCCGCCTCGCCGTTCGTACCGGGCGCTCTAGCAACGACCGCCACTACCCACCGACCCCCAAGTACTCGCCCACCGTGAACCGACCCACCTTCGAGTAACCAGCTCAACCCGATGCCACGACCTCATCAACGAATACAAAAACGCCGCACAACAGAACGACAGAGTTTCGGGCAAAAGGCTGAGAGCGAGATCTTGCGCCGTCCGTCCACGACCCGGACAGGCCGAGCGGGTGTACTAACGCTTGTGTCGGAGGGCCGAGTTTAACCCAAAGTACACGCGGCGTATGGACCGCTGAACTGGTCGGTAACTGAGGCCACGAATACCGACCGCCGCCTGACCAGCCACGACGGATTTTCAGGCACCCACAGGCACCCACACCTTCGGTGGTGACCGCGGAGCTCAGCCACTTCGCGGCAGCGTCACCGCCACGCGGGCGCCGCCGAGGGGGGATTCATCGATCGAGGCGTCGCCGCCGTGGCCGCGGGCGATCGCTCGGACGATGGCGAGGCCCAGGCCCGTGCCGCCCTCGTTGCGGGCGCGTCCCTCGTCGAGACGAACGAAACGTTCGAAGACCAACTCCCGCTCGCCCGGAGGAATGCCCGGACCGTCGTCGTCCACTGTCAACGTGACCGTGCGCCCCGTCGCCAACACTGCGACCTGAATCGCCGACCGTCCGTAGCGGGCCGCGTTGTCGAGCAGGTTCAGCACGATCCGCCGTAGCTCGGGCGTCCGACCCTCGACCGTCGCTCCCGCCGGAATGTCGACCGTGATCCGGTCGCGGGCCGGGTGATCGGCCACGACTTCGGTGACCAGCGCATCGAACGGAACCGACTCACTGGCCCGACCCTCGGGCGAGCGGGCCAACTGCAACAGATCATCGATCAACGCCCGCATCCGATCGAGCTCCTCCACCACCTGCGGCGGATAGGCCGATTCGGGTGCATCCTTGCCCGCCAGCTCGGCGGCCATCCGGGCCGTCGTCAACGGCGTCTTCAGCTCGTGCGACGCGTCGGCCACGAACTGCTGCTCTCGTTTCACCCCGCCCTCGATCCGATCGAGCATGTCGTTGATGACCTCGGCGATGGTGTCGACCTCGTCGTCGCCGCCGCTTTGGGTCATCCGGCGATCCAACGTCGCCGTGTCGATGGCCGCCGCCTCGGCGGCGATCCGACGCGTGGGAGCGAGCGCCCGCCCGACCACGATCCAGGTGACCAGACCCGACGCCAGCACGAGCAGCGGCCCGACGATCAACGCTGAACCCCGGGCCGCATCGGCAGCGTCGGAGATGTCGGTGATCGCGTCGTCGGCCGCCTGAATCAGCTCCAGCCGTTGGCCGCCCGGCCCGTCCACCAGATCGCGGATCTGCTCGGTGCCGCGCTCGGCCACCGCCCGCAGCTCTGCCTCTTCGAGCTCGTCGCTCTCGACCACCACATGACGGAGCTCACCCGTACCCGAGTCGATCGTGAACCCACCCACCGAGTTGCCTTCCGGATCATCGAACGACTGGAGGTTGACGAACACGTCGCCGAACTCATCGATCTCGAGCAGCATCAGGTACTCCTCGCCGTCGAGTCGGAACTGCGCATCGTCCTCGCCGAGCTCGGCGAGCGACAACCCATCCACATCGGCCGTCACCGCTTCGAGACTCTCCTGGCCGGCCGACACCAGCCGGTCGGTGACCAGCCGGATGAACAACCAACCAAACGCAAGGACAATCACGGCCGACGTCAGCACCGCAATCGCAGTAACCCGGAAGCGAATCGAACCCCACGCCATGGCTCAGCCCACCGCGTCGGGCTCGGCGGCCAGCCGGTAGCCGGCGCCACGCACGGTCTGGATCGACTTCACGCCGAATGGCTCGTCGACCTTCTGCCGCAGATAACGGATGAACACTTCGATCACGTTCGAGCTGTGATCCTGCTCGTACCCCCACACCTCGTCGTACAACGTCTGGCGGGACACGACCTGACCGGCTCGCCGCGCCAGCGCCAGCAACAGATCGAACTCGGTGGTGCTGAGCTCAACCGCTGCACCGTCTCGGTTGACGACCCGGCTGGCCGTGTCGATCTCCAGGCCGCCCGCCGTCACCACCTGGTCGGCCGTGCGCCCTGTGCGACGCACCAGCGCCCGCAACCGCGCCACCAACACCTCGAAGCTGAACGGCTTGCGTAGATAGTCGTCGGCACCGATGTCGAGGGCCTCGGTCTCGTCGAGGTCGCCGTCCTTCGCCGTGAGCATCAGGATCGGCACGGCCACCCCGGTCGCTCGAAGCTCCCGGCACACGGCGAAGCCGTTCATCCCCGGCAGCAGGATGTCGAGCACAATCGCATCCCACGGCTCGGAGGAACCGCGCTCCAACCCAGCCACGCCGTCGTGCACCACCTCGGCCCGGATGCCGGCGCGGACGAGCCCGTCGGCAATCAACGTTGCCAGACGGGTCTCGTCCTCCACGATCAGCACATGCATGTGTGCTCCTGTGATCTGCGCACTCGAGAGTTCCTATTCGTCATCGTCGGTGTCGTCACCTTCGTCCCCTTCTCCGTCGGCGGTGACGATCGAGCAGATGAGCGTCCAGGTCTCATCCGAGTCTTCGGACTCGCAGCGGTCGAGCAATTCCTCCATGGCCGACTCGTGCTCTTCGAGACGATCGACGAGCCGATCCACGATCTGGTCGAGTGCATCGTAGGGATCATCCTCGACATCGTCGACGCTACCCAGCTCACCGTTTGTCGATTGGGCGACACAGACCAGCGCAAACGGATCGTCCGCTTCGAGCTCCTCGGAGCCACACCATTCCACCAGCTCCTCGAGGGTCTCCTCGTCGGCGGTGACGAGTACGGCTCGGAGGTCGGCGAGCGTCTGCTCGATCAGCTCATCGACCGACTCGAACTCCTCGTCGTCACGGTCCCCTTCCGAGTCGTCCCGATCCTCGTCGTCTTCTTCGTCATCGACATCGTCGCCGAAGGCGCCGAAGCCGGGAACGTGCGTGATCGTCGGAACGGGTGCTGCTGCACCGACCAACCCGTTGGTGACCTGCGGATGGGTCTGCGCATCGGCCGGAGTGGAGTCGCTGGCCGCCGAGAACAACCCGAGGCCATCCCACGTCACCCGGTCGGCGAGCTGCCGTTCACCGGTGGGGCCCTCTTCGGCGGTGTCCGGGTCGACGCCGTCGCCGTCGCCCGCATAGTCGTACGCCAGGACCAAGTTGCGGCGGCTGATGTTGCGGCTATCCAGGTCGGTTCCACTCAGCGAGGCGAACGTGATGTTCTCCATCTCGAGCGAGCGCTCGCTGTGGACGGGGTCGTGGATCAACACGTCGGTCGTGGCCGCTGTGGTCAGGTTGCGCACCGTCCACAACCCATGCCGGGGAGCCAGGAAGCCGACCTCGAAGTTGCGCAGGTCCACGTTCTCCACCGAACCCGGCCCGAACGTCTCAGCGTTGTTCACGTCCAAGCCAACACCGACCGCAGCGGTGTGGCCGTAGTTGTGGCGGAACGGCTCGGCGATGCCGATAGCCCGGATGTTCCGCAGGTTCAGCCGCTCGTTGTAGTTCATGAGCACGCCGTCACGGACGTTCCAGGTGACGATGCCATCGATCGTCGGCTCCAGGCTGTCGATGTAGGCAGCCGGCGGTGCCGAAGGATCGTTGAGGTAGCTGGCGCCGTGGATATACCGGGCCCGCACACCAACGATCGACCCGTACGCCGTGTTGTCCCGCACCTCGCCCAATGGAGCCCACCACACCTCGATCTGGTCGCGGTCAGGCACGAGCGACGGATCGGGAAGCGTGGCCACGTCGACTCGAGCGGCCCGTCCGAGGTCGGCCTCCGCCAACGACTCCGACCACCAAATGATCCCGTGTGCCGACGCACCCGCCGACACGTTGCCGATCACGTCGATGCGGTTGCCCTGGAACCAGAAGCCGTCGCCGTCGATACCGAAGTCCTGTCGATCGGATCGAAGATCCGGGTCGATAGCGCCGGCATCGTCGAGCACGAAGGTCGGCACGACCGTCCGAATCGCAATGTTGTCGATCCAACGACCGGTCTCGTCGCCGGCCTCGGTGGAGAAGCCAGCCCCCGCATTGTCATAGGCCACGTTGCGCAGGAAGTCGACATGGCTCGAGTGGTTCGTGAACGCCCAACCAGGATCGCCGGTGACGACCGAATCTGCGATCACCGCCGGCGTCGAACGGGGATCGGCCCCACCCCGATGCACGTGCACCGTGTAGCGGCCCCGCACGTTCGTACCACCCAGCTTCTCGAAGCTGCCGTCCCAACTGACCGCGCCCGCTTCAAGATCTTCGAAGGCGAAGTCCTCGAGCTCCCGTGACTTGTCGGTACGGCCCATGTCGGTGAACCGGGCGCCACGAATCTGCGCATCGAGCGTGTGCATCACCATCACGTGGCCCCGACGATCGATCTGGCTGTTCTCCGACGAGAACTGCACGTTGCGAGTGAGGTTGGCCACGTACAGCTCCAGGTCGTCGGCGGGCGGAACGTGATCCCGCTGGAGTGGATCGGCGAACTGCACCGTCGTGCCTTCCACGCTGGTGATGATGCGAAGCTCGTCGCTCGTCGGGCCGTCGGTACCGGTGATGACGACCTCGTCGCCGGCATCCCAGCCGACGAGCGGACCGCGCACCTCAATGCTCGTGTCGCCCGCCCGCGGAAACGACGCCACCGTCGTGCGATGCGTGACGTCGCCACCCTGCACCACCGTGGTGCCGTGCAGCAACGCACCGCGAGAGATGAGACTCGGGTCCTGCGACCGATCGATCGGGCCATCGTCGGCAAACTGGATGGACGCCACAGCGTCGTCGGCCACCGGCTGATCCGGCGTGCCAACCTCGAGCGTGCCGCTCGGCGTCGTGACGAGCGTGTCGACCTTTAGCTCGGTGTCGACGTCGGTCGCGAAGCGGAGCGTGCCATCCACCCCGATGCGTTCGATCTCGGGCTCGAACATCGTGTCGACGGTGACCGTCACCCCCGCCGGGATGTGGACGAAGGCGCCCGTCCCGGGCACGTCGCCATTCCAGGTCGGCGGCGAACTCCAGTCGCCGCTGATCGCCGCGATGTGGGTTGCGTTCGCCATCTCGACCAGCTCCATCGCTGCGGCATGGGTCTGCACGTCGGCGCCGTGATCGCCGTGGTGGCGGTTATCGGTGGGTGCCTCGACGGCTGAGGACGGTGTGCCCGTCGACGCGTCGCCGCCGAGCACTGGCGAGTCGGTCGAATCGTCGGTGCAGGCAAGTGCACCGACGGAGAGGAGCGCGGCGAGCCCGAGGGTGGCGGCTCCTGTTCGAAGTCGGGGAATGTTGTTCATGCCTCGACTCTGACGATCGAAGATGAAACGAACCTTGGATTCGTCGGCCGCCGGTAGGGGGACTGTGGAATGGAGGCGGCTGCGTGGATCTTGATGAGGTCATTGCGCGAGCTCAACAGCCAACCACTCGCCTGCAGGGGGAGTGTCCTGTCGTTTGGGTAAGCGTCCTGGCCCGCGTCCTCGGCGATGAGGTGGCAGGCCGGAAAGAATCACATCTTTCACGATACCGAAGACTGCGGCCGCCGAGATCCGTAGCTGATGCTTCCTGATCCCGGCGGAAGGCTAGACCGGACAACGGGGAACCATACCAGCCAACCTCGCACGCAAGATTCTGATGACAAGCGACACAAAACGAGCGATTCCGGAGCGCTGAAGCCTTGGAATCTCAACAAACCTGATCGCGTCGGAGGGGGGATTACAACCCTTAACCCTCACCCCACCAGATCCGACTGGATGAGCCTCGCAGCAGCCTGACCATGAGGCATTCCACACCACATACATACGACCCATGGCGGGATCGCATACCGTGGAGCATCCCAATCTGGTACCCCAAAGTGAGGAATATCGAACGATAAGTACGTGCCGACCCAAAAATGAGTACCTCGACGGACCGCGCTGGAGAATCAGGCGAAAAGCGGCGCGAGGTCGGCCCGCTGGCCGACGCCGAAGGTCCGGTACACGTTGCGGAGGTGGTTGTCGATCGTCCGTTGCGACACGAACAACCGCTCAGCGATCTCTCGAGATGTGATGCCTGAGGCCGCGAGGTGGGCGACCTCGGTCTCACGATCGGACAACGGGCGCTCCAGCGCGTCCATCTCGCGGGACCTGACCTGATTGCATCGGTCGAAGCAGGTCCAGGCTCGCTGAGCCGTTCGCGCCGATGTTTCGACATCGTCGATGATCCGAGCGGCCTGTGCGTAGGCCTGGGCGGCGAACACGAGCGCACCTTGCTCCGCGAAGTCGTCGGCGACCTTGGTGAGTGCAACCGGCGACGCGTCGTCGAGCGCCCGAGCGTGCTTCGCCATCACCTTCGAGGGCCGCCTCTTCTGTGGTTGCGATCATCAGCGACGACAATGAGCCAGATCAGGTGCACCAGTCGTCTGACGATCCCTCCGTGCGTTCCCCTGGGCGGCAGCAACCGATCGACGAGCGCTGCCCGTCACGGCGACGAGCCACGCATATCGTTCGCTGACGAACGGCCTGACACCGCCCATAGCCGGCAATATTTTTCGTCGGACCTGTCCCATAACGCGCGGGCAAGAACCCAGCAACCGCGTCCCCGAAGTGCCGGTCGATGACACTCCGAACATCGCCTGACACGGCACTAGTGCGCCATAGGAACCGCAGACGCTCAGAGCGAAGATCCCAGAAACCTGCGGGTTGCGCGGATGGAGCATCGCTTTTCGGCAGCAGCACAAAAACCGGCGTACCTTGGCGAAACGAGAGAACGGGGAAACGGTGCGGCTCATAAAGGTACAACTCGAAGGAATCCGACGGTTTGAGGAAACAGATGCGCTGCTGGTCAGTGATCGCCTCGTCGCCGTCGTCGGACCGAACGAGGCGGGCAAAACGTCCCTCCTAAGAGCACTCGATCAGATCGACCGAGTTGACGACGCCCTGCCTCCAACAATCGGGACGAGGCAGTCGGCAACTCCACCGAAAATTCGAGCACTGTTCCAGCTCGACGAAGCAGATCGCGAGGCTCTCGATGGGGTACCCGACACAAACGACCTCCGTCGCTTCTGGCTCACGCGCTCGGAGACCGGAACAACTTGGAGCCTGGAACAGGCACCCAAACGCGACGTCGACGCCCGACGTTCTCTCGCACCTCTGCTCGAAGATGTTGCGAAGCAACCCGCCGTCGAAGCTGCTTCCAACGACGACGCATTCGAACTAGGAGAAGCGACCTTCGACGAGGTTCGCCAGGTGTCGTCGTCCGACAACGACACGCTGAACGACGATCAGCGGGCATCAATCGCGCGACTCGCAGACGAGATCGAAACAGTCGACGAGCCGATCGACGACGAGGCGACAGATGACGAGCGGAGTCGCATCGAGCACGATCAGTTGCAACGAGCCAAGTTCGCTTCCTCTCTTCGGGAAGTTGCCGCGGTCGAGGCGAGAACCCACCCGTGGAATCTCGCAGTGCAGATCCTCCGCGAACGGCTTCCTACACTCGTCGAGTTTGACGACGCGGACCGCGACCTCAAGTCTGAGTATGACCTCGCCGAAATCGACGTAAGCGCCCCGCCCGCCGCACTCACTAACATCGCCGCTCTCGCCAATCTGGACCTGGACGCGCTCAGCACTGCGATCGATGAGGGCGACCATGGCACCGTTCGGCTCAGCCGAGAACGCGCAAACTCGACTCTCGAAGAGTTCTTCAGCGAGAGCTACGGCCAGTCCGAGGTTTGTCTGCAACTCGACACGGACGGATCCGTGCTCCGGTTGCTCGTCCGCGCTGAGGGCGGCGAAGACTTCGTCGAACTCTCCGAACGAAGCTCAGGATTCAAGTGGTTCGTTGCACTGGTCGCGTTCCTTGCGCACCGTCATGCGGAACGCCCGATCGTTCTCATCGACGAGATCGAGACGCACCTCCACTACGCGGCTCAAGCAGACGTCATCGACGTCCTTTCTCGCCAGAAGATCGCTGAGCAAGTCATCTACACCACGCACTCTGCAGGTGCTTTGCCACCAGACCTCGGACGCGGAGTCCGCGCCGTCGTACCGACAGCTGGTCGCCAGCGAAGCACGATCCAAAACTCGTTCTGGACATCTGGCCCGGGGTTCACACCCCTTCTCTTTGGTCTGGGCGCAGCGACTCTTCCGTTCTCGATCCCGCGGTACCTCATCGTGGCCGAAGGCGCCGCAGACGCAATCCTTCTTCCATCTCTGATTCGAGAGGCGAAAGGTCTCGGCCAACTCGAATACCGCATTGCTCCGGGAATCGCAAACACGCCCCCCAGCGATCTCAACCGACTGGAAGAAGAGGGAGGCCGAGTGGCGTTTCTCGTCGACGGAGACGATGGCGGGCGAACCCATAAGAAGAACCTGAAGGCCGCTGGGATCCCTGAGAAGCGGATCCTCGATCTGTCACTGTTGGGTTCCGACAACGTGACCCCCGAAGACTGCGTCAAGGTCGATCTTCTCGTGGACGCTGCCAACGCCGAGGGTGAACCGTTCTGGACAGACAAGACTCTGACCGCAGCCGACCTACCCGAGACAGGCCGATCACACGCAATTGAGCTGTGGTGCGATGAACGAAGCCTTCCACGGCCGAGCAAAGTCCGAATGGCACAACGACTGCTTGAACTGGCGCCGAGCGACGATGCCGACCCAGCCACTCGCCCAGCGCTACTCAACGACAGAGGAGTGCACTGGTTGCGCGACTTGCACGATGCTGCGATGGAAGCGATGGAACTCCAGTCCGAATGATTTCGCAACGCACCGGCCACGCGTCGACGATGCGGTGACCTTGCGAAAGGAGCTCCTACGTCCGCCGGGCGACGGTTCTCAGTTGCCGAAGTGGCGGTGAGCTTCGTATTCGAACGCGTCCGACTCAGCGAGCAATAGCAGGCGTGCCCAATCCAGGCTTTCGGTCCGCACCGATCCCCAAGCGCTCCTTGTTCTCAGCTGCGCTCGCGCCTACAGCAGGTCCAGCAGTGCCCTCCGACGCTCCTCAGTGCGCGACTTCGGCCCCAGTGCCGTGTAGCTCGAGAATCACCACCGCGCAAGGCCGCCTGGCCGCCCAGATCCGGCCGACCTGAGCACTCGCGATCGGCGCGACGACCAGCGATTCGGACCTCGATCCGCTCCATAACACCAGAAGCTGAAGACGGGCTACGGTCCCAGGTGTTGCGTTGATCCCTTGAGACCGCCGTGCAAATCGACCGATTCTGCCCCTCATACAAAGAGCGTTGCGCTGACCGTTGTGACCCGATAGTGCCCTGGTCAGAGCACTTGTGTGCTCTGACCAGGGGTTCTATTGGCGGAGGTGGACGGGAATCGAACCCGCCGGATGGGGATCGCCCATCCCAACCGCTTTGAAGGCGGCGGAGCCCACCAGGTACCCAGACACCTCCCTGTAGGACGCCGTCGATCCTAACGTTGCATCATCAATTCAGACCCGACGATTCCGACCATTGCACGCTTCACCTTTCGAAATTGCTTTGACAACTTCTACTCCGTTTCGAGTTCACGTCCGGCCGAGTTGCTTTGGCGGTTGACAACCGTGCTCAGTTACGCCGACAAAAACGGCAACGGCACCAGCGTCGTAGCGTGCGGCCGAGCTATCGAATTGGATGGCCCATTCTGCTCGTCGGCGCTCAGGCGTTGGTCAGCGAACACCTTGACCCTTTCGGACGCTCGACAGCCGCGTCGGTCGCCAATCCACCGGTCACGGTCAGCGTCTGCGTGATGGGCGACGCGCCGAATTCGCCGCAACATGGCGACTGAAGCGCCGTCAGCGGTTCAGGTAATCGGGGTCGTCGCCCACGGATCGAGCACTAACTTCCCGACAAAGTCCTTGGCCACGAAACGCGACTGGGCATCGGTGATCCGCCGGAGCGGAAGCATGTCGGCGACGAGCGGTTCGAAAGAACCGGTACGAGCGAGGTCCGCAAGCGCAGCGAAGTCAGACCTTGTGTGCATCGTCGAGCCGATTAGCGTGCGACGCCGCAGATACAGTCGGCGCAGGTCGAGGGTGACGATCGGGCCAGCGATCGCTCCGGCAGTAACCAGCCGCCCTTCGTCGCGCAGGCGGTCGACGACCAGGCCGAACTCGTCGCCGCCGACCACGTCGACGACCACGTCGACCTCATCGAGATCGGACAGGTCATCGACACCGCGCAGCGAGACCGCGCTAGCTCCCTCAGCCAACACCAGGTGGGCTTTCGTTGCACTGGTCCGGGCGACCACCTCACAACCACGTGCCGTAGCCAGCTGGATCACAGCCAAGCCGACACCACCTGAGGCGCCGGTCACGAGCACCCGCTCACCTGCTGCGCAAGCAGCCCGGTTGAGCATGCCAAGCGCCGTTCCGTAGGCAGTCGGGAGACATGCCAGCTGCGCGTCGCTCAAGGGAGACTCTGAGACAGCGTGGAGTTGGTCAATCGTGGCTACGAAGAACTGTGCAAATCCACCGTCAACCTCACTGCCGATAAACCGACTCGGGGTGTAGCCCAGATATTCAACGGCTGGATCGATGATGACGCGGCACCCGATCCATGCCTCATCGACGTCATCGCCCACCGCTTCGACGAAGCCGGCGACATCGATTCCCTGAATCAGCGGAAATCGGAGCGACGTTCCCTGCCAACCGGCGACCGCCTTGGGATCATCTACCGTTCCGTACCGCCCCTCACGTGACCATAGATCGGTGTTATTTACCGCTGCTGCCGTGACCCGGATGAGCGCGCCGCCAGGCTCCAGCGACGGGAGCGGGACGTCGGTGCGCAACTCGATCATCTCGGGGCCGCCGTGACCGACGGTTACTGCGGCTTCCATCACGTCTGGCAGCTCGTACACGGGTCGCAGTCTTCCACGGACTTGACGCACAGTTGGCGCCACCACCACTCGACCGCCAGGATCAGGGGATGCGAACGATCTGGGTGCTTGGCGACCAACTGAATCGCCGGATCGGCGCACTCGCCGATGCCGACCCGGGGACTGACCGCATCTTGCTCGTCGAGTCACTCGGCAAGCTCGCCTCAAAAAGGTGGCATCGCCAGCGCGCCCACTTTGTGATCACTGCGATGCGGCGATTCGCAATTGAACTGACCGCCGCCGGGTTCAAGGTCGACTACCGCCACGCCGACTCGCTGCGCGCCGGCTTACTCGAACACATTGCCGAGTTCGCTCCCGAGGTCGTCACCGCCACCGAGCCTGCGAGCTGGGACGGCCTTGAACTCCTCGGCGGCCTCGACATCACGATCGTGCGTACCAACCAATTCCTCTGCCACTACGACGAATTGGCCGACTGGGCGACCGGACGGAAGAGCTTCAAGCTGGAGGACTTCTACCGCTGGCAGCGGACCCGGCTCGGCTACCTGATGGACCATGATGGTGAACCGGTCGGCGGACGCTGGAACTTCGATGACGAAAATCGCGAGCCGCCGCCGAAGGGTGACGTTAACCCGTGGGCGGATCCACAGATCTCCCAGCTCGACGACCTCGATCGGCAGGTGCTCGCCGATCTCGAACACGCCACCGAAAAATGCGGCGGTGGGCTCTGGGGGGCGGAGCCTGACGGAACGTGGGCGACTTCAAGGCGTGGTGCGTTGAGTCGGCTACGTCACTTCGTCGACAAAGTCCTCCCACAATTTGGGCCGCACGAGGACGCTATGGTCCAGCGGTCATGGCACCTGGCACACTCGGTACTTTCGCCGTACATGAACATCGGGCTGCTCCTCCCGGGCGAAGTGTGCGATGCCGTTCAGGAGGCCTATAACGCAGGCACGGTCCCGATCAACTCCGCAGAAGGCTTCATTCGCCAGGTCATCGGCTGGCGCGAGTACGTCTGGGGCGTCTACTGGCTCTGGATGCCCGACTACCGATCAAGCAACGTGCTCGGCGCCGACCGGCCGGTTCCGCCGGCGTTCACCGGCGCCGCAGTAACCGAGATGAACTGCGTATCCAGCTGCATCTCCGCTCTGCACGACAAGGCGTACAACCATCACATCCAGCGACTGATGGTGCTTGGCAATCTTGCGATGCTGCACGGTGTTGATCCGTGGGACATGACCGACTGGATGTGGTCCCACTTCATCGACGGCGCTGAGTGGGTCATGTTGCCCAACGTGATCGGGATGAGCCAATGGGCTGACGGGGGGAAGATGGCCACCAAGCCTTACGCCGCCGGCGGCAACTACATCGACAAGATGAGTGATTACTGCGGCAACTGTCGCTACGACCGCAAGCAGCGAGTCGGCAACGACGCATGTCCGTTTACAACTCTGTACTGGGACTTTCTCGACCGGCACCACGATCGCTTCGTAAAGAACGCTCGGATCGCCCGTCAGGTTCGCGCCTCGGAGCGACTGTCCGACCTTCCAGCCGTACGCGAGCGCGCCGTAGAGGTCCGACGATTGCTCGATGCGGGCCAGCTCTGACGATGCCTACGACACCGAACCTCGGCCACACAATTTTCCACCTAGCGATGCCCGACGACTGGGCTGTCGCGTTCCAGACAGGTGAGTACACCATGTCGACGCGGGGCCGGACGTTGAAGGAAGAGGGCTTCATCCACGCGTCAACCTTTAACCAGATTGAAGCAACCGCTAATCGTTTCTATGCCGACGTCGACCAACTGGTGCTGCTGACGATTGATCAGCGCAAGATCTCCCACGCGATTGCGTGGGAGCCACCTGCCCCGGGTGTCACCGAGTTGTTTCCGCACATCTATGGGCCGTTGCCCATCAGCGCCGTAGTCCGCAATGATTTCTGGATTCACTCGATCGACGAATCCGGCGTCGGCTGGACGCTCGACAATCTTTGAGACGACTGCGCACGCCGATCTAGCGCAGACCCTTTGCGTGGCTCACCAGAACATGGTGCCAGTGGCCCCTTTGTACGGGCCGGTCACGTTGGCGGTGATCCATCCGCCGTAAAAGCCGCCCTCGTTGCCGTCGACTCGCTCGTCGTCGACCCAACACTCATCAAGGGTTTGAGCATAGAACGCCCAGTAGCCGCGGATCGGTTCGAAACGCAGGGTCGGCTCGCGATAGGTCCAACTCGCCTCCCTTACTCGCCGATCGCCGACGACGACGTCGGCGTAATTCGCAGAACCCTTCCACTCACACGTCGATCGGCGTGGCACCTCAGCTAGGTGACTGCGGTCGACGAACTCATCCGCAACGTAGTAGGACGGCGCCTGACTCGTTTCGAGCACGCGCACGGCACGAGGTGCGTCGACGATCGTTACACCACCGTGAACGACTCGAACCCGCCAGTCGACTCGCTCAACGATCGGGGGGCGCGGGAAATCCCACACCGACTCAACCGACTTGCCGTTCGCGGCAATCGCGCCGGGCCCTCCTGCCGCCTCGAGCTCCTTACGGCCCCAACGCATCAGTCGCGCATCCCGTCGAACTCGGCCACCTCAGGGCGACGTCGGTCCTTGGCGCGCCGATCGGCAGCTTTTAATCGTGCCTTCTGTTCCTTCTCTAACGCTTCCTCCTCCTCGATCAACGCTTCAAGCGCTGACAGCCGAACCGGGTCGAGGACGCCGTCGGCAATAGCCCGTTGAACTCCGCACCCCGGCTCCTGATCATGCTTGCAATCGCGGAACCGGCAGTGATCCATCAGGTCGAACACGTCGGCAAATGCCCGCTCAATGCCGTCACCCGAGAGCCAGAGGCTGACCGCTCGAACGCCCGGGGTGTCGATCATCCAACCCTCGCCGGGCATCGGGACGAGCTCCGCAGCCACAGTCGTGTGACGACCGCGATGGTCGGCTTCGCGAACCTCGGACGTCGCCAGAATCGCGTCACCCACGAGCGCGTTGATCAACGTCGACTTTCCCACGCCACTCGCACCCAGGAATGCGAGGGTCCGGTTGCCTGACGCTGCATCACGAATCGCATCAATACCCTCACCTGTGATCCCGCTTGCGAGGAGCACCGGAACACCGAGAGCAACCTGGACGAGCGCATCGCGGGCCGGCTCGGGGTCGTCGACCAGATCGGTCTTGGTGAGCACGACGACCGGGTCAGCGCCGGAATCGAACGCCAAAACCAGCTCGCGTTCTAGCCTCCGCGGACTCGGTGGAGTACCGAGTGCGTGGATCAGATAGACGACGTCGATGTTCGCCGCAAGCGTATGGGCCACAGCCCGCATCCCGTCGAACGACGCCCGTCTGGTGAATGCCGACGTTCGGTCGAGCACGTGCTCAACCCGTTCACCGTCGTCACTCGGCACGATCCAATCGCCCACGGCCACATCAGCACCGATATTGCGCAGCCTCACCGGCTCGTCGATCCCAACGGCCTGTTCGAGCGTCCGCGCTGCGGTGCTCCACCCTCGGTCGAGGCGGGTGACTCGCGCCGGGTCACCTGGCCGGCCCAGTTCGCTCCATGCAGTTTCGAACACAACGGACCAGCCGAGCCGATCACGTCCTTTCGCCACTGCACTCACGGACCCGACCGTACCCATCATCAGCGTGGCGGACGGCCCGTCAGCGCGAAATCCACTCGGTCATCACGTTGAGACAATCGTCCACGCCAGACCCGACCCCTGCCAAATCGCCGTAAGCGACGAGACGAAAACCGTTCCGGTCTGCACCGGGCACAAGACTGTGGGTCACATCGACCACGACGCCCCGGCCGATAGCCAGCGGTCCGGTACCCGGCAATGTCCACAGTTCACGCCCGTCGAGATCAACAGCCGCTCGCACCGACGTGCCGTTGACGACACCCGGCACCACAACACCGTTCGCTACCAGCTCAAGCACTGTCTGCACCCCAGGCCGCAACTCAAGGTTGACGATCGTGCGACCCGTCGAGCTGTCAACCACCCGTTGCCGGGCTCCGCTTTCAGTCCCGATGAGTAGCGATCGCCCGCGGTCGGTTGCCGCACTGTCAAGCAGCGCTCCCACCACACGCCAAAGGATCTCGACGTTGTCCTCGCCGACCGTCGCCCCGTGGACCGCCCCCGCACCACTGACGAGAAGCGCCGACTCGCCAAGTGGTTTGAGGAACGTAACCGCATCCGGAGCGCTGATACCGGTCGAGCCGGTCAAAGAAAGCTGGCGCGACTCGCCGGCTCCGGAGAGAGCGCTCAGTTCTGACTCGGCCCTGCCGGCGACGACAACTTCCTGCCCTACGAGAGCGAAAGGCGAATCATCGGGGTATATCACGCCGAGCAGAACTCGATCGTCGACGGACGTGGCGAACATCGTGTCGCTGACACGGGAGACGAGTCGACCGTCCGGATCAATGCCGACATAAGCCCCTGCAACAACGTTAACTCGGCTGCCTGTCCGGGGATCGAGTACCTCGACCTCGCTCTCGTCCGACGCAGCCGGTCGCCGCACCCCGACGTACACCAACCCGGCGTTGTTGTCCGCCGTGGCCGACCAATCGCCTCGGAAACCGCGTTCCCAGAGCACCGCACCAGAGTTCTCATCGAATGCGAAGAGCCGTCGATATGCCATGTCTGGGCCCGCTGCGCTGCGCACGATGACCGCTCCGTCGACAACTGCGATGACCTCATGCCGTCCAGTCGACGGCTGCATCTCGACGCGCCAACGTTCCTGGCCGTTACTGGTATCCAACACGACGATCGAAACCGCCGGAAGCCCATCCGGCGGAAGTTTCTCGAACCCAACGACGGCGACCACCGACTCCTCGCTGACGTTCAGGGGCATGAGAACTCCGCGTGCATTAGCGAGCTCCACCTCCCAGAGGGGATCGGCGACGGCGGGGAGCCGCTGGGACGGGCAATCTGTTGCGGTGAGCAGTGGGACATCACCGGGCCCAATAGTCACATCGCCTCCGAGGTCGCGAGTCACCAATGACCGGTTCCCAGCGTCACCGAGCGAACGTGCGGCTATGGCCTCGATCGACCCAGTCGGGACTCCCGATCCGGACCGCACCATGACGAACACACCGACGACGACGAGCACGAACACCGAGACGCCCGCCAGAAGGCGTTGGCCGGCCACCACAGGCTTTGGGCCCAACGGCGGAGCGAGAGGCGACGGAGACATCCCCCCGGCAGATCGTCGACCAACGACTCCGCCGCCCGGCTCTTGACCATCAAACCGTCGAATCGCAGGGTGATCGAACCGTACGTTGGCGTCAGGTCGCCAGGGGCTGTCATCAGGCTCTTCTTCCCGAGCAGCATCGTTGTCGATCACTACGTCACAGTAGAACCGGGCCAGTGCGGAGTCGTCGCTCAGCTCGGTGTTCGTCGGTGACATCAGCGATCACCGGGGATCGTTTGCTGCAGACCAACAAAACACCGAGGCCGGGCAGACGTGGACCGAGCCGGACCCGTGTCTAACGACGATTACAACCCCGTCACGACGAATGCTGCCCACACCCGAGAATGTGCCGTGGAACGAGCCTGGACGGCGTGCACGCCACCGAAGAAGACGTCTGGCTGCAGCCTCGCGCAGTGGCCCGGAAGTTCCGGGTAGAGCCAGTCCTGCGGCGCATCGCCAGTAACTCGCTGCGCATGTGTCGTTGCAACGGGGTCAAAGGCCGACCCGACGACCTCGACCGTGAGCGGCATCCGCTCGATCGTTTCGTATGCGTCGAGGTCCGCAGCAGCTGCATAGCTGACCTCAGCCTGCACCCGGCGACAGGCGGTGCCAGACGCGCAGGGCCGATGCTCAAGCTAGGTGCATGCAATCGAATGCCAAAATCTTGTCGCTCGCTCCGTTGAGGCTCATTGCGGATCCGACGGCCGAGGCCACACGTCACTAGCTCTCAAGCACCCACATCAATGCCCGCGCAGCGACGGGTGCATCGAATGCGTTTACGCCACTCCGAAGTTCGTCTGCCCCGCCTCCGCTATCAGACTCTGGCCGGCTACCTCAACACGATTCTGTCGTCTTCGCAGGCGCCAAGAGCGTCCAGACAATCGAAGTCCACAGGCCCTCTGAACGCACCATCGCTTGGCGGAGGGGTGTGATTCAGGCACACTCGCCTATCGTCAGCGATCCCTTGGTCCCCCACGAAAGGTACAGATGTCGAAGCCACTCGTCGTCGTCGAATCCCCAGCGAAGGCAAAGACACTCTCAAAACTGCTCGGGAGTGACTACGACGTACGCGCCTCAGTGGGCCACGTCTCCGACCTGCCGTCCAAGGGTCTCAACATCGACACGGAGAACGGTTTCAAGCCGACGTACGAGCTAACCGAACGCGGCAAGACCGTCGTCAAGGAACTGAAAGTCGCACTAAAAAGCGCGTCCGAGCTCTATCTCGCGACTGATGAAGATCGCGAGGGGGAGGCGATTTCGTGGCACCTGCTTGAATACCTCAAGCCGAAGGTGCCAGTGAAGCGGATGGTATTCCACGAGATCACCAAGTCGGCGATCGACCACGCTGTGGCGAATCCCCGCGGGATCGACTACGGGATGGTCGACGCCGCCGAAACCCGACGGATCCTCGACCGCCTGTATGGCTACGAAGTGTCGCCGGTGCTCTGGCGCCGCGTCAACCGCGGTCTGTCCGCTGGGCGCGTGCAGTCGCCAACCGTACGTCTGATCGTCCAACGCGAACGGGAACGCATTGCGTACGTCACGGCCGACTACTGGGATATCGACGTCGTCACCGCAAGCGATCCATCATTCGACGCGAAGCTGATCTCCGTCGCCGGTTACCGAGTCGCAGGCGGTAAGGACTTCGACAACGCCGGACGCTCCAAGGACAGCACCGCAGTCCTGAACGAACTGCGCGCACGCGGACTCGCCGACGGTCTCACCTCCTCGACGTTCACCGTGTCGTCCGTAGAGGAGCGGCCCTACAAATCCTCGCCCAAGGCGCCGTTCATGACGTCGACGCTGCAGCAGGAAGGCGGACGCAAACTGCGCCTCTCGTCGTCGCAGGTCATGCGTGTGGCGCAAGGTCTGTACGAGCGCGGGTTCATCACCTACATGCGCACCGACGACGTGATCCTCTCCGACGAGGCGATGAGCGCGACTCGTGCGGCGGTCACCAACGAGTACGGCTCCGCGTACCTCAACGCTGCACCCAAGCAGTACAAAAAAAAGACGCAGGGCCAGGACGCGCACGAGGCAATCCGACCGACCACCCCATATCGATCACCCGACTCGCTTGCCGGCGAGATCAACAGCCAAGAGCTGGCCCTATACCGCCTCATCTGGCAACGTACTCTGGCATCGCAGATGGCCGACGCGACCGGTGTAACCGTCAGTGTGCGCCTCACCGCTCCGGCCACCGACCGGGCGACCGGCGAGATCGTCGACTGTGAGTTCTCCGCGTCGGGCACCACCATCACGTTTCCCGGCTACCGCGCCGTCTACGTCGCGTCGAAGGAGGAACGCGGCGACGACGCTGCCGACAAGGAGGCGTTGCTCCCAGCGCTGACCGTCGGCGACATCGTGCCCACGGAGTCGATCACACCGGTCGGGCATACGACCACGCCACCGGCTAGATACAGCGAGGCGTCACTGGTCAAGAAGCTCGAGGAATTACGTATCGGTCGGCCGTCAACCTGGGCGTCGATCATCCAGACCGTTCAGGACCGTGGTTACGTGTGGAAGAAGGGCCAGGCCCTCGTTCCGACGTGGACTGCGTTCGCCGTAATCCGCCTGCTTGAAGAACACTTCAATGCGCTGGTCGACTACGACTTCACGGCGTCGACCGAGGAAGATCTCGACGCCATCTCCCGCGGCGACCGCCAGAAAGCACAGTGGTTGACACGTTTCTACTGGGGAAAAACCGATGATCAAGACGTCCCTGCCATCACCGCCGAAGCCGGTGGCGATGCCAACGATGCACTGCTAGGCCTGAAGCGGCTCGTCGAGGAAAACCTCGACGAGATTGATGCGGCAGAGATCAACACCTTTCCACTCGGCAACGACGAAAGCGGGGAACTGATCGTCGTCAAGCCCGGCCGCTATGGCCCATATGTCAAGCGTGGCGAGGACACAGCAGGGCTACCCGACAACCTGTGTCCCGACGAACTCGACGTTGCGAAGGCCACCGAGTTGCTCGCGTTGCCGAAGGGTGACGACCCGATCGGCGAACTCGACGGACTGCCGGTGTTTGCGAGAAATGGCCGCTACGGCCCTTACGTGCAGTGGGGCGATCACGACAACCCCCCGCCAGGCCTCGAGAAGCCCAAGATGTCGAGTCTGTTCCAAACGATGGTCTTCGAGAAGATCACGATGGACGAGGCGGAGAAGCTGCTCTCCCTACCCCGCCACGTCGGTGACGACCCGGATGACGGGGTTGCCATTTACGCAAACAACGGCCGCTACGGCCCCTACGTGCAGAAGGAAAAGGACTACCGAAACATCGACTCCGAGGATCGAATCTTTGAGATCACCCTCGACGAGGCGCTGAAGATCTTCAGCGAGCCGAAGGTTTTTAAACGAGGCGGTGGAAGCCTGGCCGCTAAGGGCCCCCTGAAGGAGTTCGGCACTGATCCGGTCAGCGAAAAGAACGTGACCGCCAAAGAAGGACGCTTCGGTGTTTACGTCACCGACGGTGAGACCAACGCATCACTCGGTAAAGGCGATCGGATCGAAGAGGTCTCGCCGGAGCGCGCGTTTGAGTTGCTCGCGATTCGCCGTGAGACGATCATCGCCAAAGGCGGGACGCCGGGCAAGAAGGCGAAAGCAACGAAGAAGAAGGCAGCCGCCAAGAAGAAGAGCGCAGCCAAGAAAACAGCAGCAAAGAAAAAGGCCGCCAAGAAGCGGGCAGCGGTTAAAAAGATTGCAGCCAAGCAGAGCCCCGTTGAGATCACGGATCTCAACGACTGACCCGTCGACGATCGGCGGCAAAGGCCGCTGAGGTGCGCCGTACCGGCGGTTCATCAGTACCCTCAGCCATCGTGCAAACGCCCCGATACATCGCATTCGAGGGAGCCGAGGGGTGTGGCAAGTCTACGCAGGCCGCCAGATTTGCCGAGTCGGTTGGCGCCATCTTGACGCGTGAGACCGGCGGCACCGACATCGGCCAGCGCCTGCGCACGATCCTCCACGACACGTCAGTCGACGACATGTCGCCTCGCTCCGAAGCCTTGATCGCTGCCGCCGACCGGGCGCAGCACCTCCACGAGGTCGTCCGCCCGGCGCTTGATGCTGGCCGGACTGTCGTGAGTGACCGGTCAGTCCATTCGACCCTCGCCTATCAGGGCTACGGGCGAAAGCTCAACGTCGAAATACTCCGTTCGATCAACGAATGGGCGACCGGTGGTCTCTGGCCTGATGCCGTCGTCTTTATTGACACTCCCGATGACGTGATCGCTGAGCGCATGTCGAGGCGTAACCTCGATCGGTTCGAAGCCGCAGGCGACGCGTTTCATGATCGTGTGATCGCTGGCTTCCGAACGATGGCCGCCGCAGACCCGGAGCGCTGGGTCACCGTCTCGGCAGTCGGATCGATCACCGAAGTTGCGGGCCAAATCAACGCTGCGCTTGCCGAACGGATGAATCGATGAGTTCAATCTGGGACGACGTAGTAGGCCAAGCCCACGCAATCGAACAGCTGACGTCGGCGGCCGAGGCCGGTCCGGTCCACGCCTACCTCTTCGTCGGCCCACCAGGTTCGACCAAGAACCAGGCCGCCCGTGCGTTCGCTGCGCAAATCATCAGCGGCGCCGACGACCCGGCGCAACGCGATGCCCGGCTTGCACTCGCCGGCGCACACCCGGATGTTCGCGAGGTGCAACGCGTCGGAGCATCGATTCTCATGGACCAGGCCCAAGAGGTCATCCGGCTGGCATCACTGGCACCGACCGAGAGCGGGCGCAAGGTGATGATTCTCGATGAATTCCACCTCCTCAACGGAGCCGCCGCCGCAGTAATGCTCAAGACTATTGAGGAGCCGCCGGAGTCGACGATGTTCATTATTTGCGCCGATTTCGTTCCGCACGAGCTCATCACGATCTCGTCGCGCTGCGCACGCGTTGACTTCCGCCCGATAGCTGACGGCGTGATCGCTGCCCGGCTGCTCACCGAAGGTGTGGGGCCCGTCGAGGCACAGGCCGCCTCCAAGGCAGCCCTCGGCGATCTCGATCGCGCGCGGCTGCTCGCATCCGACTCAGGCTTGGCCGAGCGGCGCAAGGCGTTCCTCGCTGCACCTGCCACCGTCGACGGATCGGGTGCAGTCGCAATGCGTCTCGCCGCCGAGCTTCTCGCGATGATCGAACAAGCGGCGGAACCGCTCGCCACCCGCCACAACGCCGAAGCCGAGGAACTGACCGCACGGATCAAAGAGTCCGGCGAACGCGGTAGCGGGAAGAAGCAACTCGAGGACCGCCACAAGCGCGAACTACGCCGCCACCGCGTCGACGAGATCCGAACCGGACTCGCCGCAATGTCAACGAGCTACCGAGATGCGATTGTCGGCGGCACCGCACCAAGCGTCGACGGCGCTGTGGGCGCAGTCCGAAAAATTCACGCTGCGCTCGAGTCGCTAGAACGCAACCCGAACGAGCGACTCCTACTCGAAAATCTGCTCTGGGCGCTGCCCGACGCCAGGTAGCGACGGGGCCGTGTCAGGAGGTAGTCGTAGGGCTGGGTGCGCGCGCGACCGTGATCCTGTACTGGGCGTCACGGGTTCTGAAGATCCCTGCGAAGGAAGACCTGCCATCCAACGAGTCCACAGAGCGCCGCCAAGCCGAACGGCAGCAGAACATCCCAGTCGAGACCGTTGATCAGCATCACATCGTCGATGTACCAACGCCACGGAGAGACCCAGGTGAGGAACTCCAGGGAACTCGTCATCTGCGACAACGTGTAGAGGACATAACCCGCTATGGCGATGCCCGAGGCAACACCGACCGTCACGTTCTTTCGCCCCGTCACCGCCCCAAGGAGGAAAGCGATGCCCAAGATCCCGGCACCGACGGCGAACGCTGCAAACGATCCTGCCAGCACGTCGGTCGACTTTGCTCCCGGGACTATCGAGGTCGAACCGTTGGGCGCAGTCGTCGTCACGGCGTCGCCGAGCCCGAACAGCGGGATGCTGAAAACTAGTGATAGCGCAGAAAAAGTTGAGACGACGAAGAGAACGGAGACTGCCGCCGTAAACCGGCTGAATGCGATGGCAGTTCGGGTCACCGGTCGCGCCAGCATGTACTCAAGTGCGCCGGTGTCTTCGTCACCTGCGATGGCAGCGGTACCCAACGCTATGCCGAGTGCCATGATCATCCACGGGACGATGTTGGCGTAGAGGCCGATCCACAAAAAGCCAAGCGGCGTGCTGGGGTCGATCCCCGGGCTCAGGCCGAGCAGTGAGCTCATTGCTCCGCTGCTGCTGTCGAGTGACTCGCCAGTGCTGTCAGACAGCGACGGATAGAACGCAGCGGTCGCAACGATGATCACGACTAAACCAAGGATCCAGAAGAGCGTTGAGCGACGACGGTCTAGCACCCACCGGCGATAGATGCGCCAGAACCCATTCATCGCTCGCTGCCCTGTGCGTCGAAGAGCTGCAGGAAGACATCGTCGAGATCTTGTCGCTCCGTTTCGATTTCTGACGCTCCAAGCTCTCCCGCACGAGCGAGCATCGCGGCAACAGGACCATTCATGTGCACGACGATCGTTCCATCCTGCGCACTCACATCTGCAATGTTGGGGACTCCATCGAAGGCCGACGGCCGCACGGACCCGGGGAACGTGAGGTGGATTCGGCTCGCTGCCTGCGACTTAAGTTCTGCCATCGTGAGCTCGCATGCCATGAGACCGTCCCGGATCAGACCCACTCGGTCTGCCACACGTTCGACTTCCGCCATCACGTGGGAGGTCAACCAGATGGTCGCGCCACGGCTCTTCCTCTCGGCCAGGAGATCCCGGAACTCCTCCTGCAACACCGGGTCGAGGCCGCTGGTCGGCTCGTCAAGGATCAGCAACTCCGGATCCCCCATGAATGCCAAGACCAACCCGACCTTCCGACGATTCCCGGTGCTCAGATCGCGGAACGGTCGCGTCGGATCAAGCCCAAAACGTTCGACTAGATCGTTCCGTTCGGGGTCGTCGGCCACACCCGACAGACCGCCAAAAAAGTCGAATGCGTTGTTGCCATTCATCGCTCGGGGAAGATTCAAGTCACCCGGTAGGTACCCGACCCTCGACCGAATCACGGGATCACCACCGGAACCGCCCAAAATCGCCGACGATCCTGCTGTTGGCCGGATGAAGTCGAGCAACATCCGGGCCGTGGTCGACTTGCCTGACCCATTACGCCCGAGGAAGGCGTAGCACTCACCGCGTTCGACGGCGAGGTCCAGATTGTTGACGGCCACAAGGTCACCAAACTGCTTAGAGAGACCGTCCGTCTCGATAACTGTCGACATCTCAACCTCCCAGCAACTACATCGTAGCCACCGGGAGTGGAGGCATCTTGGTTGAACTTGGCCGACCCGCTCAACGAGAGCTGCCGAACTCGGGCGGCCCCGAACGACTACGACCTCGCCGGATAGGTAGCAACAGCATTGGCCGACACGACCGCCAGGTCGAACTACTCGACCGACCGCACCTGGCCGACGAACTAACGATGCACAAGTCGCCCAGAGACAATCCGAGCCAGCGCGACATCACTGATAGCTCAGCATTCCGGTCATCCAGATCTCCGCCTATCCTCAACGCATGAGCATCGCGACGGCTCCTGCCACACTTCCTCAGGCGAACGAGCCCTGTTGGTGCGGGAGCGGGCGCAAGTACAAACGGTGCCATAAAAAGTCCGAGGGACGGGTACTACCGGGTGAGGTCACCCCTATGCGGTCCGTTCCCGAGCACATCGCCCGGCCGCCCTATGCCGACACCGGCGAGTACCAGTCCTGGAACGAGGATCGCGTCAAGTCGCCCGAAATCATCGAGGCGATGCGCCACAGCGGCAAAGTCGCGTCGACCGTGCTCGCCGAGGCCGGCGCGATGGTCGCCCCCGGTGTCACCACCGAGACCATCGACCTGTTCGTCCACGAACGATTTATCGAGCTCGGTGCGTACCCGTCGACGATCAACTACCACGGCTACCCGAAGGCATGCTGCACCTCGGTCAACGAAGTCATCTGCCACGGGATCCCCGACTCACGGCCTTTGCAGGACGGCGACATCTGCAACATCGATGTGACAGGCTGGACCGGCGGTGTGCACGGCGACACCAACGCAACCTTCTTCGTCGGCGAGGTTGACCCCGAAAGTCGCCAACTGGTCAAGGTGACCGAGGAATGCATGTGGCTCGGGATTGAGGCGGCGAGGGCCGGACGGCCACTGTCCGACATCGGTCGGGCAATCGAAGACCACGCCAAGCAGTTCAAGTACGGCGTTGTCCGGGCCTTCGTCGGGCACGGCATCGGCGAGCAGTTCCACACAGATATCCAAGTCCTGCATTACTACGACAGCCGTGCGAGCGTGATCATCCGCCCAGGGATGACGTTCACGATCGAACCGATGATCACCCTCGGCACGATTAACTACAAGATCTGGGACGACGACTGGACTGCGGTGACGTCCGACGGCAAACGCACCGCCCAGTTTGAACACACCATCCTCATCACCGATGGCGAGCCCGAGGTTCTCACTGGCGGCGAGGGTGCTGCGAGCGGATACGCCCCCTGGAAACGCTGAACCTTTCGTGACGAACCATCATGGCTCGTCGCTCGTCAGCTCTTTTATGTACCTGATCACATTCGAAGCTTCGTCCTCGTTGAGTCCGTTGGTCGGCATCCTGATCGAGTATCCGGCGACCACCTCAACTTCAGGCGCAAGGATCGCCCGCAGTAGGTAGTCGTCGTCTGCGACGACCGTGGTTCCATCGGTCAACTCGCGGGAACTCCCGGCTAGATCGATCCAGCTGGGCCCGACCCCGCCCTGCCCGTTCGCGCCATGGCATGACGCGCAGCCGTTGGCATTCGCAGTGTCCTTACCCCGTTTCCCGAGCTCGGAAAGGCTCGAGTCCTCTCCGCCACCGCAGGACGCAGCCCCGCCCGCCAGCATTAACGAGACCAGTCCGGCGACGATCGGCCGTCTCGTAAGTGTCCAACGTGTTGCTCTCACCATTCCATTGTCGCAGCGAGCTACTCGATTTCACGCCCACCGATCGAGGAACGCGACCACATTCGCACCGAGTGTCTCAACGGCATAGCCACCCTCCTGCACGATGACGGTTGCCAGACCCAGTGATCGGATCCAGTCGCCAGCTTGCGCGAAGTCCGACGTGGTCAACGCAAACGTGCCCAGCGGATCATGTTCGTACGCATCGACGCCGAGCGACACGACCAACGCATCGAGCCGGGCACTGGTGAGGAACCCTAGAGCTGTCTCGAGGGCGGAAAACCATGCACCGGATGTCGCTCCCTTCGGCAGCGGTAGGTTGAGATTCGCGCCCCTGCCAGAACCGGTCCCGCGCTCGTCGGCGAAACCGGCGAACCATGGAAACTCGTCGCGCGGATCGGCATGGAGCGACACGAACACAACATCGCCACGATCGAGGAAGATCGACTCAGTGCCATTGCCGTGGTGGTAATCGATGTCGATGATCCCCACCCGATTTGCTCCACGGTCGCGGAGTCGTTGCGCCGCGACCGCTGCGTTGTTGAAAAAGCAGTATCCCCCGAACTGGTCGACCATGGCGTGGTGCCCGGGTGGGCGGCAGAGCCCGTACGTTGGTGCGCTCGTGTCGAGCATCCGATCAGCAGCAGTCGTAGCGATCGCGACGGCACCGGTCGCTGCGCTGAACGTACCTGCGACTATCGAGGTGTCCGCCGTGAAGCTGTAATGGCCGAGCGCCCCGACAATGTCGTCAGGGCACACGGACCGAAACCCACGGGTCGGCCACATGAGCCCCATCGCCGACGGCGCCGTCTTTCCCTCAACGACCCAACGATCCCATGCCGTTGCAAGGAAATCGACGTATTCACCGGCGTGAACCCGTCGAAGCAGACCGAGATCGACTGCATCGGGTACCACAAAGTCGTGGCTGGCCGCACGTAGCGCGCCGCTGATAATGTCAGCCCGCTCCGGGCTCTCGACTGATGGGCCCATAACTCCGTCGTCGAGTTCAAGTGCCGCATGGGCACGATGGGCCTCCGAGGCAATCACCAGCACCGAGTCAGTATGCACCCCGCGCAGTCACTCGCTCATAGATCGGCAACCACCAGTCGAGCAGCACCGATCGTTCGTCGATGCCAATACCGAAAGCAGCATCGACCAGCCGTCCGCACGCAACCACGTCACCGGCGCGCAGCGCCTCGACTGCAGGCGCGAGCGATCCTGTGGGCCAAGCAAGCTCGGCGAGCATCGTAGGTCCGACCCGAATGGTATTCGGTGACAACCCGGTGCCGCCGCGTCGGTGCCATGCCCACGCAGAAACCGCTGGCGAGGTCAACACCGCAGCGATCTCCCAGACCAGGTCGGTTTGAGCCGTCGGGTCGGTTGGGTACGCGGCGACGACAGGGACACCCGGCAGCCAGTGGCCTGCCGGGTCGCAGACGGCTTCGATGATCGGTGTCTGATTGGCAATGAGGACTTTAGGGACGAGGCGCTGCTCGGCCCACGTAACCATCTTCGCAGCGAGCACCGATACGTCGACCCGCGGCGCATCGAACCGTTGCTTCGCAAATCGGACGGATCGATCACCCCACATGCAGCGACCCGGATCGATCAGTCCACTCGTCACGAGTGGAGGTCCAGTGGCATGGTCACCGACTGCAGCAATCATGCCGTAGTACTCGTCGCGGAAGTTGGCGTTTAACCGTGCTCGGTCCCCCAATCGGCCCGCCGCCGGCGACAGTTCCTCGAAGACGCCAGGCATCGGCGGCACACCGGATCGACTGGTCACCACGTGGGACCACGTGGTCGCTGCCGCCGGGGGTTGTTCAGCTCCCTGCCCAAAATCGAATGCTAGGGCACATGTTACGACCTGGGCATCGAAGTCACGCTCCCCGGTCCATGCCGACCAGAACATCGTCGAACGCAAGTCGATCCGCTGTCTGACATCGGACGCATCGCGCGCCGACAGGATCGACTGCGGGAGCACGAACGCCACCCGGCCGCCATTTGGATCAACCAGATCGGCAGCAAGGGCAAGGAATTCGGCCGCGGCGTCGGCGTATGGCCCGCCGCCGCGTGTCGAGGCGCCGCCGCGTGTCGTCGATGCGGCAAGCTGTGACAGGTACGGAGGATTGCCAATCACCAGGTCGAAGGTGCCGGCCCGCTCGATCAACCAGCTCGCCGAGAGCGCGTCGTCACAGATTGCATCGACCTCGGTCGAGATTGCCACCATGTCGGCGGTGTCAGGATCAATGTCGATCCCCAGGGCGGTGGTTTCGCCTCCGGCCCGCCGCACAGCCGCGATCGCCGCAGTCAGAAACCGGCCGTCACCGCATGCGGGGTCGAGAATTCGCAGCGTTCGACCATCTCGCGAGGCGACGAACGCTTCATCGATGACCGCAGCAACGACTGCGTCGACGAGGTGTCCCGGAGTGAACCAGGCGCCGCGCTGCTTGCGTTTTCTGTCAGCGGCCACCATCCCGAAAGGCTACGCCGCGTGGGACGCCGTCTACAGTCCTGATCGTGGCCAACGCCTCGCCTTCCATGTTTCCCCATGTCGAGTACGACGTCACGTCACGGCATCTGTCGTTCGACCGTGATGCCTGGGCCGAGCTGCGCGCCGCCACACCGCTCACGCTGCGCCAACCCGATCTCAACCGCCTGCGCGGCATCAACGAACGCATCGATCTTGACGAAGTCGCGGCGGTGTACCTCCCCCTCAGCCGACTGCTGAACCTTTACGTCAGCGCAACACAGAACCTGCACAAGATGACTGCGACTTTCCTCGGCGCCCGAGCGCCAAAGGTGCCGTACGTCATCGGAGTTGCAGGGTCCGTCGCTGTCGGCAAGAGCACATTCGCTCGCATTCTCCAGGCGCTACTCGCCCAGTGGCCAGATCACCCAAAGGTCGACCTGATCACCACCGATGGGTTCCTATACCCGAACGACATGCTCGACGAGCGCGGAATCATGCACCGAAAGGGCTTCCCGGACTCGTACGACACCCGCAAGCTGCTGCGGGTGTTGCGCGAGATCAAGAGCGGCCATGATCGAGTCGAGGCCCCGGTCTACAGCCACGTCGTCTATGACATCGTCGATGATGAGCACGTGGTGATTGAGCAGCCCGACATCGTCATCCTCGAGGGTCTCAACGTGCTGCAGACCGGCGAAGCGGCGACGGAATTCGTAAGCGACTATTTCGACTTCTCGATCTACATCGACGCTGCCGAGAGCGACATCGAGCAGTGGTATGTCGAGCGCTTCCTGACGCTTCGCGAGTCAGTTTTCCAGGACCCCGACAGCTTCTTCCGGAACTACGCCGAACTTACCGACGAGCAGGCAATCGAAACCGCCCGCAACATCTGGCGCGAGATCAACGGTCGAAATCTGCGCGAGAACATCGCGCCGACACGCGACCGGGCTTCACTCATCCTGCGGAAGCGCAAGGATCATCGTGTCGATCGCGTGCAACTCCTGCGGCTATAGCGCGTCAATCGAACGCGACGTCGGCCGACCCATCGCCGAGTGACGTGATCGCATGGTGGAGATCGCGCAACCGGCGGCTCGTTTCGGTCACGTCGGTGCCTTCGGCATGGATGACACGCGCGAGGAGTGAGACGAATCGGGTGCGTCAGTCACCGTACACCCGCCGGCCGACAGCGATGAGTTGAAGGAGGTAAGTCAACACGGTGCGGGGCCCGCTGCACGTGGCTGTGGGCCTCGAACCGCTTCACGTAGCTCGACACCATCGTTGCTGTAGCCGGTATCCACTTCGCAAGGTCACTCAGGGTCACGCGATCACCCGAGGGGAGCACTGAGTAGACCGCGGATTCCTCGGTAGTGAGACCGTCCTCCTCAGTACTGCGATCTCGCAGTATCAACCCCAACGTGATACCCGTCGCAGCCAACGAGCGAGCCGCCCGGCCGGCCGATGCTCGGAGATCAGACGACGCCGAGCCAGGCGGGCAGATCGGCGATCGAATCCAGTTCAACCACATCTTCGTCGTGGTCGTCGACACGTTCGAGGTCCCATGTCAGATGATACGGCACGTGGACGGCGTGCGCCCCGATCGCCATCACCGGAAGCACGTCGCTGCGCACCGAATTGCCGACCATGCAGAAGCGATCCGGCGCGACACCAAAACGCGTGAGCAGCTTCGTGTAGATCCCGGCGTCCTTCTCAAGGACGATCTCAATGTCGGTGAAGTGGTGCTCCAGCCCGGACGTTGTGACCTTGCGCGTCTGATGGACGAGGTCGCCCTTCGTGATCAGGACCAGCCGTGCGTGTGCGCCGACGCGGTCGAGTACCTCGGGAACATGCGCGAGCAGGTGTACGGGCTCGATGAGCATCCGGGCCCCGATCTCGACAAGTTCGCGAATCACCGCAGACGGCACTGCGTCTTCCGTCATGTCTATCGCTGCGCGCACCATCGACAGCGTGAACGCCTTGACGCCGTACCCCTGGCTCGCGATGTCGAGGCGTTCAACGGCGTGGAGGGCGTCGAGCACATCGATACCGACAGGTGCATAGGGGTCGACGAGTTCTGCAAAACGCGCCTCAGCATCCTGGAACGAGTCCTCACTCTTCCAGAGTGTGTCGTCGGCGTCGAAGGCAACGACGTCAAACTGTTCGATACGTGGGCTTGAGCGGGTCACAGCGGCAGGTTAGATGCCCGGCGCGATCACCGGCTCGGCCTGCACCGTCAGCCACCGTTGCCGAGCACCGCTCGGACGTCGGCCGCCCGATCCTTGCAGTCCTTCCCGGCAGCGCCGAGCGCCTCGTTGAGCTTGCCAAGGCCCCCTTGAAGTTGGTCACCCGCTCCGTCGTAAATGCATCCTTCGCCAGGCCTGTCCAGACGATCGACTTCAGTGGCGAGTCGACGACGGCGATGATCTTGTTGACGATCTCGATCTGTGCTTGCAGTGTGCAACCGAGGCCTTCGAGTTCGTCGAAGTTTGCTCGGTGGGTCATGGATGCTCCCTGGCTGCTGGTGGTTGGGCAGGTCTCAGTGGGTCGCCACGGTCTCGGGGGAACCCGTTTTCGCTACGTTCGATCCGTAGACCGCAGCACCGACAAACGAGCCGACCTCGATCCGTAGATCAGAGCAATGCGCGAACACGCTGCGGAATACCTCGAACGGGCGACAGCGCTCCGACGACGGCTCCACGAGTGGCCCGAGATTGGCAACTACCTTCCGCGCACCCGCGACCAAGTGCTCGCCGACATCGAGGACCTTTCGCTCCGACGGAAACCGGCGTTACGTTGCGGGGGTGAAAGATTCGGCGGTGCTCACCGTCGCCCGGCTCGTGGCGGGGGCCACCAACAACGTTATCCCGGAGACGGCGCTGATCGAAGGCACGATTCGAGCGGTGAGTGAGCGGACGCGGGCCTAGGTTCACGATGGTGTAAGGCGGGTGGCCGAAGGGGTTGCCGACGCACACGAGTGCGGGGCTGATGCGGTGATTGAGTACGGGTACTGGTGACAACGAACAACGACCGCCTCGCTGACTTCTCACTCGGGATGGCTCGCAAGGTCGCCGGCCCGAGGGCGACTGTCGAACTCCCTCACCCCGTCATGGGTGCAGAGGACTTCAGCTACGTCCTGAACGAGGTTCCGGGTGCGATGGTGTTCCTCGGGGGAACGCCACACGGTGCCAACCTCTCGAAAGCGGCACCGAATCACTCGAACCGGGTGTTCTTCGAAGAGTCCGCCATGGCGACCGGAATCGCTCTCTACGCCTCCACCACACTCCGTAAACTCGCGGTCACGTGACCGTGCGGCCGTCGAGCGCGGGCGCGAGTCGAAGGCGGAGCGTCACCAGTTGGAACGGGCGGAGCGTGATCGCGACGACACCATCGCCCACTTCCTCGCCGCGCTGAGGTGCCTCCATCAGGTCGCAGAACCAGGCAGCGCCGATTCCCGCCCGCGCACCGACCACGATCCGGGTCCGGTCCCCGACCGCCTCGTGCAGACGGACGATCACGTCACCACTGTCGTCATCAGCATGTTTGATCGCATCGATCTCGACGCCGAGCACGGGTCGCCCATCGGGTGCTGCGATCGTGATGATCGGTTCGACATCGACACCGGTGCCGATAGCCCCCACCACGAAGCCCAGTGGCCGGTTGAGGAGCTCTGCGGCGGCGCGCACGTCGGCCAGGTCGCCGTCGTGTGGCCGAACCGCGAGCCGCACGCGGTGATGACCGTGGTCGGCGTCGGGATCGGGGTATTTCGCAGCACGGGCCAGGCTGATTCGGATTGAGCCGTCGAAGATCGCGTGGCCGTAACGACCGTCGTTGAGCACGGCGACGCCGAACGACGGCTCGGCTAGGCTGACGTAGCGGTGTGCACACACCTCAAACTTGGCGGCGTCCCATGGTGATGACGGGTGGGTCGGACGGTAGGTGACTCCGAACTGGACGTCACACGCAGCGGTTTCGGCTCGCACATCGAGCGGGAACGCCATCGACAAGAGGTGCTCGTCGTGATGCCAGTCGATGTGCAGGTCGATGTCGAGCTGTCGCGACTCGGCGCGCAGCTCGTAGGTCGTCACGACCAGCGACGGCCCAAAGCGGCGCGTGACCTGCACTCGACCGAGGAGCGGACCGTCGGACTCAACCCTGACGACGCCACCTCCGACCGGCCGCGACTGCTCGCGCGTCCAGGACTCAAGGTCCCACGCGTCGTACTCGACCGGCTGGTCGCGTCCGAGCTCAAGCACCGCAGCGTTCGCACCGTCGGGGACCAACTCGCGCTGGGAGACGATGTCGATGATCGAGGTGACCTCACCCTGCTTGTTCCAACGAACCGCAAGGTGGCCGTTGGTCATCGAGTAGTCGGTCACGACGACACGGTCGGCAACCGCTCGCGGGCAGAGCCCAGCAACCCCGAACGCCGGAACGTCGACAGCGAAGACGTACTCGCGATTTCCGACGAGCTGGTGCGGTATCCCGTCGAGCAGATCGACCATTGAGGTCGAGATGTCCTCCGCGCGGCCATGCGCAACGCGATCTTCCGGAGCGATACTGCCGTCGTCGAGCGACGCCACGACGACCCCGCTGAAGGTGACACCGGCCGGATTGGCAACGGACACAGGTGCCGGTGCGATCGTGTTCAATGTGATCTTGGTGCGGTGCGCAAGCGCACGGTGCACGCGTGCGAACGTCTCCTCGGCATCACGATGGACCCAGGCGATCGAGGAGCCCGGGAGGATGTCGTGGAACTGCTGGGTCAACACGTCGGGCCAGAGCTCAGCAACGGTTGGAACCTCGATTGAGCGCAAGTCGAGCGGCCCGCCGATCGTGGCTTCCCAGAGCTCGGCGGCCACCAGTTCGCGCTCACACCGGCGGTTGCCCAGCTTGGTGCGGAGCTGACTCGTCAACGTGCCGCGGTGCATCTCAAAGTACAGCTCACCACGCCACACTGGAACGGGTGCGCCGTACGTCGCCTCACGTTCGACCGCCGTGAAGTAGTCGTCGGGCGAGCCGATCTCGAGCGTGGCGTCAGGGTCGAGTCTGGCCAGACGATGGGCGCGTTCGAGCATCTCGCGCGTCGGACCACCTCCGCCGTCACCGTGGCCGAAGGGCATCAGCGAAACATCACTCCACCGGTGGTCCTTGAAGTTCTCTACGGAGTGGGCCACTTCGCCGGGTGTGATCTCGGCGTTGTAGGTGTCGACCGGCGGGAAGTGCGTCAGTACCCGGGAGCCGTCGAGCCCTTCCCACCAGAACGTGTGGTGTGGAAAGCGGTTCTGCTTGTTCCACGACAGCTTCTGCGTGACGAAGCGGGTCATCCCACCCGCAGCAAAGAGCTGGGGCAGTCCGGCCGGGTAGCCGAACACGTCGGGGATCCACACTTCTCGGCACGGCGCACCAAACTTTTCGGCGAAGTACCGCTGACCGTGCACGATCTGGCGGGCGAGGCTCTCCCCCGACGGAAGGTTCATGTCGGCCTCGACCCACATCCCACCGACGGGAACCCACTGCCCGGCGGCAACCTTCTCACCGATTTTCGCGAACAGGTCGGGGTGGCGTTCTTCTATCCAGGCGTACTGCTGAGCTTGCGAGCAACTGAAGCGGTAGGCCGGGTCGTCGTCCATCAACGCGACGGCCGAGGCAAACGTGCGGGTGCACTTTCGAATCGTCTCCTGAATCGGCCACAGCCACGCCGTGTCGATGTGCGCGTGCCCGGTGGCAACGATGCGATGACGCCGGATCGGGCCATCGGTCGGCGCAAGGTGCGAAGCAAGGGCGCATCGTGCGGCCTCGACATCGGGGATCGCGTCGAGCGCCGACACGATTGCTTGTCGGAGTTTGACGCGTCGCGGGTCACCGATTGCGAGTGCGCGCATCATTCCGGCGAGCACGTCAAGGTCGTGAGCGAGCGCCTCGGTCTCGACGTCGACGAGGACGAGGTCGGCAGTGCGGAACCGATAGGCCGGCTCTTTTGACGCGGTGTCGGGCAGGCCCTGTCGGGACGGCGCGAACTGCGGGAAAGTCGGGTTCGACGCAGCCTCGACCAGGAGGTCGACGACCACGGCGTCGTCGTCGAGCACATAGTTTGTGCGCCGCGGATGAATGCCCTGGCGCGGGCGAACTGTCCCGTCAGGATACCGCTCGACCACGAGCCCCTCGGCCTGGAATCCGGCGGGGCTGCGCGTGAACCCGAGGTCGATCACTACTTCTATCCGAGTTGGGCGGTGACGACCCCGCCACGAGTCAGGCACCTCCCCACGGAGACCGAACCAGGTTGTCCCCCATGGCGCTCCCCACTCGGTGCCGACCTTAAATGGCTGTCGGTCGTCGGGGGTCGGGCCGGCTGTCACGGCGAGTGCGGTGCGCTCAGCGTGGACCAACGGCAGCACGCGCCCCCAGAGTTCGCGTTCGATTCGCCGTTCGGCGAGCTCGCGATCGTCGTGCACGCCTCGACCGTATCCCAGCGAGGCAGATCGGTGACCGATTGACATGCGTCGCGAACGGGCGCCTGACGGATGCCCAGCCGAGCGAGAGCGCCTGATACAACCAGAGGAAAAGCGGAGGATTGATGAAGAGACGATCGATAGGCATTGCGGCGGCGGCACTCACGCTCGCCCTAATCGCCACTGCGTGCGGCACCGGATCGAACGATGCACGAGATAACAGTGCTGAGGTCAAGAATTCGGCGACTACTGCGGCGGAAGGAACCCCGGAGCCGTCCGACGAGAAACCGGCCGACCCGATCGATGTCGACGCGGTTTCCGACCAAGAGTTGGCTGAGTCCCTCATCGGACTTAGCGACGCGGAGTTCGAGGAGTTCACGGCGGACCTCAATGACGCCGAGTACAACGAACTGCTCACGTTCCTGGAGTCGTACGAGGGGGATGCCGAGCCACCGGAGACGGCGCCATCCGGCGACACGAGCACATCGACCAGAGGAGTGCGCGACGATGTCGACTGCTCACCGGAGGGACTCGGTGCCGACGACACCGTCGCGTTCACTACGGCGCACTACGTGGTGAACGGTGCGCTGGGCGACGTCTGTCTTGGTAAGGCCGATGACCGCCTGAACCAGGCGTGGGACGTCCTCGCAGCAATCACGCCGGCCGGACAGCTCGTCGACCTCGGTGTCTTCACCGGCTTCGAGAGCACTGAAGACGGCGACGAGATCACCCTTGCGTTCGTCAACGCACTAGACGCTGACGGTTCCCTGTTCCAATTGTCAGTCAACCTCGAGACCTTCGCCGAGGATTCGAACGAGGCGCAGCTGACCATGGCGCACGAGTTCAGCCACGTCTTCACCACGCTGCCGTCACAGCTCGATCGCACCGTCGAAGCGAGCGAAAATTGCGAAACCTATGACAACGGGGAGGGCTGCTACCTCGACGACTCGATCATGTTTCAGTGGATCCAAACGTTCTGGGGCGACGGACTGATCGAGCAGATCGACCCGCTCGCCGAGCCGACCGCCGCCGACGGTCAGGCACGTTGTGAAACCAACCCGGGGTTCTTCGGGGCGTACGCTGCGAGCAGCCCCGAGGAAGATTTTGCCGAGTCGTTCAGCGTCTATGTGTTCGACGTCGAGACACTTAACGGCGAGCAGCAGGCCCGGATCGATTGGATTGCAGCGCAGCCCGGCCTCGCCGAATTCCGCGACCGTGCCGAGGCAGCCGGGTTGACCGGGCTGACGAACAATTTTGACGAGTGCGGTGTCGGCTGACGAGCGTCAGCGGACGCGGACGGTGCGGGCTTCGGCGCCCTTCTTGCCGTCGACGACCTCGTAGGAGACCCGGGCCCTCTCATCCAGCGTCTTGAAGCCCTCAGTGTCGATGTTCGAGAAGTGGACGAACAGCTCCTCGCCGCCGGAGTCGGGAACGATGAACCCGTAGCCACGGCTGGCATTAAAGAACTTCACCGTGCCGAGATCGTGGCCATCCGGCACCGGGCCGGTGCTCTCGCGCCGCAGCGTCGGTGCGGGGGCCGCGGGAGCCTGCGCGACTTGTGTGCGCTCAATCGGAGCATTGACGACGGGCTCCGACGGACCGTCGAGCAGCAGCGCAACCTCGAGGTCGTCGAGATCGGGGGCGGTCACGTCAACCTGGATGCCGACGTCGCGCTGCAGCTTCTTGACGTCCTTCGTGGAGCCTGGTTCAACGAAGGACACCACGATGCCCGTTGCGCCGGCGCGAGCGGTGCGCCCCGAGCGATGGTGGTAGGTGGCGCCATCGGCAGGCGGGTCGTAGTGGATGACGGCCGAGACACCATTGACGTGGATTCCACGGGCGGCGACGTCAGTCGCGATCAGTGCGTCGGCTTTGCCCTGCTTGAAAGCGTCGAGCGCGCGGTCACGCTGGTTCTGGCTGCGACCACCATGGATCGGCTGTGCCGAAACACCGAGCTTGCCGAGCTGCTTCGCGAGGCGATCGGCACCGTGACGAGTACGGGTGAACACGATCGTCGATCCGGAGCGATCGATCACGCCGGCGGTGTTCTGGTTGCGTTCAGCGCGGTCCATCTGCCAGAAGACATGGTGTGCGGCACGGATGTCGGGACCCTTCGGGCCGACCTCGTGGAAGGCCGGATCGTGCTGGAAGTCCTTGATGAGCTTCGCGACCGGACCGTCGAGGGTTGCCGAGAAGAGCAGCACCTGACGGTCGTCACGCGTCTGGCCGACAATGCGGCGGACGGCGGGCAGGAACCCCATGTCCGCCATCTGGTCGGCTTCGTCGATGACGACCGTGGCGACGTCACGGAGGTCGATGGCACCCATCTGCATGAGATCTTCGAGGCGACCGGGACACGCGACGACGAGTTCGGTGCCCTTGTTGAGTGCGTTCTTCTGGTTGCCGTAGCCGACGCCACCATAAATCGACGTGGCGCACTTGCGCATCGACTTCGTGAACGGCGTGAGCTCGGCCATGATCTGCTCGGCGAGTTCGCGAGTCGGGGCGAGCACGAGCGCAACGGGGCGCTTGGGCTTGGCCTTGGTGAGGGACGCCACGACGGGGAGCCCGAAACCTAGGGTCTTACCCGAGCCGGTGGGGGCGCGGCCGGCGACATCACGCCCGGCGAGCGTGTCGGGGATGACAGCCGCCTGGATGGCGAACGGAGCGGAAATCCCGGTGCGATCGAGCTGATCGATCAGCTCACGAGGGAGGCCGAGATTGGCAAAAGAGACGTCAATGGAGACGTCGGACGCCGATGCGTCCACGAGTGAGGTCATGGGAGACTGCTTTCAGTTTCTGCTTCATACAGCACTAGGCCGGAGCAGAGATTCCGATCAGCGCCCACCGGTCCAAATCGACCGGCGAGGCGCAGAGGATATCGACCCACTCCTTCATCCGCGTGTCGCCTCCGTCACGCCAGCCGCGAGATTCGTCCAAGGCGTTCGTTGATGCCTGATGCCGATGAACATTGCCGACTCGTGTCGCAACTCGACGGTGATGGCCCGGCGCAAGGTTTCTTCGAGCTGCGCGTGACCGGGCCGGCACATGACGATCCTCTCATCCGGACAGCGCGCAGGTGACCGGTCGCTCCGGCCCGTTCAAGTGCGCTGTCTCTCGCGCGCAGGGTGTAGGCGTGAGTCGTCAGGCGTCAATGTCGGCGGCGACTCCGCGCGCGAGCGTCGTGAGGCGTCGACGGTAGACCGCAACGTCAGGGGAGTCGAACTTGAATCCCTTGGGCGACAGCTCAAGCACCTCGGCCCACTCTGCTCGTCGAGCAGTCGCCGTCTGGTTCCAGCCGGGGAACGCCGTGGCGAGAAACGTTGCGAGCCCACTGCGCAATCGTGCAACCACGTACTGAATCTCCTCGGCAGTGTCGGCGGTCTTGGCGCTCATGATCTCTTCGGAGTGCTCGGAGGCCGCCATCTGCTCCCACAGGTCCCCCTCGAACCGCTGAAGAAAGCCGTCCAGGCGTTGAGCATTCGTCCCATCATCGTCCAGCGCCTGCAGCGCACGGTCGGCATGATCGTTGAAGAGGGCTACGAAAGCTGACGAAAAGATGTCGCCCTTGTTCCGGAAGTACTGATAAAGCGCAGGGCGGGACATGCCGGCTGCGTCAGCGATGTTGGCCATCGACGTTGCCGAGAATCCCCGTTCGGAAATCTGCGCAATTGCCGCTACGTGAATGGCCCGGCGTTGCGGGCCACCACGTTGGACGATGGAGTCGTCGGACGCCTCGTCTGCCGCCATCTAACCAGCTTGACACATTTCGGCAATTGTGTCAGTCTCCGCCGAGCTGACAGTTTGGAATCAAAGTGTCAGATATTCCACCCACACAAGTGCAGGAGCACCAGATGACTCGACTCGGCTACCAGATCCCGAACTTCACTTACCCCGGCATCGAGGGCGCCGACATCTTCAAGAACGTAGTCGCACAGGCCCGAGCAGCCGAGGCTGCCGGGTTCGACCGCGTCTTCGTTATGGACCACTTCTACCAGCTCCCAGGGATCGGCGCGCCTGAGGAGCCGATGTTCGAGTGCTACACGATGCTGTCCGCACTGGCGCAGCACACCGAGAAGGTTCGGCTTTCTGCACTGGTCACCGGCAACACCTACCGTCACCCTACGCTGCTCGCCAAGGCCGTCACGGCGCTCGACCATGTCTCGGGTGGCCGGGCCACGCTCGGCATCGGAGCCGGCTGGTTCGAACTCGAGCACAATTCCCTCGGCTACGAGTTCGGGACCTTCACCGACCGATTCGAAAAGCTTGAGGAAGCACTCCAGATCATCGGACCGATGTTGCGCAACGAGAAGGCGAGCCTCGACGGCAAGCATTACCAGGTGAGCGATGCCATCAACTCGCCGGCCCCGCTGTCGAAGATTCCGATCATGATCGGCGGCGCGGGCGAGAAGAAGACCCTCCGGATGGTCGCCCAGTACGCGGACGAGTCGAACCTGGTCGGTGCCGGCGCAGCCGACATCCCACGCAAGCTCGCTGCTCTCGATGAACACTGCGATCGACTCGGTCGCGACCGCTCGGAAATCGACGTCACGTGCCTCCAGATGGTTGTCGTCGCGCCCACGATGGAAGAAGCCGAAGCCGACATGGCTGAAATCGCCGCGGTCAAGGGCTGGAGCGACGAGATCATCGAGATGGCTAAGTCGATCCTGGTGTTCGGCGACGCAGACACGGTCGGCGAGCAACTGCAGGCCGTGATGGACGCCGGCCTGGACGGGCTCACCGTTGACCTCCCGGTCAACGGCCACAACCCCGATCGCATCGCGCTGCTCGGCGACATCGGCCTTGCAGCCACTGCGAACTGATCGGATCGATCGCAATGCGAATTCTCATCACTGGCAGCAACAGCGGATTCGGCAAGCTCGCGACACTCACTCTCGCCCGCCAGGGGCACGACGTCATTGCGACTATGCGGTCGCTCGAGAAGGGTACGACCCTGCTCGCCGATATCGCAGTCGAGGGGCTCGACGTCGAGACTCGCCAGCTCGACGTGTGCGACCCGGACTCGATCGCTTCTGCACTCGCCGACGCCGCCGACATCGACGTGCTCGTCAACAACGCCGGCTTCGAGGTACAGGGTGCGCTCGAGATGATCGACGACGAACTGATGCACCGCCAACTCGACACCAATGTGCTCGGGCCGCTTCGCCTGATTAGATCGGTGATGCCGGCATGGCGCGAGCGCGGCCACGGTGTCGTCGTCAACGTCAGCAGCGTGGTCGGACGGGCGACTTCGCCGTTCGGTGGTGCGTATGCCGCATCGAAACACGCATTGGAGGCCATGTCGGAAGCGCTGCATTGGGAGGCCTCATCGGCAGGAATCCGTGTCCACGTGATCGAGCCTGGTCGGTTCCCGACCACCGACTTCGGGTCCAACATCGTCCGGCCGGATGGATGGGAAGGGTCAGCGTTCGAGACCAAAGCGCTGTCACTGCGCGAAGCGCTCACGAGTCTCGACTCGGGTGGACCCTCCGACCCCCAGACGGTGGCCGATGCCATCGCGTTGGCGGCGACCAACCCCGAGGCGCCATTCCGGACCGTAGTAGGAGACGATGCGGACCTGATCGTCGGCGCGAAGGCTTCGATGTCGTTCGAGGACTTCGAGCAGGCCATGCGCTCCACCATCGACTGGTACGAGTGAACGGCGCGGCAACCGCGCCCAACGGTTCTGCATGTGCCATCCGGCAACATTGAAGGTCGAGGCGCTAGAGGGTGGTGTCGTCGCCGTGGAGCATCTGCATGACGGCGTCGAGATCGGGGCCGCGACGAAGATGGTGCCCGCCGTCGGCGCTGATGCAGGTGCCGGTGATCCACGAGCTCTCGGGTCCGGCAAGAAACCGAACGAGACGTGCGATGTCATCGGTCGTTCCCGCACGACCCAGCGGCATCTGGGCGAGATAGTCATCGACGACCGCCGGGACCGCCATCATCGCCTCGGTCGCCTCGGTCGGGACCAGACCCGGCCGCACCGCGTTCGCACGTACCCCGACAGAGCCGAGTTCGTCGGCGACCTGCTTGACGAGCATCTCGAGACCGGCCTTCGACACCGTGTACGGCGTCATGTAGCGGTGAGTGGCGACTCCGGCGATCGATGAGATCGCGACGATCGAACCGCCTCCCGCTTCAACGAGATACGGCGCGGCAACGCGCATCGTCAAGAATGCTCCGGTCAGGTTCGTCCCGATCACCCCGTTCCACTCGTCGAGCGTCGTGCGATGGAACGGGGCTGCCGACCCGTAGCCGGCATTCACGACAGCCATGGTGAACCTTCCGGCGTCAGCTGTGGAGGCGCACATCGCTGCCACTTCCGACTCGCTCGTCACATCGCAGCATTCGATCAGCACACTCGCGCCGTCGGCGCGGAGTTGGTCCGCCGCCCGTTCGAGGCGTTCGAGATCGCGTCCGGCGATGACGACGGTGGCTCCATCGGCGGCGAGGTGCCGAGCACATGCGAGTCCGATGCCCGAGCCACCCCCGGTGATGAGGGCAACCTGTCCGGTGAGCGAAGTTTCCATGCTCAGAGTCTGGTGCGTTTCGTCGTCGTGCGGGGACACGGGCCACCATGGAGCCGTGGCCATCTCTGCTCCGCTCGCTGGCGTTCGTGTTCTCGACTTCTCGCGGGTCCTGTCCGGCCCGCACGCCACCCGCATGCTCGTCGACCTCGGCGCCGAAGTGATCAAAGTCGAACCACCGGCGGGTGACCTCACTCGATTCTCTGCGCCCCGCCGCAACGGGCTCGCGAGCTATTTCGTCCAACAGAACGTCGGCAAGTCGAACCTCAGCATCGATCTCGCCACCGAGGCGGGGGCCGAGATCATCCGCGATCTCTGCAACCACGTCGACGTGGTCGTCGAGAACTACCGACCAGGCGTGCTCGACCGCCTCGGTCTCGGGCCGGCATCACTCCTCGAGCGCAACCCACGGCTGGTCATCGCCTCGATCTCCGGATACGGCCAGACGGGGCCGTGGGTGAAGCGTCGCGCCTACGCACCGGTGGTTGAGGCCGAGTCAGGGTTCATCGCCTCGCAGGGGTCGGCGCGCAGCGGGGAACTCACGAAGGACCCGCATAGCCACGCTGACGTCTACACCGGCATGGAAACCAGTGCGGCTGTCGTTGCAGCTCTATTCCAACGCGAACGGACCGGGCGGGGGCAGCTGATCGACGTGTCGATGGCCGAAACCATGCTGTACGTGAACGAGCACCTCCACGATGCGCTGTGGGACGGCGACACCGATCCGCAGTGGATCCGGTCGTTCCGACCCGGCGACTACATCGTGATGCAGGTCGCCAACGGCGAGTCGCTGATCGTCAGCGGCCATCCAGCCGAACGCGGCACGTTCGACCTCTTCATCGCAGCCATGGATCGCACCGACCTGGCCGACGACTCGCGCTTCGCCGACGTCGCCGCACGGTTGGAGCACTACGAGGAGCTCCGGCGAATCATCGTCGACTTCGCGGCGACCGTGGCCGACCCGGACGAATTCGAACGGATCTTCGCTGCGCACGGCCTCGCCGTTGGTCGCGTTCGCCAACCCGGTCAGTTGGCCGAGACCGATTGGGCCGAGGCGCGACACGCCACGGTCGAGATCGACGACCGGGCCGGCGGCACCATCACGGTGCCGGACTCGCCGTGGCACTTCTCCGATGGCCCCGACGTCGGCGTGGGCGGCGTCGCCAAATACCGCGGCGAGGACAACCGACGGCTCCTGTCCGACCTGCTCGACTACGACGACGAACAGATCGACGCGCTCGAAGCCGACGGCGTGCTCTCAAGCCGCGTGCCGTCGTAGGGCACGCCCCATGGGTCTGTCGTTTCCCGTTACCCCGACGAGGGCAAAGCTCGGGTCGCTACCGGCACTCAAGGACAGATGGACATGCAAGATCAGGTGGGACGGGAACCGCACACAGGGCCATGTCAGCACTCCAGCACGCAACTCAAGGCAACTTCAGGTCGCGTCAGCAGCAACCGACGGCCCAAAGTCGCAGCGATCAGGAGCTCGCTCAACGCATCGTCTACGATTCTCGACGGTGAAATGCTCGTGATCGGAAAGGACGGGCGGCTCAGCTTTAACCTCGTCCAGCGCCGCTGCCCTACGGAACACCCCACTATGTTCGATGCACTTGAGGCGTTGCCGATCATCGGAACGGACACCGTTGGAATGCCGTACCTCGGCCGACAAGCGTTGCTCACGCGGATACTCGAGCCGGAAGACCACTGGAAGACCCCCGCACACCATGTCGGGCACACCGCCAATTGGATCCGGACCGAACTCGTCATCGTGATCAAGCTCGCCAAGTCCACCAACGAGGAGCATGTCCGCCGCGCCGACTTCATTGAGCTCGCCTCATGAGAACTCGGGCCAAGATCCTCGACCGCAACGATCCGCTCGCCGGTTGGCGGGACGAGTTCGTGCTCCCTGACCCTGAACTCATCTATCTCGACGGCAACTCACTTGGTCGGGCACCCAAACGCACAACCGATGCACTTCGCACCGTGGTTGAGGAGCACTGGGGCGGCGACCTGATCATGTCCTGGTGGGACCACGGCTGGCTCGACATGCCTCTCATCGTTGGGGATGAATTGGCTCCGATCCTCGGCGCGCATCCGGGTGAGATCGCCGTCCACGACTCGACGACAGTGTGCTTGTTCCAGCTGGTGAACGTCGCCCTCGATCTGACCGGAGGCGCAGTGATCGCCATCGCCGACACCGAGTTTCCGACCGATCGTTACGTTATTGAGGGGATCGCTCGCTTGCGACCCGGCATCACCGTTCGCCACGGTCTCGACGAACTCGCCGGCGTCGACGTCGTCGTGCGGTCGCTGGTGGACTATCGAACAGCGGAGCTGCATGACCTTGCGGTAGAGACAGCACGGGCTAGGACTGCAGGTTCCATCACTGTCTGGGACCTGTCACACGCTGCAGGTGTCGTCGAAGTCGACCTGGCCGGCGCCGACGTCGACCTGGCCACCGGGTGCACCTACAAATTCCTTAACGGCGGGCCCGGCGCGCCGGCGTTCACCTTTGTCCGGAGCGAACTGCACTCTCAGGTCGTTCAGCCGATCTGGGGATGGTTCGGTCAGCAAAACCAATTCGAGATGGATAACCCGTTCAGGGCTCGGGCCGATATCGGTCGGATGCTCAACGGTACTCCCGGCATTCTCGGGCTCACCGCTGCACGATGTGGCATCGCAGCCAGTGCCGAAGCTGGGATCGCCAGCATCGCCGCGAAGGCACGTGCCCTCGGAAACTACGCAATCGATGTCGCCGATTACCTTGGGCTGACGTGCTCAACCGCCCGCCCGCCGAAATCGAGCGGAGGACACATCTCGATCATCCATCCTGACGCAACTACGCTGCAGCAGCAGCTCGCTCGCCGCAAGATCATCGTCGACAAGCGCGATCCCAACGTGCTCCGCTTCGGGCTAGCGCCGCTGACCACGCGATTCGTCGATGTGCATGATGGCTTGACTGCACTCGCTGGCATGATGGTGGAATGAGTGTCGTCAAAATCAACGCCATCACGATTCCCGAGGGCATGGGCCCTCAACTCGAAAGCCGCTTCGCCGGACGGGCGAAAATGGTCGAGGCATTCGACGGTTTCGAGGACTTCCAATTGCTCCGACCGACCGAGGGCGAGGACCGCTACTTCGTGTACACACGCTGGGCGAGCGAGGAGTATTTCCAGGCGTGGATGGACAGCCAGGACTTCGCCAAGGGCCACGGCACAGGCCAGTCCGACGGCAATACGAACGCGGACGGTGACCAGGCCCGCAAACCAGTTGCGCAGGGCGCCGACCTAATGTCGTTCGTCGTTGTCGAGCATGTCGTCAAGGGCACCTGACGCCGACAATCACACCCGCCGCTAACCTGCGGTTCTCGTGGCACTGATCGTTCAGAAGTACGGCGGCACATCCGTCGCCGATCCAGACAGGATCAAGGCGGTCGCCGACAATGTCGCGATCACCCGTCGTCGCGGAGATGACGTCATCGTCGTCGTGTCCGCAATGGGCAAAGCGACCGACAACCTGATCTCGCTCGCCGACTCGGTATCGAAGGACCAGTCGGGCCGCGAGATGGACATGCTACTCACGACCGGCGAGCGCCAGACCGCAGCACTCGTCACGATGGCACTCCACGAGCGTGGCATAGAGGCGATCAGCTTCACCGGCAGCCAAGTCGGGATCATCACCGACACTGCCCACCGCAAGGCCAAGATCGTCGAGGTCAAGGGTGACCGAGTACGTGACGCTCTATCGTCGGGCCAGGTCGCTGTCATCGCCGGATTCCAGGGTGTTAGCACCGACAGGGAGATCACGACGATGGGCCGCGGCGCATCAGACCTCACCGCGTCCGCCCTTGCGCAAGCGATGGATGCCGATGCCTGCGAGATTTACACCGACGTGACGGGCGTATTCACCGCCGACCCGCGCATCGTGCCGCGCGCGCGGAAGCTACTTAGGGTTCACTTCGACGAAATGCTCGAGATGGCAGGGGCTGGGTCCAAGGTCCTCGCAATGCGCTCGGTCGAATTCGCCCGCAACCATGACGTCCACCTCCACGTCCGCTCCGCTTTCACCTGGGAGCAAGGCACGTGGGTTAGCAACGAGGAGCCCTCAGTGGAAGATCCGATTATCTCGGGTGTCGTGACCGACATGACCGAGGCCAAGGTCACCGTGCTCGGTGTGCCCGACCGCCCCGGCATCTCTGCCGCACTGTTCGAACCGCTCGCCGAGTCGAACGTCAACGTCGACATGATTGTGCAGAACACGTCGACTGAGGGCACTACCGACATCAGTTTCACGATGCCGATGGCCGACCTCGCTCAGGCGGAGTCGATTGTCCAGCGCGTGGCCCTTGAGATCGGTGCGACGGAAGTGACCCACGATGACGACATTGCAAAGGTGTCATTGGTCGGAGCCGGCATGAAGTCGTCACCGGGAATCGCCGCGAAGATGTTCCGCGTCCTCGCCGACGAGGACATCAACCTCCAGATGATTTCGACGTCAACAATCCGGGTGTCGATTATCATCCCTGCTGGCGACATGGAACGCGCAGCTCGGTCGCTACACACCGCTTTCGGGCTTGACTCCGGGAGCGACTACAGCGCGCCACTCCCCGAGCGGAAGTGAGCGGAACAGCGTTCCAATCCACCGATCGGACGCGTCTACAGTTGAGCTATGACGGACATCCAACCGGTCTTCTTCAACCCTCTTGAAGAGGGCTACGCCGAGAGCCCGTGGGGTCACTTCGATGAGTTGCGCCGCAACGAACCGGTACATTTCTCCCTGCTCGGGCAGTGGTTCTTGTTTCGCTACGACGACGTAAGCGCGCTTCTTCGTGATCCGAACCAGAGTGTCGAAGACGCAAACATCACGCACCACAACGAAGATCGCCTGGCCCAATTCCGAGCCGGATTCGGTGAGGACGCCGAGCCGTCGACGTCGATGCTTGGCCGAGACGCACCCGACCACACGCGTCTGCGTCGGCTCGTCAGCAAGGCCTTCACGCCAGCCGCAATCGCTGCTCTTCGCCCCGTTATCGAGGAACTTGTCGACGAAGCACTCAACACAATGGACGAGCGCGGCACCACCGAGATCGTTCACGATCTTGCCTTTCCGCTGCCCTTCGACGTGATCTCCGTGATGCTCGGCATGCCCGAGGCCGACAAAGATCAAGTCGCGGCGTGGTCGTCGGCAATCGTCAAAACGCTTGACCCGATCATCTCCGACGAGGAGATCTTCGCCGCTGCTGAAGCTGACGAGAAGATGAGCTCACTCCTTGACGAGGTCATTGCATGGAAGCGAGCAAACCCGGCTGATGACCTCCTGACTGCACTCATCCAGGCCGAAGAAGATGGCGACCGACTCTCGGCGAGGGAGCTACGCGACCAAGTCAGCCTGCTGTTTGTAGCCGGCCATGAGACCACCGTTAACCTGATCGGCACTGGCATCTACGAGCTTTTGCGGGACCCTAAACAGGCCAAGATCCTCCGTGATAACCCGTCACTCGACGTGAATGCGGTGGATGAGTTGCTGCGGTTCGTGTCGCCCGTTCAGTTCTCGCGTCGCATCACGACGTCCGATATCAACGTTGATGGATATTCGATTGATAAGGGATCGGTGGTGTTAACCGGTTTAGCTTCCGCGAATCGCGATCCGGCCAAGTGGGGCGACGACGCCGAGCGAATCGATGTCCAGCGCACAGGCACAGCGCAACACGTATCGTTCGGGTCAGGGTCGCACTACTGCCTGGGCTCGTCGCTCGCCCGACTCGAGGCCCAGGTGGCGATCGGTCGCTTTCTGCGCCGCTTTCCCGATGCGAAGATCGTCAGCGAGGCAGAGTGGAACGGTCGCATCAATCTGCGCGGCGTCGAGCGGCTTGAACTCTCCGTCCACTGAATCCGGCTCTACCGCGTCACTATCGTCGCAAATGTGCCACCCATCTGCGCCTTCGTGAATTAGAGCAACCGAGTTGGTGGGCTCGGCGCCCTCGTCGTTCCTTCAAACAGCGTTGACGTAGACGTGGAGATAATTCGGGCACTCCACGCTGACAGAGATGGGAAATTTTCGGATCAAAAGGGTGAGACCTGCCTGCTCCCCAAACGAGAGGCCGGGATTTGGCCTACGGTGCCCGGTCAACCAGCGGACCCACCAACTTGTCAATCGCCTACCGTCTAAATCATTTGAGATGAGCCGATGCATTTCCTAAGTCGTGGGTAACTCCGGATCGGCTTCCGATCAAATCACAACTCAGAACGGTGCTCGTGTGACTCCTTTGTTGACACCGGATTCAGTACGGCTTGTCGCCAACGATAGTCACACGTTCGACGATGCGGGTCTCAGGCCAGAAGTCGTTGGTAGCGCAGTGCTGGACCGCACGGTTATCCCACATCGCAAACGAGTTGGCGTCCCACTTGAAACGGCACTGGACCGACGGGTCCATTACGGCGCGTTCGAGGTGACCGACGATCAGCATCGACTCCTCCCGGCTCATCCCCTCGATGTGCGATACGAACCCACGATTGGTGTAAATGTTTTTCTCGCCAGTCTCAGGATGCGTTCGAACCACCGGGTGATGCGCAGGCGGGTACTTGGCCTGCTGCTCTTTTAGCTTCTCCGGGGTGAGACCCCGGCCGAAGACGTAGCTGAAGTCGTGCACCGCCACCATGCCATCAATTCGCCTCTTCCACTCCTCGCTGAGATTGTCGTACGCCTTGGCGGTATTGGCGAAGCATGTGTCACCGCCGGCAGGTGGTACCACGACGGCTCGGAGAACGGACCCGAGCGACGGCTCTCTTCGCCACGTCACGTCGCTGTGCCAGTTGTCGGCTGCGTACTGGCGCTCGGCGTTCGACTCAATGCGCACAATCTCCGGATATCCCTCTCGACTATTGGCGAAGGGGTGGACCTCCAGTTCGCCGAAACGTGCACCGAACGCAATGTGCTCCTCGATCGTGATGGGTTGGTCACGAAAGAACAGGACCTTGTGATCCATCCAGCCCTTACGGATCGCGTCAATGTCGATGTCGGACACATTGGCCATGTCGACCCCGTGGACGGTCGCACCGACAGCGGCGGTCAGCGGTTCGAACTCAATCACCATTTGACAATCGTAGTCCTCACCAACCAGCAGATTTGACCGAGCCGTTCAAACGTTGGGCCCAGTTGCGCCGATACCCCTGACCAAACGAAGGCGGCACCACTCGGCGCTCTTCGGATTCATTTCTCAGCTAGCTGAGGCCAACAAGACATGCCACATTCGCCGCACTGCGCGGGTCCGTCCCCCACATCAACGAGTTCGAGTGGGGCTCACCCCAGCCTGCGCGACTCACCACCCGGCGCATCGGTCGAAACACGCCTCAATCTCGTCAGCCTCATCGTCGAGAAGGCTAACGACGAACCTCACCGTCTTCGATGACCACTCCAAAACTTGGACATCGAACGCGTAAGTCATGATCATCAGAGCATCAAACAGATCAAAAAGGGAGCACAATCAAGACAGAACGTCGCTCACTGCTGATCGAGCAGCAAGCTCGGGATGCATGCGGGCAGCGTGCCCAGAGCGCAGGTCGGCGGGGATCGATATCGCCCGGCGCGCCTCAACGTCGAACAGCACGCTGACGACCTCAAATGACACGAGCAGGTCCCCGGTGTCGAGGTTGTACGCCCACATCGACATCTGAGTGGTTTTGGCGGACACGGCGGTAACGGCACCGAACGACTGGATTTTGGCGCCAAGTTCGGGCAGGCGCACGATACCAACGCGGGTTTCCATCGTCGCCCATCCAAGCGTCTCGCCGTTTGGCCCGGTGTGGATAAGTGTGTGTTCGGCTCCGTCCGGTGGTGTGCCGCCCCAGATGAGCATCGGAACCATATGCGACGCAACGGTGTCGGTTCCGCCCAAGTCGTTGCGATCGAGCGTGCGCGGCGTCCGGACCGCGAGGTCGAGTTGCTGAACCGTCAAGAGTGCCGGTGATGAGAGTGTTGCATCGAGATCAATGCTGCGAGGCCTACCGTGCACTGGCAAGTCGACCATGTCGAGGTCATCAAGCGATACCTCGCCGGTATCGCGAACTCGATGCACGAAAGTAGCGGCGAGCTCACCGCTCGACGCGTTGGCGAGCTCGTGATAAATCTGCAGTGAGTTGGCATCGACATCGAGGACTCCACTGCGTACTTCGAGTTCGGTGCCGAGCAGTTGCTCGCGATGGTGGCGGGTGTACATGTCGAACACATCGGCTTCAGCAGGATCCTCCCAGTCGAGATCGGTGAGGAGCGCATTGGTGCCCGCTCGAGCGTTAACCGCGTAGAAGCGCACATTCATATGACCCAGATGATCGATCTGGTCCTCAGTGACGGTGCTGGTATGGGTCTTGGTGAGTCTTGTCATCGTGGGCAGAGTCTGGAGTGCATCAAGCCCGTTCGACGACTCGGGTCGGACTTCTGGCCGTTTGGGGTTCCGGTTGGGGCGCTCCCCGGATCACGACCACAAGCAGTCCGGCACGCTGCAAATAGTTATCTCGAAACAGCCTTGATCTTGGACGACGTCGGACGCGGTCGCCATTGCTCAAAGGTGTGCTCTACTGCGGGATCAAGCTCGCCAACGCCATAGACACCCAGAACCAACCAGACGTACCTTTTAAGGTCAGTCCCAACTGCATACAAAGGTGTCTTTGGGGGTCAGCGCCGGGGGTCGGCCATGCGCTTGTCAGGGTGGCGGCCACCAACTAACCCCATGAACGGTGGATGGAGGCTTTAGCCCACGAGCCTTCACACCCGGGTAGAGCGCCCGGTCGTTCCGAAGCTGACAACGGGCAAACGAACGGGGCGATCTCGAATACGGTTGCAGGATGAAAGAAACTGACTACCTCGTCATCGGCGCCGGGGCGATGGGAATGGCCTTCACCGACGTCATCCTCGACGAAACCGACGCGACGGTGACGCTCGTCGACCGCGCAAATCGACCGGGCGGCCACTGGAACGTCGCCTACCCGTTCGTTCGCCTGCACCAGCCCTCGGCGTTCTACGGCGTCAACTCTCGCCCACTCGGGAGCGATCGGATCGACACCGATGGCTGGAACGCCGGCCTCTACGAACTCGCTTCAGGTGCAGAAGTTGTTGCGTACTTCGACCAGGTGATGCATCAGCAATTCATCCCGAGCGGACGGGTGACCTATTTCCCGATGCACGAGTTCGACCCAGCGAGTATCGCCGCCGACAGCGCCCAGTCGGAGCATCCCGGTGGCCAAGTGGTCTCCTTCACATCGACAGTAAGTGGGGAGACGACCGAAGTCCTCGTACGCCGCAAGCTTGTCGACGCCACGTACATGAACGTGACCGTCCCGGCTCAGCGTCCACCTGCTTACGAACTTGCCGGCGGCGTGCGCCACGGTCCGGTCAACGATCTCGCATCACTGACCGAGCCAGCGGACCACTACACCGTGATCGGTGCAGGCAAGACGGGCGCCGACGCATGTCTTTTCCTGCTGCGTAACGGTGTCGACTCCGACGACATCACCTGGATCGCGCCACGCGACTCATGGTTCCTTGATCGGGCGCGGATCCAGCCCGGCCAGTTCTTCGAGACGACGGCGACGACGTTCATCGACCAGTTTCGGTGCGTTGCGGAGTCGACATCGATCCCTGATCTCTTCGAGAGACTCGAACGCGCCGGAATCCTCCTCCGACTCGACGATGATGTCGAGCCCACGATGTACCGGTGCTCCACGATCACGACCGATGAGCGGAACCAGCTCCGGCGGATCAATCACATCGTCCGCCTCGGACGCGTCCGGGGAATCGGTCTCGACGAGATGGTCCTCGACGAGGGGGTAATCCCCACCACACCGAACTCGTTCCACGTCGACTGCACCGCCGACGGGTTGAGGCGGCGACCGACCGTCCCCGTTTTCGACGGGAACTGCCTGACACTGCAGACCGTTCGCTCCTGTCAGCAGGTCTTCAGTGCTGCCTTCATCGCTCACGTCGAGGCTGCCTACGGCGACGCCGACTGCCAGAACACCTTGTGTGGCGTGATCCCACACCCCAATGCTGCGACCGACTGGATCCGCACGTCATACAGCAACTCGCTCAACTCGGCCCACTGGAATGCTGACCCCGCGCTCACGGCCTGGCTCGCGGCCGCTCGCCTCGATGGATTCAGCTCGAGTAAGCCGCCGAGCGATGAATTGGTTGAAGTGATGTTGGGCGCCCTCGACTACGCCGAGCCTGCCCTTGCCAAGCTCGAGCAGTACGTGGCCGAACTCGATGCCGACTCAGGCTCTGACTGATAACTTGCCTCGACTCGTAGTTCGGTGCTCCCTATCCGGTGCCTGAGACCGGATGGTGGCGCCGGGTTCCGCTCAGCGGGCGGTCGCGATGATCCAGTAATGATGTTTGTTGATGCCGTCGAATTCCTTAATCGCTGCCTTGTAACCGGACGTTCGGCTCTTCGGATTGCGCCACACCTCCACGTCGCGAAGCAGCGGTGCGAGGGGACCGATAACTTCGTCGGGCTCGAGCCGGTTCGCCTGCCAGCCAAGCCGGGCGAACACGCGCTTGCCCGACAGCCAACCGCCGAGGCCCGGCACGCGGAACAACAGCCGAACCAATCCACCGAGCGGTAATAGCACGACGTCGTACTGACTGCGGCTCCGATAATTCAACGCAACTTTGCCGCCGGGCTTCACGACTCGTACGGCCTCAGAGCTCAGACTGAGGGCATCATCAGCGTCGCAATGCTGGAACGTGATGTAGCTGAATGCGACGTCCGCCGAGTCAGGCGGCAGGTTGAGTGACTTTCCGTCTGCGACGTGAACGGTCTTCAACCGGTCGGGCTTGCCAAACCGACCAACGGTCTCATGGCAGCGTTGGAGGAATCCGGCGTCAAGGTCGCATGCGATGACACGGCCAAATTCGCGTGTGAGCGCACACGTCATGCGACCGATACCGCAACCAATCTCGATAAAGATCTTGTCTTCGTTCATGGGACCCTGTAGCCCAAACACGGTGAGGTACGATGACACCTCTTCGTCGCCGGTGAGCACGAACTGTTCAAGCGTGAGACTGCTCCCGGTCTCGTTGTTGAACACCCAGCCGGTCTCCTGCACCACCTCGTCAACGGATCTTTGCTGTTCAGTAACGCGACCAGCGGTCCTCCAGGGAACGAACTGAACGCGGCGACTCACGACCCCGAGTGTGCCAGCTTCTATTGGGTTGACCCAACAGCCGCCGGGTCTTTCGTAATCAGGCACGATTTCGCAGGGGGTGCAACGGTCCATGTCGCGTAGGCTTTTCGGCATGTCGAACGTATCCAACTCAACTTTGGGCGGTCTCCGTGTTGGGGTCGTCGGCGCGACCGGGCAAGTCGGCGGCGTGATGCGCCGACTCCTCGCCGACCGCAACTTCCCGGTCGCCACGATGCGCTACTTCGCCTCCACCCGGTCGGCCGGCACAACTCTGCCGTGGGGTGACGAACAGATCACGGTGGAGGATGCCGAAACCGCCGACCCGTCCGGCATCGACATTGCGCTCTTTTCCGCCGGTGCGACGTCATCACGGGCTTACGCCGCGAAGTTCGCCAATGCGGGCGCGATCGTAATCGACAACTCTTCGGCGTTCCGGATGGACCCCGATGTTCCTCTGGTCGTCGCCGAAGTCAACGGACACCTCGTCGCAAACCCGCCGAAGGGGATTATCGCCAATCCAAACTGCACCACCATGGCAGCGATGCCGGTGCTGAAACCGCTGCACGATGCGGCGGGCCTCGTTCGGATCATCACCTCGACTTATCAGGCCACATCCGGCGCCGGACTTGCCGGTGTTGAGGAGCTGCATGGACAGGCGCGCAAAGTGATTGACCAGGCCGACCAGCTCACGCACGACGGCTCGGCGCTTGACTTCGGCGAACCGCACAAGTTCGCCCGCCCAATCGCCTTCAATGCCGTGCCGATCTGTGGCGCGATCGTGGACGATGGCCGGTTTGAGACCGACGAGGAGCAAAAACTCCGCAACGAGAGCCGCAAGATCCTGAACATCCCAGGGCTGCTCGTCTCAGGGCTGTGCGTTCGGGTGCCAGTGTTCACCGGCCACTCACTCGCGATCAACGCCGAGTTCGCCGAACCGCTCTCGGTTGAGCATGCCACGCAGCTCCTCACCACTGCACCTGGCGTCGCACTGAGCGATATCCCGACTCCGCTGCAAGCCTCTGGCCAGGATCCGACCTACGTCGGGCGGATCCGCTCCGACGAAGGCGCTCCAGAGGGCCGTGGACTTGCGCTGTTTCTCAGCAACGACAACCTCCGCAAAGGTGCTGCCCTCAACGCCCTACAGATCGCTGAGTTGGTCCAGAGCGCCCGATAACGGTGTTGCGAAATCTCGCCAGTACCAACGGGGGTCCTACTGGGTCGGTTCGATGCAGGTGCAGGGCAAGGCGTGACATTTGGGGCATCCTTTGGCGAACCTCGCCGCAGCCTCATTGAGATCAACGCCGACCTGATTGGCAAGCGTTGCCACCCAGGCCACGACGTCACCGAACTCGTGCACCTTCTGCGCCTGCGACCCTTTACGAACCGCCTGCGCGAGCTCGCCGACTTCCTCGCACAACCACGCAACGGTCGGCGCCGTGCCCCGCTTGCGGTCTCGGTCGCCATACGTCCGGTTGATCACGTCCTGCAGCTCGGCGAAATCCATCACCGCAGCGTAGATCCGACACCTCACAACATTCGCGACGGCAGTTCTGTGAACCTGACTTCAAGAAGTACGCAACCGTGGATTTCTCGCATCCATCAAGGGCAGGACTCACGGATCAATTGGATCGATCCACTACGCAAAGGTCAACGGGTCAGAGATCCGTGAGGTCGTGTTCCCAGTCGGCTCGCCGAATAGGATCGGGCTGTCAAGTACGAGTTGGCTCGTCACGATCGAATAGCCTCGGTCAGGGTTGCACCCGCCGCGTCTCCGACGCCAACGGTAACCATCTCCCGACAACTCAGAACACGCGTTCGTTGACTTCGCCGACCGGGAGGTAACACGGGACACTGTTGCATAGTGCAGACATGGAACGAATGCGAGCTTTGTGTACGCACGCCGGCGCGAGAGTTGCCTCGGCTCCAAACGGCTGCGGCCGCCCTTCTGCGGCGGACGAGTTGCCTCGTCACAGACAAGAAAGAGCCCCAGCCAGACGATTCTGACAAGGGCTTTCTTGGTCGGGGTGGGGAGATTTGAACTCCCGGCCTCCACGTCCCGAACGTGGCGCGCTACCAAGCTGCGCTACACCCCGTAGCACCCCGACCCTATCCGGCGTCGACGGGTTCTTCCTCGGACGATTCCGTGTCCTGATCAAGCTCGCCAAGCTCAATCATTGAGTCGACTGGTACCGCATCGACGGGTACGCCTTCGGTGTAGCTGCCCCCGGCAAGGAGCGCTTTGGCCGCCCGCTTGAGACGAAGTGAATCAAGCGGCTTGATCAGCCATCCCTCCGCGTTACAACGACGTGCCAGGTGGACGTCGGCGACACGGTCAAGCAGCATCAACACTGGGACATGCCGAGCGTTGCCCGCGGATTCGTCGAGACGTAGCGACATCGTCACCGCCATGCCACCCATCGAGCCGATCTGTAGGTCGAAGATCGCTAGATCGGGCCTCTGTTCCTCAATCTGCTCGCTGACAATGCGGCCTTCGCGACAAACCGTAAAGGTGTCGTCGGAACCGCCGAGCGCGTTGGTGACCTCATCGGCGATCCAGTCGGCATCGGTGGCAAGCAGAATGTGCACGTCGAAAACCTACCCGGCGCCGCAACCTGAGGACGGTGCTGACCCGTCAACCGGTCCTGAGTTCAGCCAAATCAACAGCGGTTGCGCTCAAGGAAGAGATGCTGAGCGACCTGATCAAGGCTGTCGAGGTCATGAATATCGCCGTCGAGTAGCGGAAGTAGCGCGATCGGTGCCGGCTCTATTAGTGCGACGAGTGGTTCGAGTGCCTCCAGCTCCGCTCTACGGATCTGCTGGAGTTCACCGAGGTTCTTCCATAACGCCGACACAACATCACGACTAGCCCCCGGCACCTCGACGCCGGTAGGCACATCAATCACCCCGAACGACGGCTGCACCCGGTTAATGATCGCTGCGGCAACTCCAACTCCCTGATCGCCAAGTTGTTGGGCAAGCCATACCGCTTCGGTGATCGTGTCATGCCGAGGAGATGCAACCACGACAAAATTCGTGCGCTCGGCGCGCAGCAATGCAACAACATCATCGGCGCGCTCGCGAAAGCCAGTTTCCATGCCGGAAAACGCCTGGAAGAACGCCATCGAATCGGCGAGCACGTCGGATCCCACCACCCTGCCGATCGCCTTGAAGAATGGCTGTGCGGCGGAACCAAACACCTTGAGGCCGCTACGGGTCGGCAACATCGCCAACTTAAAAACGCGGTGGTCGAGGAATCTTGAGAGAACCCCGGGAGCGTCGAGGAAATCGAGCGCATTACGGCTCGGAGGCGTGTCGACCACGACGAGGTCGAACCGGTTGTCGTTGTGTAGGGCATGCAGCGTCTCGGCTGCCATGTACTCTTGTGTGCCACTCATCGCTCCCGCCATGTTGCGGTAGAAGCGATTCGACAGGATCCGGTCGATCTGTTGCTCGTCGTCGGCGTAGATTCGCACCAGCCCGTCGAACGTGGCCGCCGTGTCGAGCATCATCGCCCACATCTCACCGCCCGCACCCATATCGACGCCCACGCCACCGATGCGCTGCGGTGCCGACGACAGGCCCATCGACAGACCCAACGCGTCGGCGAGACGCTTCGCAGGGTCGATTGTGACCACCACCACGCTGCGACCCAATCGAGCTGCGTCCATACCGATGATCGCTGCAGTCGTCGTCTTGCCGACTCCGCCCGATCCGCAGCACACGATCACGTCCGATTGCTGAACAACATCGCGCATCGAACCGACCGCGACAGGCCCGTCGGCCGTCATGATCCCGACTTCACGAGCAATTCGTCGGCCAACGCGTCAATGTCGTCAGCATCGAGTCCGGCGACCGGCAGCGCTCGAATCTGGACCTGATCGAGCGGCAAACCAACCGCCAATCGATCAATCGCCTTGCGCTCCATCGACCGCCGCGATCGACGGAACGCCGCCGCATCACGAAGCATGTCGGTGACCGCATCGCCGAGGTCAGCGGCCTGCAGCGCCGTCTCGACCTCACCCACCTTGGGAAGCTCGGTTCCCTGGTCGACGCCGTTGACGACAACCGGGCCGAGCCGGATCCCGACGTCGTCTTCAAGCGCATACGCGGTCTCGATCGTCTCGTTCACCGGCGTTGTCTCGGGCAGTGTCACGAGTACGGTCATGCACCGCTCGGGCTCCGCCAGCAACTCAAGGACGTCATCGGCCTGGGAACGGACGGGGCCGCCGCGCACCGCATCGGCGAGACCGGTCGCCGACATCAGGAACGTGACGGCGTGTCCCGCCGCCGGCCCGTCGACCACGATGAGGTCGTACTCAGTTGACTTCTCGTAGTGCTTGACCTTGCCGAGCACGACCACATCGTCGATGCCCGGAGCAGCCGTCCCAACCATGTCGATTACACCGGTCCGATTCAGACGCTTGGCGATGCGGCGAAATCCGTGGTCGTTGAGGTACTCCTCGAGCGCATCGGGCGCCGACAGGTGGACTACAGCGAGCTCCTCACCATCGTGATCGGGAAGCAACTTGTCGAGTGCCGGTTTGCCGTCCAGTTCGATCACGAGCACACGGTTCCCGGATCGGGCCGCCGCACGGGCGATGACTGCCGTTACCGTTGTCTTCCCCACCCCACCCTTCCCGGCGACCACTACGACGTTCGCGGCGGTCAACGACCGCAAAGGGTTCTCGCATACCGGAGGCACTCTTGCGCAGACTAGCGATCGGCTTGTTCGTCACCTTTGCCGGGCTCATGTTGCTCGGCACACCATCGTCGGCCCAGTCGGACGTAGAAACGGACGCGACCAACGAAGAGATAGGGCGCGTCGACGTGCTCCAGGTCAGCGGGCTGATCGATCCGATTCTCGCCGATTCGATCCACAGCGCGGTCGATCGTGCTGAGGGTGAGGGCTCCCAGGCACTGATCCTGCAGGTGAACTCACGGGGCACCGTCGTCGACGATGACGCGCTCGAGGAGCTACTCGACAAGGTTCAGAACGCTGCTGTCCCCATTGCGATCTGGGTCGGTCCGAACGGTGCACGCTTCTACGGACCCGCTGCGCAGATGCTCACGGTTGCCGACATCTCCGGGATGGCTCCGGGCGCTCGCGTCGGCTACGTCGGCCAACCGCTGTCTACCTCGTCCGGCCAGGTCGGCTTCGAGGGCGCGGCCCAAAATGCCCTCCGCAACGGTTCACTCGGGTTGAATGAGGCCCGCGCCCTTGCCGTTTTCACGGAGATCCAAGACGTCGGTGTTCCGACGATCACAAGCATGGTCGAGGTCCTCGACGGCCGCAAAATCGACGGGCTGACACTGGAAACCACGGAAGAAGTCATCACCGACAGCGGCCAGGTCCGTCGCGACACCACATCGACCGTTCGTTTCGCCAAGCTCTCACTTGTCGACCAACTGTTCCACACGGTCGCTAGCCCACCAGTCGCCTACCTGCTGCTGCTGACCGGACTCGCGCTAATCGTGTTCGAGTTCTTCACCGCCGGCATCGGTGTGGCTGCGGTAGTCGGCGCGGTGTGCGTGATCCTCGCCTGCACCGGACTCGCCGTTCTACCCACACGCGGCTGGGCGGTTGCGCTAATTCTCCTGACGATGCTGGCCTTTGCCGTCGACGTCCAAGTGGGGATTCCCAGATTCTGGACCGGTGTCGGCATTGCCGGAATCATCATCGCAAGCCTGTTTCTCTTCGAAAGTCTGCCGGGCACGTCACTGCGGCCGTCATGGATTGCACTCCTTACCGGCATTGGCGGCATCACGTTGACCTTCATCGTGGGGATGCCGAACATGGTCCGCACCCGTTTCGCCACGCCGACGATCGGCCGCGAGTGGATGATCGGCGAAGAAGGCGTGGTCATTTCCGATGTCGACCCTGAGGGTGTGGTGGAGGTGGGCAGCGGACGATGGCGTGCGCTCACCAACCGGGCCACACCCGTCATGGCGGGCGACGCCATCCGAGTCGCAGCAATCGACGGCATCACGCTTGAGGTCGAACCGCTCGAAGGCGCCGCTCGCGACTACCGGGAACGACGCGGGACCACAGCCGAGGCCGCTGATGAGGCGGCGCCTGATAACGGCACTGCCGACAACGGCGACGATGACCATCACCATTCCTGACAACCTCATTCCTGCAGACGCCGTTCACTCCGACATCAAAGGCAAGCGGCGAACTGACCAATCTCGGCTCCGCCGCCCGTTCGTCAGTCGACGGGTAGCCGTGGCCCGGCGATACGCACGTCATTGCGTCGACGGGTGACCCCGCGGCTGTCGAGCTCAGACACCAGCGGGAGCACGAACTTACGGCTCGCTCCGGTGGCGTCCCGGAACCCAGCGACGGTGAAGCCCTCCGGCGTCAATGCCAACAGGTCTGCGGCGATTCGAGCCGCAGCGTCGATCGTTGCGGCGTGGAATACCACGCCGTCCCGCTGAACGATGTGACCTCGGCGCGCCAACTCCCGAATGTCATTTCGGTCGACACCGTCCGGCGCCGACGGGGCGAATCCGCCGGCGAGCAGCTCGTCGAGGAACGGGTGGTCAACATACGGATCCACAGCGTCCGCAGGGAGCACTAGGCCGGTCTCGACGACGACATCATCGCTCGACTCGATCGCAGCGCGCTCGCGCTCATCAAATACGGCAAGGTCGACCCCAACAACGCCGGCTGCCGCCACGCGCAAAACGACCGCCTCGACAGTTGCTGCGAGAGCCTCTGGGGTGGTGACCCAGTCACCCAACGTTGCTGGCACGACCTCGCCGGTCAGCCGTTCGAGGTCGTCAACGCGTACCCATCCGCGCTCGCGCACGACACGATCGAGTGAGCGATCAGGCGCCGCCTGCGATGCACGTAGCACGGGCGCAATGTCGAGAACCTCGCCGCCCCCTACGGTCTCCTCACGACCCGACTCGCGCAGGATGAACCGATCTCCAGGCAACAACGGAAGCGCTACAGGGAGGAACAGTCGGATTGCACCGGTCGTTCCGGGCGCGAGCGCCTCGGTTCCGAGCACGCGCATTTTTACAGAGTGCTCACCTGCGCCGACGTAGGCGACGTATGCCCCGCGCCTCGACACCTCATGGTCGAGCGAGGCGAGCACGTCGAGCGACGCGTCGATGCGATCGGTGAGGTACCACCGTTCGGGTTCAATGACCGCATCACCCCGCAACAGCTCATGGTGATCGACCCCGCCGAGATTGAGTGCCACGCGGTTGCCCGGTCCGATCCGCTCAACGCCGATACCCGCCGTCTGGATCGACCGGATGCGCGCGGCCCGGCCACTCGGAGCAACATGGACGTTGTCGTCGGCCGACAAAACACCGCCGACGAGCGTGCCGGTCACAACCGTGCCGCTTCCCTTCGCAGCGAACACTCGGTCGATCCAGAGTCGCGGCCGAGCGCGATCTGCTGCCCCGTCGCTGCGCTCGATCAGCGCGTCGATCTCGCGACGCATCTCCTCGATTCCGACACCCAAGGTCGCCGCCACCGGCACTACCGGAGCCCCGTCGAGGAACGTGCCTGCAACGTGATCGGCGATGTCCATTTTAGCCAACTCGAGTAAGTCGTCGTCGACGAGGTCGACCTTCGTTAATGCCACTAGTCCAAACCGCACTCCGAGCAATTCGAGAATCCGCAGATGTTCCTCGGACTGTGGCTTCCAACCCTCAGTAGCAGCAACGACGAAGACACACGCGTTCACACCCCCGACGCCTGCGAGCATATTGCGGAGGAACTTCACGTGTCCTGGGACGTCGATAAAGCTCAGTTGGAGGCCTGACGGAAGCACGGTGTGGGCAAATCCGAGATCGATCGTGAGGCCACGCCGCTTCTCCTCCTCGAATCGATCCGGGTCGGTGCCGGTGAGCGCAAGCACCAGCGACGACTTGCCGTGATCGACGTGCCCTGCAGTTGCTACAACCGTCATGAGACAGCCAGGGCAGCGCCGAGCGCTGCTACTACCACCGTTTCGTGGCCGGGATCGATCGCACGGAGATCGAGAGAGGTCCGACCGTCCCGGGTTCGCGCGATCACCGGTGTCGGAGCAGATCGCAACGCCGCCAGATGATCCCCATCGACCACGAGCGCCCGCGACGCCATGGTGATCCCAGGGGCAGAGCCGGCGCCGGGCAGCGCCTCGGACGGCTCGATCATCAGCAACGCCGGATCGATGTCATGGTCGTGGATGACGGCGAAACGAATCCGTTCGGCTGCAGCATCAAGCTCGTCGAGCGAGCGGTCTACCATCTTCCAGAACGCGATGTCGACAGCCGCGCGCTTGTCAAGATACGTGAGTGCCGTGTCCTGAAGCGATCGCAGAACCAGTCCACCAGGCCGCAGAGCTCGCGCAAGCGGGTGGCGTTTGCACTGCTCCACGAGGTCGGCTCGACCGGCGATGATCCCAGACTGTGGTCCGCCGAGCAGCTTGTCGCCGGAGAACGTGATGATGCCAGCACCATCGGAGATCGCCTGCACGGCAGCCGGTTCATCCGCTAACCAAGTAGGTGGTGCTCCCTTCAGCCAAGGCACCTTGGCATCCAGCAGACCGCTGCCTATGTCGGCCATTAGCGGCACATTGAGCGTAGAGAGCTCCGCAATCGAAGTCTCCTCGATGAAGCCATCGACGCGGTAGTTGCTCGGGTGCACCTTCATCACCATGGCCACATCGATCCCGGGACGAGCGATCGCTCGCTCGTAATCGGACAGGCGCGTTCGATTCGTAGTGCCGACGTCGACAAGGCGGCAGCCCGACTGCTCCATCACTTCGGGGACGCGGAACGACCCGCCGATCTCGACGCTTTCGCCGCGGCTCACCGGCACGTCACGGCCCTCAGCGAGTGCGGCAAGCACAAGCAGGACGGCAGCAGCGTTGTTGTTGACAATCATTGCGTCCTCGGCCCCGGTGAGACGGGCGAAAAGCTGACCGACTGCGGTCTGGCGCGAGCCACGCTCACCTGTTGACAAGTCGAACTCGACCGTTTGTGCCTGTGCTGGCTGGTGGTGACCGAGCGGTGCACGACCGAGATTCGTATGGAGCAGAACCCCAGTTGCGTTGACCACATCGGTCAGCAACGTCCGTCGAAATGTATCGGCGCGTGCCGAAGCATTCTCGACGTCGCCGGCTTCAATCGCTTCACGGGCAATGTCGACGCAGATCGGGTGCGGCAGCCCGGACGACCTTAGAGACCGGGCGAGGGTGTCCACCGACGGCGGACGGTTCGGGGCAGTCACGGCCGCCCCCGACAAATCAATCGCACGCCCCACAGTCTACGCCCGCCTCACCTCATCAAATCCCGGCGGGTCGCGACGATCAGCGTCAACATCCGTCATAGCCTGCGCGACTCAATGCTTCACGTTTCAAAAAAGAGGCAGGGCTAGCGACGCAGGCACCGGCGCATCGAGGTGGGAGTATCGTCCTTGTCGTGAGTCTGCAGATCCCGATCGTCCAACTCGACCCGAAGCTCCCACTTCCCGCTTACGCCCACGAGGGTGACGCCGGCCTTGACCTCTACGCACGTGAGGACGTCACTCTGACAGCAGCGGGTGGCCGCGGGCTCGTACCGACCGGCATCTCTATCGCGATTCCGGCGGGCTACGGCGGATTCGTACTTCCCCGCAGTGGCATGGCCCTCAAACATGGCATCAGCGTGGTCAATGCCCCCGGCCTGATCGACGCTGCATACCGGGGCGAGGTGAAGGTCATCCTGATCAACACTGATCCCGCGACCGATTACGCCATCAAACGTGGCCACCGTGTTGCGCAACTTGTGATCCAGGCAGTCGAGACCGTCGAGTGGCAAGTCACCGCCGACCTCGATGGAGCCGATCGCGGCGGCGGATTCGGCCACTCCGGTACTTGATCCCACTCCAATAGTCGACCGGGGCGCTACCCCCAGGCGAAGACGGGCTGCTCGAAGTCCACCACGCGGGAGTCCGACGAAGTTCGGCCGTCGACACATAACCAACGAAAGTTAACGATCACTGCACCGGTCGGTGCGTGAATCAAGTCTCCGCCGAGCGGCACCTGCACCACCGGACGGTCGCTCTCCGGGATGTCAACGAATCGAGGCGAGTCCGGCCGGGTCAGCTCGTGGAGCCCGATCCGATATGCCGCAAGCACCTCGTCAGGGTTCGGTTCGAGCTCGACGTTTGCTCCGCCCCACACCACCACCGGTGTCATCACGTACCCCGAGCGAGTCGCGTAGTCGTCGAGTACACCGAGCACGGCCGACGGCTCTAGCTGCACACCGACCTCCTCCCACGTCTCACGCAAGGCCGCATCGACTACAGTTTCACCGGCGTCCAGCCGTCCGCCGGGCAACGCCCACTGCGAGGCATGCGTGTTGAGGCCCGCACTTCGCCGACACAGCACGAACGATGCTCCGCCCGACACACCGGTCATCCGACCGTCAAGTCCACCGGTATCGCCAGGGATGACCCCCATCTCCTTGTCGGAGAACTCATACAGGTCGTCGGCATCAGCACCAATCGCCGAATCGGTGACCATGATCGTCACCGCAGCGTGGCGTCGACCTTCAAGGGGCAGTTCAAGACGGTCGTGCATCGCGAGCCGATTGGTAATGAGACCCCGGAGCTCGTCATCGAACGCGATCGGTGGGTTCGTCGACATGACCGCAGTTTCGCTCACGGTGCAGTCCACGACCGAGCGCAACATCGTCGACTGCCTCCAGATTCACTCCCCCCAACAACTCCGAATGCCACCTCATCACCGCTGACTCGGCCCTATCCGATGCGAACCGAGGTGCACCGGCCATTCTTAACGGGGGTATGACGCCGGCGAAGCAGACGACATGATCGACCACGCCACGCGATTCGTCTGATCCCCGATTAGCCGCGGTAGTGGCTAGTAATCGGCATTCGACGGTCCTTGCCGAACGCCTTCCGGCTGACACGAACACCAGGGGGACACTGACGTCGCTTGTATTCGGCAATATCGACGAGACGAGTCACACGCCGGACCATTTCCTCATCGTGCCCGAGTTCAACGATCTCACCGGCAGTTCGGTCGTCCTCGATGTACAACTCGAGAATGGGATCAAGCACGTCGTATGGCGGGAGGCTGTCGTCGTCGCGCTGATCGGGTCGGAGTTCGGCCGACGGCGGCTTCGTGATCACATTCTCGGGAATTATCTCGCGCCCCTCGCGGCGGTTCACGTAGCGACACAGGTCGTACACCCGGGTCTTGAGCACATCCTTGATCGCCGCGTACCCACCGACCGAGTCGCCATAGATCGTGAAGTAGCCGACGGCCACCTCGCTCTTGTTGCCCGTCGTGAGCACCATCCACCCGAACTCGTTCGACAACGCCATCAACAGCTGACCTCGACACCGAGATTGGATGTTCTCGTAGGTGAGCACCGGTTGGCGATCCTCGAACGAAGGCTCCAACATGTCGAGGTAAGCGCTGAACGCAGGCTCGATCGAGATCATGCGGAACTCGATCTCAAGTGCGTCCGCGAGCTGCTGCGCGTCCGACTTCGAATGGTCCGACGAGTACCTCGACGGCATCGATACGCCGTGGACATGTTCGGCTCCGAGAGCATCGACTGCGATCGCAGCGATAATCGAAGAGTCGATACCGCCCGACAGTCCGATCACCACATCGCTGAAGCCGTTCTTGAAGCAATAATCACGTGTTCCTAGCACCAGCGCGTCGTACAACTCGCGGTCAACGTCGAGCCGCTCTGTCATCGAAGCGGCCAGCGAGTCGGACTGCACTACCGGCGAATTTGACACCTCGACGACCGGCAGCATCGCCTGCGTCGCCCTCCCCCGAGGGTCCAGCAACCGCTTCCGGTAGACCGGCGGGACGGGAACGTCGACGATCGTCAGCGACTCCGCGAATTGTGGCGCCCGGGCGAGAAGCGTGCCCTCGTGATCGAAAGCGAGCGAACCTCCGTCAAAAACCAGTTCGTCCTGCCCGCCCACTTGGTTGACGTAGACGATCGCGCAGTGCGCGTCTGCAGCGCGCGTTGCGAGCATCCGCTCGCGACGCTCCCCCTTGCTTACGGCATACGGTGAGCCGTTGATGTTGATGTTCAGCTCCGCACCTGCGGCGGCCTGCTCGGCAACCGGACCAGCAGGGCTCCAGATGTCCTCACAGATCGACACGCCGACCTTTACGCCACCGATGAGGTACAACTCAATCGGATCAGAATCACTGCCAGCCGTGAAGTACCGCTGCTCGTCAAACACTGTGTTGTTGGGCAGGAGACGCTTATGGTACTTCCCCACGATCTCACCGCCAGCGCACACTGCGGCCGCGTTGTACAAGTCACGGTCCTGGTCAACGAATCCGATAATCGCAGCACAGCGACGGGTGCGTTCAGCAAACTTCGAGAGCACTTCGAGGTTGTCATCGACGAATCCCGGTTTGAGTACAAGGTCCTCGGGTGGGTACCCGATCGTTGACAACTCAGGGAAGGCGACGATGTCACATCCCGCAGCCTCGGCGGCGTCGTAGGCATCGCCGAGCTTGTGAAGATTGCCACCGAGCCCGCCAACGGTCGGGTTCAACTGAGCGAGAGCAACTCGGAGCACCGTCACGGCTCCGACACTACCCCGCCGACGTAATGCGTGAATATAGAAAGTACCAGTGGAATCATCCGAATCTGCCACTCTCGCTCAACTCCGAGTGCCCTGGTCTGGCACGATGGCGTATCGTGCATCACAGGGTCGTGGAAACAGCGAGACGGCTTGGAGCTGCTGTTGCGTTGTCCCTAGTGGCCGTTGCGTGTGCCCCCGGCGAAGGGCCCGAGTCGATCCCGTTGCCGACCTCTCCCGACACGACCACGACCACGACCACGGTCCCGCCATCAACCACTACCACCACCCCGACCACGCTCGTTCCGCCGACGTTCAAGGCCACGATCCGTCGGACCAGCGACGGCGTCGCCCACATCTCGGGCCGCGATCGCTCCGACGTTGCGTACGGCCAGGGTTACGTCAGCGGCGAGGATTACGGCTGCACACTGCTCGACCAGATTCTTAAGGTTCGCGGTGAGCGTTCCATGTTCCTCGGCCCTGGCGGCAACGGCGAAAACGTCGAGAGCGACTTCGCTTGGCGTTCGATCGACATCGCTGGAATTGCGGCAAGTGACTTCGCGGAAGCGCCAGCAGAAGTCATCGATCAGTTCGACGCATTCGCGGCAGGCTGGAACCGACAACTCGCTGATGCCGGACCCGACGGGCTGGCCGGGTGGTGTGCCGAAGCCGACTGGGTCCGCCCGGTCGAGGCCGTCGAGGTCTACACCTACGCCCGCAGCATCGCACTGCTTGCGAGCGGCGCCAACCTCACCGAGTACATTGCCAACGCGCAGCCACCCGCACCGCCGGCCGACGACGCCCCACTCGCCTTCGAAGGGCGCGTTCCTGACTTCTCCGATCTCGTTGTTCGCGACCTTGGCTCGAACGCGTGGGCGATCGGCGCAGATCGAATCGAGGGCGGCACTGGAGGCGCCCTCGTCGCCAACCCGCACTCCCCATGGGAAGGAGAACTTCGTTTTGCTGAGGTGCACCTCACCGTTCCTGGCGAGATCGACATCTACGGCGCCCAGCTCGCCGGGGTCCCCGGCATCGGCATCGGCTTCACCGACGGCATCGCATGGTCACACACGGTTTCTGCCGGCCACCGTTTCACTGCGTACACACTCGATCTCGACACTGCTTCGCCGACCACCTACTTCGTCGACGGCGTCCCGACGCCGATGGTCTCCACTGATCACACGGTCCAGATCCTTCGCCCCGACGGCACGGTCGACAGCGAGACCCGCACAATGTATGACAGCGAATATGGACCGATCATCGACTTCCCAGGCGTCGGCTGGACTAACGACACCGTGCTTACCTATCGCGACGCCAACATCAACAACGAAGAGATGATCGAGTTTTACGCCGACGTAATCGACGTTGTGAGTCTGGACGATTTTAAGGAGACGCAGGCTCGCCATCAGGGCATTCCACTGTTCAACACCGTGGCAGTCGGAGCAGGCGGCAACGTCTGGTATGCCGACACTTCCGCCACCCCGAACCTGTCGGCCGAAGCCGAACTGATTTTCCTAGGCAAGCTGTTCACGGGTGAGGGGCTCACCCCGCTTGCATACCGTCAGGGTGTTGTGCTTCTTGACGGGTCCGACAGTCGCTTCCGCTGGGAGGAGGTACCGGGAGCACGCGACCCTGGCCTAGTTCCGTTTGCCGCTCAGCCCCAGGTGCAACGTGGTGACTATGTGTTCAACGCGAACGACAGCTTCTGGGTGCCGAGCAACGAGTTCACCCTCGACGGTGACTACTCGGTGCTCCACGGCCAACAGGACGCGCCGTTGTCGATGCGAACCCGACAGAACGCGCTCGTTCTGGCCGACGGGGATCCACTCAGGCTTGCTGGCGAAGACGGCAACTTCTCGGCTGGGGAGCTTCGCGCTGCCACATTCGACAACACCGCCCAGACCGCAGTCCTGCTTCGTGAGTCTGTCGTTGCCGCCTGTCGAGCGAATCCGCTGGTAAACGTCCCCGAGGTTCTGTTCGACGACGGCACCGTTGCGCTACCGGCCGAAGCGGTTAATCTCGGCCCCGCGTGCGACGTACTTGATGATTGGGACGGCCGATTCGATCTCGACAGAGCCGGCGCTGTGTTGTGGCGTGAGACTATGACCCGCTTTCCTGCGCAGTCATTCGACCAGGCCGGGGTCTTGTTCTCTGAACCATTCGATCCGGCTCGCCCGACGGTGACACCCACCGGCTTCATTGAGGACGCCGCACTGGTGGTCCAAGCGCTTGGGCGTGCAGTTCAGACGATCACCGAGGCCGGGTTCGACATCGACGCAACTATGGGCGCTGCGCAATTCACCGAGCGATCAGGTGAGCGAATTCCGCTGCACGGCGGCACAAATGCCGACGGCGTCACGAACGTCGTGACGTGGTCGGATCAAGGCCCGTCGGGTGAGGAAACGCCGACCCGAGGTGATCTGATAGCGCCGAACGGTGATCTGCGCGGCGATGGCTATCCGGTCAACTTCGGGACCAGCTTCGTGATGGTGGTCGACTACTCAACAGGCGCACCGGAGGCATCGGCGATTCTCACCTATGGCAACACTGGACTGCGCGACACTGACGTGTTTTCTTCGCAGATGGTTCGCTTCAGCGAAAAGGATTGGCGCACGGTCGCCTTCACCAACGAGCAGATCGCCGCCGATCCCGCGCTCACCGAGCAGGTCCTCATTGAAGCCTGACGCCTTCACCTAACGTTTATTTTGCTTTTCGGGCTGCTCCAACACTCAAAGAGACAACGCAAGTGATACCGGGGCAGCGCTGGGGACCACCGTCTGCAATGTGCGCGGGATCCTGCCGCAACCCCTTGCTATCGCGCTATTTCACGCGCCGTTCACAATGGGGCAACAGGTCCGCAACTGCCTCCTGGCATTGTGCGGCATCGAAAAACGGCGGCCGATAGGGTCGACCGCTCGACCCCCGAACCGAATCAAGAGAGATTTAAGGACAAACACGTGGCAATCAAGGCTGAATACATCTGGATCGACGGAACCGAGCCAACGCCCCAGCTCCGTTCGAAGACGAAGATCCTCGACGAGCCCTCGACACTCGAGCGTCTTGTAGGGATAAACGACTACCCGATCTGGGGATTCGACGGCTCGTCGACCAATCAGGCCACGGGCGACAAGAGTGACTGCGTGCTCAAGCCCGTGCGCGCGTTCCCGGACCCCATTCGCGGCGGTGATCACGTCCTCGTGATGTGCGAAGTAATGCTGGTGGACGGTAAAGCCCACCCGACCAACACCCGCGCAGCCGCCGCCCGCACCGCCAAAAAGTACAAGAAGCATGAGTCGCTCTTCGGCATCGAGCAGGAATACACAATGCTCAAGCCCAACGGAAACCCCCTCGGCTTCCCGGACGACGGCTTCCCTGCTCCGCAAGGCCCCTACTACTGCGGTGTGGGCGAGACTGCGATCACTGGCCGACAGATCGCCGAGGACCACATGGACGCCTGCCTGCACGCCGGGATTGGGATCTCGGGCATCAATGCCGAGGTCATGCCCGGCCAATGGGAGTTCCAAGTCGGCCCGCGCGGTCTGCTCGAAGTTGCCGATGAGCTCTGGGTTGCGCGCTGGCTGCTACATCGCATCGCCGAGGACTATGGCGTCGTGATCAGCATCGACGCCAAGCCGGTCAAGGGCGACTGGAACGGCGCCGGCGCCCACACCAACTTCTCCACGGTCGAGATGCGCGAGGACGGCGGGTACAAGTACATCGAAGCCGCGTGTAAGGCGATCGGCGCCAAGGCTGACCTGCACATTAAAAACTACGGCGCCGGCGTTGAGGACCGCCTCACCGGTGCCCACGAAACACAGCGGCATGACCAGTTCAGCTACGGCGTGTCCGACCGCGGCGCCTCAATCCGCATCCCGTGGCAGGTCTCGGTCGACAAGAAGGGCTACCTCGAGGACCGTCGCCCCAACGGCAACATGGACCCCTACGTCGTCGCCCGCCTCATGACCGACACGGTCTGCTCCGCAATGAAGTGAGCCACCTGCGTTAAACGGAGGGCTTCTTCGTCGCTCCGACCGGGATGCCTGCGGCGCACCGAGACTCGAGCGGACCCTTAGTGCGCCGTCGCGTTCCTGGTGACTTTTCCTTGACCAGCTGAGAGACTCACAAGGTGAACATGAACGAGCAGCAGAGGGCATACGTGTTGCGGTCGGTGGAAGAACGCGGGGTCCGGTTGATCCGGCTGTGGTTCACTGACGTGCTCGGGAACCTCAAGACTATGGCTATCTCGCCGCCCGAACTCGATAATGCGCTGAGCGACGGGCTCACCTTCGATGGCTCGTCGATCGACGGATTCAGCCGGGTTCAGGAAGCCGATGTCCTCGCTATTCCCGATCCCGATACCTACGAGCTGCTGCCGTGGGCAGATCCCGCCGCCCCCGAGGCCCGGATCTTTTGCGACATCCACCGCCTCGACGGCGAGCCGTTCGAAGGCGACCCGCGCCAGGTGTTACGGCGCCATGTCAAGGCTGCTCACGAGGCCGGCCTTACGTTCTACATGGCTCCCGACATCGAGTACTTCTATTTTGAGCCGGTCACCCCCGGTGCCGAACCCGTGCCGTTCGACGAAGGTGGATTCTTCGATCACACGATGAATGATGTGACCGGCGAACTCCGCAAGAAGACGATCCGCACCCTTGAGACCATGGGTATTCCGGTCGAGTACAGCTTCCACGAGGACGCCCCCGGTCAACAGGAGATCGACCTGCGTCACACCGATGCGCTCACGATGGCCGACTCGGTGATGACATTCCGCCTCGCTGTCCGCGAGATCGCCGCACGCAACGGCGTTCATGCGACGTTCATGCCTAAGCCGCTCGAGGGCCTTCAAGGTTCAGGGATGCACCTCCACATGTCGTTGTTCCGTGGCGACGAGAACGCGTTCTACGACGAAGGCGACGGCTACGACCTGAGCAACACAGCCAAGGCGTTCATGGCTGGTCTCCTGCGTCATGCCAGCGAAATCACTGCGGTCACGAACCAAACCGTCAACAGCTATAAGCGGTTGGTCCCAAACTTCGAAGCTCCGGTCCACATCAGTTGGGCTCGCAACAACCGCAGCGGTCTGATCCGGGTACCGATCGCAAAGACGAGCAACCCGCTTGCGACTCGCATCGAATATCGCTCACCTGACCCGGCATGCAATCCTTATCTCGCGTTCAGTCTGATCCTGGCCGCCGGCATGCGCGGGATCGAGGAGGGCTACAAGCTTCCCGACGAAGCCGACGCCAACCTGTTTGAGAGCGACGACGACGAATTAACCAAGCTCGGAATTAACCAACTGCCGCAGTCGCTCAACGACGCACTCACGATTATGGAGAGGTCCGAGCTCGTCCACGAAGTGCTCGGTGAACACATCTTCGAGTGGTTCGTCCGAAACAAGCAGCACGAGTGGAAGGCGTATAAGACCCAGGTCACGCCGTTCGAGCGAGACCGATACCTGAGGTCGATGTGACCACGTTTCGGAGGATGTCATGAGCGATCCGTCTCGTCTTCTCGCTGTCGTGCCTGATCCGGCTTCTCCTGAGTTGGCACGGACGCTCGACCTTGCCGGGTACACGTGGAAGGCCGTCAACTCGACATCGGCTGCCAGCGACGCCGAGCCCGATGGTGGTTGGGCCGGCATCGTCATCGATGCGACCGACGACCTCGACAGTGCATGGTCGTTCCTGCGTACGGCCCGCAAGCAACACTCGGTTCCGACGCCTGCACTGGTCCTCTTGAGCGGCGGCCAGCTCGGCGAATTGGAGCACCGAGATGACCTCTACGATGACTTCTGTCTTGCTCCGTTCCATCCGTCCGAACTTGAAGCCAGGCTGCAGCATCTGCTGAGCGCCGACATCGAGGTCCAGTCTGCCGATGTGGTCGAGTATGGCGTCCTTGCGCTCAACCTCGAGACCTACCAGGCCTCAATCGGTGGCAAACCGCTCGACATGACTTACATGGAGTACGAACTGCTCAAATTCCTCGTTCAGAACCCGGGCAAGGTGTTCACCCGTGAGATCTTGCTCAGCCGCGTGTGGGGCTACGAGTACTACGGTGGAGCCCGCACGGTGGATGTTCACGTCCGGCGTCTACGCGCCAAGCTCGGCGAGGAGCACGCCAACCTGATTCACACGGTTCGCTCGGTGGGCTACCGATTCGGTCAGTCACGCTGGGACTCCTGAACGGGCAAACCTCTCAATTGGCTACGTCGCATCAGCTTTACGCTCGGGTGTGGCGTCCTCGTCGGAATCGTGCGCCAGTGGTCGAACGGCCAGGATTGACGTCCGCCCGATTCCTTTCAGGTCGTACGATCGATGAACTTTCCTGACGTCGATGTCGTCGCGGTCGAGGAGATACTCGTTCCCGCTCCGCGGGACCGCAATGCTTCCCGATCGCGCGACTTTCGTCAGCCGGCTGGCAAGGTTGACGGTCGGCCCAAACACATCACCCCCAACGGTGACCGTTGGCCCGAAGGCGACTCCACAGTGGACCAGCGGAACGTTGTATGCGTCCGCGAGTCGCGCTATCAGCTCGAGTCCGGCGGCGATCGCAGCGTTGAGCGTGTCGACCACGAACAGCACCTCATCGCCAATCAATTTGACGACACGACCTTCGTGGCCCGAGACCACATCGAATGACACCGCCTCGAAGGTGTCGATCACGCGGCTGATTTCTTCGGCGGTCGCCTGCTTGGTGAAGCGGGAGAAACCGGTTAGGTCAGCAAACACCACGGCCTGTCCCTGCTCGGTTTTGTCGACCGACAGTCGATGGCCGATGGCACCGAGCAAATGACGACGCCAGACGTAGCCCATTGTCATCTCCATGAACGCAAAGATGTCGGCATCAGCCTCAGCCAGTTCCCCGAGACGCCACTCTGGATCGGCGCCGATCGACACCGACTCCGAGTCCGAGAACGTCAAGCTGGGCTTCGACGAGGCGTGAGAACAACGAACTCATCAGGCGGGCAAGACGAAGAACATCAGCAGCGTTGACGACGCCGGTCTCGACGAGAACCCCTAGTTCGCGCACCACGTCGACATCGGCGTCGCGAAAGGCCACATCGTCGTCGTCCACGGTGGCGAATCCGAGCGCACGCCACCAGCGCATCGTCGCCTCGGGTGCGACACCGGTCCGCTCGGCAACATCACGACGCTGCAGCGTCGGCGCAGCGAGTTGCACGAGTCGGTATGCAATAGCCCAATCCGGGGTCGTTGCCGGTTCGTCGACACTCTCCACACCACAACATTGGCCCAATGCATGCCCGGGCGACGACCGTGCCTGCGTGACCGTCCCGGTCAGCCCTGAAGGAAGTTAGCTACCGTCCCAGTCACAACTCTTGCGAAGACCACGGCACCTTCGGCATTTGGGTGCACGCCGTCGCTGCGGAGAACCCCATCTGCGGGGGCGTAGACGTTCCACGGCCCGATCGTGGCGTTGCCGCGCTCAGCGATGACCTGCTCGATTGCAGCGTTCATTTCGGCGGTGTCGGAAGGCCGATCTTCGAAGTACGTATTCACCCAAACGACCGGTGCATCGTCAGGAATCGGAGCGAGAGCCGATTCGACTACGGGGATAATGTCGGAGACGTCTTTGTACTGGCCGATGTCGTTGGTGCCGAGCGCGACGACCCACAGTTGCTCTGCTGGCCTACCGTCCATGTCGTTCGCAAGGAATGTGGCAGTATCGGCACCACTCGGGTTGTCGCCGAAAGTCAGGCCGATTCGCTTATCCTGTTGCGCGACGATCCTGACATCGCTGAATCCAAGCTGTTGGAACTGCTCCTCGAGCGCCGTCGTCGCTCCGACGGTGATCGAATCACCAATAATCAGAATCGACTCGACTGCATCTGCGTCAATCGCTCGTACGTCGGCACCACCGCTGAGTTGACCTATGTCAGAGCCCAGACCGATCGTGGGTAATGGCGACTGCACAACGCCGTCCGTCGCCTCCGACGATGTCGACGTGCACGCCGCAAGCGCAAGCAGGCCAAGCCCAAGCAGCGCAACCCGATGTGGAGTCGACGTCGTTGTTGATTTCATGGTGCTCAGTCTGGCCAACAGATAGTCGCTCGTGGCGTCAAGCCAGAGCGATCCACGTCACACCGTTGCGGGGTCGGGCAAAACCGGTTTCACGACACGGCGAATTGTTGGATGCGCCGGGCAAGGACGTCGTGTGCGACCAGCATCTCGTCCAGCCGCTCCGACACGAGTATGCCGTTCCGCACGACGGGATGGCCTTGGACTATCGTGTCACGACTTCCTGTCGGGCCGCAGCGCAGCCAGGCCTCAATCGGATCGGCGACTGCGCCCGCGAACGACGGGCCGGTGAGTGACCAGATGGCGACATCGGCAACGGCACCGATCGACAGACTGCCAAGCTCACCCTCGCGGCCCAGGCACCCGGCACCGCCGATGGTGGCAATCTCAAGCGCCATCCGCGCCGTCCCGGCACCGGCCCCATTGCGGAACTTTGCGAGCAACATCGCCTGGCGGGCCTCAAGCCACAGCGACGCGCTGTCGGCTGACGAGGAGCCATCGACGCCAAGCCCCACCTTGACCCCGGCAGCCCGAAGATCGACGACCGGAGCGATCCCGGATGCCAAGATCAGGTTACTAGACGGACAGTGTGCAGCGCCGACGCCGGCCGCACCGAGTCTGCTGATCTCATCGTTGTTCGGCATCACGCAGTGGGCCACCCACGTGCGGTCGGTGCACCAACCCGTTCGTTCGAGGTACTCCATTGGTCGGCAGCCGAATGTCGCGAGACTGAAATCGTTATCTTCAGCGTTCTCCGCGAAATGCGTATGCAAGCGAACGTCGAGCCTCTCGCCGAGTTCAGCGGTACGAACCATTAGTTCCTCGGTGACTGAAAACGGCGAACACGGTGCGAGCGCCACCCTCGTCATGGCGCCGAAGTTGCGATCATGGTGCCGGGTGACCGCCTCTTCACACGCAGCGAGGATCTCCTCGTCGTCCGCCACGACATCGTCAGGCGGCAGCCCCCCGTCCTTCTCGGACAGCGACATCGAGCCACGAGTCGGGTGGAACCGCATTCCGAGATCGTTTGCGGCTTCAACCTCGGCGGTCAGTAGATCGCCCGCACCGCGCGGATGAAGGTATAGATGGTCAGACGACGTCGTGCACCCCGACAGGGCGAGCTCGGCCAATCCGACCCAGGCCGAAACGAACACCGACTCAGTATCGATGCTGCGCCACAACGGATACAGCGACTGCAGCCAGCCGAAAAGCGGCCGATTAGTCATCGGCGGGAACGCTCGGGTGAGGTTCTGGTACAAGTGATGGTGGGCGTTGACGAGACCCGGTGTGACCAGGCAGTCTGCGGCGTCGATTGTGTCAGCTGCTGCGGGCGGGGTTCCGCTGCCGATCCCTGAGATCAGCCCGTTTGTGATAGCGACCCATCCGTCGTTGAGTTCACGGCGCTCCGCATCGACCGTTGCGACGCAGCGTGCGTGGACGATGGCAAGGTCGGCTCGCGACGAGTCGTCCGGAACCGACACGAGTCAATCTTCGAGTTCTAGAAGTTCGCTGCCCTCGTTGCGAACAATACCGTCGCGCCGCAGCGACTCACCAAGGATGGCTGACGCAGCGGCGCCGGTCATGAGCACCGCGACAGGGATCGCGACCATGGCGAGAATGAGAATGATTGCGCCGGCCACGACATCATCCTACGCCGGCGGAATCGTTCGGCCAAGCGAGTGGGCGGGGGATGGCGCGAAACTGTAAATCCCCTGCTCAGCCCAGATGCGCGTAATGGCGTTTGGAACGTCAACAAGCCGATCTTGGAGCATTTAGGCCGGCCCAAGGCAGCGATTTATAGACCGCGAGGGCGGCTATGCGACAGCAGTCGGCAGCAAGCATTATTGTGGGGCCCGAACAACGCAGTACCGGAGGAAGTAAGAACAATGAGATCGATCCACGAAGCGAACCTCAGCGGCCAAGACACCACCGAGGCGTACATCCGAGAGTTTCCGAATCGGGAACAGGTTCGGATGATGAAAATATGGCTCGAGAATCATGAACCCGGCACGTTCAGCTTCACTGGGCTGGTCGATCCAACCGATGTCACCGTGGTCACCCCGCAGGCAACAGTCGACTACGGCTACTGCTGGTTCAGCCTTTCGGACGGCCCAGCCATTGTCCACGCGCCGCAATATGAGCTGTTCTGCTCTGTGTCGGTCTTCGACATGCTCCACAACGTCCCTGCGGTGATCGTCAACCCCGCACGCCCAATCCTGCTCATTCGGCCGGGTCAAGAAGTCCCCAACGGCGACTACACCACCGTTGAGCTTGAGACCGATCAGGGGCTCATCTTGATTCGTATGGTCGTCGTGGACAACCTCGACGAGGTTCAGTCCCTCCACCCAAGCATCCGGATGGAAGGCGGAAGCGGCGACATGACCCGTCCCGTCCAGCGATTCTCACCAGGCGTCGAAGAAGCCGGGCGGGCAATCATTGCGGCCGGCATTCCGTTTCTCAACCCCGATGAAGCGTTCGGGAAGTGTTCAGGCGATGTCGGCGACATCACCCTCGCCGGCGGGGTGATGATCGGGCAACTCGGGACCCCGAGCGACACCGTGCGCTACGGAACCATTCTCACCGACGCGGACGGCGCACCGTTAACCGGCAACGACACCTACGAGCTGACCGTACCTCAGGGCATCGTCAAGGGCGACGGCTACTTCTCGATCACCGTGTACGACAGCGACACCAAACTGCTCATCCCGAACGACCTCGGGGTATACGACCGCACCACCTACAGCGCTGAGCCAGAACCCGACGGCACTTACCGCATCATCCTCAGCCCCAATGGCAAGGGCCACAACGCCATCCCCACCGGGCGACCGTTCTACGCCATACTCCGCGCTTACGTCCCCGTGCCGGGAGCCGACATGACTGTTGGCATCACCAGGCACTGAGCCGCCCTGACCAACCAGCCGCCCGTAGCCGGTCCAACGGTCGAATCAGCCCAATCAGCTTGACGCGGTCCAACATCGCTGAGCTGGGATTCTTGGAGATTCCTTGCGCGCCCTGCTTTGCTTTAGAACCGAGAATCGACGTTTCATTCGCCTGAAATCGGTAGCTCTGCCCCCGAACGCGTGCCGCTAGCCTTCGCTACAGATGCGAAAAGAATGTGTGTGGAGTTTCGCGCCACGTTCCGGACCATCCCCAGTGGGCGTCGACTCGGCACGCCACCGGCACCATGTCGCCATCCGCCGTGTCGTGACCTGGCAGCGTCCGCCGAGGATGCAGCGATTCAGTCGAGCGGCTTGTACGCGATGGCCTCGACCTCAACCAGGAAGCCGGCGGGCAATGCCTTGACGGCCACACATGAACGCGCCGGGCGATGGTCACCAAAGGCAGCCGAGTACTCGGCGTTGAACTTGACGTAATCCTCCATGTCGGTAAGGAAGCAGGTGGTCTTGACGACATCGCCCATCGCTGCGCCTGCAGACTCGAGTTGCACCCTGAGGTTCTGCATCGTCTGGATCGTCTCGGGCACGACGCCACCATTGACCTTGACCCCGTCGTCGAGGCCGCCTTGACCCGAAACGAAGATGAAGTCGCCGGCACGGCGAACGGGAACGTAGGGGCCGAGAGGCTTACTCATGGTCTCGAAGGATATTCGTTCAAAGCCCCCAACGGGTGCAACGGCCCCACCGGGCTCGGCGTTCAGCGAAACGAAGCCTGCCGGGCGCCCGCCGGCCATCAAGCCCGCCGAGAGCAAGAGCCCGACGACGGTATCGTTAAGAGAAAGTCAGTGAGAGTGCTCTCAAGGCTTCGTACGATCCAGCGTTGAGGCCCGGCGAGTCAACGACGTCACCGAATTACCGTCTTTCCCTCTTGAAGCGAGTGCCATGAACCCGTCACCCAATCCCCGTTTCGGCTTGGACCGACGCACCTTCCTGCTCGGTGCCGCTGCAGCGGGCGTTGCTGCAGCGTGTAGCGGCGCCGAGCCTGAGGTGAGCTATTCGGTCGTCCAGCGATACCCGTCCGACGTCTTCGTGCCGGGCGAGATCCGGCTGCCGTTCAGCCTGGCAAACGCTGCGGAGTTCATCACTGACGGCCCTGACGAGCTCGGTGCACAGATCGTCAACCTCGATGGAGAGCCGATCGGTGACCGCATCACGGCGGTCAGGCGCGACATTACTCCGGCGCCGTACTATGCGTTTCGGACGACTATCGACACGCCCGGCGTCTACGAAATCAACATTGATGGTGGGCCTAGGGTCGGTGCGAACTTCCAGGTGATGGAGCGCGATCAGGTATTCATTCCCCGTCCAGGTGACACCCTTGAGGGGTTCGACACACCGACGGTTCGTGAGCCCGATGGTGTGGATCCAATCTGTACTCGTGAGCCCGTATGTCCTTTCCACTCGCTGACCCTGACCGAGGCACTGGCGAGCGGCAGAGCCGTCGCCTACTTCGTCGGGACACCTGCGTTTTGCCAGACCGGGTCTTGTACACCGGCGCTCGAGACGATGGTCGGGGTCGAGGCCGAGTACTCCGAGGACTACGTCTTCGTTCACGCCGAGGTGTGGACCGACCTGAGCGCCACCGAGGTCGCACCGGCGATCGATGCGCTCGGCATTGCATTCGAGCCTGCGTTGTTCATCACCGATGCAAACGGTGTGGTCGCCGAACGACTCGATGGGCTCTGGGACGAAACTGAACTACGCGAAAGACTCGACGCTGCGCTCGTCTGACTCCATGCCAATGTCAGACGACTGGATTCACGAAAAGCTCTGGCCGCAACCGCAGGTGCGGCTTGCGTTCGGGTTCGTGATTGCAAAGCCCGACTCGTCGAGACCGTCCTTGTAGTCCAGCGTCGCTCCCTCAAGCAGCTGCGCCGATGCCGGATCGACGACAACCTTGACGTTGTCGTCATACTCGGCGGTCGTGTCGTCGACAGCGAAGTCGCCGTCGAAGAACATCTCGTACGAGAAGCCCGAACAGCCACCGGGGCGTACGGCGACGCGCAGCGCCAGATCTTCAGCGCCTTCGGCGTCGAGGAGTTGTCGGACCTTGGCAGCAGCGGGATCTGTGAGTGTGATCATTTTTGGTTCCTCCTGAGGTATCGGATCCTGTATCGGACGATTTTACCGGGCTGCGACCGTGACCTGGCACGGAGTGCGGCTCGTCAGTGTGCAGAAGTCGCGGGTCTCAGCATCGCCCATCTGCGCGACGAACCCTGCGACGAGACCGCGATGGAGCCCGCAAACGAGTTCCGGGTGCTCTTGGGCCAACTCTTCGAACGGGCAGTGGGCGAACGCAACAACAGCCTCTGCATCGTCATCAAGTTCGTCATCGGCCGTGCCGGAGGGCCGGTTCACCGCGTCGGTGACGAATGGGTCGAAGCCCAACCGATCGAGATCGGAAACGAGCGCCTCGAGTGTCGACGGTGCATTGTCATACGGACGCGCTCGGTTCCAACCTTCCTCAGAACCAACCGCCTCGGCGTCGGCAGCGCTTGCATGTAAGCGTTTCGCCACCGACAACACCATCCGGGCGAGAGCGGGGATCGAGGGCGGCTCGAGCCCGAGCGACGGTGCGTCGGCTGCTAGCGAGTACCGGTGCTGTGGCCGTCCAACGTCGCCGCGACCACTGACTCCGACCGCCAGCAGACCCGCATCGCGCATCCGCTCTAGATGCGGCCGCACGGTGTTGGCGTGCAGTTGGAGCACGTCGGCAATATCGGAAGTGGCAAGCGGCCTCGACGAACGAGCAAGTTCGAGGTAGATCGCGTACCGCGTGTTGTCCCCCAGCGCCTTTAGCACATCGAGTTTCACTACCGGTTCGGACACGCCCGGAGATTACACGGAATTGACCGGTGAAATCACCGGTCACCTCGTACGAATGGGTCTCAGAGGGAGTCGTAGTCCTCGTCACCGGGCATCGAAACGCCGATGATGTTTCCGTCGACGTCGGTCCGGACCTTCGGCAGCGTGGTCGGCGGGTCGGTGATCGCCTCGCCCGCCGCCACCGCATCATCTGCGCACCCAAAAGCGCCGAGCCAACGGAGACTCTTGACCGTTGGCGGCATCATCATCAGTTCACCGCCTTGGAACATGTCGAGCGCACGCTGTGGTCGCACCCAGACGCTCTCGACGGTTTCCTTGTCGTCATGCAGCCCTTCCTGTCCGGCGGGCGTTTCGGTCACGAAGAATCGTGTGTCGAAACGCCGCCCTTCGCCCGCCGGCGTGATCCAGTGGTCCACATACTGCGTAGTCGACACGTCAAGGATCAAGTCGTCACGTCGACACAGCTCCAACATCGAGAGTGATCCATCATGAACAGCGTGGCGGTCGTCGTCGTCAAGATCTAACGGCAAGCCATCACAGCGCTCGGCCAGGAGAATCCCAGCCTCCTCGAAGCACTCCCTGATTGACGCGACCCAGTACGCGAGTCCGCCTGACTCAATACCGAGTTGCCGTGAGGCGGTGGCGTCGTCCAGCCCCGGGCAGAAAGGTTCAAGTTCGGTTGCGTGGTCAGCGTCGTCGACCTTGCCACCGGGGAACACGTACATTCCGGCAGCAAAGCTGGCGTTGCTGGTCCGCCGCAACATGAACACTTCGACGCCCGAATCACCGTCAACCGCGTCTCGAACCAGCATCACAGTGGCTGCAGTCCGGATCGGAACGGGCGCGGGATCGAAGCTGTCGGACATCACCGCACCGTAAACGAACGGCTCACGTGGCGACACTTCGCACGGTCAAATGGGTAACGGGCCGCGTATCGCATACCGTCATGCGGATGCCCGAAGCACCGAACCAGGCGTCCGACATCGTCGGTTTACTCAAGTCCGACACCCACATCATCGTGCCGCTGGCCAACGGAGAGCCCACTGCGGTGCTCGACGCAATCGAAAATGCCGTCGAGGCCGACATGGTGTCCGATTCCGACCGATTCATGGCGCAGCGGGTCCATCAGATGCATGCGATCCACGACCGTCGCTACCTCCATGGCGACTTCAGTCGACGTCTTCACCACATCTCGTACTTCCTGAGCCACGTCACGCGACCCCATTTTCGCCGTGGCGCGATCAACCTCATGCCGGCGCACTCCGTTCGGATGTCCGGTCCCGCCTGGCGGCGAGTACCGGGCGCCGGATGTCTCGACTCACGGCTGGCCAGAAGCGCGCTAGCTCACAGCAAGCTGATCGTTGGTGGAGCGTGGCCGAACTCTGCTACGCCACCGTGCAAGAACGGAATCGGCGACTCATCGACGTCGCACACCCCGACCACCGCGCAGAGCTGACCGCACAAGCCGAGGCGATGCGCTACGTCTGATCAAGCGCGTCAGCCGGCCGAAATGGTCGACGGTGGTTCGTCGATCGAGGCACCATTATCACGATTAAGGAGCACGGCATCACGGCGATCCTGCAGTAGTCCAAGGGCACCGGCAACCGCAACGCACCCGCCAATGATTCCAACAGCGAGCGGGTCGTTCGACAGCAGCGCGCCGACCATGACACAGATGACAACGACTCCGGCGAGCACATTGATTCGTTTGGCGTAGACGTAGGAGATGGTCGCTCCGAGCAGCGAAAACATAAGCACTGCGACACCCCACTGATGTTCGTTGAGGAAAGCACTGACGTCCGCTTGCAACTGCGTGACCCAGTCGGTGATCGCGTCGCCCTCCTCCTTGAGGTCGACCCAGTAGAAGTACCAGAGCAGGTAGAGGCCCGAGATCAGGACGAAGGCGGCGGCGATGCGATCCATGTACTGCAAGCCATGACGCAGCAGCTTGAGTAGCCCTGTATTCGCGAAGGCGAGCGCCACGGTCAAGCCGCCGACGAGAACAGCCATCCCTGCGCCGTACGCGATGCCGTTGCGCAGCCCGGTGAGCGCGCCAGCATTCCGACTGGTTGCAAATACTGCGGAGATAAAAAACCCGATGGTGCATCCGAGCGACGCGATTGCGTAGGCCACCCCGTAAACGAACATCGACTTGACCGTCTGGTCCTTCTTGCCCTGCAGGCCCTGGGGGTTCGTGAATGGCAGCTTGAAACCGAACAGCATCGCCGCGCCGAGCATAAGCAGCGCTATCCCGAAGAACCCGGTGGCGTACTTTGCGTTCGCAGTGAGCCAGTTGGTGAAGTAATTGGCCAACCCAGCCGCAACGACAAAAACCGCCATGAAACCGAGACTCAACGATGCCGACACCTTGAGCGCCTTGCGCAGCGTTTCACGCTGTGCGAGCCGCTGGTCAGAGCTCTGAATCCCCAGGAAGTACATGAGATAGGTCGGAAGCAGGACGAACCCGCACGGATTGACGGCGGCGAGCATGCCCGCCACGAACCAGAGACTCATGCTTCTCTTTCCAGGAGTGCGTCGATTTTTTCGCGAAGGCCATCGGCGTCGAGAACACCGGTTTGGTCGACGATCTCGCCGCTCGACGTGACGAAGACCGTATACGGAAAAAATGTGATGCCGAGAGCGGTCTGAAGCTCGGCGGCTTCGTCACGGAAGAGTTCGTACTCAACCCCCCGTTCGCCAGCGAACCGCTCCATAGCTGACACCGTGTCGAGCGGATTGACGCCAATGAACCGAACCTGATCGGACACTTCGGCGTCGACTTCGGCGAAGTCCTCCAATTCTCGCTCGCATGGGATACAGGTGCTGAACCAGAAGTTGATGACAAGCGGCCGGTCGCCGAGCAACGAACGGCTCGACACGTCGTTGCCGTCGCCATCGACCAATGTTGCCTCGGGGAGAACATCGCCTTCCGGGATCGGTTCGATCGCGGCGGGACCACCCTCCAGTGTCCGGTCCTGGGAATCTTCAAGCACGACATTTACGTCGTCGTCGGACTCCGCGATCGTCTGGCTCCAGACGTAACCACCCGCCACACTCACGACCACCGCAATCATGAGTGATGCCGCGAGCAGTCGGGGTCGATTGATGTTCACCCTTCGCAGGGTAATGACGACATCATCCGTGATGCGTCGCATGCCACTGAACGTTTCGGGAACGCGTCCCAAACCGGAACCACGGCGTGTGCCGCTGCGCGGACATGTGCCGCGGTACGGACGGACTCGGCGCGGGCGCGAACAAGCGTGGAGCGGGCGATCAGTGTCGTCATGATCGTTCGGCCTCCTTCGGAGATTTCGGGCGGGCTAGTCGTGCACACCGACGTCGATGTGCACTTGCAAAGGCAAACATGTTTGGACTACCCAGGTCAACGGAGTTTCACGCGATCAAATTATTCTCCGTTCGTCGACGATCCCTCGGTCGCCTTGCGCGCGGGGCGGGCATGCCAAAGTTGGATCGTGTTGATGCTGATCGGATCTGTGCTCGGCGTCCAGGCTGGCCGGTGACTCGATGCTGACAGCAACTTTCGAGGTGTTCGGTGTTGGTCATAACAGTGTCAACCTGACGGTGTTCGCCCTCGGCTGGTCGCTCGGCTGGCTACTGCTTTGGCGGACCCGGACACTCCCCGCTCATCCAACTGCCGCACGCCCGCCCGTTGCCGTGATCATCCCGGCCCGCGACGAGGCGCATGCGCTCCCCCATCTACTCCGTCCCCTGGTCGAACAACGTCGAACCGGCGACCGGATCGTAGTAGTCGACGATCACTCAACTGACGCAACCGCCTGCGTCGCGCGGACGTTCGACGTCGACGTGCTCACCCCACCCCCGCCACCTGATGGGTGGCTCGGAAAGCCGAACGCCTGCTGGCATGGTGCGCTGAGCACAACCGAGGAAATCCTCGTGTTCCTCGATGCTGACGTCCACCCAGGCTTGACGCTGCTTGATGATCTCGTTGCCGAGGTTCACTCGAATCCCGGGGTACTTGTTTCGATGCAACCGTGGCATCGGATGCCAACGGCCTACGAGCAACCGAGCATCTTGTGCAACGTGATGACCCTGATGGGCTCCGGCGCATTCACCGTGTTCGGGGATCGAGCGGCTGCCAACGTCGCCTTCGGTCCGGTGATCGCAGTCGACCGCACGACCTACGATTCGGCGGGGGGACATGCGGCCCCGGCCGTCCGGGCGATGCACACCGAGGACATCGGACTTGCGCGCTCCATCGGACGGTCCAGACTATTTATCGGATCCCCGACTACAACGACATTTCGGATGTACCCCGGAGGATTCCGCGAACTGATTCGGGGTTGGACGCGCAGCATCGCAACCGGTGCCCGGTTCACCAGTTCGTGGCTTGCATTGGCCACTGCGGCTTGGATGTGTTCCGTTGCTGGCGGGTGGATCGCCGTGCCGCTCACGTACCCGCTCGTCGCATGGCAAGTCTGGGTGCTCGGTCGCCGCGCAGGGACCACCGACCTGAGGGCCGCAACCATTTTCCCGCTGCTCGTGGTCGTGTTCACGTTCATCTTCCTCAGCAGCGCTATGGCGGTGGTGTTCCGACGTGACGTGAGATGGAAGGGTCGCGACGTCGACGCTCGGGGCGGCTGATTGAATGGTCTTCATGGACGGCACCGTCATGACCCCCCGGTGGCTACGCCGGATCACAATCGCCGGCGTACTGACACTCACTGTTGCTGTCGGAGCCGGTGCCACACCGGTCACTGCACACGATGACATTAGAAGCTCGACACCGACCTCTCGCTCCACGCTGTCGGAGCCCATCTCGACCGTCGAGATCGACTTTGGCGAAGTCATAAGCGACGACGTCGCAATGTTCCTCGTCTACGACCTCGGTGACAACGAATTCGAAGACATCGGCGGTGAGACGGTGAGAACCGGCGAAACCACCGCTCGACTGGATTTCGACGAAGTCGAACGCGAAGGCACTTACTTCGTCCAATACTTGGCGCCGGTTCCGGTTGACGGTCATGTCATCGCCGGAGCAATCTCGTTCACCTACGGGTCCCCAAGCACCGGGGGCTCGGGAGGCTTCCCGGTCGTGCCGTTTATTGTCGGCGCCCTGATCGTGCTCGTGATCGGCGGCTGGTTCACCTATCGACGAATGCTCGTTCCAGTCGACGAATCCAACGCTGCCGCAACTTGAGCCCTGCTGCAATTGGCAGCAGGCGATCAGAGGTCGATAAGGATCTTGCCGATGCTGGCATTCGACTCCATGTGGCGATGGGCATCAGCGATGTCGTCGAGCGCAAATCGTGAGTCGAGCACCGGTGCGAGATCACCCGAGTCGAACAGCGGAAGCATCTCGCGACTGAAGCGCTGGCAGAGATCTAGCTTGCGTTCGAGCGGCCGTGCTCGCAGCGTTGTGCCGATCCAGGTGATCCGCTTCATTAGCAGCAAACCTATGTTCACCGGTGCCTGGCCACCACCCATCAATCCGACCTGCACGATCGTCCCATCCGCAGCCGCCGCCTTGATGTTGCGATCAGCTTCGTCGCCGCCGACCACGTCAAGGATGGTGTCGACGCCAACGGGCAACTCGGCGCGGAGCGCGCCGAGCCAGTCGCTCGGACTGCGCTCCAACACAAGGTCGGCTCCCAACTCCCGGCACGCGTCTGCCTTACCCGCCGAGCAAGTGACAGCAATGTATGCGCCGATCGCTTTCGATATTTGGATTCCCGCGGTCCCGACTCCCGATGCTCCCGCGTGGATCAGCGCCCACCGGCCACTTGTCAAACCGCCCTGTACGACAAGGGCGTCCCACGCGGTGAGGAACACCTCGGAGATCGCCGCCGCATCGACCAACTCGACACTGTCGGGGACCCGAAGCGCCTGCCGAGCATGGGTGACCACCTTCTCGGCGTAGCAGCCGCCGGCTTCGATACCCATCACCGGGTCACCGATCGCCCACTCGACGACATCGGCTCCGATCGCCGCAACCGTACCGGCGTACTCCAGGCCAGGAATTTCGAGAGGCAGATTGCGAGGGTCGGGGTAGCCGCCCTGACGCTGGAGTATGTCGGCGCGATTCAGCGCTGTGTGGGCGACATCAACCAAGATCTGGTCAGGCCCGGGAACGGGGTCCTCGACTTCTTCGATGGTGAGGACCTCAGGGCCCCCGTGGTCTCGGAGTACGACTGCTCGCATGTGCGCAACGTACCGGACCGCAAGCGCCGCGGCGGGGCTCGGCCGAGCTCACACGGTGCTGGCGATACCTGGGTGCTCGTCGCTCTCAGCTTTTGGCGTCGTCGCCGCCGGGTGCATCAACCGCAGTAGTGGCGCCCTCGGTCGGCACGAAGACATGTTCGCGGTAGTAAGCGAGTTCTTTCACTGACTCGCGAATGTCATCTAGAGCGCGATGACTGCCGTGCCCGCGGGGTCGCTTCGCATCCAGCTCGGGGTACCAGCGCTTGACGAGTTCCTTCACGCTCGAAACGTCAATCGAGCGATAGTGGAGATATTCCTCAATTTCGGGGAGCGCCGCCGCTAGAAACCGCCGATCAGTGCCGATTGAGTTGCCGCAGAGTGGGACCGACCGCGCCTCGGGCACGTACTCCTTGATGAACGCAAGCGTCTGGGCCCCGGCATCAGCCAGCGAGATCTTGGATGCCTTGATCTGTTCTAGGAGTCCCGACTTCGTGTGCATGTTGACGACGAACGGGTTCATCCCGTCGAGCGCTGCATCGGCGGCGTGAACCACTAGGTCAGGACCTTCGGCGACGATGTTTAGCTCGTCGTCGGTGATCAATGTTGCGATTTCGACGATCACATCCGACGTGTGATCGAGTCCGGTCATTTCGAGGTCCATCCACACCAACATCGAAGACCATCGTACGGCTCGGCGGGCGTGAACACCGTGCCGGTTCCAGACCTCGAAACGACGGATCACCTGCGGAGCGTGCATGATGTCGGACGTGCCCGACTTTGCGACGATCCTCGACACGCCCGGTGTCGAGGAGGTCTCTGAATTACGGGGTCGCATCGGCTTCATGGCGTACCACGGCGGCCACCTCGAATGGATGACCGACGTGATCGCCCACCGTGCGGCCGAACGGTCGGGTGCCTCCTTCTACGCCGTTATTCAGCCAGAAGGCATGAAGGAGCACTTTCCGTCCACGACTGTCGACTGCACTCACTCCGCAGTGCTCGCAGACTTTCTCGAACACGTCGACATCGTGATCACAGTGCACGGTTTCGGACGCCGGGGCTTATTCGGCTCACTGCTCCTCGGAGGCCAGAACAGAGTCTTCGCCGAGCACGTCGGCGCAACTCTGCGGAGGCACATCCCGGCATACAACGTCATCACCGACATTGAGGACATCCCGAGGCAGTTGCGCGGAATGCACGAGCGCAATCCGGTGAACGTTCCCCGACAGCAGGGGGTGCAGATTGAGTTGCCGCCGCGCATCCGCGGTGCGAGCAGTCCACTGTGGTGGGACTGGGAGGGTCCCAACCTCACGCCCCACACCGAGCGACTGATCGACGGCCTCTCCCAAGCAGCCATGACCTGGGAGCCTGAACCCCTCAATCGACCATTTTGAAACTGATGCCATGTCAGAGAACTTCTGCTCTGTTCTCTGCGCCGAAACCCGGTTATCGGGCGCCAGCTGCTTTTTGGTGATCTGACTGCGGGGTGAACGTTATATGCGGCGCGGACCGGAGTCGGTCGTCAGGCGGGGAGGGCAGCGTCGTCGACCCAGCTGCCGTGGAAACCGAAGGGCACACGTTGTGGGAGATGGATTCGAGCGACTGGATCGCTGCCGGGTGCCGATGCATCGAGGATGACGAGGTCAGAGGAGTCCGCCGACGCGTTGTACACGAAGCCGATCGCCCAGCCGTCATCTTCGCCTGCGGCATCATCATCTTGCACGAAGACGAACTCACTCGGAAATGCATCAGGCCCAAGGTCGTAGGTGGCTTGCGTGCCGGTGACGACGTCCCACTTCACGACAACACCGGGTTCACGAAGGGTAGTTTCACTGCCGTTACGGTGGGTCACACCCCAGCCGTACCGGTGCGGAAGTCCGACGACCCGGTCATCGACACGCGAGAAAGCGTGTGTCTTCTCGTCGATCCGTTCCTCGTTGACGGCACCCGATAGCAAGTCGAACGTCCACCGGTGCAGGTGTGCCGGTGGGGTGTAGACCTCCGGTTGCATTGACATCGAAGCATGACGACCCACATCGCAGACCACCACGTTGTCATCCACGTACGCGTTGAGCGGGTGGAACACGTAACACGGGTCTATCTCAAACCAGCGGATGTCTGCATTCGTGCCCATGCGAGGCATGATGCCGATACGGGCACCGTAGGTGTCGTCCCATCCGATCGGCGACTCCAGGTTCGACAGATCGAACACGATTGGTAGGTCCATGAAGATCGCGTGGTCGCGAGTAATCATGAAGTCGTGCATCATCGTGCCCTTCGGCACCGCAATCTCGGTGGAATGGACGAGTGCTCCGCCGGCATCGAGAACGTGGTATGTCAGAAAGGGTGGGAGCGGGGAGTACCCGAAAAAGTGCAGCTCTCCGGTTTGGGGGCACAGCTTCGGGTGTGCGGTGAACGACGTCGTCAGCTTGCCGGCGAAGTCGTCGCAGCCGATCGTATCGAGTTCGGGACTTAGCTCGTACGGAAGGTGGAGCTCCTCCAGCGCCCAGACCCGTCCGGCGTGGGCCAGCACACTCGTGTTTCCCGAGCCGGCCGTCGGGTCGGCGAACACGTCTGGATCGGCTGCATCCAACCCCTTCACGAGCCTGGTGGTCTGTACATACCGGTTGCGATACCAGGCCGCATTTCCGGCGTCGAGGCGGACCCCGTGCACCATCCCGTCACCGGCAAACCAGTGGCTCGACACCCCCGAGGGCGGATTGGATCCAGTGCGAAGGTATCGGCCTGCCAGCGACGGCGGGATGGAACCCGTGACTCGCAGATTGACGTCAGTGACTTCATCAAAAACGGGGCCGAAGTTCCCGGCCAGGAACCATGGAATGTGATCTGTGTCTGTGCGGGCGTCGATGTCGAGATCTGCCATATCGCAATCCTGACAGAAGGCATCCAGAGCGAACGGCCTGGACAGGAGCCATCAGACGGGTGGATGTAAAGTCTGCGAGAGGACAATCACGTCCCCGATGGTTCCCGGATCAGGGATGGCGGCAGGTTAGTGGCGGGATCACTCTTCTGTGATGGTCCCGTCGTCGCACCCAGTTGACGACCTAAAATAGAACGCAGACTCATCCGGGCAACCAACCGCTTTGGATGCCGCAACTGTGCACTCAATTTCCCTATTTGACACGTGGCAGCCGACGTTTACGCAGTGCTCAATGCGGGGCGACACCGAGCGATCGACTCGAAACGGTGTCCGGATCGTCCGGGCAGCTTGGGCGGTCACCGTCGCCGCAGGCATCGGCGACCTCGTGGTCGTCGCGTCGCAAGTAGCCGACGACGACTTCGCGTACGGTCGGTTCGTCGTCGACGACCAAGACTCGAGTTTCTGCCATGTTGAATAGCCTCGCCGGTGGAGGGGCGCATTCAACCCGCAGGGTTTCCTGTTTTCCGTTTGGCTCGCACCCGGAATCCCATCGGATCGTGGCGTCTCACGTCATCACCCGCTTGAATGTGCTCAGAGTCAGGGCGCGAGGCGCTCGATGATCCAGGAGCCGCTGTCATCACGACGGTAGCGCAAACGGTCGTGGAGACGACTCGGTCGGCCCTGCCAGAACTCCCACTCGGTCGGGATCAGAAGCCACCCGCCCCAGAATCCTGGTCGCTCGACATCACGATCCGCGAACTCCTCGTCCACCGCGGCGACTCGGCGCTCGAGTTCGGCGCGGTTCTCGATCACCTCGCTCTGGGGAGATGCCCACGCCCCGATTTGATTCCCTCGCGGCCGGGACGCGAAGTAGTCGTCGGACGCCTCGGACGAGAGCCGCTTGACGTTGCCGCGCACTCGGACCTGCCGGTGCAAATCAAGCCACGCGAACAAAGCCGACGCATACGGATGCGCATCGAGCTGTCGGCTCTTCGTCCCGGTGTAGTTGGTGTAGAACGAGAACCCGTGCTCGTCGGCGCCCCGCACGAGCAGGATTCGGGCATCCGGTACGCCATCGAGGCCTCGGGTACCGAGTGTCATCGCATTCGGTTCGGCAACCGCGGAGTCGAGCGCCTCATCGTGCCAGCGTTGCCACTGCATCATTGGGTCGGCGTAGACGTCGTCGGTCTCGAGCTCACCGGTTTCGTACTGCACCCTCCGCTCGCGGACCCAGTCGGTCACACCGAACCGCCAATGACGGTGATGCCCCGCATGTAGGGGTGGAGCACTTCAGGCACCGTCACGGTGCCGTCCTCGTTCCGGTAATTTTCGATGATCGCCGCCCACACGCGTGGCACGGCCAATGCCGAGCCGTTCAAGGTGTGCGCGAACTCAGTCCCCTTCAGAGGCTTGCCGTCCTCACCGTGGCGACGGAAACGAATGCCGGCGCGCCGCGCCTGATAGTCACCGAGCCAGCTAACCGAGGAGACCTCCAACCAGGCATCTGCGCCGGGAGCGTAGACCTCAACGTCGTAGGTGCGATGGTGGCTTTGGCCCATGTCGCCGGTGCAGATCTCGATCACTCGGTACGGCAGTCCGAGTTCCGCGATCGCCCGTTCTGCCCGTGCGACCATGTCGTCGAGAAGCTCAGGCGCTTGTTCGGGGGTCGCGTAAGCCATCATTTCGACCTTGTCGAACTCGTGGGCCCGCAACATCCCGCGCGTGTCGCGACCTGCCGATCCTGCCTCGCGTCGATACGACGAACTGTGAGCCATCAGTCGGATCGGCAGCTCGGTGTCTTTCAACGTCTCTTGGGCGTAGATCGACGTGAGCGGAGCTTCAGCAGTCGGACTCGCCCACAGATCGTCGCGCTCAATCTCGTACGCGTCATCGGCAAATTTCGGGAGCTGGCCCGTGGCCGTGAGTGCCGCTGTACTGACGAGCGACGGCGCTCGGATCTCCTCATGCGCGTCGGCGTTGAGGTCAAGGCCATATTGACACAGAGCCCGGGCAAGCGTCGCGCCAGCACCGCGCTGCATCGTGAACATCGCGCCCGAGATCTTGGTGGCGCGTTCGTTGTCAAGGATCCCGAGCTGCTCGGCCGACTCCCAGTGCGGCACTCGCTGATGCGGCGGGTACTCCTCGCGCAGACCGATCGGTCCGACAATCACCGGGTTATCGTCCTCATTCGCTCCATCCGGCGCGCCGGGGTGCGGGAGATTCGGGATGCCGAGCAATAATTCGTTCAGGGCCGCAGAGACCTCGTCGTGTTCCGTCCCCAGCGACTTCTCCTGCGCTCCTAGTTCGCGGCTCTCGGCCTGGAGTGCATCAGCGTCATCCATCTTGCCGTCGTGGCGGAACTGGCCGACTTGCTTGGACAAGCCATTGACGCTCGCGCGAATCGCGTCACGCTGACGAGCAATGTCGAGTAGGCGGGCGTCGAGGCGGGACGCTTGGTCGATGTCGTCGATGGTGCCTGCGCGAGCACGTCGTGACAGGGCTTCCTTGACGCCGTCGAGGTCAGTGCGCAGCAGGCGTTGGTCGATCACGGGTCGCGATGTTACTGCGCTCTGGAGGATGGCGCCGTACCGCTTTCAGGCCTCGAAAATCGTAAAGGGCGTCTATGTCGACGTAGCGGCATGCTGCCCGAAGGACATCGGCAGCCAGACAGGGCTGTTCTCGCCTGTGGGCCCGCCCCCATGGCATCGCGTTTGGAAAGCCACCGAGGTTCACACGAGAGGCGGCACCGGACTACAACAGAGGATCACGACGTGTGGCGATAGCGAGCGCCGGTTCACCACCAGACGTAGTTGATGAGCCACTTTTAGTTTTCGAGTGGAGGGCGGCTTCCTGCGAACGCCTTTTCGATATCAGCAGTGGTCATCGGTGCTTCGGTCGTTTCGACTATTTCGGAGTCGGGGATAACGGTGCCTGGTTCACGTCGATAGTCGTGCGCACCTTCGTACTCCACGGCAAACCGCTTAAAAAAGATGAACACGACAATCGTCCAGAGAAAGACGCTGCCTGCCGTCTTCATGATCGCTCCAGCGAGTTGCTGATCAATCTCCACGCTCCAGCCGAAGACCCGCACCGGTATGTCGTAGGTCTTGTAAACGGCACTCTCTGCGAAGGTCAGCCATGCTGCGGGAACGGTCGGAACAACTGATTGCAAGAACAAATAGATGCATTTCCCGAGCGGGCCGATCTGAAGTTCCGGCAAGGGGCCAACGACGGGCATCCACATCAACAACGACAGCATCACCACGAGAAAATGCAACGAATAATGCAACGGGCCGGAATCGACCGACGCACTGACGATCTGCGGCACGTGCGTCACCATGATGATCAGATTGAAGAGCACCCCGGCGACAACAGGCTTCGACAAGAACGCAACACCTCGATACAGCCGACCATCACCGACGAGGACTCGCATCAACCACGTTGGCGTGGCGAGCAAAGCCAGCGGCGGCAGGAAGTAGCTCAACATCATGTGCTGCAACATGTGAGCGGAGTACAGGTACTCCTCTCCGATGTCGTGAATCGGCCAATCGGAAGCCGCCCAGAGCATCAGCATCGCACCACCGAATGCACATTTGTTTCGACGCGTCACCGGAGCAACTCCGTCGGGCACGGCCTTCGGGCCGATGACGCGGACCATATAGACGTAGGCACCGACCAGGAACCCGACTAGAACCCACAACTCCGCGTGCCACTGGAAGGCCCATGGCTGAACCTCGGCAGGCAACTGCGCAAACACGTCGTAAGCCTACGAGGCGTGCCGTCTGCTGTCGCCGTGGGCTGACGTGATGCACGCCACGACGTCGCCGTCCTACGCCTCGAAGAACCGGAAGGTCAACAACGCAATGACGTACACCACAACCGCTAAGACGACTCCCGTGTAGAACAACCACGTGAAGACCCGGTTGTCGAATCTCAGGTGCATGAAGAAACTGGCAACGATGAAGAACTTCACCGCCATCATGAACAGCAACAGCGGGATGAACACCGCCCCGAGATCGATATAGCTCGCTGCTACCTCGGCTGCCGTGATAACCGCGAGGATCACGGCAATCACGATGTACCTGTTGTCCGAGACGGCATCGTGCGGGCCGTGCTCGCCGTCGTGCCCCGCGTCGGCATGATGACCGTGCAAATGGTGCTCGTGCTCGGTTGCTGGGCTTGCCTCGACGTCAGTCATGTTGCTCCGATCAGGCCGGGATGAGGTAGACGAGCGTGAAGATGATGATCCAGACGACGTCCACGAAGTGCCAGTACAGTCCGACCATCTCAACGGTCTCGGCCTTATCGCCAGAAATCTTGTTTTTGGCGATCATGGCCATCGTGGCGAGAAGCATGACGATACCGACGGACACGTGAACGCCGTGGAATCCGGTGAGTGTATAAAAGCTCGACGCAAACAAGCTGTCGGTGTAGCCGAGACCCTCACGGTAGAACGTGGTGAATTCGTACACCTGGCCTGCAAGAAAGAGGCTCCCGAGCAGCGCCGTCACGATCAGCCAGGACTTGGTATTGCGGTCATCCTTGCGATTGGCGGCCGACACGGCCATCACCATGGTCAATGACGACATCAGCAGCACGAAGCTCGATGCCGACGTGAACGGGATATCCCAAAGCTGATCAGGGCCCACGTCGGCACTATGGGCGTTGCGGTACAACATGTACGTCGTGATGAGACCACCGAACAACAGGCATTCCGATCCCAAAAACAACCACATCGCGAGCTTTGTGTTCGATAGCCCGAGCGAGCTGTGATGTGCCTCACCGTGGCCGTCGTCATGAGCATCAGCGAGCGCGCCAGCGATGTCGCCTGAGTGCGCTTCGTCGACGGCTGCGTCGACCACGTCCTCTTTCACGACGTCAGACATTGGCCAACTCTTTGCTGGTCTGTTCGCCTGGGGCTGGTGGATCGAAGTCGGAATCTTCGGCGTCGGCGGGCTCAAGCGCCCAACCGAACATCGCCGCAATGGCAATCGCGCCTCCGAGAGCGATAAGCCACGAGGTGTAGATAACGCCATACGCCATGATCGGTAGCGAAACAGCCAGCACCATCGGCCAGTAGGACGGCGCAGGCAAATGGATGTGCGCGTCAGCGTGCCGCTCTTCCTCAAGCATCAAGTCTTCCAGGCTGGCACGCTGGACATAATCGTGCTCGTCGCCTTTGCCGACATCTTCGTACTTGCGGTAGAAGACTTCGTCAAGCGCGTGGACGGTCGGGGTGCGATCGAAGTTGTGCGCCTTAGGGGGGCTAGTGGTGAGCCACTCGAGAGAACGCGCATCCCATGGGTCGAGTGGGGCGACCGGCTGGCTGCGATGAATCACGAGGGCGTTAACGAAGAACAGCAAGATGCCGATGCCGAGCACAAATGTGCCAATCGTGGCGACCAAGTTCCACATTCCAAGGTTGAAGAAGCCTTCACCGGCTCGCGCCTCGGTCCAGACATACATACGGCGCGGCTGACCCTGCAGGCCAATGATGTGCATCGGACCGAACGTGAGGTTCATGCCGATGATCATCAACCAGAAGTTCCACTTACCCCAAGACTCGTTGAGCTTTTTACCAAAAACCTTAGGCCACCAGTAGTAAATGCCGGAGAACAAGCCAAGAACACCACCACCAAAGATGACGTAGTGGAAGTGGGCCACGATGTAGTAGGTATCGGTTTGCTGCGTGTCAGACGGAGCAACTGCGTGGGTGACACCTGATAGGCCGCCGATCGTGAACTGCACGATGAGTCCGACTGCGAAGAGCATTGCCGTCGTGAACTGCAGCTTGCCGCCCCACATGGTGAGCGTCCAGTTAATGATCTTGACACCGGTTGGCACCGCAATAGCCATCGTGGCAACCGAGAAAACGGCGACCGAAACCGGTCCGAGACCAGACGCAAACATGTGGTGAGCCCACACGCCCCAGCCGACGAAACCGATCGCTGCGCCCGAAAAAACAACGAACGGGTAGCCAAATAAGGGCTTCTTTGAGAAGACTGGAAGCACCTCGGAGACGATTCCGAATGCTGGCAACACAATGATGTACACCTCAGGATGCCCGAAGATCCAGAATAGGTGCTGCCACAGCAATGGGTCGGCGCCCTCTTCGACAGAGAAGAACGTTGCGCCGAACGAACGCTGGAACATCAGCAGGAACAATGCGACCGTGATGACCGGCATGGCGAAGAGCAGAAGGAACTGCGTGATCATCGCCATCCATGTGAAGATCGGCATCTTCATCAGCGACATTCCGGGTGCCCGCATGTTGAGCACCGTGACGATCAAGTTGATCGCACCCACGAGGGATGCGATGCCGGTAATTTGCAGACCCAACGCCCAGAAGTCGACACCGTTGGATGGAGAAAACGGCGTATCGGAGTTAGGGGCGTACATGAACCAGCCACCATCGGCTCCACCGCCGAGAATCCACGACGAGTTCAAAAACAGTCCGCCGGCAACGAACAGCCACAGGCTCAATGCGTTCAGGCGGGGGAAAGCGACGTCTCGGGCACCAATTTGCAGGGGAATGAAGTAGTTGGCGAAAGCTGCCGCCATCGGCATCACGAAGAGGAACACCATGGTGGTCGCATGCATGGTGAACATCTGGTTGTACTTGTCAGCTGAGAGGATCGTCCCTTCAGGCCCTGCGAGCTGGAGCCGGATCAGACCGGCTTCGATTCCCCCGACCACGAAAAAGAACATCGCAACCACGCCGTACATGATCCCGATTTTTTTGTGGTCAACTGTGAACGCCCATGATCGCCACCCCGTGGTCTCGACAGGTCGACGGAGGTATCCGTACGACGAAGTCGCTGTGACCATGTCATCGGTCTCGGCAGACGCCGGCGATTCAGTCGCCGGTCGTTCGATGATCGCCATTGGCTATCGATCTCCCATCGCGTTCAAGTAGTTCTGCACAGTCATCACTTGCGTTCCAACAGGTAGGCCAGGAGCAGATCTATCTGATCTTCACTCAATGCCAAATAGGGCATACCTCGGTAGAGGCCGCCTGTTTCGGCGAGTTTTGTCGGATCGGCATACATCGGCTTCTTCGCAGGCGCATTTCGAAGCCATTCGCGTAAGTCGACTTCGTTGAAGCAATCGTCGGTCACTCCTTCGAGATACCGGTCGGTGAACTGGTCTGGCTCAGCCTCCCAGACCTCCTTCCGACACTCCTCTCGCAACAGCGACCACGATGCTCCCGCGAAGTCTGTTCTTGTCATCAAGTTGGTCAGGTTGGGAGCAGCGCCGGGATATACACCCACATCGGGCCGGGAGATGATGGGGTTTCCGTCGGCAGCTTCGAGTCCATTGACTTGGTGGCAACTTGAGCAATTCGTGACGAAGGCCGATTCGCCGTCAGCCGCGACCGTTCCTTCCACCGGGGATTCGTACGCTTCAAGCTGGTTTGCCGCCCAACGGTTGAAGCCGTCTTGCGTCAATGCCGCAACTTCCATTCGCATGTTGGCATGGCTCAGACCGCAGAACTCCGCGCACTGACCGGCATACAGCCCTGGCTCATTGGCTTGCATGCGCAGATTGTGGACCCGTCCTGGAACCATGTCCCGCTTACCGTTGAGGCGCGGAATCCAAAACGAGTGAATGACATCGCGGCTGGTACCACGGATCAGCACATTGGTGTCGACTGGGATCGCCATTTGTCCCGAGGTGACAATCGGTTCCGTTATTCCACCCGGCATGCAACCGTCTTGAACCGGGTAGTCGAATTCCCACCACCATTGCTGGCCGGTGACGTTGACCACACACTCGGTATCGTCCGTATCGTTCAGTGCCATCACTGTTCCGACGGTCGGTATGGCCACGCCGATGAGAATCAGCGCCGGCAAGATTGTTAGTGCGATCTCAAGCGCTGGTTTCCCGTGGGTTTGTACCGGAATAGGTTGTCCTCGGTCCCGGTAACGCATCACCGTCCATGCGATTACCCCCAACACGATGACACCGACCACGCCAGCGATGTAGAACACCGGGAGTGCGAGATCGTTAATCCTCTCTGCGTTTGTTCCTCTGGGCTGGAACGTGTCTTGGGGCGCATTCTTCGCACAACCAGCAATGAGTCCAGTGAGGACGACTACTCCGCCCACTTTCGCCAAGCGAGCGCCTTGTGTTCGAGTGGTCACGGTCTTCAAACTAGTTGTCGCTCGGGCCGCGCGCTCTCTCGTACCTTCGTGATTTGCTACATCGGTTCTGGCACTCACGGCACGATCAATTCAAGCTTGGCAGTGTCTACCCCCGGAACAAAGAACCAGAACCCGTCAGCGCCCGGCGGCCCATTGGGGTTCGGGATGCTCTCGTAAGCAAACGACGGCTCACCTGCTTTGAATGTCAGCAATTGGGCGCCACCAGGCTCAATCAGCGTGGTGCAGATCTGTGTCGGCGGGGCGGACTCGTCGAGGTTCCCGATTTCGCTCTCGTAGTCGGTGACGGTATACGGACGGCCTAGATCCAGCGACAAGCGACGGTGCTCATCAGAGTCGTTGCGGAAGATCACGTTCGTTGTGCTGGAGCGTGGGATGACCATTCCCACGGCCCCCGCTTCCTTCTCTCCAGGTGGATCGAAGTCAAGCGTTCCTGACTCCGAGAGTAAAACTTGGTAGGTCCCCGACTTCATTCCCACCGTTTCGCTGGCCCGTTCGTCGGCTTCAGGAAATTCTTCGGGGCTCTCGCAAATGAGACCCGCCGGGTGTTTACCCTCGGCGGCTCCCGCGGCGTATTCCTCAGGATGGAGCAGGGCTTCCTCTTGCCAAATCGTGGTGGTTTCGAACTCGGCAATGTCACGTTCGCCTCGGATGCCGGTAACCGTTCCGGCGGCGACAACTGCGATTGCACCAACCGCCATCACACTGCCCACGGCCGCGCTGCCAAGCTTCGGGCGGCTGGCGATCATGAAACCCACGACCACGACGACAGTTGCCGCTACAAAGAACGCCACCGTCGTGTTGGTCTTTCCCAATGAGAGAATGATTCGGCTGAAGCCGTAGATAATGATGCCGAGGGCGACTGCGCCACCGATCGGATATTCGAGCGGGTTGGAGAGTCGACTGCGGACCTTGGCATTGTGGACGCCGTCGCTGGATGCCCGCTCAGCCCAAGCGTGCACGGTCCATTCAGCGCCGGTGGCGAGCAGTACGACCACGCCGATCACAACGACCGGTTGGTAGCTGACAAGTCCGACGGCAACAACGACCGCGCCGGACGCGAATCCGAATGGCCAGACGCTGCCAGTCGGCGCAGGCTGCGCCGCGGCAGTGTTTTCAACGGGTGCGTCGTCATCAAGGAAAACGTTGGAATCCCGCAGAATGGCGTTAAGCGCTGTGAGCGCCATGAGACCGACTGTCGCTGACGCAAGCCCGATGGTGCCGAGCACACCGTCCTGACCGACGCCGTAGATCACGGTGGCAAGCAGAGCGACGGCGGAGGCGCCGATGAGGAATTTCGATCCGGTGGTGAACATCAGTCGATGAATCTCACTTGGTGACGTAGACGAGGAACCAGATGGCCGCATACACGGCTGTCATGGCGTACCAAAAGATGGCATGGGCAATGAGGATCTGTCGTTCGCGGGTGCGACCGGCGAGATAGCGGAACATGGCGACGAAGCTGAACAGCAGTCCCGCCACGACCAACGCGAAGAACATGCCCGTAATGGCGTAGAACATCGATCCGTACTGCCCGTCGGCGACCGCGACGCCCATCTGATTCCAGATGAACGCCTGCGCGTTGAGGATTAAGAGGGCAACGAATGCCGACACACCAAGCGCAAAGACCGTGTTCGAGCGGTCGTTGCGTTTCGACGCCCAGACCGCCCACTGTGCAAATGAGCAGAGTGCCGGGAACGCAATGAGCACCACGTTGCTCGGGACCTCCGGGACCGAGATACCGCTCGGCAGCCAGCTCTGACCGGCTTCGATAGCTGCGGAACGCTTGACGGCCCAGATGGCCAGCATTCCGCCGGTGAGCATTGCAATGGCCACGCTTGCGAGGGTTGCCCCTACGACGATCTGGTTACGCGGTGCCGGCGCGGGACCGGCGGCAAGAGCTTCCATCAGCTCGCACTCCCTGTGTTCGAGTCGTTCGCAGTCTTCAGGTCGAGCAGCGGTTCTGCCGACGTGATCAGCAGCACGTCGACGAAGTTAGACGTTGGCGCGGGCGAGGTGGTCGCCCATTCGATGGTCTGGCCGTCGTACGGGTCGTCGACGGCGTTCTGCTCGGAACCGGCCATTGCAGCGACCAGTAGGCCCGCGAATGCCATGACCGTTAAGACCATGAGCCCGTGGCCGGCGAGAACGAGGATGTTCCAAATTTGCAGATCGCCGTTGTCATAAACGAGACCGGCAGGTTGATCGAGGAATCCAGCGATGTAGTGAGGGAACGCTGCGAGAATGGTGCCGGCCACACCGAGCAGTGCGAGCGGTGCAACCTTCTTCATGTCAAGCGTATGGCCCCAGAGCTTCGGCGCCCAGTAGACAATGCCACCCATTGCGCCGAGTGCGATGCCGTAGGCGACGTAGACGAGCGACGCTTCACTAAACACGGTGTCGACCAGACCCAAGTCGACGATCGGTTCGATCGCCGAGCCGACCATCCCGACGAAGATCATTCCAAAGCCGAAGAATGCGAACAGAAAGCCAGCGGTGATGTTGGGCAGGATCGTTTCGCCATCATCGTCTTTCGCGGGCTTCGCAAGGAACAACATCATTAGGAAGAGAATGCCGGCACCGAGCAACGGCAGAAGATGGAACATTGCCCAGGGCGCCACGTCACCAAGCTTCGTGGAGAAGTCATCGCCATCGGCAACCGACAGTTGCGATCCTTCCCACGGCACGTCAAATCGAAGCTGCTGGGTAACCGCAGCAAGTGCTGACACACCGACCAGCGAAAGCCCGCCGAACACCAGGCCGCGCAGCTTGGCGCGCTTACGGAACGTGACCGGAAGCAGTTCAGCAAACAACCCCAGCGCCGGAACGGCGAACAAGAAGGTGCTCGGCTGGGTGAAGATCCAGCCTGCCCAGGTATAGATGCCCTCATTGCCACCGAAAGCCTCACGGGCACCGCTGCGGTGGTCGACGAAGAGGTAGATCATGGCTCCGAAGAGCACCGGCATCACGAGCACGAGACCGATGCCGAACACCAATGCCGAGAAGGAAAAGAACGGCACCCGGCGCATGGTCATGCCGGGTGCCCGGGTGGTGAGCACACTCGTGACCAAGCTGATCCCGACGGCAGTGAAGCCGAGCGCCATGAGTCCATGAGCGGCCAGGAAGAGGTCAACCATGTCCCCGTCACCGCCGCCAAAGCCGCCGTTGTTGAGCAACGAGACGAACGACAGGATGAGCCCGCCAAGCCACATGTACGTTCCAGCCGCAACGAGGCGGGGGAAGGCGATGGCACGTGCACCCAACTGGAGCGGAACGATCGCAACCGCAAGGCCCGCAGCGAGGGGAAGTGCCGTACCGAACACAAGGCCGACTCGTTGGCTGCCGAGCAACTGCGCCCATGAGTCAGAGTCGAGGGCGGCCGCGCCTCCGTCGACACGTTCGATCGCTATCAGCAGGTTGGCGACGATGGTTGCGAGGAGCCCGAGAAGGCCTGCGCCGACAAGAATCCGGCCGATTTTTTTATGGTCGCTCGAGGTGAGCCAATCCACACCGGCAGCGAGCGGCCTGGCAAGGGTCGAGTCACCCGAAGTGTCGGGGCTGGAATCGATGGTGGTCATGCGGTGTTGAAACTCATTTGGCTGGAGCGTCTTGGGCCGGCGCGATGGAGCCGACGTCTGTCGTCGCCGCGCTGGGACGAGTCCTGTCGCGACGGCCCGAGACTACTTGCATGCGACTGTTTCGCCAGAATTTCCGCATGATTTTGCGGTGGTTTGGATGCCGTTCAGCACGGTTCATACGCGCAAGCTCACCCAAGCTCGGTCCCCTTCGCCTTATCTGCGGTGGTTTCCCGAACGTTCCGAGCGTCAGGAGACACCGTGCTCAACGAACACATCGAGCATCATCGCGCCGAATAACAATGTGACGTAGGTGATTGAGTAGCCAAACAAGCGCATCGATGCCGCGGCGGTTGGATTCTTGCCGAGGGTGATCGTGCCCAAGATGAAAATGACCCCGAGGATGATGGCCGAGATGCCGTAGATCAATCCGAGGCTGGCGACCGGCCAGAAGACCACCGTGGAGACCACGAGCGCCACGGTGTAGCCGATCATCTGCTTGACCACCTCCGCCATCGGTGCAACGGAGGGAAGCATCGGGACATCAGCCGCGCTGTAGTCATCTGAGTATCTGACGGCAAGCGCCCAAAAATGGGGCGGGGTCCACAGGAACATCACCACGAACAGGATGACGGGTTCCCAACCCAGCGAGTTCTGCACGGCCGCCCAACCGACCAGGACCGGCACAGCGCCGGCCGCGCCGCCGATCACGATGTTCTGACGGCTTGTCCGTTTAAGCCACAGCGTGTAGACGCCGACGTAGAAACCCGCCGCCGAAAGCGCTAGCACGGCCGACAGTAGGTTTGCACCGTTCCACAAGATTGCGAATGCAGCGATTTGTAGTGCAACTGCGAAAAACAGCGCATTTCGGGGCTCGATGACCCCAATGACGAGCGGACGATTCTGCGTGCGCTCCATTAGCGCGTCGATGTCACGGTCGACGTACATGTTGACTGCGTTCGCGCCGCCAGCGGCGAGCGTGCCGCCGATTAACGTGACGATCACGAGCCGAGCGGGTGGCCAACCCTGCTGGGCGAGCACCATGGTCGGAATCGTCGTTATCAACAGTAGTTCGATGATACGCGGTTTGGTGAGGGCGATGTAGGCCCCGATCACAGTGGTCGGCTTGCGGCGTGGTGCGTGAGCTGCGACTCCGCCGGGCGCCAACCGGGACGGTACAAGAGGACGGGAGCCGACAGCCATGACTGCTACAGCGTACGAGGCGACGGCAGTTCGCGGCCAGTGGAGGCCGGGCGATCCACGTAAATTTCGTTCGACCGGCACACGATCCAGCTGTGATGGCCAGCGGCAGCAGGCCAATCGACGTTGTCGGTACGATTAACGAGGTGCCCACGACGCTCGAACCGATGCGGGTCGAAGAGCCCCGCCTAGAGGATGCCACCGACTCCAGTCGTCCATGGATCGTACTCGTCTGGAATGATCCGATAAATCTCATGAGTTACGTCACCCACGTATTTCAAAAGCTGTTTGGGTTCTCGCTGGAGAAGGCAACCGAGTTGATGCTCGACGTGCATGAGAAGGGACGGGCCGTTGTCGCTTCCGGAACACGCGAGGAAGCCGAGATGCACGTATTCCGACTCCACGAGCACAGCCTCTGGGCGACGATGGAACATGACACGTGACTCGCCGGTTCAAACCGCCGATCTATGCGACGACGAAGCAGAGTGCCACCCAATGGGTGTTGAATGTCGGTGACGACGAACGGGCTGTCATCGGTCAGCTGCTCACCGAGCTTCGTACGATTCTCACGAGCGACTCCGACGAGCAATCGCCGCTGATCCAGCGACTGTTTCCGGTTGCATATCCCGCCGACGAGGAGAAGGAAGCCGAGTACCAACGACTCATGCGCGACGAACTCGTCACGAGCCGCGTTGCCCAGATCGACACAGTCGCCGAATACCTGTCCGCTAACGAGGAGACTCTCGATGAGCGTCAGGTCGTCGCACTCATGCAGTCGGTCAACGCCGTGCGAGTTGTGCTCGGCACGCTGCTGGACGTTGGCGAGGAAGACGAGGTCGGCACCGGCCAAGTCGGTGACTACTTTGAAGCCGAGCGCCAGCTCTATGGATTTCTCTCCTGGATGCTCGACTGGATTGTGCGTTCCCTCCAGGACACCTAACCTCGACTCGGCGGGTGATCAGGACCAATTTATGATCCGATGGTGAGCCCTTACCCGGCCTTCTCAACCTACGTCGTTAACTACTCGCGGCGGGTAACGACGCCTTGGACTGCGTGGTAGACGCCTGGGGCGCCATGACCGGCCACCCCAAGCCTTGAATGGAATCTGCGGAGCGGACGCAATTGCAGCTTCACCCGACTGCCTCTCGGTCACCACCGATGTACCGATCCGCCCGACCCGATCTTTACGGAATTGCTGAGGCTTCCGTGATTTGCGGCGAACCTCCCCTTTCCAGTGCTCTGCCAGTTGACCTAGGGGACGAATGGCATGGCGGTATGCGATGGCCGTGGCTGTCACCCGATCAGAACTACCGTGCCGATCATGCGCGTACACCTCGTCGATGGCACCTACGAGCTATTTCGTCAGCACTTCGGACAAGTATCACGGCACTCCGACAGCCATCCGCTCGCAGCGGCCGCCAGTGTAGTGGCATCGACGTTGGCGCTCGTCGCTGACGGCGCTACGCACGTGGGAATCGCCTCTGACCACACCATTGAAAGCTTCCGCAACGATCTCTATCCCGGGTACAAGAGCGGTGCCGGGATGGAGGAGGCGATCCTCCTCCAAATCCCTGTAATGGAGGAGGCCCTCGCGACCGTTGGCTTCACCGTTTGGCCCATGACGACCCACGAGGCCGACGACGCACTCGGCGCTGCGGCTGCGGTGGCCGAAGCTGACCGACGCGTTGAGCAGGTCTTAATTATCACCCCCGATAAGGACCTTGGGCAGTGCGTTCGTGGTGACCGAGTGGTCCAGTTCGATCGACGAAAGCGGGAAATCATCGATGAGGCAGGGGTTATCGCGAAGTTCGGCGTTGGACCGAGTTCGATTCCCGACTACCTGGGACTGGTCGGCGATTCCTCGGATGGATTCCCCGGGCTTCCGGGTTGGGGAGCCAAGAGCGCCGCAGCGGTCCTCGCTCGCTATGACCACCTCGAGAACATCCCGGCCGCAGCCGGTCAGTGGGACGTCACCGGTCTGCGTGGTGCCGCGAAACTGTCGGTCACCCTCCAGGCACAACTTTCCGACGCTTACCTGTTCCGCCGGATCGCCACAATCGACACAAAGTTGGACGTCGGAGCAGTCGACGAGTGGCGCTGGTCAGGGCCGACCGACCGGTTCACCGACATGGCCGAACGTCTCGGTGCACCTGAGCTGGCCGATCAGGCCCGAACCCTGGCGGCCGCGATATCATAGGAGTCGGTGGTGACTGGGTCCTGTGCAACAAGCGCCCGTGAACCAGGTCAGGACCGGAAGGTAGCAGCCTTCATCGGCATCGCCTGTGTGCCGCAGATCGCCTAGTCACCACCACTTTCACATACCGGTAACGTGTGAGGGCAACACCTGGAGGGGTGCGAGAGCGGCCGAATCGGCACGCTTGGAAAGCGTGTGAATGGCAACATTCCGTGGGTTCGAATCCCACCCTCTCCGCCAGGGGGTCTTAGAAGAAAAACCCCGAACTGTTAGAAGAAAAAACGGTGAAGCCTGAACACCAGCGGCGTTTGTTCACCCGAACGCATCCGGCGACCTCCGCGACGATCAACGAGTCCGAAGAGCTGGGCGTGGCACTCCAACTCTCACGTTTTATGGCGGGCTCGCAGATCACAGTCCCACACACACAACCCGTGAGCCAAGGGTCGAAAAACGACTGCACCATCGATGCCCGCAACCAAATTGTTGGTGACGCACACACTCCGCTCA
>CAJQPY010000005.1 GCA_905480335.1 uncultured Ilumatobacter sp. | reverse complement strand
TTTCAGCGGCGTGAAATGCCAGACGATCGTCGATGTCGGGGTAGCCGGGCTGTGGCGGCTGGAGGCGCGCCTTGATGAGATTCGTCAGGCCGACATCGTGATCGCCGTCGCTGGCATGGACGCGGCGCTGGTGTCGGTGTTGGGCGGTCTCGTAGCCGCGCCGGTCATCGCCGTGCCCACCTCGGTCGGCTACGGCGTTGCAGCGGGCGGCAGCGCTGCGCTTCACAGTTCGTTGGCCAGCTGCGCTCAAGGTGTCACCGTGGTCAACATCGACAACGGTTTCGGTGCCGCTTGCGCAGCGGTTCGGATGCTCTCAATGATTGGTGGCTCGGCCTCGTGACGATCGGTTGGATCGACGGAACCGCCGGGGTGAGCGGCGACATGCTGCTCGGCGCGCTGGCAGATGCCGGTGTACCGCTCGGCGAGACGCAGACTCAGATAGACCGGCTCGGGCTTGGCATCATCCTTCGTGCTGAGTCTGTCGCACGGGCAGGTCTCGGCGCCACCAAGGTGCACGTCGACGTTCCCACGAGCGACTCGATTCGTCATCTCTCGGATATCCGTGAGCTACTCGCCCGGCTCAATGACCCGACCCGGCGCCGGTCCCTGGCAGTGTTCGAGCGCCTGGCAATGGCAGAGGCGGCGGTGCATCGGACGTCGGTCGACGTGGTCCACTTCCACGAAGTCGGCGCACTCGACTCGATTGCCGATGTCGTCGGCGTGTGTGCGGGATTCGCCGCACTAAGCCTTGACTCGTTGTACTGCTCAACCTTGAGTCTCGGCAGCGGCATGACACGTGGTGCCCACGGTCCGATTCCCGTCCCTGCGCCAGCGGTTTTCGCAGTGCTCGACGGCATCGGCCAGGTCGCCGCCGGCCCGGCTCCCTACGAATCGACGACGCCCACCGGTGCAGCGCTGCTGGCTGAATGGGTCGACGACTGGCGTCCGCTGCCGACGATGACGTCGTACAACGTTGGAATGGGTGCCGGTACAAAGGACACCGACTCGGTTGCGAATGTGTGTCGCCTCGTGCTCGGTGAATCGGCGGATGCGCCGGTCGCGTCGGCTGGGATGGTGCAGATCGAAGCGAACATCGACGATCTCGACCCGCGTGTGTGGCCTCTAGCGATCGAGGCCGTGATGGCTTCCGGGGCGGTGGATGCCTGGGTCACGCCGATCGTGATGAAGAAGGGTCGGCCTGCGCACACTTTCAGTGCGCTTTGCGCAGTCTCAGCGGTCGACGAGGTGCGCTCAAGCATTTTTCGGGAAACGTCGACAATCGGTGTGCGCGAGTACAAAGTGGATCGCGAAGAGCTCGAGCGCGTCGTGTCCATCGTCGACCTCGATGGCCACCAGATTCGCGTGAAGACTGCACACCGACGCGGTGCGATCGTGAACCGAAGCCTCGAGTGGGATGACGTGGTCGCCGCAGCCTCGGCGCTCGCACGGTCACCTAGCGACGTCCTCGCTAGGGCAACCGCCTGCCTTGAGGCTTGACACCATCGACCTGTGCCAGTCCGCCGCAATTTGGTGAGTTCTGCGAGACTTCGAGAGCGACTCGACGCCCTACCTACCGGAAGGTAGGCTAAAGGCCGTGAACGACAAGGAGATTCTCTTCGAGCTGACGCCTGTCGTCGAACAGCTCCTCGAACGGCACCTTGAAACCTCCAAGGAGTGGTTCCCGCACGAGTTGGTACCGCACAGTCGCGGACGTGACATTGAGCCGGGCCACGAATGGACCGAATCCGATGCCGATCTCGCTGGCCATGAGCTCAGTGCCGAGGTGCGCAGCGCTTTGTACGTGAATCTGCTCACCGAGGACAACCTGCCGTATTACTTCCGCACTGTCGAGTCGCTGTTCGGTGCTGATGGCCCCTGGGGCACCTGGGTGCGTCGTTGGACGGCGGAGGAAGGCCGGCACTCCATGGCCATTTACGGATACCTTGCCGCGACGAGGGCAATAGACCTCACGCACCTTGAGCGAGGCCGAATGGCCCAGGTGTCACTCGGGGAGACACCGAGTCCAGAATCGCTTCACGATGGATTTGTATATCTTGCTCTCCAGGAACTTGCGACGAGAATCTCGCATCGAAACACCGGTCTCCAGATGGGCGACCCTGTGGGCTACGCAGTGATGAAGCGAGTCGGAAGCGACGAGAATCTGCATCAGCTCTTCTACCGCGATCTTGCGGCGGCGGCAGTCGATGTAGACCCGAATGAGATGATGATCGCAATGGAGCGTCAGGTCCGCAAGTTTGCGATGCCCGGCACAGGGATCCCCGACTTCGAAGCGCACTCACGCCGCATTGCGAAGGCCGGCATCTACGATTTGCAGATTCACCACGAGCAGGTTCTGGCTCCGGTCGTTCTGCGGCAGTGGGACGCGGCGAACATCGGCGGCTTGTCAGGTGAGGGCGCTGTCGCGCAGGAGAAGCTGATGAAGCGGATGGCGACCAGCGAGCGCGTAGCGAAGCGCTACGCAGAGAAGCGCGAAAAAGAAGAGGCACTCCAGCTCGTCTGACGCGGCCATCGGTGTCGTCGGGTCGTCAGAGATCGTTGGCCGCGAGAAACGACCGGTAGATGTCGAGCAACGATTGCTTCTGGACATCGGTTAATGCCTCGTCGAGCAAGATCACAGACTCGGTCGTTGCCTCGGTCACTGAGTCGTTGTCTGTGTGGCGACCGAGGAATCGCAGCAGTCGTTCGGTCGGGACGTTCAACGCGTCTGACAGCCCGTGGAGTACTCGAACCGATGGCTCGTGGAGCCCGCGTTCGAGCTGGCTGAGATAGGCGTCGGATAGGTCGGCGAGCTTGGCCAGTTCGCGCTGTGACATCTCGGCCAACTTACGTTGGCTGCGGATGAACTCGCCGAACGTGTCGCTCCCCGGCGTTGTGGACTTGCTCATGATGCTGTTGATCCTAGGTTCATCGCTCGGCCTGCTGCTGCAGGGTGGGGACGCGAACGAGCCCGAACCGCGGGGGACGGTTCGGGCTCGTTCGGTTTCGTTGGGCCGCCCGAGGACGGCGGGTTCACTTGGCGGCCTTGGTGGCCTTCGTCTTCGCGGTGGCGGCAACGCCGGTCGGCAGCATGTGCACAACTCGAGCGGTGAAGTCACGACTGACTGAAACGGCCTCCTCGACGAAGTCGATGTAGCGGGCGCCGGCCTCGGCAGGGGTAAGCAGCTTGTCGTTGAGTGGCAGCTCGACGTTCGGCATGCGGTCGGCGGTGCGCACGACGCCGTCGACGAAGCGACGGTTTACGTTGACGATGGTGTCGAGGATCTGCTCGTTGGTGTCGACGACGGACTTGGCGGCGCTGTCGATGTTTTCGGTGATCTGGGTGGGGACGTTCATGGTGTGCTCCTGGCTATTGGTTGGCGATGACCGTGCGCTGGAGGCGCTTGGCCCTTGTTCTTGATGCGTACTATATCACGCATTGCGTGGAAGTCAACTTGTTTGCGAGAAATAGTACGCACAGCCTGTCCGTGCTGATGTGCAAAGCTGTGGTCATCGCCGCCGAGTCCACGAATCCACCCACCGCCCGCATCGATCAATGGTTGTGGTCGGTCCGGTTGACCAAGACCCGCGCCGACGCAGCGGGCGTGTGCCGAGCCGGCCACGTCAAGGTCAACGGGAAGGCGGCCAAGCCGTCGACAGCGGTCGTCGTCGGGGACACCGTCGAGGCTCGGATCGCCCAACGCGAGCGTGTCGTCGAGGTTGCCTGCGTGATCGTCAAACGGGTTGGCGCGTCGATCGCGGTGGAGTGTTTCATCGACCATTCGCCGCCATCGCCGGAGCGGCCACCAGAGATTGTGTTTGCCGAACGAGACCGCGGCGCTGGTCGGCCCACGAAGCGGGATCGACGTCGCATCGATCGTCTCAGAGGCCGCTGACGGGCCACTGGGCGGGGTTGCGCCGGGCTCCGAAATGACGTGGTGGCGACCGGAGACGATGCACTAGCGTTTCGGCCTCTGGCTGCCACCGATTCGGACTCCTCCGCCGCGGCTCCGGCCGTTTCGAGCGACGTCGAGATCGGTGCCTCGCCGCGTCTTGCGTCGGCCGGCGTGCGCGGGATGTGGGCGCTGTTTCTCGGCCTCGGCTTGCTGATGGTCGGCAACGGGCTCAACGGTGCGATCATCGGTGTGCGATCCGGGACCGAGGGCTTCAGCGTCGTCGTGACCGGCGTGATTATGGCGGGCTATTTCGCCGGTTTTCTGATCGCACCGACTCCGGTGGTCCGGATGATCGCTTCGGTCGGTCACATCCGCGTCTTTGCGGGGCTCGCTTCGATGGCATCGAGCGCCGTGCTGGTGCACTCCGTCTTCGTCAATCCGCCCGTCTGGGTTGCGATGCGGTTCGTTTTCGGATTCTGCTTTGCCGGGCTGTACATCGTGATCGAGTCCTGGTTGATCGAGTTGTCGACACCGATCAACCGCGGTCGAACTCTGGCGGTGTACATGATTGTGTCGATGACGGGCCTCGGCCTTGGTCAGTACCTGATCGCAGTGGCTGATCCGAGCACATTTCGACTTTTCGTGCTCTCGTCGGTGCTCGTCTCCCTGGCACTCGTTCCGATCACGCTCGCGCACACGGCCTCAGCGCCCGAGATCCGACTGCCCGAGCCGGTCTCGATGCGCGAGTTGTGGAGCGTCGTTCCCACGGGCGTGACCGGATCGTTCTCGACCGGGGCGGCGACCGGCGTGTTGCTCGGTTTGTCGGCCGTCTACGCCACCGCCGTCGGGTTCTCGATCGAGCGGACCGCCCTGTTCCTCCTCGCTCCGACCGTCGGTGGGGTCGCGATGCAGTGGCCGGTTGGAAAGCTCTCGGACCGATTGCGTCGACGCACCGTGATCTTCGGTGTCTCGGTCGTTGCTGCCGGCCTGTGTGTGCTCGGCATCATCGTGCCCAGCGACCATTCTTCGGTGCTGGTGATCATGTTCGGGATCGGCGGCGCGATGTTCCCGCTCTACTCGTTGGTGGTTTCGTACACGCTCGACTGGACCGCAGTCGAGAAAACCGTCGGCGTCTCGGGAACGCTGGTTCGGATCAACGGCACCGGGGCGTTGGTCGGACCGTTGGTGACGGCACCGCTGATGGCGTGGATCTCTCCGGCGCTCTTCTACTGGACCGTGGGTGTGTACTTCTCCGTCATCATCGGCTTCATCTCGTACCGCATTCTCTTCCGGGAGGCGCTGCCGAAGGAACGAGAGCGTCCATATGTCCCGTTCCCGGCACGAGCCACGAGCGTGGCGTTCAAGCTCGTCAGCGTTCCCAAGCGGGTGACGAAACGGGTTGGTAAGAACGTTGCGACGCGACGTCATGAGCACCGTTCGGCCGATGATCGGTTCGAAGGTTGGAGCGAGTCGAAGCGCAGCGACGGCGAGTAGCACGACCTCGACGATCGAGGTCAGGCGAGGGTTCGTTCGCGCCAGATCTCGGTGGCATCGACCTGATTGAACGTGTAGAGGTGGATGCCGTCGATTCCGAGTGTCTCTAGGTCATCGGCGAGGGAGCGAAGCAAGACGTCGGGATCAAAATTCCGTTGGGTCATCAGTTTGCCCAACGCCTTTCGGTTCTTCGACAGGTACCGCAGCGACGTGCCGACACCGAGCCGCATGCCCATTGTCATCAGCTTGGTCTTGTCGATCACGCCGGGCACCCCGAGGTGGACAGGAACCGTCAGGCCGGCGGAACGTTCGCCGCGCAACCAGTCGCGAATCTGCTCCGGCGAGAAGCACATCTGCGTCGAGACGTGGGCGGTGCGGCCGCTCGCCAGGATCAACTCCTGCTTGCGGTGGAGCGCGTCGTGGAGCTGCGCGTTGGTGATCAGCGGGTGTGTGTCCGGATACGACGTGTACCCGATGTGGTCGACCTGTCGCTGTTCGGTGCCGTCGGCGTCGTCGAGCGCGAGAAATGCCTCGAGGAACTCGATTGCGTCGAAGAAGCATCCCGGCGGGTCGGCGTCACCGCCGACGACGAAGATCTCGCGGAGGTCGAGCGACCGGAGCCGAGCGTGGATCTCAACAAGGTGATCGGGGGAGCGGACCATACGTGCGGAGATGTGCGGGGTGACGCGGTGGCCCGCCGCCACGAGCCGCTCCGACTCGTCGAGCGTCGCATCGATTCCCTTTGCCGGAGAGCAGGTCATCGAGATCGACGAGTTGGGTCGTAGTTCGGTCCGCGCGTGTTCGAGCGACTTCATCGGGATGAGCTCGATCTTCGCGTCGGTGACCAGTCGGCGGAGATGTGGCATGTCCGGTTGGATAACCGAACGGCGAAGCCGGCGGCGAGAACCGGACATTGTCGGGAAGGCAGCGGGTTTGATGGCCATGTGTCCGTCCCGTCAGCTGAGGCCGACGATGTCGCCGTTCTCGTCGATGTCGATGGATTGCAGTGCGGGCGTCTTGCCGAGGCCGGGCATGGTGCGCATGTCGCCGCAGATCGGGTAGACGAAACCGGCGCCGACCGACGCCCTGACTTCGCGCACGGGGAGCGTCCAGCCGGTCGGTGCCCCTTTCAGCTTCGGGTCGTGGCTGAGCGAGAGGTGCGACTTGGCAATGCAGACAGGCAGATTGCCGAATCCGTTCGCTTCGTAGTTGTCGAGCTGCGTGCTCGCCTGCGGACTGAACGAAGCGCCATCAGCGCCGTACACGCGTTGAGCGACGGTGGTGATCTTGTCGCGCAACGACATGTCGTCGGGGTATAGGACCTCGAACGTGCTCTCCTCTTCCGCAGCATCGGCTACGGCCTCGGCGAGATCGATGGCACCTCGTCCTCCGTCGGTGAAGTGCGTTGACACGGCGGCGCGAGCGTCGTACTCGGAAGCGATCTCTTTGATCGCCTCGATGTCGCCGTCGTGGTCGCCTGGGAACACGTTGATCGCGACGACGGGGGTGCACCCGTGGATGCGCATGTTCTCCAACTGTTTGCGCAAGTTGTCGCCACCCTGGTGCACCTCGTCGGGGTTCTCCTTGAGAAGGTCCTCGGGGAGTGGCTTGCCCGCCACGATCTTGTGGTTGCCGGAGTGTGCTTTTAGGCCGCGCACCGTGGCGACGAGCACGGCGGCGTCGGGGGCGAGGCCTGAGGCTCGACACTTGATGTTGAAGAAGCGCTCGGCGCCCATGTCGGCGCCGAAGCCGGCCTCGGTGATCAGGTAGTCGCCCATGTGGATTCCGACGCGATCGGCCACGATCGACGAGTTGCCGGTCGCGATATTGCCGAACGGCCCGGTGTGTACGAGTGCCGGTGTGTTCTCGAGCGTCTGCATCAAGTTCGGCTTGATCGCCTCGCGCAGGATCACCGCCATCGCGCCGGCGACCTTCAACTCCTCTGCGGTCACCGGTGTGCCGGACTTGGTGTAGCCGACCACGATCCGGCCGAGCCGTTCGCGCAGGTCCTGCAGCGATGTGCACAGTGCGAGTGTCGCCATGACCTCTGATGCGGCCGTAATGTCGAAGCCCGTTTCGCGCGGGATGCCGTCGAGGCGGCCACCGAGGCCGATCACACCATTGCGCAGCGCCCGGTCGTTGACGTCGATCACTCGCCGCCAGGTGATGTTATGGAGGTCGAGTCCGGATTCGTTGCCGTGGTAAAGGTGGGCGTCAAGAGCGGCCGAGCACATGTTGTGTGCCGCGGTGACGGCATGCATGTCGCCGGTCAGGTGGAGGTTGAGCAACTCCATCGGGACGACCTGGCTGTACCCACCGCCGGCCGCCCCGCCCTTGATCCCGAACGTGGGCCCCATCGAGGGTTGGCGCACGGCGATCACTCCGAGCTTGTCGATGTGGCTGAAGCCCATTCCGAGCCCGACGGTGGTGGTCGTCTTGCCCTCACCGAGTGGCGTGGGGGTGATCGCCGAGACCACGACGTACTTGGCCCGCGGGCGATCCTGCATCTTCTCGATCGCTTCGAGCTGGATCTTGGCCGCGCCGGATCCATACGGCTCGAGATGGTCGAGCGGTATTCCGGACGCAGCAGCGACCTCGGTGAGCGGCAGGAACGTCGCCTTCGACGCGATCTCCAGGTCGGATGGGAACCCCATTGTTCGTTCTCCCTTGCGGTTGAGCCGACTTGGAGTGCCTCCGACCGGCGACTGCAGTGTTCTACAATGCGGAACGGTTCCATCATACAGAACAGACGGGGCTGTGTCGAACGACATGGCGAAGACGACGACTCGCCGGGTGTGATTCGCGGTTGGCGATCAGTTGTCGTCCCTCGCCGGCCCGGATTCGAACCCAGGGTCAGCTCGCAGACAACGGCGATCCGAGTCGCGTCATCACCGCAGCGCGAACCTGGGCATCGAAGGAATTCACGTGCGCCTCGATCAGCTCCGCGACGCGATCTGCGTCGCCCGCAACGAGCGCGTCGTGGATTGCGGCATGCTCGTCGACCGCTTCGCCCATGTCGGCGACGTCGGCGAGGTACATGTGCCACAGCCGGTCGGACTGCGCATAGAGCGTGTCAAGCGTGGCGGTCAGGAACCGATTGCCGGCGGCGCGCCAGATGATCTCGTGGCAGCGCCGGTCGAGTTCGATCAGCTCGACCGAGTGCTTGCCTGGCTCGACGGTTTCGGCGAGCACTGTGGCCATCTCGTTCCAGTCGGCGGGGGTGCCACGCTTGGTGGCCAGGCGGGCGGCGTAGGGCTCCATGATCGCCCGGGTCTCGTAGAGCATCGAGAGTTCATCGACGTCGATGGCGCTGACGAACATGCCGCGACGGGGGATCACCGTCACGAAGTGATCGCGCGCAAGGCGTTGGAGTGCCTCTCGAATCGGGGTGCGGCTCATGTCGAGCGCGACTTGCAGGTCGGCTTCGCGGACGACATCGCCCGGAGCGAGGTCGAGGCGGATGATCATCCGCCGGATCTCGTCGTAGGCGCGCTGGGCAAGTGAGAGGGGCTGCCCGTCTGTTTGCGATCCTGCGGTTGACACGCTAGTCATACTCTGTTGATATATCAGCACTGTCAAGCGTTCGTTGGACCCAGGCACCAACGAGCATTTCTCGAAGCGAGCAACCCATGAGTGAGCAAGAAGTCCCGTCCCACGCCAAAGTCGTCGTCATCGGTGCCGGCATCGTCGGCAACTGTTTGGTCGGCCATCTCGCCCGGCTCGGCTGGACCGACATGGTCCTGCTCGACAAGGGCCCCCTGCCGAACCCGGGTGGTTCGACGGGCCACGCATCGAACTTCATCTTCCCGGTCGATCACAACAAGGAGATGGCGCTGCTCGGTGTGCAGAGCGCGAACCAGTACCGCGACGTCGAGCGGAGCGTTGATTCCGGCGGCATCGAAGTCGCCCGCACGCAAGAGCGCATGGACGAGTTTGATCGTCGCATGACCTCGGCGAAGGCCTGGGGTGTCGAGGCCGAACTGCTCACGCCGGCACAGGTCAAGGAACTGGTTCCGTTCATCAACGACGACGTCATCCTCGGCGGCTTCCACTGCCCGTCGGTCAGCGTCGTCGACTCGCTCGACACCGGGACGCTGTTCCGCAACGAGGCGATCGAGAAGACCGGCCTGCAGGTGTTTGCGAACACCGAGGTGCTCGATGTGGAGACCGAGGCAGAGCCGGCAACGGGCCTTCAGAAAGTGACCGCCGTCGTCACCGACAAGGGTCGCATCGAAGCCGAGTACGTCGTGGTCGCATGCGGCGTGTGGTCAAACCGCATCGCCAAATTGGCCGGCGCCACCATTCCGCTCGTGCCCGCCGTGCACCAGATGGCCGACGTCGGCCCGATGGACGTGCTCGCCGAGACGCAGAGCGAGATCAGCTACCCGATCGTTCGGGACATGGACACGTTCTGTTACGAGCGTCAGTCGTCGGGCTCGATGGAAGTCGGCTCGTACGCCCACCGCCCGATCCTCCACCATCCGGACGACATCCCGTCGAACGAAGAAGCCGCGCTCAGCCCGACCGAGATGCCCTTCACCCCCGACGATTTCGACCAACAGATGGAAGAAGCGATTGAGCTGATGGACATGCTCGGCGATGCCGAGATCAAGTACGCCATCAACGGTCTGCTCTCGCTCACACCTGACGCGATGCCGTGCCTCGGCGAAACCACCGAGGTCCGCAATCTCTGGTCGGCCGCCGCCGTCTGGGTCAAGGAGGGCCCGGGCATGGCGCAGGTCGTCGCCGAGTGGATGACCTACGGCTACCCGCGTGTGATCGACGCGCACGGCGCCGATATCGCCCGCTTCTACGACCACGAGCGCAACGACGAACACATCTGGAGCCGCGCCGAGGAGCACTTCAACAAGACGTACGGCATCGTGCATCCGGCCGAGCAGTGGGAGAACCGTCGCAACCTGCAGGTCAGCCCGCTGTTTGAGCGCCAGGAGGCGCTCGACGCGTTCTTCTTCCAGGCCCGGAGCTGGGAGCGACCGCAGTGGTACGGGTCCAACGCCGACCTCGTCGAGCGCTACGACGTCGCCGAACGCGAGGTGGAGTGGGACAACCGCTGGTGGAGCCCGATCACCGTCGGCGAGCACCTCAACATGCGTGAGAACGTCGGCCTCATCGATCTGTCGGCGTTCCACAACTTCGAGATCTCGGGCCCCGGTGCCGTCGAGTTCGCCGACTTCCTGTGCGTCAACAAGATCGGCCCGGTCGGCCGTGCGACCTACACGCCATGGCTCACGCCCGATGGCGGTTTCCACTCCGACCTCACAATGCATCGGGTTGCCGACGACACGGTCATCGTCGTAACCGGCGTGTTCGATGGTGGGCGCGACTTGTCGTGGATGAAGAAGAACATGCCGAAAGACGGATCGGTCACGGTGACCGATCGGACGCTGCAGATTTCGACGCTCGGTCTGTGGGGTCCGAATGCCCCGGCGACGCTCGCGAAGCTGACCGATGCCGACCTCTCGTTCGACGGCTCCCCGTACGGTTCGCTCGTCAAGGTGAAGCTGAACTGCGGGGGCGATGAGATCGACGCCACGCTGTTCCGCATCTCATATGTCGGTGACACCGGTTGGGAGATCTACGTCGCGTGGGATGATGCGCCGAAGTTGTGGGACGCGCTCATGGAGGCCGGGGCCGACCTCGGCATCCGTCCGACCGGTGGTGGCGTGTACGGCACGTCGGGTCGCATCGAGAAGGGGTATCGCCTCCAGGGTGCTGAACTCGAGAGCGAGTACAACCCGCTCGAAGCTGGCCTTGCACGTCCGAAGGTGAAGTCGGCCAATTTCATCGGCAAGGACGCGTATCTGAAGGCTCGTGACGCCGGTGACCCCGAGGTGCTGATGTGCACGATGACCGTCGACGATCAGACCGACTCGCAGGGCCGTGTCCGTTGGATGCAGGGTGGCAACGAGCCGTTGTGTGACATGGAGGGCAAGACGATCGTCGACTCGCACGGTCGGGTGTCGCGTGTGACTACGGCCGGCTACGGCCCGTCGGTCGCCAAGCACGTCCTGATGGGCTACCTGCCGCGTGAGATGGCAGCGGCCGGCACGGCGCTGCAGGTGATGTTCATGAACGAGTTCTTCCCCGTTACCGTCGTCGGCACCGACGGCCCGTTCGACCCGACCGACTCGCGACTCAAAGGCTCGCGCTGATGCCCGTCACTCATCGGGTGTCTCATCGGAAAGCAGCACGATGAGAGTCCTCGTCTGCGTGAAGCGGGTGCCCGCCCCTGGCGCGAAGATCAACATCACCGAGGACGGTCAGTCGGTCGACGCAACCAACCTCGGTCACACGATGTCGCCGCACGAGGAGTGTGCGCTCGAGCTGGCGGTCCAGTTGATCGAGGCGCACGGCGGCGAGTCGCACGTGCTGACACTCGGCACCGCCGAAGCCGACGAGCAGTGCCGGTGGGCTGCGTCGATCGGCATCTCGAAAGCGACGCTCGTCGACGCCGGGTCGATGGACTGGGACCCACAGCGCACCGCCAGCGCGATCACTGACTCGATCCGCTCAATCGAGGAGGCTGACGGTGGGTTCGACGTCATGATCTTCGGCAACGAGTCAGCTGACACCGGCGGATTCCAGGTCGGGGTTCGTGTGTCCCGAGCGCTCGGTCGGCCGATGGTCAACGCGATCAAGGGCGTCGAAGTCGACCTCGAAGCCGATGGCAAGGGCGCCACCCTCGAGGCCCGTCGGGAAACCGACAACGGTTTCGAGGTGTACCAGCTTCCGATGCCGTGCGCGATCGGCGTGAAAGAGGGCATCACCTGGCCGCGATATCCGACGATGCGCGGGCGGTTGGCGTCCAAGAAGCTCGCCGTCGACGTCGCAGTGTCGGATGCGGTGCCAGGCGGACAGATGAAGGTCCGTCTCAATCGGCCGGAGGAGAAGGTCTCCGAGACGGTGATCCTCGGCCACGGTTCGGAGGCGGCCCCGGCAGTCGTTGAACTCCTGAAGGAACTGGGGTTGATGTCATGACCGCCCACCTGCGTTCTCGTGATCTTCTCCGGCGCTCCATGCGCGAACGGTTCACGAGAACGATCGATGGGGGGATGAGATGAGTGTGCTCGTGGTGATCGAACACGATCGCGACCAGCTGGCCGATGCATCGCTGGAGGCGCTGGCGTTCGCTGCCGACGTCGCCGCGCAGTTGGGCGTCGACGTGGAGGCATTGCTGATCGGTGTCGATGCCGTCTCCCTTGCCGACGAGTGCGCGGCGCACGGTGCGTCGACGGTTCATCATGTCGCTGACGCGTCGCTCACGGACTACGGGCCGGACGCATATGGCGGCGCCGTCGCTTCAGCCGCCGGGGTGTTGTCGCCCTCGGCGATCGTGGCATCTGGTTCTGACCGCGGGAACGAGGTGCTCGCGTACGCAGCCGCCGAGCTCGACCTGCCGTTCGTGGCGAACTGTCTCGCGGTCAAGACGGCCGACGACTGGGAGATGACTCGCGTGCAGTGGGGCGGATCCTTGAACGAGGAGGCGCGCCTCGCGTCGTCGATGCCGATCTTGTCGGTGGCGTCGCACGCCGCGGAGGTCGCCGAGCCGGTCACGGGTGCAACGGCGACGGTGCAGACGCTCGAGGTCACGCTGCCGGAGTCCGCTACTGCAACGATGATCCAGGATCGCATTGTGCTGTCCGAAGGCGTCACGTTGGCGACTGCGCCGGTCGTCGTCGGCGGCGGCCGCGGGGTCGGCTCGGCCGAAGGGTTCGAGGTGCTCGAAGCGTTGGCAGCGAAGTTGGGCGGCATCGTCGGCTGTAGCCGAGCGGTCACCAACAACGGCTGGCGCCCGCACGCCGACCAGGTCGGACAGACCGGCACACGTATCGCGCCACAGCTGTACATCGCATGCGGCATTAGCGGTGCGATTCAGCACTGGGTCGGAGCGAAAGCGGCGAAGAAGATCCTCGCCATCAACACCGATCCAGCGGCCAACATGGTCGTCAAAGCCGACTATGCCGTGATCGGTGATCTTTTCGACGTGCTGCCCGCGATTACCGACATCACCTGACTCGCCCCGCTGGTCCGGCGGCGGCTTCATTCTGCAGGACCCCACCGGCCACGATGGCCAGATGGATTTCGACCTTGAACAGACCGATGCATTGCTCTCGACCACGCGGGCGGTGCGTAAGCGCCTGGATCTCGAGCGCGAGGTGTCCGATGACGTTCTGCTCGAATGTCTTCAGCTTGCGGTGCAGGCACCGACGGGGTCAAACCAGCAGGGCTGGCGGTGGATGGTGGTCCGGGACGCAGAGAAGAAGCAAGCGTTGGCAGACCTTTACAACGAGGCAGGCGGGGAGTATCTGGCATCGGCGGCCAAACAAGCTGACCAGGCGAGTCAACAGGGTCGCGTGATCGACTCGGCGAACTACCTTGCGCAGAACATGGGCAAGGTCCCGGTGCTGCTGATTCCGTTGATCATCGGTCGGCTGTCCGGTAACTCATCAAACGCCGCCGCGGGGTTGATGGGCTCGATCATGCCTGCGATGTGGAGCTTCCAGCTTGCGTTGCGCAGCCGCGGGCTCGGCAGCTGCCTGACCACGCTGCACCTCGCCAAGGAGCAGGAAGCCGCCGAAATCCTCGGGATTCCAGATCACCTGACGCAGGCCGGCTTGATCCCCGTGGCGTACACGAAGGGCACCGACTTCAAGCCGGCGAAGCGCGACGATGTCGCCGAGATCACCTACCTCGACACCTACAAAAACCCGATCCGCCCCGCCTGAGGGGTCGTCGCGCCACCACTGCCTTCGTTCCGGGTCGGAACTGGCCCGGCAACCGGGCCGAATCCGACCCAGAACGAAGAAGGGGCGCGAGCGGCGAGCGGAATAGTCCGCTGTTGTCGCTGGTTCGACAGGGCATGGCAACGATTGATCTGACCTCCGACGCATTCGAGGAAACCGTGCTCAGCGACGGCATCGTCCTCGTCGACTTCTGGGCCGAATGGTGCGGACCGTGCAAGTCGTTTGCGCCGGTCTTCGAAGCGGCGTCGGAACAGCATCCCGACATTTCATTCACGAAGATCGACACCGAGGCGGAGCAGCAGATCGCCGGGGCGCTCGAGATTCGCTCGATCCCGACGCTGATGATCTTCCGCGACGGCGTGCAGTTGTTCTCGCAGCCCGGCGCGCTTCCAGCGCATGCCCTCGAAGACATCGTCGAGCAGGTGAAAGCGCTCGACATGGATGAGGTCCGCGCCGAGATCGCCAAAGAGCAGGCCGCCGCCAGCGCGACCGATTGAGGCACTCCGCGTTCACCGCTTTCGTCCGGTGGAGTTTTTGCCCGTGTGCCGAGGAAGGACAGCGACGCGACGCGCGACCTACCGGTAGGTGAGGTCGACTTGGACACCTTCGAGACCGCGCAGGATGAAGCTCGGTCCGTAGCGCAGAGTATCGGGTTCGACGACGCCGATCGAGTTGATACGTTCCGCCAGTACCTTGAGCGCGACCACGGCCTCGAGCCGGGCGAGCGCAGCACCGAGGCAGAAGTGAATGCCGTGACCGAACGCGATGTGGCTGTTGAGTCGTTCGCGGTCGGGATCGAATGCTTCGGGGTCATCGAACACGCGGTCGTCGTGGTCGGCTGATCCGTACATCACCCAGATCGTCGATCCCTTCGGAATCGGTGTTCCGGCCACTTCGGTGTCCGCCCGGACGATGCGGAACAGCCCTTGGTTCGGGCTGGCCCAGCGCAAACCCTCCTCGACCACTTTGGCCGCGCGACTCGGGTCTGCCTTGAGCTTCTCCCATTCGTCGGGATGCTTGCCCAGTTGCACGATCAGGTCGGAGAGCAGGCTGGCCGTGGTCTCGCTTCCGGCAACCTGGATCTGGCGGATGATCGAGAGCATCTCGGGGATGTCGAGCGGCCCGCCTTCGACCTCATCGTCGGGTTGCAACTCGGCGTTGAGCAGGTCGGTCAGGAAGTCATCACGAGAGTCGGCTCGGCGAGCTTCGAGCTCGCTGACGAAGTAGTGCTGTTGCTCGACGATGTCTCGTTCAGCCGCGACGCGCTCGTCGTCGCTGATGATCCGTCCGATCGAGACGACTGATGAGTCCGCCCACTTCTTGAAGTCGGCTCGACGTGTGTCGGGAACCTCGAGGATCGTCGCCACTGCGGCGACGGGAAGCGGCACGGAGAATTTGTTGTGGAAGTCGATGCGGGATGCGTTCTCGAAACCATCCACCAGTTCTTCGCAGATGCGGCGAAGTTCGGGCTCAAGGCGGGCCACGCGCCGCGGGGTGAATGCCATGGACACCAGTCGCCGGTATCGAGTGTGGGACGGCGGGTCTTCGGTGAGCATCGTCGACACGTTCGGCCACGCATCGGCGTAGACCTCTTTGAGCCGAGCGCGGAGCTCGGGCGAGGCCTTCGCCCCGGAACCACCGAACTCGGACGAGAACGTCGCCGTGTCGTGGAGGATGCGCTTGACGTCCTCGTGACGAGACACGGCAAAGACCCGTTCGTTGCCGCGCCCAAGCAAGTTGCCGTCGAGCTCGAGGACCGGGGCCTCGTCGCGCATCTTTCGGTAGTGCGGGTAGGGGCATTGAACCACGTCGTCATCGGTGGCGTTGAAGGAAACGGTGTCGGTCATCGTGCGATCCACTCGTCGAGGATCGCGTGGAAGTGACGCGGCTTGGTCTCCTGGTAATCGGCGAACGTGACGCCCGGTTTGACCATCGCCTTGAGACCCGCTTGAACCTCGGGCACGTTGTAGACGTCCTGGTTGAAGACGCGCCCGAGCATTCCGAGTTCCGTGGCGACCGTCCAGTCGTCATCGTCGGTCAGCCAGTGGATCGGAGCGGCGGGTGGACGTTCGCCGACGAAGGGTGAGAGGAACATGCACTCCATAATGGACCGCCGGTGGTCGTTGCCGTACGGTCGGAAGCGATACACGATCCGGTTGTACGCCGCCCACGGGTGAAAATTCGGAAAGACGGTGTAATAAATGCTTTCGGTCAGCTCGGCGTCGCAGAGTTCGTCGGCCCGGTCACCGATCGCTGGTCGGAGCGATTCCCGAGCCGACTCGGCAGCGAGATGACGGGCGGTCTCGCCGTCCGGAACCACCGCCTTCGGTTCCTCGTCGAGGTTGCGGTCGCTCATCGCATCGAAGATGTCCTGCTGCGACGGCTCCCAGGTGACGTGTGGGCTCGGAACACCGTTCGGTGAGATCGCTCTAGAGAAGTTGCCGAACACGTCGTACTGGCTGATTGCGTCGCCGAGGCTCGGAAGTAACTGCGGATGGGTGGCGACCACATGGAACGCCTCCATGAACGCCTCCTGGGCGATCTTCCAGTTGCAGTTCATGACCTTCGCGACGTGGGCCTCCTTGTAGCGGTCCTCCAATGGCCAGCGATCGAAGTGGGAATCGAGGTCGCCGAGGAAGTCCTCCAACGGTTCGCAGTCAGGATCCATGTTGATGAACACGAAGCCGCCCCAGGTTCCGACTCGGACGTCGGTGAGCGCCCACTCAGCGGACTCGAGCCGCGGGAAGTCCCATTGACACGGCACCTGCTTCAAACATCCTCCGAGCTCCCAGGCGAATCCGTGGAAGGCGCAGCGCAGCTCGGTGTCGCGGCCTCGCGATTCCTTCAACTTCCTTCCGCGATGTGGGCACACGTTGTGGAAGGCATTGATCTCACCGGACTCGGTGCGGGCAACGAGGATCGAACGGCCGACGATGTCGTACGACAGGTGATCGCCCGGCTCGGGGATGTCCTCCTCGCGGCAGGCCATCTGCCACGCCTTCATCCACATCTTGTCGACTTCGAGCTTGTGGAATTCGGCGCTTGTGTACCGCTCGACCGGAACGTCGGCTTCGCTCGGAGGCATCGGGGAGAACCAGCGCAGCACCTTGGGCACCTCGTGGCTGTCGGTGTCGAGCAGCTCTTGGTACGTCACCGTGGGGCGTTGGTTGTAGTCGATGCTCATCGAGCGTCCTCTGTGTCGCTGGTCGTGCTAGTGGTGTCGGGGGCGGCCCCGTCGGTGGACCGGAAGCGGGGGAGGACTGCGAGTCGTGGCGGCAGTTGTGGCCCGGCGAGCCACCCGCACAGATGCGGGTCGGCGTGGCGCAGATCGCCACTGATCCACTCTCCGTCGACGGTGAACGTTCCCGTCACTCCCTCTCTCGACGTGACGTCGACGTTCCCGTCGTAGAGCGCCCCACTCAATGCATGGCGTCGTTGTCGCATGGTTGCCCCCGCTGTCTCGGCGAATCGTTTCAACTTGACAGACGGATCGGGTTGCGCAGCAGGGCCGAATGTCCCTGAATTGATCGCCCGGTCAATTCAGTTTGGACAGGCTCGCGCCGATGGGACCTCAGATCGGGCCTGACGTGGACATGGCCCCACTGCGCCCGGGTGAGTCGAACGTCCCCGCTCGACTCGGATTCTGGTCCGTCCGGCCGTCGAGGTTCAACGCCGAGGCGGACCGGCATCGGTGCGCTGCCACGTTCTGATCGCTGGCAGACCCAGGCTCGATCGTCGATGCGTGACGACCTGATGAACGTGATGGCCGAGCTGACACGAAGTGTGATGCGTTCGGCCCACGGCTCGCCGGTCGAGTGGATCGCGGCACACCAACGCTCGGTCGATCGCACCATCGCGATGCACCAGGAGATCCGCCGCGCCGAGAGCTTCGACCTCACGATACTGTCTGTGGCGCTGCGCCAACTTCGCAATCTGACGATTTCCGCAGGAGGCTGACGCGACGTCTGTTCGGCGAGGGCCTGGCCTCAGAAGGCGTGGCGGCGGGTGAAACCACCGTCGACGACGACGTTGTCGCCGGTGACCCACGAGGCGGCCGGACTCGCGAGGAACGCGACGACACGGGCGACTTCCTCGGGTGTGCCGAGTCGCTGCTGCGGATGATGTTCGACGTTCTCACCGAAGTAGTCAGGTGCCGCGGTCTCGATGAAGCCCCACGATCCGTCCGCAATGTAGATCGGACCCGGCGACACCGAGTTCGCCCGAATCTTCTTCGGGCCGAGTTCGAATGCCAACTGGCTCGTGTAATTGAGCAGCGCTGCCTTCAGTGCGCCATAGCTGCGGGTGCCACCCGGGTAACCGTGGTACTCGACCGCGGTGATGGTGCCGAGTTGCACGATGCTGCCGATGCCGCTCGCTTCGAGGTGCGGTGTCGCTGCGTCGACGAGGGAAACGGTCGAGAGTACGTCGGTCTCGAACACGGTTCGCCACTTGTCGGGCGTGTCGGGTGGCCCGCCGAGCGCGGATGCATTGGAAATCACGATGTCGAGCCCGCCCATGGCCTCGGCCGACGCATCGACCCAGGCGGTGAGCGCCTCGTGATCGGACACGTCGACCACTCTGCCGGTGGCGCGTGATCCCAGGGAGGCGACGGTGGCGTCGAGCGTCTCCTCGTTCCGTCCGCAGATCGCGACATGGCCTCCCTCGGCGATCAACGTTTCCGCAATGGTCCGTCCGATGCCGCGTGACCCGCCGGTCACGATGGCGCGGGTTCCGTTCAATCCGAGATCCATCGCGCAAGTCTCGCGGGTCGGGGTGGTGCGAGGCGGACCCGAGCACTGCCGTTCCCGGGCGCTACTTGGCGGTGACGGTGACCCCATCGGTGACGACTGACTCGTCGAGCCCGATCGGGTCGGCGTCGACGCCGAACACCCACCGGTAGAAACCGGTCGCCGACTGGTGGACGCCGGGCCAGACCTCTTCTACCGGCCGGTTCGGATCATTGCAGCCGTCGGTGCCGAGCGACCGGAGACGATCGTCGACGAGCGCGCCGAGCCCAGCGGCCTCGGCAAGGTCGATCAGCGTGGCGCCGTCGCTGCCGACGGCACACAAGTCCGAGAATGCAAGGTGGCCGGAATCGGCAAACGACCACAGCCATGACGGTGACGGCGCCCGCTCGAAGGCGGCAGCAGTCCGTTCGACCGGGTCGACGATCATGTCGAGTTCGCCCGCCATGAACAGAGACGGCACGTCGGGTGCTCCGTCGCCGAGGCCCGACGCGTACGACACGTAGCCGAGGATCCCGTCGTCGCTGGCCATTTGCACGATGGTGCCGCCGCCCGCAGAGTGCCCGCCGAGCGCGATTCGGTTGTTGTCGAGCACGCCGCCGAGGATCTCGTCGTCACCGAGTGTCGTGAGATAGGTCCGCATCGATCGGAAGTCGTCGATCGAGGGTGGCTGGCCTTCGGCGGTCCCACCGATCACGTTCAGGAGGTCACGCGAGGGATGATCGGTCGACGCGGTGACGATGCCCCACGAAGCCAGGTGCTGTGCCAACACGCTCGACTGGAGCCGGAACGACGTCGATCCGTGGCTGAACAACACGATCGGGAAGGGGCCGGTGGTGGCGGGAGCGGCGTCGCGGGTCGCGTCAATGGAGCGGGCGTCGTCGACGGTGTCAGGAACAAGATCTCCGACGGCGGGCGGCAGGAAGCTGCGCACCTGATACTCGACGGTCCCGCCGCTCGTGGAGTCGTCGGCCGGATACCACACTTCCACGAGGTTGCCCTCCGGGAGTGCCCGGGTGGTCACGCCGACGGCGTGCGGGCCCTGTGCGGCAAGTTCGGCCGGCGTCACCGCAGGTTCGGGTGTCGCGGTTGTCGTGGGGGCGACGGTGGTCGGCGCGTCGGTCGGAGGCGGAGTCTCCGGTGTCGCGTCGGTCGACGGTGGGCCGGTTGCCGGTGGGGCGTCTGTTACCAGAGTCGAATCCGCTGGAGTCGCTGTTGCCGGAGCAGCCTCGTCGTCCGAACCCGATGCGCATGAAGCGGCCACGATCGTGGCGGTCAGGATGATCGGAAGCAGTCGACGCATCTCTCGAGCGTAGGGGAGCTGTGACCGGGAGGCCTTGCCCGGCTCGACGCGGATTCAGATCAGCCGCGGCAGTGCTCGGCGTAGCGCGCGAGGAAGTCCGCGAGTTCGGCGAGCGTTGCAGGGTCGGTCACGTCACCATCCGCATCAAGGCGGTGGCCGTGGGTGCCGAAGCCGATCGTCTCGAACAGTCGAGTGGCCTGGCGTTGCATGATCGCACTGAGATGTTCGCGGGCGCCGAGCCCAGCGCGACCGCCGGGCGACATCGTGATCCCGGTGCCCTCCCACGCCTGCGAGCCGCGTGACAGCCAGTCGATCACGTTCTTCGTGACAGCGGAGAGCGAACTGTTGTACTTGCGGGAGAACAGCACGATCCCGTCGGCATCAGGAGCCGCAGCATGCAGAGTGATGACGTTGGCAGGAGGTCCCGCCGTCTCGTCGCCGCCGTTGTGCAACGGAAGTCAGCTCACATTGTGCAGCGACAACGAAACGTGTTCCGGCAGGATGCCGGTGGCGGCCCGGGTGAGGGCACCGTTGGCCGACCCGGCGTGCAGACTGCCGATGAGGTTGACGTTGGTCATTGCAACGACTCGGCGATCCGGGTCATGAGACCGTCGAGGTCATCACGTCGTCGTGGGTCCCATGCCGCCGTGTCGATCTCGATCGCCATCGCGGCATGTGCCAGCAACTCGTTGCGCCACGTGGCGAAGTGGCGGCAGAGTTCGACGAGGTGTTCGATCGTGAGATCGACTTCGGCTCGGCGATCGCGAGTGCGGACACGTTCGAGGAGCACATCGGGCTCAGCACGAAGGAGCACGAGTACGTCGATGCGCGGGCCGTCCGCCACCAGTCGACGCATCTCGTCGAGGACGCGACGCCGATCGTCGGGGTCTGCGAGGAACTCGCTGAACGGGGCCGTCCGGAGCACGGTGAAGTCTGCGACCACGAGCTGATCGCGGTCGGCCGATGCAAGCAGTTCTGCTCGCCCCCGGAGGAAGGCGAGTTCTGTGTCGAGTCCTGCCGATGGAGTCGCCTCGCCGGTGTAATAGTCGTCGAGGAGCGGGTTGACCGAGACGGGGTCGAGCAACAGCGGGGCGCCGACGCGTTCGGCGATCGCCCGGGAGGTGGTGCTCTTGCCGACGCCGGTCGGCCCGTCGATCGCCACGATGGTCACCAGGATGACGATACGGCGCACTTCGTCCGGTGTGCCCACTGCGAATACGTTGGAGCAATGCGCATCTGGCGACTCCATGAACTCGGTGACCCTGCAGAGCAGCTTCGGCTGGTCGACGAAGACGCGCCGTCGCCGGGGCCCGGCGAGGTGTTGATCGACGTCGAAGCGGTGGGCCTGGCGTTCCCTGATGTGTTGCAGTGTCGCGGTCAGTACCAGGTCAAGACCGGCCCCGGCTACACGCCTGGTGGCGAATCGTGCGGCAGCGTCGTTGCGCTGGGCGACGGGGTGACCGGGGTCGAGGTGGGCCAGCGTGTTGCGTTCCTCGGCAGCGGTGGACTCGCCGAGCAGGTGACCCATCCGGCGGCAGGAGTGTTCGTGGTGCCTGACGGTGTGTCCGCCGAAACCGCGGCGGCGATCCCGATCAACTACTGCACGACGCTCTACGCGCTGCACGACCGGGCCCACCTGCAGGCCGGCGAGACCGTGCTGATCACCGGCGCAGCAGGTGGCACCGGGACCGCTGCGATCCAACTCGCAAAAGCTGCGGGCGCCCGGACGATCGCGATTGCCGGCGGACAGACGAAAGTCGACCTGGTCCGCGACATCGGTGCCGATGTCGTCATCGACCATCGTGAGACACCCGACTGGGTCGACGCTGTCCGCAAAGCGTCAGGCGGCGGTGTCGACGTCGCCTATGACCCGGTGGGCGGCGACACGTTCCATCAGGTCCGTCGCTGCATGGGTTGGGACAGTCGGCTGCTGGTCATCGGATTCGTCGCTGGGATCCCGGAGGTCAAGACGAATCACGCCCTGCTCAAGAGTTACTCGATCGTCGGGGTCCACTGGGGAGCGTCGCTCGGCAAGTTCCCCGACTCGCTTGGACAGCAGATGACGACGCTGCTCGGGATGGCGGCCGAGGGAACGATCGATCCGCCGCTGTTCCCGCCGTACGCCTTCGAGAACGGGGCTGCGGCGCTCCAGGATCTCGCCGACCGCAAGACCCACGGGAAAGTCGTCGTCACGATGTAGGCATGTGGACTGGGTTAGCGGGTCAGCGAGTCGTGTCGTGGGCCGCTGCGATCGGCCACGACGGCACGGATGGTTGCGCTCGCCCGGACGACCGAGCAGACTCCTGCTGGGTGGCAACCGCTGCCATCGGGGCCGAAGGGGACATGAACATGGGTGCAGGCGTCACACCGGCAGGGTGGTATCCCGATGTCGAGCGGCCCGGAGGTGAGCGGTACTGGAACGGCTCGGCCTGGACCGAGGATCGGCGGCCGGGAGGCCCGCAACCGCCGCAGTACGGGGCTCCTCAGGAATTCGGCGCACCACAGGGATATCAGCAGCCTGGCGCAGTGCCACAGGCCTCTGGGCCTCCCGCCTTCGGATCGCCACCTGGTTATCAAACGTTCGCCGCGACGGGTTCGAACTACCCGAAGAGCGCCGTCGCCGGATGGGCGCTCGGTTTGTCGATCGCAGGTCTCGTACTCAGTTGCTGTGGAGGCTTCCTGTTGTCGATCCCCGGGACGATCATGGGTTGGACCCAGATGAAGGCCATTGACCGAGGTGAGCGCGACCCTGCGTCTCGCGGTACCGCAAAGGCGGCGTTCATCGTGGGCATCGTGGGCCTGGCGCTGTTCGCTGCACTCTTGGCCCTCTGGGTTGTCGCCGTCGCGGTTGGCGAGACCTGACGTGGGCGGCAGACGCCAGGCGTCGTCGGGGGCCCATCGCTGGTGTGCCCTATGCTCCGCATCAGCCACCCCGATCGCCGGGGACACCACCGTCCGGTAGAACTGCATGACCATCACCGACCCTGACGCCCGACACGACCACCAGGTCTCGGCGCAGCCGCGACCGAGTGGGTTTCGGTGGCTGAGCGCGTCTCCCGTGCGGATCGCGCTCTTGGTCGTCGCTGCCGTGCTCGTCGTCGATGCCGGAGGGACCGATGACGGCCCGGGCGTGTGCGTCTTTCGGCGTTGCACCGGCGGGTACTGCCCCGGGTGTGGGATGACCCGCTCCGCCCGACACCTCACGCGCGGGCAGATCGGTTCGGCATGGCAGGACCACCCGTTCCTGGTGCTCGCGGCGGCTCAGGTCATCGTCGCCGGGTCGGTGTACGGCGTCGTTCGGCGGATCGGTCGAACCGTCGACTGGAACCGGGTCCTTGTCGTACTCGGCATCGTGAACGTCGTGCTGATCACCGGGATTTGGATTGCACGTCTCGTCGACGGGTCGATCCCCCGCTTCTTCTGATAGAGGGCGCTCACGCCGGAACGTTCGAATCAGCCGCGGGTCCGACCTTCACCTGGCGGCGACGACGCACGTCGGTGGCGTGCGCAGTCACAACGAGGATGCGTTTTATGTGAGCGACGACGTCTGCGTTGTCGCCGACGAGAAAGGTGGCCACGAGGCGGGTGAGGTGGCAAGTCAGCTGGTGACCTAGCTCGTCTCGGAGGTGTTCGCTGCGCGACGATTCGACGTCACCGAGATGCAGCGATTTGTCTCGACGTTGAACGCTGCCGTTCTCAGCAAAGGAGCTGAGAACGGCAGCGATCGTCGGCAGGACCGCGACGCCGGGTGACCCAGCGGTCGACCGCGTCGAGGACTTGGGACCGGCGATCGCTCCGGTGAGTGCGCCAGAACCCGAACCAGCCGGAGAGGTCGAGCCGGCCGAGGCGACCGAGTTGGACGTGCTCGAGCCGATCGTCGACGATGCCGGTGACTCCTGGTTCGCCGACGAAGTCGCGGATGCGCCCGAGGCCGAGGTCCCATCCCGGCCTCAGATTCTGTTCGAAGCGGAACCGGCCAGCCCCCAGCCCGCTGACCCGCAGCCAGCGAGCCCGCAACCATCCGGGCAACCGTCAGGTCCTGGAACCGGTGGAGCGCTGCCCGAGTCGACCGTCGTCGTGGGTGCGAACGACGGCCCGGTGCGGGGCCCGGTGAGCTCGATCTTCGACGACGAAGTGGTCGCGGATCCGATCGACCCCAGTTTTCCATCGGACGACTTCACGAGTGCCCCTGGTATCGGCGCGGCGGCAGCCGATCTCGGTGACACCGAAGCACCCGCCGCACCACAGATCCACGGCGTGCTCGCCTTCTCGAATGGCGAGCGCATCGGCGTCGACCGCAACGTCCTGATTGGGCGGAACCCAAAGGTCGCCGGCGCAGTCGCGGGGGGCTTGCCGCACATCATGAAGTTCGATGGGCTGGGCCAGGGGCTGTCACGAACGCACGCCGAGGTTCGAGTCGAGAACGGCGCGCTGCTGCTCGAGGACCTGCAGTCGACCAACGGCACCGAGATCCAGCTTCCCGGACAGCAGCGGCGGCGGCTGCGCGGTGGAGAGCCGGTCGTCGTGGTCCCGAGCACGCTGATCGATTTTGGCGACGAACTCCACTGCACCTTCGAGACCGCCGGTTGAATCGGTCGACGACGTGAGTGATGTCGACATCGCTGTGTGGTCCGGCAACAAGATGACGATCAGACGCGTTCTCGGTCCGATCGCGGTGCAATATCCGAGATGTTTGCCCTCGATGGCGACCTGGGTCAATCGGAGGTGAGGAGTCGGCGGGCGGCATCGACCACGATGCCGATCGTGACGGCTTCGACTCGCTCGGCAGCGTCGTCAGTCGGGGTTTCGTTGCGAGTCCGGTTCACCAAGACACCGGCCACGCATCCGGCGCGGAGCCCGAGTGCGGCACTCATGGTGAAGAGCGTTGCCGCTTCCATCTCGTAGTTGAGGACGCCGAGGTCCTGCCACTCTTGAAGGCTTCCGCGGAAGCGTCGGGTGACCCGGCCGGACACCGTGTCGTAGCGTTCTTGGCCGGGGTAGAACGTGTCGGACGACGCAGTGACCCCGATGTGGAGCTCCACGTCTGCGGCGCGTCCTGCATCGACGAGTGCGGTGGTGCATGCGAAGGCCGGCACGGCCGGAAACTCCGGTGGTGCAAAGTGATGGCTCGCGCCGTCGAGACGTACCGCTCCCGTGGTCACGATGACGTCACCCGGCTCGATGTGGGTTTGGATGGCGCCGGTGGTCCCGACGCGAAGGAAGGTGTCGACGCCGAGCTGTGCAAGTTCCTCGACCGCAATCGATGTCGACGGTCCGCCGATCCCGGTGGAGCACACGATCACGCCGGCGCCGCCCACAGTGCCGTGAGCCGACGTGAACTCACGGGTTGATGCGAGGGGGACCGGGTTGTCGAGAAGCTCGGCGATGCGTGTGACGCGCTCGGGATCTCCGGGCACGATCGCCAACGTTGCTCCTGCAACGTCGCTCTTGGTCAACCCGAGATGAAAGACATCTGACATACCTGCGACGGTAGCAACCCGACGCGCTCGGGGTCAGGGTGCGGTGGGGAGCCCGGAGTGGTTGACGCCGTGGTATGGGCGCCCAGCTTCGTCGAACTCGGCGAGGAGTTCGAAGAACTCGGGCCCGAACGGGTCGCCGCCGCGGAGTGGAAGCGAGGCGCGGCGGATCGTCCAATCGTTTGGTGCGAGTTGGCAGGCGCGGTCAAAGTTGCGTTCCGATCCGGTGGTGTCGCCGGCGTTGCGCAGGTGGACGGCGAGTCGGAAGTGGAGCCGCGCCTGTTCCTCCTCGTCGGTGAGGTCGTCGACGGCACCACGGGCGTCGTCGGCGGTCATCAGTGTCTCGCCGTCGATCACCCAGCGACGGATCGCGTCGAGTTGATCACCTGAGTCGATACCTGTGAAGTCCTTGAACGTGTCGGTCGCGTATGCGTTCCAGTTGGGCTGGACGATCGTGTCGCTCTCATCGATCAACAGGACGGTTGGGACGTTCGAGATCGCATACAGCTCCGTGAGGAGATGGTCGCTGTCCATCAGCACGGGGTAGGTGATGCCGTCGGTGTGGTCACGGATGTAGTCGCGGAGCGCGTCGGCCGCTTCGTCGATGGCGACGGCGATCACCTGGAAGCCGTGTTCGGCCAGTTCGTCATGGAGTACCTGCCAACCTGGCAGATCGAAAAGGCAACCTCACCAACTTGAAAAGGCGACGAGCAGCTTCTTCTTGGAGCGATGGTCGGCAAGTGAGTGGAACGTCCCGTCGAGGCCCGGGAGCGTGAAGTCGGGCGCCCGCAGGTCGTTGAGTGCCCCGCGCCGCCCCGCTCGCGCAGCTCCGACTGCGACGAGGCCGGCGTCGCTGTCGATGGCGACGGGTCGGTCGAGCAATCCAGCGACCTCGCGGAGGTCGATCTGGCCGTCGGAGCCGAGCGCCTCGCGGTCGGTGACGATCACGCACTGCTCGTCGCGGCACAGCCCCTCGGGCTTCAGTTCCCAGCCGATGAGCTCGGGCAGTGATCCGGCATCGACGAGCGGACCCGTCTCCAGTAGGGCGATCTGTGCGTCGGTCATCGGGCGACCGTAACCCATGCGCGTCGGTGCCGGGCACTCCTAAACGTCGTTATGGTGCGCCGGTGATCATGACGACCGACCGGGGCGCAACGCCGCGCAGCGATCGGGCGGTCATCGCCTTCTTGGCGTTCATCGGGATTCTGATGGCGTTCGGGATCGACGCTGCGCTTCCGGCGTTCGACGAACTCCGCACCGACTTCGACCTCAATGCCCGCGGCGTCAGCCCCGCGATCACCGGCACCCTGTACTTCGCGGGAATGGCGATCGGTCAGCTGATGTGTGGCGTGCTCGCCGATCGGTTCGGCCGACGCAGCGTGCTCGCCGCTGGACTCGTTCTCTACGGGCTGGGAGCGGTGGCCAGTGCGGCGGCTCCCAGCTTGGAGCTGCTGCTGGTTGCTCGGTTCGTGTGGGGGCTCGGCGCATCCGCACCATCAGTGCTCCGCTTCGCGATCGCTCGTGACCTGTACGAAGGCGACCGGATGGCGCGCGTCGTCGCAACGTTCACCGCCGTGTTCCTGATCGGGCCGATCTTCGTACCGTTCGTCGGCGAGGCGATCCTGCTGGTCGGGTCATGGCGAACCGTGTTCCTCGTCGGGGTCTTGCTCGCCGTCGTCGCCTTTGTCTGGACGCTGCGGTTCGGCGAGACCATGGCGGTCGAACATCGGCGCCCGATTCGGCTCCGCCCCTTCGTCGAGGCCTTCTCGTCGGTCCTCCGGACTCCCGTCACGTTCGGGGCGTTGGTCGGATCGACACTGTTCACCGCCTCGTTCTTCGTCTGGCTCGGCAGCTCGCAGCCGATCCTAGACGGCGTGTACGACCGCGACAGCCAGTTCACCGTGTTCTTCGGACTGTCGGGGGTCGGTATGGCAGTCGCGCTGCTGCTCAACAATCGGCTGATCGACCGCTTCGGCACACGGTTGATGTTGCGTTCGGCGGCACTCGTCCACGTCGTGATCACCGCGTCGGCGCTCATCGTCGTGTTCGCTGCCGATGGGGTCCCGTCGGTGTGGCTCTGGTTCGCGTGGGCGATCGTGACCAATGCGATGACGATGGTGATCGGCCCGATGGCTTCGGCGTTGGCGATGGAGCCGATGGCCGACAAGGCGGGAACGGCCAGCGCGATCCTCGGCGTGTCGCAACTGGGGCTCGGGTCGGTGCTCGCAGCGATCATCGATTCCAGGATCGGGTCGACCGTGACGCCAATGCTGGTTGGTGGCCTCGTGTTCGGAGGAGTCGGACTTGCGGCGCTCTTCCGCTCGACCCGCCACTGACGAGTTCAGCCGATCTCGTCGGGCATCTCGGCCTTGCGGCGACCCACGTAGTCGAGTAACTCCGCGTCGATGGCATCATCGAACGGCGGCGCCTCGTAGGTCGCCAACGCGTACTTCCACGCGCTGTTCGCCCGGTCAGCGGCCGACGTCCCGCCGTCTTCGGTCCATTGTTCGAAGCTCGAGTTGTCGGCGATGGCGGAGCGGTAGAACGCAGTCTCGAAGTTGGCGAGTGTGTGAGCCGTTCCGAGGAAGTGTTCGCCGGGGGTGTGGGCAAGGAATGCATCGACGCCTTGCCCGTTCTCGCTCATGTCGAGCCCACTGCCGAACTTCATCATCATGCCGAGCTGATCCGCGTCCATCATGAACTTTTCGTAGCCGAAGGCCAGGCCACCTTCCATCCAGCCGGCGGCGTGCAGGACGAAATTTACGCCCGCCATCACGGTGGGGATGATCGTCGATGTCGACTCGTAGGCCGCTTGCGCGTCCGGGACCTTCGACGCGGTCATCGAACCACCGGAGCGGAACGGCACACCGAGTCGACGTGCGAGCGCCGCCACGGTATAGAGCACGATCGCCGGTTCCGGCGTGCCGAAGGTCGGCGCACCGGTGGCCATCGACATCGACGATGCGAACGACCCGAAGATGACAGGAGCACCCGGTCGGACAAGCTGGCAGAAAGCCATGCCGGCGAGTGCTTCGGCAAGGGTCTGTGCAGCAACTGCGGCGGCGGTCGTCGGCGCCATCGCCCCGGCCAGGATGAACGGCGAGATGATGCATGCCTGGTTTGCTGCCGCATAGGTTTCGGCGGCGGCGAGCATCGTGTCGTCCCACACCAGGGGTGACGAGGCGTTGATCAATGATGACATCACGGTGCGTTCGACACCGAATTCGTCGCGCAGATCGGCCCCGAAACCGATTCGTGCCATTTCGATCGAGTCCGTCGCTCGCTCGCCGGCGGTGACCGACCCCATGAATGGTTTGTCGCTGTACTTGAGGTGGGCGTACACCATGTCGAGGTGGCGCTTGTTGACCGGGATGTCGACGGGCTCGCACACGGTACCGCCCGAGTGGTGCAGGTGTGGCGACATGTAGGTGAGCTTGACGATGTTCTCGAAGTCACCGATCGTGGCGTAGCGACGCCCGGCGTCCTGGTCGTAAACGAACGGGGACCCGTAGTTCGGTGCGAAGACGGTGTTGTCGCCACCGATCTCTACGTTGTTCGCCGGGTTGCGGGCGTGCTGCGTGTACTGACGCGGTGCCGAGTCCTGCACGATCTTTCGACACAGCCCGCGTGGGAAGCGGACGCGGATGCCGTCGACCTCGGCACCGGCGGCCTTCCACCGCTCGAGTGCCGTCGGGTAGCCCCGAAATTCGACGCCGACCTGTTCGAGAATGGTGTCGGCATTCTGCTCGATGAGTTCGAGCTGTTCGTCGGTGACGAGCTCGTACGGTCGGATCTGCCGGTGCAGGTACTTCGGAGTCGGTGCTGCTGATGCCGCCCGCGTTGCCGCACGTCCCGCGCGGCCACCGGAACGGCGTCCGCCCCGTCGTTCGTCACTCATCTCGACCCCCCAGTCCAGCGTTCCGCCATCCGGAACTGTTCCATATTACAGAACAGAAATGCCCGACGTCACGCGTTGCGTGATGTTTTGCGTCCCCGGCATACGTGTGGGTGAGTGCGGCGCCGAGTGCAGCGTTCGGTTACCCAAATCCGCGGGCGAACGGACGGCACGACGGTTCGGCGACTCAGGTTCTCGGGCGGCGTCGACCGGTGCGCTGACGAGATCCCGCTGACGCAGCGCGCTCTTGGGCGGGGGGCAGCGCGATCTCGACTGCCAGGTTCGGCGTGGTGTCGCTGGTGTGCGGGAAGCCCATCGCGTTGACGAACAGTTCCTGGAAGCGGGGTTCGGTTGCTGTCTCGATCTTCTCGACGCGGCAGACCGTCGCTTCGATCTCGTCGCGCTGCGGTCGCGACAGCAGCGCTCGCACGGCGCCGGCGCCGGCAGCGTTGCCCACCGAGGCCACTCTGGCGACGGGCACGTCGGGAACGAGTCCGAGCACCTTGGCGTAGAGCGGGTCGATGTGGGCGCCGAAGGCACCGGCCAACCGAACCGAACCGATGTCGTCCGGGTCGGTTACGCCCGCATGTTCGCACAGCAGATCAATGCCCGCCCGGAGCGCCGCCTTCGCGAGCTGGATTGCACGCACGTCGTCCTGGGTCACGTTGATGTTCTCGCGGGTGTCGTCGGAATCTCCGAAAAGTCGGTACGAGAACGTGCGCCCGTCGGCGAACACGCGGTCGGTCTTCGACGGGCCGTCGGCTCGGATGGTGCCGTCGACGTCGATCAGTCCGGCGAGATACAACTCGCCCATCACCTCGATGATGCCCGACCCGCAGATGCCGGAGATGTCGAGTGTGGTCGTCTGCATGTCGAACAGCGGATCGTTCGACCACACGTCGGACCCGATCACCTTCACGCGCGGATCGAGCGTTTCGCGGTCGATCCGCACTCGTTCGATCGCGCCCGCAGTAGCGCGCATGCCGGCCGAGATCTGTGCGCCTTCGAATGCCGGCCCCGTTGGGCTCGACGCAGCGAGGATGTGATCGGCGTTGCCGAAGACGATTTCGGCATTGGTCCCGACGTCGACGAGGAGTTGTCGCCCGTGTCCGCGGTGCGGGCCTTCGGCGAGGATCGCTCCGGCGGTATCGGCCCCGACGTGTCCTGCGATGCAGGGGAGGAGATACGCCTCCGCGAATCGCGCATCGAGGTCGAGGTCGGCTGCCCGCGTGGTGACGGGTCCATCGGTGGCAAGCGTGAACGGGGCCTGGCCCAGTGGCGTTGGGTCGATGCCTAGCAATACGTGGTGCATGATCGGATTCGCCACGATCGACATGTCGAGCACGGCGTCGCGTTTGAGCGCCACCTCGTCGACGAGTTCACCGATCATGGTGTCGAGCGCGGTGCGCACCGCGCGTGTGAGTTCGATGTCGCCGCCGGGATTCATCATCACGTACGACACCCGAGACATCAGGTCGTCGCCGAATCTGATCTGCGGGTTCATGATCCCGTTCGTCGCGAGGATCTCGCCGCTCGCAAGGTCGACCAGGTGGGCGGCGATGGTCGTCGAGCCGACGTCGACAGCGACACCCGTGGCACGATCGGCGTAGCCGGGGTACACCGCGCAGATGGTGGTGCCGTTGCGCACGGCCACGGTGACCGCGTTGTCGCCATCCTTTGCTGCCGGGGCGAGCAGGGGGAGCACGCAGGCGTCGATCTTGCCCGGCGTGACGTCGAAGTCGCGGGCGAGCGCGTCGACGGTCTGCTCGCGGAGCCCGCCGACCTCAGCACCGAGTTCGGGCGTTGGCAGTTCGACGTAGTGCAACCGGATCATCGGGTCGACCTGGAGGTCGCCGAGGTCGACCGACTTGCGCACGACCTGGCGATGCACCTGGCTCGTTGCGGGAATCTCGACGACCACGTCGCCGCATACCTGCGCCGCACAGCCGAGGCGTTGTCCGTCGCTGATCGGCCGTCGACCGGTGTAGCTGTCCTCGGTCGAGGTCCACCCGGTCAGTGACGCGGCATCCGACTCGATCTGCCACTTCGGGAACGAACCCGGCGTGGGGATCACCTGGCAGCGTCCGCACAGCCCGCGCCCGCCGCACGTCGAATCGAGGTCGGCGCCGACGGTTCGTGCCGCGTCGAGCAGCGTCGTGCCGTCTTCCACCTGAGCGGTCAGCCCGGAGGGCGCGAAGACAACGCGGTACGATGTCTGATTTCCGCTCACCCCACCACCCCCAGGTCCATATTCGGGCGGATCAGAACGCCTGCTGTCACGATCCGCCGGAAATTGCGGGATGGGTGGGTCGCTCGAGGAGGTGTGATCGCCTGGGTCATGAGCCTTCGACGCGGGAGCGGCGTCCACCGCGTCGGCGCGGTGCCCCGCCGGACTCGCCGGCGCCGGTCGCGTCGCCGCCCGCACGTTGGGCCGCGATCCAGGCGCCGCAGTCCTGATCGTGGCCGGCGAGCACGTCGGCGGCCTTGACGATTCGCTTTACCTCGTCGTGCAGCGGGTTCATGATGGCCGAGGTCATGCCGTTGCTGATCGCCATCGCAAGGAATGTGCCGGTGATCCAGTTCCGTTCTGGGAGCCCAAAGCTGACGTTCGATGCCCCGCACGTCGTGTTCACTTTAAGCTCGGTCTGGAGCCGGCGCAGCAGCCGGAACACCTGTTGTCCGGCTTGGCCCACGGCGCCGATCGGCATCACCAGTGGGTCGACCACGACGTCCGATGACGGGATGCCGTAGTCAGCCGCCCGGTTGACGATCTTGCGGGCGACTTCGAAGCGCACGTCGGGATCTTCCGAGATGCCGGTCTCGTCGTTCGAGATCGCCACGACCGCGGCGCCGTACTTCTTGACGAGCGGTAGCACCCGTTCCATCTGTTCGTCTTCGCCCGTGACGGAGTTGATCAGTGGCTTGCCCTGGTACACGGCGCAGCCGGCCTCGAGCGCCTCGATGATCGAGGAGTCGATGGACAGCGGCACATCGGTGACCGACTGGACGAGTTGGATTGCCTGCGCGAGCAGCGCCGGTTCGTCGGCCAGTGGGATCCCGGCGTTGACGTCGAGCATCTGGGCGCCACCGGCGACCTGCGCAATGGCGTCAGCCGAGACGCGGTCGAAGTTGCCTTCTTTCATCTCGGCTGCGAGCAGCTTGCGACCCGTCGGGTTGATCCGCTCACCGATCATCACGAAGGGCCGGTCGAAGCCGATCACGACTTCTTTGGTTGCAGAGCTGATGATGGTGTCGGTCATGGCTGGTCGCTTTCGGAGGGTTTGGTGATCGAGGATTCTGGAGCTTCGTCAGGTTGTGCGCGGCCGTCGCCGGCGGACGGCTCGAGGCCACCATTGGCGACTAGGGCTTCGAGTCGGTCACGCGGATACTGATCGTCGATTCCGGCGCATCGCTGATCAAGTTGTGCCTGGACGTTGCCGTCGCCGAGCGGGCTGGACGAGGTCCGCCACTGCTGAACGTAGTCGTGTGTCGACGTCAACCCGGCGACCGCGGCGGCACGATCGATCGCGTGCTGGTACCGAGCGTGGAGCAGGACCTTGTGTTGGTCGTCGCCGACACGGCCGGTGAGCTGGGCGGGGATGTCGCGCCACCAGATCGTCGACAGCGTGGGTCCACCGCGACGTCGTCCGCCGCGCCGCGTCGACTGGCGCTCGCGCACTTCGCCCTGATCGGGGCCGAGCGCTGGTCCTGGTTCGGTGATGTCGTCGTTCATGAGGGGCCTCCTGTGATCTCGACCAATGTGGTCTCGAGTTCTCCGTACCCGGTGCGTTCAACGATCATCGACAGCCCGAGCCGCGTCGCAGCTGCTTCCGCGTGTTCGACCAGGCCGGGATTATCGGTCTGCGCGAGATAGACGAGTCGGGTGTAGTTGCCGAAGTACATCGGCAGCAACTCTGGGTGTCGCTCGATGCCGAGTCCCTGCCAGACCAGCCGGTCGAAGTGCTTCACGAGAAAATCGGTGAGATAGAAGGAACCGATCTCGTGGTCCTGGATCTCGGCGAAGCGGGGTGCGGTCGCGAAGAATTGGTAGCAGTGCGCACCGGACAGCATCTCGACGCCTTCCTCGGCGCACACCTGTGCGAGCCGGCCACCGGTCCCGCAGTCGGCATACCCGACGAAGATCTGGTCGAAGTGCGAAGCGCCGACCGAGCCGGCGGCGCGTGTGACCCGCACTTCGCTGTCGACCAAGTCGGCAGCGGCCAGATCATCGGCAGCGTCCCGCGTGCCGCCACCCGCTCGGGCGCGTCGGACACGGGCCCGCACGGCGTCGGGAATCTCGTTCGGCCGGTTGTGCAGTGCCGCCGGAAGGCACTCGACGGTGACGTTGCCGAGATGGTTGATCTCGGTGATCGCCTTCAACTCGTGAGCGAGCGCACCGCACGCGATCACGAGCGTGCGTGACGCATTCATGGTCAGGAGCGGACCGAGGGACCCGCTGGTTCCGGATTGCTGCGGCGCGCCGTGACAAGTTGTTTGGCCATCTCCGATGCCACCGCAGCATCCCGGCAGTACCCGTCCGCGCCGATCGCATCGCCGAACTCCTGGTTGAGCGGAGCACCACCGACGAGGATGATCTGGTCGTCGCGACGCCCCCGGTCGATCAGCGTGTCGATGATGACCTTCATGTAGGGCATCGTCGTGGTCAGCAGCGCAGACATGCCCAGGATGTCGGGCTGGTGCTCGTCGAGCGCGGCGATGAACTCGTCGACGTCGGTGTTAATACCGAGGTCGATGACCTCGAACCCGGCGCCTTCCAACATCATCGCAACGAGGTTCTTGCCGATGTCGTGGATGTCGCCCTTGACCGTGCCGATGACGACTTTGCCGACCGACTCGACGCCGGTCTCGGCGAGCAGCGGCCGCAGTATCTCCATGCCGGCCTTCATCGCGTTTGCCGACAGCAATACCTCGGGGACGAAGAGGATGCCGTCGCGGAAGTCGATGCCGACGATGCGCATGCCTTCGACAAGGGCGTCGTTGAGAACGCGCTCAGCGCTCCATCCACGGTCGAGCAGGATGGTGGTGCCCTCGGCGATCTCGTTCTTGAGGCCGTCGTACAGATCGTCGTGCATCTGCAGCGTTAAGTCGTCGTCGCTCAATGTCGCGAGGTCGATCTCCTCGTCGTCGCCGTTGGTTGCGTCGTTGTCGACGTCCGTCATGTTATGACCCCCAGAGGTGGAGTGGGCTCGCTGCCCCGAGCGGAACAACGCAGCTGTTCCGTATTGCGGAACAGTACCGTATAGTGAAACAGTACCGTATGGTGAAACAGTACGCCAGGCCCCTCTGGGCCGACTCCTCTGAGCGGCGTCACCGCACGATACCGGCGATCAGGAGGTCGTGACATGTCAGGAGTGCAATCGATCGAACGAGCATTCGCAATCTTGCGTGTCCTGTCTCGCGGCGCCCTCGGCGTGACCGACATTGCGGAACGCACCGAATTGCCCAAGTCGACGGTTTCGCGCCTGCTTGCTGCGCTTGAGGACGAAGGCGCAGTGGTGCAAACCGAAGCCGGCGGTGGGTATTCAATCGGATCGACGCTCGCCACGCTCGGCGAGGCAGCGAGCCCCACGGCCAGCCTGCGATCGGTGGTGCGCCCCTTCATCGAGGAGCTTGCGCTGTCGACCGGCGGAAGCTCCGGCTTCAGCCTCCGTGATGGCGATCGGGCGTACTGGGTCGACGACGTCGATGACGCCGACGAAATGGTCACGCTGGCCGATCAAACTGGGCAGTCGTTCCCGTTGCACCTCGTGCCCACCGGATTGGCAATGTTGGCGACATTCTCGGAAGCGGAACTCGACCGCTACCTGGAGGTGTCTTCATCCGACGATGAAGACACCGTGCCGGATGACCCCGACGTGCTCCGTCAGCGGCTCGTCAGCGTTCGCTCGGATGGTGTGGTGCTGTCGCTCGAGGAGTTCGATCCGGGGGTCAATGCGATCGCCGTGGCGTTCCGCGGTCCCGGAGGCGACTGGGACGGTGCGATCTACGTGCAGGGTCCGTCGTTCCGCTTTCCCGACGACGGCGACGAACAGCGTGTCGTCAAGCTCGTGTCGGAGGCGGCAGTGGAATTGTCCGAGCAACTCGTCGGTCGCTGAACCCGCTGTCAGATCCTCGCGGCGCGCTCGCTCACAACCGACCATGATGCCGCGGGTTGCGGCTCGACTCGAGCGTGTTTCGGATCATGTCGACGCGTCGAGCGACCTCCCACGCTGTCGTCGACCAGCGCAGGGTTCGGTCGTCGCTGGTGGGGTCCGGTGACCCGGACCGTGGCGACGTCGAATTCCAACGTGACATGCGGCGACAAATCGGGAACACAGAGTTTGGGAAGGAATTCACGAGCCCTGGTATCTTCGAGGCCCGTATGTCGGATTTCCTTCGCGACTATCTGAACGTCGTCTGGTTCGGAGCGGCCGCCCTCGCCATCGGTGGGTTGCTGCTCGGACTTGCAGCGGCCGTTCGTCCCACCTTCCCTTCCGCCGAGAAGTACATAGCGTACGAGTCGGGCGTCGACCCGGTCGGTATGGGCTGGTCCCAGAGCCAGATCCGCTACTACGTGTTCGCGCTACTCTTCGTCATCTTCGACGTTGAAGCGGTGTTCCTGTTTCCCTGGGCGGCCAACATCGAGCGCTACGGGACCTTCGGCCTCGTGGTGATGCTGGTGTTCATCGTGTTGCTCCTCGACGGGCTGTTCTACGCCTGGAAGCGTGGGCTGCTCCGTTGGGTGTGACCCAGATGCTGCCGCCGATTGAGATTGCCGTGATGATGAACGAAACGATTCGACAAGGAGTGCACTGACATGGGTCTCGTCGACAAGGGCCGGATGCCGGCCCCGCTCACCAAGTTGTTCAACATGAGTCGCTCGTACAGCCTCTGGGTGTACCAGTGGGGTCTCGCGTGTTGTGCGATCGAGATGGGTGCCGCGTTCGGGTCGCCGCGGTACGACGTGATGCGCCTCGGCGTGATCCCGTTGCCGGCTAGCCCGCGCCAAGCCGACTTCGTCTGCGTTTCTGGCACCGTCACCGACAAGATGGCGCCCGCTGTGAAGCGGTTGTGGGAGCAAATGCCCGAACCGAAGTACGCGATTTCGATGGGTTCGTGTGCCAACTGTGGCGGTCCCTACTGGGACAGCTACTCGGTCACGAAGGGCGTCGACCAGATCATTCCGATCGATGTCTACGTGCCCGGCTGCCCGCCCCGACCCGAAGCCTTGCTCGAAGGAATCGTGCTGCTCCAGCAGCGGATCAAGAACGAGGACATGCAGGCCAAGTGGAAGGGCGACGAGTTCACGACGCTCCAGGCGACTCGAGCCGCCGAGCGTGGCGAGTTGAGCGCGGGGGAGCCGACCGGTCAGACGACGCACGACATCTCGACCGACCCACAGCCGATCCCCGATCGTGACCGGCCTGAACCGATCGTCGTGGGCGGTGGCCCCATTGAGTGACACCGAGACCACTCCGGACAACGACGCGGACGCGCCCCAGGCGCTTCCCGGTGACGGTTTGCGCGAGGGCATCGTCGACGACCTCCGGCACCGCATCGGCGATGCGTTGCTCGAGTTCCACATCGTTCCCAACGACGACCTGTTTGTCCGTGTTGCCACCGATTCGTGGGCCGAAACCGGCGCAGCGCTGAAGGCGGCAGGGTTCTCGTGGTTTTCCTTCCTGTCAGCGATCGACTGGATGCCCTCGCCCTACGGCAAGGGCGAGGAGGATCCGACGGTTGACAAGGAGCCGATCGACATGACGATCAAGCAGGGCGTCTGCGGCGGCGAAACCCGGATGCAGGTCTTTGTTCGCCTGACCGACCTTGATCGTCACGTCGGCATCACGGTCAAGGCAGACGTACCCGAGCCGGTAGGTGGTGCTGCGCCGGTCGTCGATTCGTGGACGGGCACGTTTGCCGGCGCCAACTGGCATGAGCGTGAGTGTCACGAGATGTTCGGCATCGGCTTCAACGGCCATCCCGACCTCCGCAACATGTACCTGCCTGGCGACTTCGAGGGCCATCCGCTGAAGAAGGACTTCCCACTGCTGGCTCGCATGGTCAAGCCGTGGCCCGGCATCGTCGACGTCGAGCCGATGCCTGTCCAGGACGAGGAAGAGGAAGGTGGCGACTCATGACGATGATGTCCGATCGTCAACAGCTGAGTTACATCGCCTCTCAGGCCGCCGACGCGCGACTGAACGTCGAGCTCGAGACCGAGGGCATGACCCTCAACATCGGTCCGCAGCATCCGGCCACGCACGGCACGCTGCGGATCATTGCCCGCCTCGATGGCGAGCAGGTCATCTGGGCTGAGCCATCCGCCGGCTACATGCACCGAGGCTACGAAAAGCTGACCGAGGTCCGCACCTTCCCGCAGGTCACCAGCCTCATCAACCGAATCGACTGGCTCGGCAGCTTCGCCAACGAGGTGCCGTTCATCCTTGCGGCCGAGAAGCTGATGGAGATCGAGGCGCCACCGCGCGCCCAGGTCATCCGTACGATTCTCTTCGAATTGTCGCGGATCGCGAACGTCTCGCTATTTCTCGGTGACCTCGGAGTGCAGATGGGCGCTATCACCCCGGTGTTTCTTGCCTTCCGCGACCGTGAGTACGTGCTTAACCTGATCGAGGGAGCGACAGGTGGACGATTCCACCCGAACTTCGACCGGATCGGTGGACTCAAGGACGATCTGCCGAAAGGCTGGATCGACGAGACCCAGCAAGTCATGAAGAAGCTGATCGGCTTCTGCGACGAGATCGAAGATCTGCTGTTCGGCAACGAGATATTCCAGAGCCGGATGCGCGGGATCGGCGTGATCCCGGCCGAGATCGCCAAGGAGTACGGCCTCTCGGGCGCCAACCTGCGTGCGTCGGGGGTCGACTACGACCTGCGTCGCGATCAAGACATCGCACTCTCCTACGACAAGGCCGATTTCAAGGTCTGGACCCACCCCGACGGCGATTCGTGGGCGCGCTGCTGGATTCGGCTGCAAGAGACGCGTGAGTCGTGCAAGATCGTGCAGCAGTTGATCGAGCAGATCCCCGCTGGACCCGTCATGACTAAGGTGCCCCGAATCATCAAGGTGCCCGAGGGCGAGGCCTACGTCTCGACCGAGAACCCCCTCGGCGAAATGGGCTACTACGTCGTCTCGAAGGGCGACCTCGGGCCGTTCCGCGTCAAGATTCGCTCGGCGAGCTTCAACAACATCAGCATCACCCCATGGGTGCTGAAGGGCGTCTACGTTCCCGACATCATCACGATCCTCGCGTCGCTCTACTTCATCCTCGGAGACATCGACCGATGATCAGTGCCCTCGCCGTAGAGATCCCATACTGGGGTCAGTCGATCTTCCGAGTAATCGGTGGACTCGTAGCGGTCCTTCTGCCAGCGGGCGGCATCGTCTATCTCTTCCTGTTCAAGATGATGTCGTTCATGCAGAGCCGTCTCGGCCCGATGGAAGCGGGCCCCTATGGCTCGATGCAGCTGCTTGCCGAAGTCGGCAAGTGGATGCAGAAGGAGGACATCGCTCCGGACAACGCCGACAAGGCGATCTTCAAGATCGCGCCGCTCGTCGTCCTCCTGTCGACATTCCTGTTGATCGTCGTCGTGCCATTCGGTCCCGACGCAGTCTTCGCCGACTTCGATACCGGCGTCTTCTACTTCCTCGCTGTCGGCTCGATCAGCGTGCTCGGCATCCTCATCGCCGGCTGGTCGAGCGCGAACAAGTACTCCCTGCTCGGCGGCCTCCGCGCAGCCGGCCAGTTGATCGCCTACGAGCTGCCGATGGTGCTCGCGACCCTCGGCGTCGTGATCCAGGCCGAGTCGATGAACCTCAACCGCATCATCGAGGTCCAGAACACCGGTGAAATCTTCGGCTTCGGTGGTCTCGGCAACCCGTTCATCCTGACCCAGTTCGTCGGCTTCCTAATCTTCATGATCGCCGTCCAGGCCGAACTCACCCAGGCGCCCTTCGACATGCCAATCGCCGAGTCCGAGCTCGTGTCCGGCTACATGACCGAGTACACCGGCTTCCGATTCCTGATCTTCTTCATCGCCGAATTCGCCACAGCCGGCGTGTTCGCGTTCATCGCCTCGGTGCTCTTCCTCGGCGGCTGGGGTGTCCCCTTCGACTGGTTCGGATGGAGCAACATCGACGACGTCGACTGGTGGATGAACCTCGTCGGCCCGGTGATTCTGGCCACCAAGATGTTTGCCCTGGTGGGCATCATCATGTGGGTTCGATTCAGCTATCCCCGCTTCCGTGAGGACCAGCTGCAGACCTTTGCCTGGAAGTTCCTCATCCCCATCTCGCTGGCCAACATCGCCGTCACGGCGATCCTGAAAGTTGCGATCTGATGCCCAAGCCCAAGGTTCCCGGCCTGATCAAAGGCCTCGGCGTCACGGCCCGCACGCTCGGCCGCACCGTCAAGGACGGCGCGAACACCGTGCAGTACCCGCACGAGAAGGAATCCCCGCCGGTCCGTGCTCGTGGCGTGATCGCGCTGCACGAGGACAACTGCACGGCCTGCATGCTGTGCTCGCGCAGCTGCCCCGACTGGTGCATCTACATCGAGGGCCACAAGCAGCTCGCTCCGCCCCGTCGCGCCGGCGGCAAGCCGCGGCAGGTGAACCATCTCGACCGCTTCGACATCGACTACGCGCTGTGCATGTACTGCGGCATCTGCGTCGAGGTGTGCCCCTTCGACGCGCTGTTCTGGAGCCCCGAGTACGAGTACTCGGAGCCGAAGATCGCCGACCTCTTGCACGACAAGGAGAAGCTCGGTGAGTGGATGGAGACCGTGCCCGAAGCCCCCGAGCTCGAAGCAGGAGCCGGTAAGTAGATGAACTCCGTGATCCTTGCGGCCGACGGGGTGAACGTCGCGCAGAACGTCGGATTCGGCATCATCGCCGCCGTCATGATCTTCGCTGCGCTGGCTGTCGTCACGACCAAGAACGTCGTCCATGCGGCGCTTTGGCTCGCCATGGTGCTTGCCGGCATGGCGGCGCAGTACATCCTGGCGGCCGCCGAATTCGTCGCCGTTTCACAGGTGATGGTCTACATCGGTGCCGTCATGGTGCTCTTTCTGTTCGGGATCATGCTCACCCGTGCTCAGATCGGGTCCGAAACCGGGCTGAACAACAAGTCGTGGGCCGTCGGCATCCCGGTCGCAGTAGTTCTGTTCGGCCTGCTCGCCTACGTCGTCCTCGATGCGGTCGAGGACAGCACGATCGCCGAAGTCGAGCTGACCGGCGCGAACAACGAGGCGACGCTCGAGATCGCCGACCGTGTGCTCTCGCCGTACCTCGCCCCGTTCTTCGGGATGACATTCGTGCTCCTCGCCGCCGCAATCGGCGCCATTGTCCTGGCCCGGAAAGACTGAGGCCACTGATGCTCGCTGCCAACTTCCTCCTGCTCGCTGCACTCCTGTTCTGCATTGGCGTCTTCGGTGTGATCGCGCGTCGCAACGCAGTCATGGTGCTGATGTCGATTGAACTGGTACTCAGCTCGGTGAACCTGAACCTGATCGCGTTCGCGCTCATGAACGACGATGTCGATGGGCAGGTGTTCGCGCTGTTCGTCATCGCAATCGCGGCTGCCGAAGTCGGTGTCGGACTCGCGATGGTCCTGCTGATTTACCGCAATCGCCAGTCGATCTCGCTCGACGAACTCTCGGAACTGAAGGGCTGACCCGGTGCTCGCGGCAGAAGAAATCCAAGAAGCCCTCAACCTCAGCTCCGGCTGGTTCCTCGACAACCTGTGGCTCGTCGGGCTGATCCCGGCGATCGGCTTTGCGCTGATCATGGGGTTCGGCAAGAAGATGCCGAACGGCGGCTCCGAGTTCGGACTCGCCTCGATGGTCGCCTCCCTGGTCGTGGCGACCGGTGCGGGTCTCCAGTGGATGAACCGTGTCGATTCGGCGGAGGAGGCGGGTCACGGCGGCGACGAGGCGATCGGCCTGCTCCAGACCTTCGGTCGTTCGGTCCCGCGTGCGGCGGAAGGTGCCGAAGCCGCACCGTTCATTGAACCGGTGCTCACCACATGGGTCTGGTGGCAGAACTCCGGCCTCGAGTTCGGAATCGGCTCCTTGGGCGACGGTTTGGCGATCCTGCTGCTCTGGCTCGTTGCATTCATCTCACTCCTCGTCCAGATCTTCAGCCTGGACTACGTCCGCGACGACCGCCGCTACACCCAGTTCTTCGGTGCGCTCACGTTGTTCTCGGCGGGCATGTTGGTCATGGTCATGGCGCCGAACATGATCCAGCTGATCCTCGGCTGGGAGATCATGGGTCTCTGCTCGTTCATGCTGATCGGGCACTGGTGGGAGGACCACGAGAATTCGAAGGCGGCGCTGAAGGCCTTCTTCACAGTCCGCGTCGGTGACGTGGGCCTGCTCGTCGGTACCGCCATAATCTACTTCGCGTCGAGCGACTGGATCGCGGTGAACCTGCCCGGCAAATCGGGATTCGACATCGACGCCATCCAGGCGTGGGCGTTGTCGGGTGACTCGTCAGCCAGCGGCGCCGCGATTCTTGTCGCCGCAACTGCGCTGTTCATCGCGTGCATCGGCAAGTCCGGCCAGTTCCCGTTGCACACGTGGCTCCCCGACGCCATGGCGGGACCAACGCCGGTGTCGTCGCTCCTGCACTCGTCGACAATGGTCGTGGCCGGCGTGTTCCTCGTTGCCCGCATCTACCCGGTCTTCTGGGAAGGCTTCAACATCGCCAACGGCGGGTTGAGCTTCATCGCGATGATCGGGGCGATCACCATCGTGATCGCCGCGCTCCTGGCGTTCGTGCAAGACGACATCAAGAAAGTGTTGGCCTACTCGACAGTGAGCCAGCTCGGCTACATGATGTTGGGGCTCGGCACCGGCGCCTGGCTGCCGGCTGTGTTCCACATCTTCACCCACGCCTTCTTCAAGTGCTGCCTCTTCCTGTGCGCCGGCTCAATCAGCCACTCGGGCTCGCACCACAGCTTCGACATGAAGAAGGACATGGGCGGGCTGCGTAAGCACATGCCGATCACGTTCTGGTCCTGGATCGTTTCGACGCTCGCACTCACCGGAGTGATTCCGTTCGCGGGCTTCTGGTCGAAGGACGAGATCATCGACAACGTCGGTAACAATGGCTACACGTTCCTGTTCTGGGTTGGGCTCGGCGGTGCGGCGCTCACGGCGATGTACATGACCCGAGCGACCTACCTCACCTTCTTCGGTGAGGCCCGTGGAGCGGCCGCCGGCGGTCATCACGACGACGACCATGGTGGCCATGGCGACGAGCACGATCTCACGCTCGAGGAGCACGAACTCGAATTGGCGACGGTCGGCGCCCCCCTCGGCAGTGACCACGCCGATGGCGGTGCACCGAAGTCGCTCGGTGCTGCAGCCAACGCCCACGGCGGTCATCACGACGACCACGGACCGCACGAGTCGGGCAAGCTGATCACGATTCCGATCGTCATCCTGGCGTTCTTCGCACTCACTGCGGGCTTCGCGAACCCCACGCCGCTCGCCGGCGATGCACTGGGCTTCAACCTCGGCGAAGGCGTCGAGCTGATCAAGAAGTACGTCGAGCCGGGGCACGAGCCGGTTGCGCTCGATGCCGTGACACCCGGAGGTCCGGGCGAATCGTTGACGCCGTTCGTTCCCCAGTTCGCCGAGGAAGGCGAGGGCGGAAAGGATGCCTACGCGAGCGGGTGCGGTCGAACCACGCCACCGGACGGTGCCGTCTGCTTCTTCCCGAAGGTGAAACACGCGGTCCCCGAGCTGGGCAAGATCCTCTTGTCGCTCGCCGTCGTCGCTGTCGGATACACCTTCGCAATCGGTTTCTGCCTGGCGTTCTACAAGCGGCGCGACTCACGTCTCGTCGGACTGACGGAGCGGAGCAGGTTGGCTAACGCCGGCTACAAGTTCATCGTCAACAAGTACTACCTCGACTACCTCTACGAGAACGTGATCGTTCGAGCGGTTGCGCATCCGATCTCGGCCGCTGCCTACTGGTTCAACCAGCACGTCCTCGATGCCACCGTCGACGCCGTGGGTGAAGGTGGCAAGCGGTCCGGTCAGTGGATCTACGACAATGTCGACCAGAAGATCGTCGACGGTGCCGTTAACACCTCGGGCGCCGTGGCTTCCGAAACCGGTCGCGGGCTCCAGAGCACCCAATCCGGCAAAGTCAACCAGTACGGCGCGCTGATCTTCGGCGCTGCTGCGGTCGGCGCCATCGTCCTCGTCATCATCAACGTCGGCTGATCGACACGCCATCTCCGACGGCCCCGAAGAACGCATGCGAATCACAGGAAACCGAGACACATGAACAACCTCACCGACAACAACTGGATCCTGAGCCTCGGCACCTTCCTGCCGCTGCTCGGCGCGCTCGCCATCATGTTCGGCACGAGCAAGGACGATGAACGCACACCGAAGATCATCGGCATCCTCACTGCGGGTTTGACCTTGGCGGTCGGCATCGCCACGCTGGTGCTGTTCGACTACGACCAGGCCCAGAATCTACAATTCTTCGTCGACGCCGAGTGGATTGAGGTGATCTCGTCCGGCTACACGATCGGCCTCGACGGAATCAGCCTGCCGCTGTATTTCCTGTCGATGGCGGTCACGTTCCTCGTCATGATCTACTCCTGGGACAACATGCCCGAGGCCGGGAATCCCAAGGCGTTCTACTCGCTGATGTTGATCCTCCAGACGGGCATGGCGGGCACCTTCATCGCTCAGGACCTGATCCTGTTCTTCGTGTTCTTCGAAGTCGTGCTGCTCCCGATGTACTTCATGATCGGCGTGTGGGGCGGCGCAGACCGCAAGTACGCGTCGCTGAAGTTCTTCCTCTACACGATGTTCGGCTCGGCATTCATGCTCGTGGCCTTCCTTGCCCTCTTCTTCCAGACTGGCGCAGAGAGTTTCAGCTTCGCGTGGCTGTACGAGATGGGGGCCGGCATCGATCGTGATGTCCAGATCTGGATCTTCGCCGGCATGTTCCTCGGGTTCGCGGTCAAGGTCCCGATGTTTCCGTTCCACACGTGGCTGCCGGACGCGCACACCCAGGCGCCCACGCAAGGCTCGGTCATCTTGGCAGCGATCTTGCTCAAGCTCGGTACGTACGGCTTCGTTCGGATTGCGCTGCCGATGCTCCCGCAGGGAGCTCAGGCCTGGGCGCCGGTCATCGGCATCCTCGCCGTCATCGGCATCATCTACGGTGCGCTCGGATGCCTCGCCCAGACCGACATGAAGCGGCTGATCGCGTTCTCGTCGGTCGCCCACATGGGCTTCGTCATGCTCGGCATTTCGACGCTCACCACCTTCGGCATCAACGCGGCGCTCTTCGGAATGGTCGCCCACGGCCTGATCACCGGCATGCTCTTCTTCGTCGCCGGCTCGATCAAGCACCGTTACCACACGCTCGAGATCAAGCGGCTCAGCGGCATGCTCCTCCAGATGCCGAAGATGGGCTGGATCCTCGGCTTCGCTGCGATGGCGTCGCTGGGACTGCCCGGACTCGCCGGGTTCTGGGGCGAATTCCCGGCCATCCTCTCGGCGTACAGCCCCCATCCCTCGCTGAATGAGGCGCTGTTCCGCACGCTCATGGTCATCGCAGCTGTTGGAACCGTGCTCGCTGCCGCCTACCTGTTGTGGCTCTACCAGCGCACGGCATTCGGTGAGCCCACCGAGGAGTTCGCCGGCCAGTCCGACGCCGAACACGAAGCAGCCGGCCACGACGGCCACGGTGTCGCCCATTCGCTCAGCTCTGCAGCAAACACCGATGAGCATCACGACGAGATCCACGACGTGCAGCCGACCGAGTGGATCGCGTGGACGCCGTTCCTCATTGCGATCGTCGTGTTTGGCGTCTACCCGCAACTGATGTTCAAGGTGCTTGATCCGGCCGTCACCGAACTCGTCAAGACCATCTCCGCCGGCATCCCGCAATGATCGGCCTCGTCTCGTCCCTTCTGGCGCAGGCCGAATGGACTGCGCCTGCGATCGATTGGCACGCAATCGCGCCTGAGCTGATCCTCGTGATCGGTATCAACGTCGTGTTGTTCATCGACCTGAACATCGATGAGACCAAGAAGTGGATGATTGCCACGTTGACCGGCTTCGTCATGCTTGCCGCGTTCATCCCGGTCGTCACGCTGGGCCTCGAACTCGACGGTGTCCCGCGAGAACTGTTCGACGGCCGATACGTGATCGATGAGTACGCGCTCGTCCTCAAGGCACTGTTCCTGCTGGTCGGTTACGTCGTTGTGCTCATGAGCCAGAACGAGCTCGAAGATGGCGGCTACTACCAGGGTGAGTTCTACGTGCTGATGCTCTGCTCGGTGCTCGGCATGGTCATGATGACGTCGGCCCGTGATTTGGTCTCGATCTTCGTCGCACTCGAGTTGCTCTCGATTCCTGCCTACATGATGGCGGCGTGGCGCAAGCGCTCGTCGGTCTCTAACGAGGCGGGTGTGAAGTACTACCTGCTCGGTGTGTTCGCCTCGGCGATCATGCTCTTCGGCATGTCGTACCTGTACGGCACCACGTCGACCACGAAGCTCACCGAGATCGGCGCATCGTTGACCGACGGCGACCTCCTCGGACTTGAAGTTGTCGGTGTGGTGTTCGTGATCGTCGGCTTTGCGTTCAAGGTGTCGGCGGTGCCGTTCCACAGTTGGGCGCCCGACACCTACGAGGGGGCACCCACGCCCGTCACCGCCTTCTTGTCCGTTGCGTCCAAGGCCGCAGGTTTCGTGGCGTTGATGACGCTGATCTTCGTGGCCTTCCCGGACGCGAGCGACGTCTACGGGCCGCTGCTCTGGGTGATGGCTGCACTGACCATGACGGTCGGCAACGTGGTTGCACTCCGTCAGACCAACATTGTCCGCATGCTTGCCTATTCATCGGTGAGCCAGGGCGGGTTTATCCTGATGCCGCTCGCCTTCGCCGGTGATCCCGATGCGGGCGGTTCGGCACTCAACGCCGTCGTGGTCTATCTGCTGGTCTACGCGTTCATGAACCTCGGTGCATTCGCCGTGGTGATCGCCGTGACGCGCAAAACGAACTCCGGCGAGATCTCGTCGTTCGGCGGATTGTTCAGTTACGCACCCGGGATGGCGGTTGCGCTCACCGTGTTCATGGCATCGCTCGCCGGAATCCCGCCGCTCGGCGGATGGTTCGCGAAGTTCAACGCCTTCAAGGCCGTGCTCGACGCCGACACCACGTCGGCGTATGTGCTTGCCTGCATCGCTGCGGTCAACACGGTCATCTCGGCGGCCTACTACTTCAAGGTGCTGCGCACCGTGTGGGTCGACGACGTGCCCGACGGCAACACGGCGCCGATCAACCCGCCGTCGCCGATCATCGCGGCGCTTGCGATCACGGTCATTGGCACCATCGCCATCGGTGTGTACCCCCGCCTCGTGGCCGGCTTCGGCAACATCCAGGATCTCACCGGCGCACTGCCCATCTGACGCGGTCACCAGCTGTCTCATCCGGTGTCAGGCACCGGATGAGACCCGCGATCAGCAAATATTCGGGCGGATCGAGACGGTCACCGTCACGATCCGCCAGGATTTGCCGATCTGACTGTCCGGGGCTGGCTCAGGTTGGGCGGACCCAGTTGCCGTCGTCGTCGAAGACGAGGTCGGTGAGCCGGCCCGGATTCACCTCGCTGTCGACGCCGAGGGCGACCGGCACCTTCTGATAGCTCCACTTCATGACATCGAGCGCCAGCTCGATGAGCTGCTCCCGCGAATAGTGACGGTGCAGGCGGGCGCGCAGGTCGGCCGAGATGCCCGCCGGATCGGTCATCAGGGCGGTTGCGAAATCGATCGCAGCGATCTGAGCGTCGGTCAGGTCGGGGTCGGTCGCACTGAGCTGACCCACCAGGCGCTCGTCGAGTCCGTGCTGCTTGGCAACTGCCGAGCGCAAAGATAGTCAAGTGTGGCAGTCGTGGTATGACGCGCAGGTGAGTCGGACCAGCTCGGTCGTCACTGGATCCACCAGGTCATTGCGCACAGCAGCCGCCGCAAACTGCATGAGCGCACCGCTGAGTGCCCGGTCACCCTTGGTGCCCGGTGCGACCCTGGCGGTGCGCTGCTCGGTCATGTCACAGCACCCCACCGAGAGCGAGCTCTAGGGTCATTCGTTGCTCGATCACCAGGAGTGCGTTGACGAAGCTGGCGAGACCGTCATCACCGAGATGCTCCCGGAGCGCGCGTGCCTGGGAGTCGGTCAGCGATGCGACGTCGATGATGTACTGCTCGGTGAAAGCGAGTGCCGTTCGGTCACGAGGCGAGAACCGGTCACACGTCGTCCAGTTGCTGAGGGCGTCTCGGTCGACCGCCGACATGGCATCGATGGTCGGATCGTGGCGCAATAACATGCCCACACGATCCCGACAGATCGTGAGGAGCGGCGCATCGGTTGCATCCCAGGCGGCGTCGTGTGCAGCGTCGAGCGCGACGAGGGCGCCGGTGTCGGCCAAAAAGGAAGCGAGTTCCACGCATCGATCGTAGGAGCTGCCGTTGGGTACGTTCGCAGCGTGGGAGAAGTGGAGTACAACCCGTTTGGGAGTGAAGTCCTGGCCGACCCCTTCCCTGTATACGCCGAGCTGCGGTCGGCGTGCCCGGTGCATCGCTTCGATGAGTTCGATCCTCCGTTCGTCACCGTGACCCGCCACGCCGATGTCGCCGCCATGTTGCGGGACTGGCACACGTGGTCGAGCCATTACGGCCAGTCGCCACGCTTCTCGGTGGCCGGGTGCCTGTTCAGCGACCCGCCGGACCACACGATGTACCGTCGTCTCGTCCAGCAGGGCTTCACGCCTCGCGTCGTCGAGCGGATGGAGGGCGACATCGTCCGGCTGACCGATGAGTTGATCGACGCGATGCTGGTTCGACCCGAACGGCGAGCCGATCTGCACGACGACCTCGCATGCCCGCTCCCCGTCCTCGTGATCGCGAACGTGCTCGGGGTCCCGACGTCACAGATCGCACAATTCAAGGAGTGGTCCGATCGCCAGGTCGAGGCCATGGGGAGCCAGGATCCTGATGCCGCCGCCGAGAATCGGGCGCAGATCGACGCGTTCTTCGTGGATCAACTCGACGAGCGTCGCGACCTGCTCGTCACTGCTGGGTTGTCCCCCGACGACTGGTCCGAGCAGGTGCTCGGCGACGTGATCTCGGACGACGTGATGTCGGGCCTGCTCGTCGCGTCGGCCGACGGTCGTCGGCTCACCGACCCCGAACTGCTCAACATTCTCCAGCAGCTCCTCGTCGGTGGCAACGAGACCACGACGTCGCTCATCACGAACCTGTTCTGGCGGATCCTCGAACGTCCCGAGCTGTACGACGAACTTCGTGACCGTCCCAACCTCGACGCGGTCGCCGTGGAGGAGAGCTTGCGCTTCGATGCTCCGGTACTCGGGTTGTACCGGACGAACACTCGAGAACTCGAGCTCCATGGAGTCACGATCCCCGAGACGACCAAGGCGATGGCAACCTACGGAGCGGCCAATCGTGATCCCGAGGTCTTCGATGATCCCGACACGTTCCGTCTCGACCGCGACTTCGATCTCCTGCGCCGTACCCATCTCGCGTTCGGCCTCGGGCGCCATTTCTGCCCCGGTGCCCATCTCTCCCGACTGGAGGCTCGCATCATGCTCCGACGCGTACTCGATCGTGTCCCCGACCTGCGGCTCGACGGCCCGACCACCCGGATCCCGACGTTCCTCCTGTGGGGGCGGCGAACGCTTCCCATCGCGTGGGGTGAGCAGCCGTGAGCGTCGCCATCATCACCGGGGCAGCGCAGGGCATTGGCCGCGGCATCGCCGAGCGCTTCGTCGCTGACGGACATGACGTCGTGATCACCGATCGTCGCTCGACGATCCTCGACGTCGCGGCGGCGATCGGCGCCACCGGCCACGTCGGTGACGTTGCTGACCCTCAGCACGTACGGTTCGTGGTCGACAGCGCGGCCGTAGCGCATGGCGGGATCGACGTTCTGGTCAACAATGCCGGTGAGGTCGCACCCACAGGCCCCAACGATCCGTGGGAGCAGGCGGACGCCGACTTCGACCGCTTCTTCGGCTCCAACACGAAGGGAGCGTTCCTGTTCGGGCGGGCGGTGGCGCCGATCATGATCGACGGTGGTGGTGGCAACATCGTCAACGTCTCGACCGACCATGTCAAGCCGTGCCCGGACTGCGACCGGCACCACGGCCACGGGGTCATGGACCTCTACAACGCATCGAAGTGGGCGCTCAACGGCTTAACCTTCGACTGGGCGAAGTCGTTGGCGAAACACCAGATCCGGGTGAACAACATCTGTATGGGTGCGACCGACACCGAGATGCTCCGCGGCTTCCTCGGCCGAGACCCCGACCCTGAGTACCTGGCGACATGGATGACGCCGGCCCAGATCGCACAGATCATCGTGGAGTTGATCGACGAGGGCCCCGCCGGTCGCACGGCGAACAGCGTCGGCCTCTATGCCGGGTACCCCTGCGTGCTGCCCGACCCCGAGTAGCCGCCGCGCTGCGGGGTCAGATGGCGACGGGGAGGTGCCAGCAGGTGTGCATCTCGCCGAGGTGGAGGCTGCTGATCGTCGGCTCGGCATCGTCGGTCAGCCGCATGTCCGGGAACGCGTCGAGCAGCATCGTCGAGGCGGTGACCGCCACGTCGCTCGTGATCGCGTAGATCGACCGAGGGCGTTCTTTCGGTACCGCCGGGTGGACCGACGGCTTGCCCATCCCGAAGGCGATGCCCGACGGCAAGCCGTCGGCGCGGTACTGACCGCGCGGTTCGCGCTGGCACAAGTCCTGACGCCCGACGACGAATTCGTTCGGGTTGTCGAAGGCCCGTGGGTCGCGGTTGGCGGCGGCCGCGGAGAGTTCGAGCATCGCGCCATCGGGGAGCAGACGGCCGAAGCGCTCGACCTCGTGACGCGCGAAGCGTTGGACGGCGTGGACGGGTGGGCTGTGCCGCAGCGTCTCGAGCCAAGCGAACTTCATCTGGCGCCGATCAGATCTCACGACGTCGAACTGATCGGGTTGGGTGAGGAGGTTGCACCAGAGGTTCGCGAGTCCGCCATGCAGCGTTTCATGGTCTGCTTCGAGCACGGTGGCCACGACGTCGGCGGCGGTGGCGGGCGCATCGTCGAGGTCGAGCTGGGCGATTGCACTGATCAGGTCGTCGGCGGGGTCGACGCGACGTCGCTGGAGCAGTGGTGCGATGTCGGCTTCGAGTTCGGCGAAGGCCGCGAGCCCACCGAGACGATCGGTCATGTCCCATCCCGCGCCCCGTTGCATCCGCCAGTACCGTTGGGCAAAGAGGGGAAGGTCATCGGCAGGAAGATCGAGGACCGCGCCCCAGAGTTCGAGCGGAATGCGGGCGGCGAACCCGGCTGACAGATCGGCCCCGGCCCCGGTCAGATCGGCGATCGCTCCTTCGACGATCCCGGTTAGCGCGCCGTCGATGCGTGTTGCGCGTGCCGTCAGCACCGGGACATGGCCCCACAGGCTGCGGCCAAGGCTCTCGTCGCCGAATCGCCATCGCTTCGACCGGGTCTCGAAGTTCGCGTCATCAACAAATATTGACGTCACATCGTCGTAGCGGGTGATCCAGAAGCGGTTGCCCTTCCAGTCCCGGTAGCAGGGGTACTGCTCACGGAGGATGGAGAGGAGCCGGTGGGGATCGGTGAGCATGTCGTCGCCGATCAACTCGCGTGGCGACAAGAGGTTGGTCGTCTCGCCCACCCGCTCGCGCTGAAACACTTCGTAGGTGCGATAGCCAGAGGCTGGCAGCAGTTCGTCAGCGTCACCGATCTCGTACGCGGAGGTCATGGGAGGTCGAACCGGAGCCATAGCTGCCGGATCGCACCGAGCCCGATCGGCGCCAATTCGATGCCGTCGATGTTGGCAGTGGGGTTCTTTGGCATGCGGTCGGTGGCGATCCGAACGTTGCGCAAGGTGGGCGCAAGTAGTTCCGAGCCGATCGCCGCCTCCTGGTGCGAGATCCAGGCGCCAGGACAGAGGTGTGGGCCTACACCGAATGCCATGTGGCTGGATCGCCCATCGCCGTCAGGTCCCGAACCGTCGTGCCCCGATCGAAGGATCTTGCCGGTGTAGAGATCCGTGCGAAAGATATCGAAGCATTCTGGGTCGGTGAACACCCGATCGTCGTGGTTCGCCGACACGTCGACCATGTGGATCAGTGAGCCCGCCGGAATCGTCACGCCGTGCAACTCGATGTCGAACGTGTTATGGCGTGGCTGACCGCCGATCGACGTCGAGTGCCGAAGCATTTCGTGAAAGGCGGCGGTCCATAGCGATGGGTCGTTCTGGACCGCTTCGAACTGGGCCGGGTGTTGGAGCAGGAGGTACCAGAGGTTCATGATGGCGCCACGGGTCGTCTCGCCGCCGCCACCGACGATCAGCGCGACGAACGAGGTGATCTCCTCGGTCGACATTACGTCGCCGTCGATCTCGGATGTACAGAGTTCGGAGATGATGTCGAGGCAGATCTTGTTGCCCGTCTCGTCGTGGAGGTACGTCGGAGTCGCCCGCCGATCCTCGACGAGTGACTCGACAAAGTCCTCCAAATCTTGCCGGGCGACCAACCCGGCATGGTGGGTGTCACTGCCACCCAGACCGGACATCATCGCGTCGTACCACCACGTGAACTGCTGTCGGGCATCCTGAGGAATGCCGAGTACCTGCGCAACCACGCTGATCGGGAACTCATTGGCGAAACATGCACCGAGCTCGATCAGCGCTGTTCCCGACTCCCGATCGATCTCGATTCGGGCGGGTTGATCAGCCATGGCTTGGTTCTTGGGGTTGTCGGGGTCCCACCACTCGGCGATTAGTTCGTCAGCGATCTCACGCAACGCGTGGAGGCGCTTGGTGAGGGCGGCGCCGACGAGGTGACGCCCGTAGATGTTGCGCCGGCGGCGGTGCTCAATCCCGCTCAGTTCGAGCTGCGTGTTGCCGAGAACGCCCGACGATGACCCCTTCGGAATCGTGTTGAAGCCGACCTCGTCGAAGTAGCAGGCGGTGATGTCGTCGTAGCGGGTGACGTAGTAGCAGTTGTGCAACTGGTCGTGGAATACCGGATAGTGATCCCGCATTATCCGGTAGTAGGGGTATGGGTTTCGGGCGAACTCGCCAGAGTCAAAGATGCGCGGGTCGATTAGTGGGACGCCGTCGGGAGCGTTCCCCATGTCGGCTGGTTCGCCGACCGGCAGCGGTACGAACTTGCGTCGAGCGCCGGCCGGTTCAATGTCAACTACCGTGCCGAGCACGGCCTTAAATGGATTTGTCACACGTCGCCCCCTTGATTCCGGACCAACGCTGACCGTATCGCTCTCCGGTCGGCCCGATTTCGTTGGAGCGTCAGGCATCCTTGCTCGCGTGCGTCGCAGCTTGCAGAACGGCGTTTCGGCCGTCAGCCGTTTGCGCCTGGATCACATAGAACATCGCCTCGCGGGCTAGCCGTTGGGCGGGATGGGACAGGTCCATTCCGCCGCCGCCGACGGCAGCCAGCAGGGCGGTGGTTGAGCGATGCGCAAGCGCTAGGCAGGACGCACGGTGCGCACTTGCTGCGCCGAGCGCGACAGAGGTCGACGACGGATCGGACAGGGCAGTCAACACGGCGTCGTCTTGCTCCCAGGTCGAGGCAAGTTCGTCGGACAACGCGTCTGCGGTCGGCCCGGCCGGATCGTGCTCGTCGTGTTGGGCCGCTCGGAGCAATCGGATCGCTCGCTCGGCCACCCCCAAGACAGCTGGCTGGCCAATCGATGCTCGGCGCTGGTCAGTGAGACGCCACGCGTTGAGTTGCTCAACGCCGATGACTTTTTCGTCAGCGACGACGCAACCGTCGAAATCGAGTGCGACGGTTCCGGTGGCCGAGAACACCGGCAGCGGGAGTGATGTCGGACGAACACTTCCTGACGCAGTGCCGGGGATCAACCCCCAGACCACTTCGCCTGCTTTGCTCTCGGCGGCAACCGCAAAGAGGTCCGCAATGCCCCACGACGTGGCCCAGGGAGCGTGGCCGTCGAATCGCCAGCCGCCCTTGACGCGAGTCGCAGTGATCGCTTGCTGATCTGTGCGGCGGAGGTGGGCGAAGGCGACGCCTGCAATAGTGTCCCCCGAGCAGAGCGCCGGCAGCAGCGAGTTGTTCAGCTCAATGTTGCGCGATGCACGAAGTGCGCGCACCACACCGTGATGCTGGACCCATGAGAAGAACGTTGCACCACAACCGCCACCGATTGATGCGATCACTCGGCGTGCTGAACGCGGTTCAAGGTCAAGAAATCCGCGTTGTGCCGGTCCGGCAACCCCAAACAGTCCAACCTCCGAAAGCACGTTGAACCGCGAGCGCGGCACGATGTCGGCACGGTCGATGTCCTGAGCGCAGGGGAACAGCTCGTTGTCCGCAATGCGTGCGGCGTTCGTAATCGCCATGTCATTCTCGGCGGTGCTGTCGGCGTCACTCATAAGGAAATTCTTCTGTGTTTGCATTCACGTTACGAGGGACGGGCTTGAGCCGCCGACTTCTGTTACCCCCAAGGTTTGCGCTGATTTTGCAGTCGTCCCGACTGCCGCATCTCCCAATCAGCGATGAAGCGGTGCGGGTGGGTGCGACCCGAGTGGGACGGTACACCGAGATGATGCAAGCCTGGCCGGGTGATGACGAGTGGGCCGATTCCTTTCGAACAGTTTATGGAGCGTGCGCTATACGGCCCTGAGGGTTTCTACACGCGGCCCGACGGGGGCAGCGCTGGACGTCGGGGGGATTTTTTGACCTCACCCGAAGTTGGGCCGCTGTTCGGAGCGGTCCTTGCCCGTGCGTTGGACCGCGAATGGAAGCGCCTTGGTCGGCCCGACCCGTTCACCGTGATTGATGCCGGGGCTGGGCCCGGCACGCTCGCTCGATCGGTGGTCGCAGCCGCGCCGCAATGCGCTGCCGTGATGCGTTACGTCGCCGTTGAGGTCTCTGATGCGCAACGGGCTCGTCACCCCGACGGAGTCGAGTCTCGGTCGGAAATGCCTGATGGCCCGTTCGAGGGTGTGATCGTGGCGAACGAGTTGCTCGACAATCTTCCGTTCCGCCTGGCGGTGTTCGATGATGGCTGGCGTGAGGCATTTGTCGACGTCGACCGAACGGGCACCGTGGTTGAGCGGCTCTCGGCACCGTTTGATCCTGTCCCGCTCGTGCTCCCATCGGCTGCCAGTCACGGGGCCCGAGCCCCGCTTGTCGATCAGGCTGCTCGTTGGGTCGACGACGCTAGATCGCGGCTTGAGCGCGGATCGGTGCTTGTCGTCGACTACGGCGTATCTCGAACAAGAGAATTGGCGGCTCGCCCGTGGAGACAGTGGCTTCGCACCTTCCGCGGCAACGAGCGCGGCGAGCACTACCTGCACGCACCCGGATCGCAAGACATCACCGTTGACATTCCGTTTGATCAATTGCCGGAGCCCGACTCCGTGCGGTCACAGGGGCAGTACCTGCAACTGTTGGGCATCAGCGACCTCGTCGAGGAAGGTCGGCAGTTCTGGGACGAACACGCAGCTCGGCCGGGACTCGACGCGGTGCGGATGCGGAGCCGGATCAGCGAGTCCGAGGCACTCCTCGACCCGGTCGGTCTTGGGGGGTTCATCGTCGCCGAATGGCGCATCTGATCATCGGTGAGAACGCCGAACCGGGTGGATTCGGAGTGAACCTCAGTGCTCGCTTAGCGACCTCAGCACAGTGTGCCGATCATGATCGATCCAGCGCCGACTGATGATCGTCAGCTTGCCGAGCTGCCGCGCGCTTCTGAACAGTTATCGGGAAATGTGACTTACCGGCCGACGTAGGCGCAACGCCGCAAGGCGCGGAACGGCCTACGCCGCTCAACGACCAGGCGGCGCTCAAACGTCTATGAACGGTCTTGCCCGCCCCACCGACCTGCGCTGCACCTCGCAGCCCAGTCGCACGGGTCACCACAGGTCCTTTCAACCGCGCGATCTCACCGTCGGTAAGCCGCTTCCAAACTGCGTCTTCATCGTCATTGACATCGCGAATGTTTAACGGCACGTCACTGCGGTCGGGTGCGACAGAGGCGAATCCGACTCGGTGACGACGGTTCTGTCTCCACAGATTATCGACGTTGAGGTTGCTGCTTTTGATGGCAAGACTTTGTTGCGCGAACTCCTGATTTGTCCGGGCTCCGCAGAAGAGAAGGCTGTGCGCTATTTGCTCCGAGCAGCGGAGGGCCGCTTGCCGATCGCTACGACGGAGCCTGGCGTCACGCTTCGTACCGGATGGAGTGTCTTTGCGCTCCTCGACGTCGAGGTTGTCTGGGAACTCAACGGGGCAGAGACCGCATGGGTCCCGCTCACAAGCGTTAAAGGCGGCATTGGGAGATGCTCCCGTCAAGCGCCTAGCGGTCCGACGAAGGCGCCCAACGGGTCTTCCTGCAGCGCGACAGCATCATCTTGGCTGTTGAAACCTTCACCGGAGGTCGAGTCGAAACGCAGCTGGCGTTCCCGGTTGACGCCGGTTTCGCAGTTTGCATAATCGGCCTAAGTCCGGGCCTCGCGATCTAGTACTCGTTCTTCGAGTTCGACAGGTCGCTGATTTCGAACCGGTTGCGGCATTCACCATCGCCGCAGCGTTCATCAAGAACGATCTGAAGGTTCGTGACTGCGACGGCAACGTCGCGGCCGACACATTCAACACTGCATCGACCGGCCGGAGGCCGAACCGCGCCAGCGGCTGGCCACGCACGCGTGGCGGTAAGTACGGGTGATTGGCCCGCCCCCGAGGTGATCCGATCGGGTGCCCTACCATCAGGGGCATGAGTGACGATCAGTCGACCGGAAACCACGATGCAATCGAGGCCTTTGCGAGTGAGAACCGCAGGTTTCCGCCGTCGGACGCGTTCAAGGTTGATGCGCTCATCACCGGCACTGAGCTGTACGACGAGGCCGCTCGCGACGATGAAGGTTTCTGGGCGCGCCAGGCGTCCGAACTCATCCACTGGGACACCGAGTGGGACACGGTTCTCGACTGGCAATTGCCGTATGCCAAATGGTTTGAGGGCGGAATGCTCAACGTGGCGTACAACTGTCTTGATCGGCATGTGCTGGCCGGTCGGGGCGACAAGATTGCGATTCACTGGGAAGGCGAGCCCGGTGACACTCGTACGATCACCTACCAGGACCTGCTCGACGAGGTATGCCGCTTCTCCAATGTCCTGAAGGACTTGGGCGTGCAGAAGGGCGACCGCATCAACATCTACTTGCCGATGATTCCGGAGGCGGTTGTGGCGATGCTTGCGTGCGCCCGAATCGGTGCAGTCCACAGCGTCGTGTTCGGTGGATTCTCAAGCCAATCACTCAGCGACCGCATCAACGACGCCGAGGCAAAGGTGCTGATCACGGCTGATGGCGGCTACCGGCGGGGCGAAGTGTTCCCGCTTAAGCCTGCGGCGGATGAAGCGTGCGAAACCACCCCGAGCATCGAGCACGTCGTAGTGGTCAAGCGTGGCGGCAACGACGTCATGATGGTTGAGGCACGTGACCACTGGTACCACGAACTTATGGAAGACGTCTCGCCCGACTGCCCGGCTCAGCCGATGGAAGCCGAGCATCTGCTCTTTCTCTTATACACCTCAGGCACTACCGGTAGGCCCAAAGGAATCATGCACACGACCGGGGGGTATCTCACACATACGACCTTCACCCATAAGTACGTCTTCGACCTGCAACCCGATACCGACGTTTACTGGTGTACCGCCGATGTCGGCTGGATCACCGGCCACAGCTACATCGTGTACGGACCGCTGTCGAATGGATGCACCCAGGTGATGTACGAGGGTGTCCCGAATCACCCCAACAACGACCGGTTCTGGGAGATCGTCGAGAAATACGGCGTGACGATTTTTTACACTGCGCCGACCGCTATCCGCACCTTCATGAAATGGGGCGCAGAGGAGGCGGCCAAGCATGACCTTTCGTCGCTAAGAGTGCTCGGCACCGTTGGCGAGCCGATCAATCCCGAAGCGTGGATGTGGTACAACGAGCACATCGGTGGAGGGCAGTGCCCGATTGTCGACACCTGGTGGCAGACCGAGACTGGCGGAATCATGATCAGCCCGATTCCGGGGGCCACCACGACGAAGCCAGGCTCGGCGACCTTTCCTCTTCCGGGCGTGTCGGCCGAACTGATCGACGACGACGCGCAACCGGTACCGGTGGGCGGCGGTTATCTCACGCTCACCCGTCCATGGCCCGGCATGCTTCGTGGGATCTGGGGCGATCCGGACCGCTTCCAGGAGACGTACTGGTCGAGGTTTCCCGGCCGATACTTTGCGGGCGACGGTGCCAAGCTCGACGACGACGGTTACCTCTGGCTGCTCGGGCGAGTCGACGACGTGATGAACGTGTCCGGGCATCGCATCTCGACCACCGAGGTTGAGTCAGCGCTGGTTTCTCATCCGTCAGTGGCCGAGGCTGCGGTGGTCGGCGCTAATGATGCGACGACCGGCCAGGCCGTGTTCGCCTACGTCATCCTGCGCGGTGGGGCCGAAACGGATGAAGCCGAACTTCGGGCGCACGTAACGGGCGAGATCGGTGCGATTGCTCGCCCCAAGCGGGTGTTCATCACACCCGATCTTCCGAAGACCCGGTCGGGAAAGATCATGCGTCGACTCCTCCGTGACGTCGCCGAAGGACGCAACATCGGCGACACGACCACGCTGGCCGATGCATCGATCGTCGATGAGTTGCAGGCGAAGGCGAGTGAGTCGAACGACGGCTGACCTTGTCGTGCTGCTCGTTTGAGCGATCACAAAAATTTCACGGGCCATGTCCATGGCTGCCGGTACAAGCGAATGGGTTTGGTCAAAGGGGGCAAACGCGAAGAGGTTGCTGGCATCTCATGCAGTTCTGTCGTGGGCGACGACGCTGTGGACGTCGGCCTCGGAGGCTGATCGTGTCTACGCTCCGGGCGCCAGGACCGTTAGTGCGTGATGGTCCAGCGTGACGGGACTCTCAACCGAGAGCGGCTGAATGCACACGTGGGTTGCCCCGGCGTCGTAGTGCGCCTGGATTCCCTGGCGGACTCGATCTTCATCGCCCCACACGACAACTGCGTCGATGAAGCGATCATCACGATGCTCAATTTCCTCGTCCGTGAAGCCGAGACGCTTCCAGTTGTTTCGGTAGTTCGGGAGGTCGGCGTAGAGCGAGATCGCAGCCCGGGCCGCTTGACGCGCTGCGATGGCGTCGGTGCTCAGACACACCTTTTGCTCGACGCACAGAAGCGAGTCGGCCCCCATGATCTCACGGGCTCGGGCGGTGTGCTCGGGAGTGGTCCAGTAGGGATGCGCTCCGTGGCTCGCACTTGCCGCCAACTCCAACATCTTCGGTCCGAGAGCGGCGAGGACGATTGGAACGGGCTCCGCAGGTGACGGTCCACGAAACGGCTGCTCCTCCATCGCCGCTAGATACTTGCGCATCTGCGTGAGCGGTTTCGAGTAGTCGAGTCCACGGAGGCCGGCGACCATCGGTCCGTGGCTAACGCCGAGCCCGAGGATGAACCGTCCACCCGACTGCTCGCCGAGCGTGTTGGCAACCTGCTTCATCGGCCCCGGATGTCGATGAAAAATGCTGGCGATTCCGGTCGCGAACGTGAGTGTGGCGGTCTGCGACGCAAGCCACGCAATGTGGGAAAACGGATCGCGACCGATCGTGTCGGGGAGCCACAGCGCGGAATAGCCAAGCGATTCGAGGTTGCCGGCGAAGTCGGCGGCTTCGCCGGCACTCATTCCGTCGGTGAAGTACCAGACCCCGGGAGTGGCAAGATGTTCCTGTCCTGTCATCGCCCGAGCGTAGATCGTCGTCGCCGTGACGCGGGTACTCGCGCATGGTCAACGTCGGCCGTTGGACTCGAACCAGTCGCCGCTTTCGATCGGCTGCAGATCGAGTCCGGTGCCGTACTCATAGGCGTATGCAGCGATGCCCCGCCCTGTTGTGACCACGACGCGCCGGTATTGCCCGTCGACCGTTCCTTCTTCGGCGTCCAGCACCTCGAGGCAACGGGCGATCGCCGAATCGAGCAGCGCGTACGTGTGGCCTGTGATCGTGCCGCCCGGCTCGGCGCGGTCGTCGAGCACGGCGGCGGGGTAGTCGAGTCCGGTGTCGAAAAGACGGCCATCGATCGTGTCGGGCCAGCCCTCGTCGACCACGAACGGCTCGAGGAAACGCCACCGCACGTCGCCGAGCCGCAACGTGCCGTAGACGAACAAGTGGCTGACACCGATCATGATGCGACCGAAGCTACCTGCGGGCATTGCGAGAGATGGTTTCGAGAACGATTCGGATACCGACATGGCGAGGCATGGTCGTCGGAGTTGGATTGAGGCGAAAGACGGCTTGGCGCGTTGCTCGCAGTCGCCGCCAAAACTTTGCCTATCTGTGGGGTAGGTGACACGGTAGACGTCGGGTCCGCCGAAACGAGGGGTCTCGTCGGGCACGGCAACACCGGGGTAGTCGTGGTGCCGGTCGTTTATCCCAAGAATCGTCGGCCCCGCCCGCAGGTATCGTACGAGATCCCTATCTCGCATGAGCTAGACGGCACTGCCTGTGAATTCCCCCAGTGGTGCTGTACTTCCCGTCCTGCAATTTGATTACTATTTTCGAGCACGAAATCGACGGGTGGATCCTCGACTGCGGTGTGTCGGATTTGCTCTACTTGAGTTCTGAGATGTGCGGCCACCAGAGCGAGACGCTCAGGCAGCACTTCACCGGCAAGCTGTTATGCGGCGCGCCCGTTGCCGTTGACTTCGTGAACCTTCCGGACACGATCGTCGAATTTGACGTGTCGCGTCAAGAACATCCCGACAGTCAGCTGTGGAGCCGGAACACGGGGGCGTCACAGAACTACGGCGCGAATCCGTACCTTGGCTGCGACGAGGGCGGCCGCAGACGAAAACCGACTATGGGTCTTCGGCAGCAGCATTCCCGCTCCTTGCCCTTGGCGGATGGAATGTCTTCACCTGGACGTTCGAGGGCCTAGATATCGCGACGTTCTGGGGATGTCCGGGTCACAAGCCGCCGACTTCGCTGGCGATGGGGGTAGTCGGTCCAGCGGCCGCTAACGATGCCGAAACAGGTTTGACGTGGGACGTCGTCGAAGCAACGATCGCTAGCTGACTCGCGCAACGTCGACTCGCATGACTTGCCCGCATCAACACGTTCTGATCCACTTGAATTGCTTTCGTCTGTGGAGCGCCCTTGCCGGTTGGGTGTCAGACCTTTTCGGACGTCTCGCCGGCAGAGGCCTGCTGCGCCTCCACTGACTTCAATACGGGCGGTGACGCTAGACCGATGACATCGCCGGTCACCGGCAGGGGATCATTGTGGCAGATGAACGCCATCTCGCCGTCCTCGATCCTGACCAATGGAATGAACTGTTGATTGTCGAAGGCATCGACGATCAACGACCCTGCCGCCGCACCGATGACCTTCCATCCCTGACGCGAGTGTTCGTCGAGTGTCGTATAGGTCAGACCGTCGACGCCGATAATTCGACCGAGATACTCATCGGGTACTGCACTTTGACCGCTGCGACGTTTACCCGGTGCCAACTGGAAGACCTCACGTCGACCGAAGACGCGAGCAAAACGACCGGTCGCAAGAGCGTTGACCTCATCGTTCGATGTCATAGCGAAGAGTCGCCCGATACCACGTAGGTCCAGGCTCTCCGTAGCGTCCTCGGCGAGAGCGCTCATTCGGCGCGCCGTCAGGCCGAGCGCAATCGCGCGGGTGACGTTGTAGGGGTCTGTGTCGATAAGCGTCGTCTTGATCGAACGGTTCTTGAGTTGTACTGCCAACCCGCGAGCGCTCGCATGCGATCCGACGATCAAGACCCCATTTGCTTGCGCCTCGGCCAGGTCGAGTAGGCGCGCCGCCGGGCCGGCGATGAACCCGTAGACGACAATGGTGCCGATGATGACGAGGAATACAATCGGGACGATCTTGTCAGCGTCGGCAACGCCCTCCTCCTCGAGTCGGAGGGCGAAGATCGCCGATACGGCGGCGGCGACGATTCCGCGGGGAGCCATAGTCGTGAGGAATACGCGCTCACGCCACGAGAGCGAGGTGCGGATCGTCGAGACGAGCACTGCCAACGGTCGGGCGACGAACACCAGTGTTGCAAGAAAGGCGAGCGCGGGCAGTGCAACGTCACGAAGGGCATCGGCTTCGATCCGTGCGGCAAGCAGAATGAACAGCACTGAGATGAGTAGCGTTCGTAAGCTCTCGTTGAACTCGAGGACTTGCCGGATCGTTGAGCTGTCCCGTCGAGCAAGGTAGATCCCGACAACCGTTACGGCGAGAAGGCCCGACTCCTCTTGGATTTCATTCGACGCCACGTAGCTGGCAACGACGAACGCGAAGGTCATCGGCACGGCGAGTTGATCCGGAATCAAGAACCGGCGCAGTGCAGTGTCAAGCAGGAATGCCGTTGCGAGCCCAAGGCCGATGCCAGCGACGAGGGTGAGCCCGACGATGCCGAACAAGCTGAGCACCGCTTCGTCGGTCTCATCGGCGAGCACCAGTTCGAACGCGACCAGAGCGGCAGTTGCCCCAATCGGGTCGATTAGTACCCCCTCAGCACGCAGAATCGGACCCGTGGTACCCGCCGGCCGGACGAATCGGAGGAGCGGGCCCACGACAGTTGGCCCGGTCACGACGAGTACCGTCGCAAGGACGATTGCGACTTCGTTGGAGATGCCGAAGATCTTGCGGGCGGAGTACCAACCAACGACTCCAGTGACGATTGCACCGATCGTTATTAAGCGGCGGACGACCGTGCCCGTGTTGCGCAGCTCGCGGGGTGGAAGGTCGAGTCCACCCTCGAACAGGATCAGCGCGACGGACAGCGATACGAGCGGGAAGAGTGTGCTGCCGAGCAGTTGGTCTGGCTCAAGGATTCCTGTGACCGGTCCGAGCAGGAGGCCGGCCACGAGCAGCGCAATGATCGACGGGAGTTGTGTTCGCCAAGCGATCCACTGGGCGATCATGCCGGCGCCGACAATCATTGCGAGCGTTGGGCCGATAGCAGATTCGCCGGCGGCAAAGATGACTGCGTTCATGAGAAAGCCTCCGCCATCCGCGGACAGGGTAGTGCAGGGATGGATACCGTCACCGCATGACGTCGATGAATTTGGCTCGCGCTGAACAGGTGTCTTTGCTCTGCAGCCAACGCATCTGCGGGCCGCCCGTCTCGACCTCCCAGCAGGCCCTTGGCGTGCCGTTGCTCTTTTCTCGCACTGCTCCACCTGTGGAAGGGACCTGCGTTCAGCTGGCTGGTTGGCATCAGCGCTTACCGATTCTGGTGTCGGCGTGATGCGTTTCGACTTCACGGGGTTCGGCGTCAGCGACGGCGAATTCGCTAGCGCCGGTTTCTGGGCGAACACCACCGATCTCATTGCCGCGATCGAGTGGCTCAAAGACGAGCATGCCACTGCCAAGATTCTCGTGGACCACCCGCTGGGTAGTGCCGCCGTGTTGTCGGTGGCCGGTGACGTGCCGGGGGTGCGGGCGGTCGTCACCCTCAGCGCCCCTGCCGATACTCAGTATGTCACCGGGCTGCTCGACGAATCGTCTGACAAATCACGGCGCAGGGCGATGCGAGTGTCTGGCTTGCAGGCAGCCGTTCACTATCAAGCAGCAGTTCCCCGACGACCTGAGTCAGCTTCGCATCGCCGCACGGGTTGCGGACATGAAGAAGGCGGTGCTCGTGATGTATCCGCCGACCGACAACACGACCGGGATCGACAACGCTGCCTAGATCTTTGTGGCTCCTCGCCACCCGAACAGCTTCATCTCGCTCGACGTTGCTGACCACCTGCTGTCCGATCTTGCCTATGCGGAATTTGCCGCTGGGGTGATCACAGTATTCGCGCAGCGCTTCATCTGCGGTGAAAATAGTGGGCGTCCTGCGACGGCACGTTTCGACGCACTTGTCGTCGCAAAGACAACCCAGGGCCCATTCCTGAACTAGGTGGGGTCGGACGGCGTCGGTTCCTCGCTGATGAATCTGAATCAGTCGGCGGCTTCGACACTGGCCCTGCGCCGTCAGTTTCGGATGGCGATGTCGAGGTTCTTTCCGGAGCCGATGTTCCGATTGACGTGAAGTCGTTTGCGGGCGGCGTTGAGTTCGGCGCACATGATCACGGTGATTCCGATGAGGCTGAGCCATGTGATGAGGCCGAGGATCGTGTTGATCGTCGCCGTCGCCTCGTTTTCGGTGTCGGCGAGTCGCTGGACGATGAGGGTACCGAAGTGCTGCAGAGCTGTGTAGGCGAGACCGGCGAACACCGCACCCAGCCAGACGTCTCTCCATGTGGTCGGGTACGACGTGAGGAACCGATACATGGCGGCGATCACCACGATGTTGATCACGACCGTTGCACCGACAATACCGAGATTACTGAAGGCTGGTAGGTCGGCAGCGCTGACGATTGCGGAGAGCGTGAGAGTTCCGATCTGCGAGATCACAACAATCGTGAGGCCCATCAGCGCTTTTGCGCGCTGGGCGGGTAGTCCGTCTCGATCATCAACGTCCACCTCCCACGAATCGTCTAGCGAACTCTGCAGCCCGACAAATGCCTTGGTTGAGGCCCACATTGCGCCGCCGAGTCCAATCACCAGTGCGATCAGACTTCCATCGATCGACTGCGGGTTATCGGCAAGTGTTTTTCCGAGAACGGGGATCTCCGAAGCAGCGCCGTCGATGACCTTGCGTTGCAGTTCCTCGTTGCCGTCGAGCAGGAACCCGAGAACCGTCACCGCGGCGAGCATTAACGGAAACATCGACAGGAACGAGAAGAACGCAAGCAGCGATGCATTGCGTCCTGCCAGGTGGCGCCGCCACCCGTCCATCATCTCGGCGAAAAGGTCGAACGGGTACGAGCGCTCGCGCAGCGCCATCACCTTGTCACTGGTCGTCCAGGCCACGGCTTAGTGTGTACCCGCTGTACACCCGTATGGCTCAACCAGGCTCCAATCAACCGGCTGGCAACCGAGCCGTTCGAGTGCTTCGTTCGTTGCGCTAAACGGACGACTCCCGAAGAAGCCATTGCGCGCAGAGAATGGAGACGGATGTGGTGACTCGAGAACGACATGTCGATTGGTGTCGATGCGGTCGCGCTTGCGACGGGCATGGTTCCCCCAGAGGACAAACGCCAGCGGCTCGGGCCGAGCAGCGGCGACATCAATCACACGATCGGTGAAGGTTTCCCAGCCCTTCCCCGAGTGGGAGCCGGCCTGACCGGCTCGCACGGTGAGCGATGTGTTCAACAACAACACGCCCTGTCGTGCCCACGCCGCGAGGCTCCCGTGGTCCGGAATCGTGAGTCCGAGATCACTGTGCAGCTCCTGGTGGATGTTGCGCAGCGACGGTGGAATTTGAATCTTTGGTCGGACGGAGAATGCGAGGCCATGCGCCTGTCCCGGCCCGTGGTACGGATCCTGGCCGAGGATTACGACTTTCAGCTGCGAGTAGGGCGTGAGATGCAGGGCCGCGAAAACTTCGTCCTGCGGTGGGTACACGGTGTGCTGGCGTCGCTCTGCAGCCACGAAGGCCTGGAGGTTGCGCCAATACGGTTGGTCGAACTCTGAACGAAGAAGGGGGTTCCAGTCCGTGGTGGTCATCGTTCTTATCTTTACCAGCGTGCCGGGTTCTTGAACTGCCTTCATTGACGAACGGTGATCGGTCCGTCGTACGATGCAGAGGTGTTCGATCATCTTCCGCGAGCAAGGCTCGCCACGCTTCCAACAGCGCTCGAGGGCGCGAGTCGTCGCGATGGATCAGGGCCTCGGCTTTGGATCAAGCGTGATGATCTCACCGGGCTCGGCGGCGGCGGGAACAAGGCCCGCAAGCTTGAGTTCCTCTGTGGCCAGGCCCTCGCCGACGGCGCGCGCGCGATCGTGACAGTTGGAGCAGCTCAATCGAACCACTGCCGGATGACGGCTGCTGCGGGGAGCAGGCTCGGGGTCGAGGTGCATCTCGTGCTCGCCGGCGATGCTCCAGCCGAAGGTGGACGCCAAACTGGAAACCAGCTGCTCGCTCAGATGTTCGGGGCCCAGATGCATCACACGGGGGCAGCGGAGAGCCACTGGGGCGAACTCGAGATCGCCCGCGAGTCGCTTACTGCCGAGCTCGCCGAGCAAGGTCTCGCGCCGAGTTCGATCCCCATTGGTGGCAGCACCGCTGTCGGAGCGCTTGGCTACGCCCTGGCATTTGTCGAGCTGATCGATCAGTGCCGCAGCGAAGGATTCCTGCCCCGTGCGGTGGTTTTCACATCGTCGAGTGGTGGCACCCACGCCGGTCTACTCGCCGGGCGCGCGGCGCTGATCGCCGACGGTCGTCTTCGAGCCGAGGAGGCCCCTGACATCGTCGCCATTGGTGTCGCGAAGGGCGTCAACCTCGGAGTCCCCTGTGTCGCCGAACTTGCTGATGCGGCCCTCGGCTTGATGCGCGTTGAGACCTGTGTCGACCAGGCGGACATCGAGGTGGACCCGCGGTGGATTGGTGACGATTACGCCGTGCCGACGGATGCTGGGACGGCAGCGATCGAGTGGGCAGCTCGGCGCGGGGGGTGGCTCATGGATCCCACGTACTCGGGGAAAGGCCTCTCAGGTCTGCTTGGCCTCATCGACGAGGAACGCTGGGACGGCGATGACCAGGTCGTTTTCATTCATTCCGGCGGCTGGCCCGCGCTGTTTGCCTGACGACACTGGCCAGATGGGCAGACAGCAATCGCGCTTACTCGTACACTGATGAGATGAGCGACGAGATCCTCGACGTAGACCTGCTGGCCTTCGAGGTCGGAACGTCGGACCAGCGCCGTGCCGTGGTCGATGGGGTCACACGAAGTCTTGCCACAGGGTTCGTCTATACGAGCCATGATGTCTCCGACGACCTGCTCGACACGGCCTACGGGATGTTGCGCGAATTCTTCGAGAAGTCCCCCGAGGTGAAACAGGCCGCAGCGGTACCGGGGGCCAACGGGCAGACGGGATATACCGGGCTGCTCGTGGAGACGGCTGCGTCGAGTGACAAGCCGGACTGGAAGGAGATGCTCAACTGGTCGACGCCGGTTCCGGCCGGGCACCCTTTGAAGCGAACCTTCCCGACTGCGTACCCGGACCAGGTGCTCCCCGAGCAGATCGTTCCGGGGATCACCGATGTTCTCTACCGCTTCCACGACACGGTGGCCGACCTACAGCGGCGCTTCCTGCGGGTCATTGCGGAGGGCATCGGGTGCCACGAGACGTTCTTCGACGACATGGTGCAGGACGGTCCTACCCTGACCCGGGCGATTCGTTATCCGGCGATGTCCGAACTCGATACCACACCGGGTTTTGATGGCAAGCCGGGCCACGTGTGGGCGGCAGCGCACGGCGATATCAACTTGATTACTGCGTTGCCACGGGCGACAGCGCCGGGATTACAGGTGAAGGTCAACGACGAGTGGGTCGATGCCGTGGCGCCCGACGACGGTGTGATCGTCAACACCGGCATCATGCTGGAACGCTTGACCAACGGACGCATTCCGGTCGGCTGGCACCGTGTCGTTGCCGCATCGGGCTTTGAAGGGGAGCGCTACAGCGTGGTCCAGTTCTGTCATCCTCGGCCGTGGACCATGCTGTCACCCGTGCCGTCGTGCTGCACGCCTGACACTCCCCAGCGGTTTAGCGCGATCAGCGCTGCAGATGCGCTCGATGAAGTTCTCTACGAGATCAATTTGGTCGAGGGTGCCCGTCGGATCGGCTGAACGCATTGACGTCTTTTGCGGATCGTTCGTCCTGAATGCTGGGTCAAGTGAGGTAAGCATACGCGTAGCTGCGTTACCCGTTCCGGATCGAGTTCACGGCCTGGTAGGCGCCGGCAGCTGCGCCCAATTTGGGGGCAGCGAGCAGATCTCCTGTGATTCGACGTAGCGAGCGTGGCGAGGAAGTGTTTGATCTGTCGGGGCTCCAATGTGACGTCGAAAGCCAGCGGGGCGACTGGCCCAGAGCCCATGGTCGGTGTGGGAGCGAGCGGCGAGTGGGCGCCGACATGTGTGTTCTCCGGGGTGTCGGTACTGATGCCGTGTAGATAGCGCGGTAGGGATCTCGGTTTACGGTCGGTGTCCGAGAAGGGGAGACAGGCGATCTACACCGAAGCTGAGCGCAAAGGGACGGATACGGCTACCGTCCGACGTCAATGAGCGAGTCGGATCCGCAGCACGACGATGAAGCGCCCTTTCTGACCGCCAACGCTGATGAGACGGAACGGCTCCGAATTCCTCCGCGGGACGTGATCCTGGCGATCGACATCGGCGGTACGAAGTTCGCAGCCGGGCTGGTGACGGTAAAGGGTGAGCTCATCGACCGCGCCCGGGTTGAGGTTGAACGCAATGTGGTTCCCGAAGCGCATTATACGTCTTTGGCAGGCATGGTCACCGAGCTCATGGAGCGAGCCCGTAATCAACACCACGTGCGAATTCGTGCGGTCGGTGTCGGCGCTGCCGGGCCCGTCGCACGCAACCTGGAGACGGTGTCACCGGTCAACATTCCAGCGTGGCGCGGGTTTCCGCTTCGGGCGCGACTCCAAGACACCACCCGGCTGCGGGTGTACGGCGATCTCGACGCCAAGGCGCTTGCGCTCGCCGAAGGTTGGCTCGGCGCCGCCCAAGGGCACCAGAACTTCTGCGCGCTCACGGTGTCGACCGGTGTCGGTGGCGGGGTCGTCCTCAACGGCGAGTTGCTCGATGGCGCAAGCGGTAACGCCGGCCACATCGGCCACGTGATTGTTGAACCCGGTGGTCGGCGCTGCGGTTGTGGTGCCCAGGGCTGCCTTGAGGCCGAGGCCTCCGGCCTGGCCATTGAATCGATCACCGGACGCCCGCCCACCGAACCGACCTATGAGATCATGCAGCGCACGGGTCATCTCGTGGGCGTGGCTGCTGCGTCGGTGTGTAATGCCCTGGATCTGTCGCTGGTCGTGGTGGGAGGAAGCGTTGCGCTTGGATTTGCGGCGACGTTCTTCCATTCAGCCCAAGTCGCACTCGACGATCACGCGAAAATGCCTTACAGCCGGGGGGCGCGGATCACGCCGTCACGCCTCGCTGATTCGGGACCGTTGATCGGCGCCGGAGCAGTCGGGTGGCGCGGCCTTCGGCGCTCCCGACGCAGTGTCGGCGGTGAGATCCAGCGTCCTACTGCACCAACCCCGTCCGTCAGCGACGCGTGAGCTCGGTGGCGTTGGATCGCACCGGTCAAGGATGATGGTTGTCGACGGCGATTCGGCCATTCAGCAGCGGACGTGAGGCCGTCTCGATCTCGAGAGTAGGGCCACGGATCGTCCAGGCGCGCCGCGTTCGCCGACGTCAGGTACGCGATCAGCGTCTCGAATTGTTGCGCCGCCCTCGATAATCCGACCGACCGCTGATCCCGCAGTGGCGCTACCGTCGCCAATGTGACCGTCTTCTTGACCGTGCGCACTACCGTCTGGCGGAGCCAGATCGCTCAGATGGCGGCGACGACCGCCGGGTTGGTCCCAGTCGTCAAGGGCAATGGCTATGGATTTGGGCGACTGCGGCTTGCGGAGATAGCTGCCGAGTTCTGCGACACCGTCGCCGTCGGTACAGTCCATGAACTCGCTGGACTGCCCGATGCGCTGACCGCAGTGGTGCTCACCCCAACGCTGCAGGCGCCGGCAACGAGCGATCCCATCCTCACCGTCGGGAGGCCCGAACATCTCGACGCCCTCGACGCGTGGGTCGGACGAGTGCTTGTCAAGCTTCCAACCGACCTCCGAAGATATGGAGGGTCAAGTTCATTGATCGACATCGCCCGCACGCGCGGACACGAGGTTGTCGGGGTGTCGCTCCATCCGCCGATCGCCGGAACCGATGGCGATCGGATCGAGCAAATCACATCGGTGATCACGCACGTTGATCCTCGGCTAACGGTCTGGCTCAGTCATCTCGGCCTCGATGCGTACCGCGCGCTTCCACCGGACCGTTCTTACCGACTTCGAGTCGGAACCTCGTTGTGGCACGGCGAGAAGACCGCACTGCACCTCACCGCCGATGTCTTGGACGTGCGCGCCGTTTCGGCGGGGATGACGGCCGGTTACCACCAGGCCGCCGTTGCCGGCGATGGTCACCTCGTGATGATTGGCGCTGGCACAACCAATGGTGTGACACCTCTCGCTGACAACCTGAGCCCGTTTCACTTTGCGCGCACTAGGTTGGCGTTGCACGAAGCTCCGCACATGCACACGTCTATGGCTTTCGTTCCGGCTGGTGATTCGGTGCCCGATGTCGGTGACGAGGTTGATGTCCAGCGACCGCTGCACATGACTGCGGTCGACGAGTTCCGCTGGAAGTGACGTGAGCATCGCAGGCCGCTCGGCGACCGACGAGGCCGTTCCGTTGTCTGAGTCGAATGATCGACTTTGCGGGCCCGATGTTGTCCGCGCCGTGGCGCTGATCGGCGTCGTGGTCATGAATTATCACGGCTACCTGATGCTGCGCAGTTTGAGGACCGACGTTATTGACAGCGCCCTTAACCGGTTCTTCGATCCGTTTGAGGGGCCACTGTCGACGCGATTCGCTTCGACGTTCGTGTTGACGGCTGGCGTCGGGATTACGCTCATGACCCGCAGGGTGGAGGCGGACCGTGTCGACGGGGTCGCAGGTGCCGCAAAAGCAGTTACCGAGATGAGGTGGCGTCTCGTCCGTCGCGGTTTGGCCCTGTACGTCCTCGGTCAGTTGCTTGATGTGATCTGGCCCGGAACAATTATCATCTATTACGGAGCGATGTTCGCGATCGCGTCGCTCCTATTCACGCTTGCGACGCGGTGGATAATTATGATCGGAATTGCTGCGGCGCTGGCTGGCTGGTGGGTTTCTCTGTGGTCGTTTTGGCAGGTGGAAGACGGTGCCAGTGTGGCATGGTTGCGTTCTCCTGCATCTGACTCGATCCGCCGGTACGTGTTCGACCTCACGGTGAATGGCACGCACCCGTTGCTGCCTTGGCTGGCGTTCCTCTGTGCGGGCATCGTGCTCGGGCGGACGTTGGAGGCGCCCGACTGGCAGTTGTGGTGCGGTGGGATTGGACTCGTGCTCTTTGGCGTTGCGACGATCGTGTCGACGATGACCGGTACGGCCTTCACCGACCTTGCGCTGTCGCGCCATCCGTTCGACCGGGGGGTGGTGTACGTGGCGAGCGCCCTCGGTACGTCACTGATCGCGTTCGCTGGAATCTCCTGGCTTGCCGATCGGGCAATTGGCCCGGCTGCCGTAGTGGTGGAGGTTCTGCGAGAGGCGGGCCAGATGACGCTTACGCTGTACATCGCCCACATCCTGCTCTTCAATCTGTTCGTCGATTGGATCGGTTGGGTGGAGCCCGCTGGGCTAGGTACGGCGCTCACTTTCGCGTTTGGATTCTGGGTGATCGCAATGGTGCTCGGCGCGTGGTGGCATCGCCGCTACGCGCGAGGGCCGGCCGAGTGGGCCTACCGCGCCATCGGCGGTTGAGCGCAGCAATTCGCATGCAGCTGCGAGTCCGACGCCGGGACCATGGTGCCGAATCGCAGCACGGCGCCTGGCCTTGCTTTAACGAGGCCCGGACGTGGTGACGGTTCGACATCGATTCGACGGTGGCCACGAGCAGATCACCGGCATCGCGGGGCCCCACTCGCGGCGCCGCAGCATCTCGCGCCAGACTCCCCAGCCATAAGCGATGTCGGTCGGAGTCGCCCGGGGGTCAGCTGCAATCGAAGCCACCGCGATCCACCGAGCCTGCCTCGAGAACACGCAGGCGACCATCGCGATCGGCCACCACAGCCGACGAACGGTCGATGCGACCTGGCGGGCGCTCAAGAGATAACTCGTCGCCGTGAGGCGCACGACATCGGTCACGGGGACATCGGGGAGGTTGCGCGCAACGGTCGCCGTGTTGGCGATTGCTAGCGCTCCAGCGGCCACCGGGTGCCCGGTCCCGATGGCAACCCCCGCAGCAGTCGTCCATCTGTTCAATCGCAGAGGCGACAACAAGCCAGGGTGCCGCTGCGCGAGCGGTGCCGCCGATGAGCCGTAGCCGACCTGCTGCCGAAGCCGTCCGGACCAGTTGGGCCGCGGGGCATGGTAGACGCTAGCGGTGGGGTCGTAGCGACACCGCCATCCGGCCTGATCGAGGCGCCACACCAAGTCGACGTCCTCGCCGAAGCGGAGTCGCTCATCGAACCCGCCGACATCGTCGAATGCGGAAGCCCGGATCACGATCGCAGCGGCGGGCACGTAGCTGACGCGACTCCCAGCACGAATCCGAGCGGGCTCGGTACCGAGATCCAACGATGTAGTCGAGTTGCCGAGGACCCGCGGAGCCACGAGCCCGACCTGTGGATCATTGAAGTGGGGAAGGAGGCGAATGAGCCAGTCCTCATTCGGGACCGTGACGTCGGCATCCACGAATGCAAGCAGTGGGGTCGACGCGTGTGCACGTCCGGCATTGCGGGCGGCGCCGGGGCCTCGATTCTCATCGAGTCGCACCATCGCACCGTTGACCGGCGGCATGGAACCGTCGTCGACGGTGATGTCACGGTCGGAGCGGGCGAATCCGCCGAGTTGCGGCGTGATTACGGTGACGTCGTGGCGCCCCCACGAGGCCTCGCTGATGCCTGGCTGCGGGTGGATGGCGCCGGCGTCGAGGAGGCGTTCGGTAAGCGTGGAGGATTCGACATCGTCCCCTGATTCGATCGAGACGCACAGGTTGGCCCCCGTCGCGCTGAGTCTGAACACGCGCAGGGGTGAACCGGCGAGAACGACTGATCCGGTTGCCCCGGTCCGATTCCAGGTCGAATCCGTACGGAACCGCATCGTTAGTCGTGGACCATGGGCGAGGCATCGACGGGAGACGCAATGTTCGGATCGGCCTCCGTGTCGAGACGGGTGCTCTCATGTGGCGTCGGATCGATGGGACGCCACTGTTCGATCGTGAGTACGAGGTCGTCGACGAAGTCGCTGATGAACCGCTCGCCCTCGGCACCCGATGCGCCGTCAGGGTCGCCGAGCACGCCAGACGGGCTCACGCTGCGCACACCGTCAGCGCGGAGTCGGGGGAGCAGTTCACTCAGCAGGAGGCCGGGCCCGTCGGTGGCGAGTTCGAAGCGGACGAGGCCGGGATCGATCGCAAGCATCAATGAGGTCTCGATGCGTCCGGCATGGAGGTCGGGCGGCCCGCCATCGGTGCGCCGGCGCCACTTCGGCCACCACGACAAGACGCACCGGCTTTCGGCTGTGAGGAGGTCAACGGCTCGAGCCAGCGCCTCATGGTTCCCGCCGTGACCATTGACAAATACGATTCCCGCGGCCCACTCGGCGCTGCGGCCTAGCTCGATCGCGACCTGCGCCATGGCCTCGGTACCGATCGACAGGGTGCCGGCGAAGCCAGCGTGCTCTCCCGACGCAGTGATTGAGATGGTCGGACCAAGCATCAGACCCGTCGTGCGATGCAGCGCCCGCCCGGCGATCTCCTCGGCGACGAGGGTGTCGGTATTGAGCGGTAGGTGTGGGCCGTGCTGCTCGGTTGAGCCGATGGGAATGAGGATGATTGGGGATCGGGTGCCGTCGTCGTCGGCCATGCGCCGCGCGGCGGCGTCGACCTCGTTCCACGTCGCCTCACCGAGTCGCATCGGCGGTCAGCCTCCTAATTTTCTCGGTGTGCGGCAATAGCGACCACACACGTCGGTGCCTAGCACCAATGAACATTTCATTGTCGGTCGCGTGCTGGCGGGGAGAACCCGTCAGGGATGACGAGATCGCTGGGGGAGAGGTCACCGATCGTTGCCTTACCCAACCCGAGCATGTTCGAATCGATACCCATTCGCAGTACGTCGAGCACGTTCTCGACGCCCGCCTGGCCGTTTGCCGCAAGACCCCACAGGTAGCTGCGCCCGATCATCACAGCTTTCGCGCCGAGGGCAAGTGCCTTGACCACATCGCTTCCGCGGCGTATGCCCGAATCCATCACGACTTCGATCTGGTCGCCGACCGCTGCAACCACCTCGGGCAGGACCCGGATTGGTGCCGGTGTTCCATCGATGTTGTTGCCAGCATGCGTCGACACCGAGATGGCCGTGGCACCGGCATCCGTCGCTCTTCGGGCTTCGTCGGCGCGATTGATGCCCTTGACCATGAACGGGCCTTCCCACTGTGACCGGAGCCAGGCGATGTCCTTCCAGGTCGGTGGAGGAGTGCCCATCCAGACGCCGTACGCCTCGAAGAATCCAGGAACGGGATCGTTCTTCGACACCGTGAAGTTCGGGACACCCAATTGCGGGATCGAGCCCGACCGGAGCCAGTCGTACAGCCAGCGCGGTCGGAGCAGCCCCTCCGGAGCGTGCTTGATCATGGTCGCAAGGTTCATGGCCTCTGGAATCGACGGGCTGCCCCAGTCGCGAGAGTGCACGAATGACCAGTCCAGCGTGAGGATCATTCCGATTGCACCGGCCGCCTTCGCTCGCTCCATGCGGCCGACCATTGAGTCCCGGTCGCCGGCCCAGTAAATTTGGAACAAGGTTTGCGGGTTCGCGGCGATGACCTCGTCCATCGGCTTTGACGAGAACGAACTCAAGCCCATCACGACGCCGCGGGCTGCGGAGGCGCGGGCAACTGCCACTTCCCCGTCAGGGTGGACGGCCTGGACGCCGGTCGGACTGATTATCACTGGCATCGACATCGACTGGCCCATCACGTTCGTCGACATTTCTCGCGTCGGTGGCTGACCCGCCGTGAGCGGACGTAGGCCGAGGTCGTCGAATGCTGCGCAGTTGTCGTCGCGCGTCAGGCCGCGCTCAGCACCTGCGATCAGTGCGCCGTACACCGATTTGGGCAGCCGCCGCTTCGCCCGCTTTTGGGCAATGGCGATCGACTCGAACCACGGGTTGAACCAAGGATTCTGCACGTCACCAGCGTACGGGTCTCGATCGCCACCCGCCCATCCCTGATCGGGAGGGCAGCAGCCTCCGATTATGCAAAGTGGTAATCGGCAGGGTTGGGAGTTCGGGTCTGTTCCCAGTACTCAAGCAGACTAAATGGCCAGTTCTGCGCAACGCGACCCGACTCTGCCTTGTACCAGCTGTTAACCGTCGACACACCCCACGCCATTCTCAGGTTGCCGACATCGATCCGCTCGTTGTAGGCATCGTGGACCTCTTGACGGCAGTTGGCCGATGCAGCGTTGGTGCGCAGCAGCATCTCGATCACGCCGAGCGCATAATGCACCTCGCACTCAGAGAAGTAGATAATCGACCCGTTGACAACGATGTTCGTGTTCGGCCCGTAGCACAGGAAGAAGTTCGGGAACCCCGGGTGCACAACGCCGAGGTAGGCGCGTGCGTCGCCGTCCCAGATGTCGTGGAGGTCTCGCCCACCGGTGCCGACGACTTTCATCGGTGTGAGGAACTTGGAAGCCTGAAACCCGGTTGCATAGATGATCACGTCGGCCGGATGGTGGGTCTCGGATCCCTCCGCGTCTGCTGTGACGACCGTGTTGGTTTCGATTCGAATGATGGGCGATGCATCGAGGGTCACGTCGTCGCGTTTCAACGTCGTCGACCACGACCCGTTGTCGAGCACGATCCGTTTTGCTGCGGGCGGATACATCGGACGGACCAAGTCGTGTAGATCCGGTCGATCGGCGTAGCAAAGGCGCAGCCACTGTTCGAGGAGTTCGCGTAGGGCGGCATTGTCGACACCGGTCGCCATCGACAAATCCTCCCAGCCATCGTCAACTGCGCACGCTGGGAGCAGTCCCTCGGACGATCGCCAGAACAGCCAAAATCGGTACCACTGTGCGTACCCCGGCAGATGGCGGAACAGCCATTGCAATCCGTCGGCTACCGGCTCGTGATACGTCGGGACGGGAACAAACCAGTTCGGGGTTCTCTGGAGCACGGACAAGTGTGCGGTTCGTTCAGCGACGTGCGGCACGAACTGCGAGGCGCTCGCGCCAGCACCGATGACGACGACGTCCTTGTCGTCGAGGTCAATGTTGTGGTCCCACTGAGCAGAATGAAATGAGGGCCCTGCGAAGTCGTCCATGCCGGCGATCGTCGGCATGTTCACTCGATTTAGTTGACCAACCGCAGAGATGACAGCGCTGCACACGTGCGTCGATTCGCTGTTTGGAGCGTTGACCTTGAGTGTCCAACGTTGGTCATCGTCCGACCACGTCATCGCCGAAACTTCGTGACCGAAGCGAATGTGCTCTCGAACGCCGAACTCGTCGGCACAGGTCCGAAAATAGTCGAGCAGTTCTGGTTGCGACGAGAAGTAGTTGGGCCAGTCGTTTCGTTGCGCGAAGGAGTAGCTGTATACGTGATTCGACACGTCGACGCGGCAGCCGGGGTAGGTGTTCTCGAGCCAGGTTCCGCCCACGTCGTCGTTCTTTTCAAAGATCAAGAAGTCAACGCCGGCCTGCCTCAGGCGATGTCCGGCGAGGAGGCCTGACATTCCTGCGCCGATGATCGCGACTGGGAACGAGCGACCGGGGGCCACGTCGTCGGTGTGCCACGTGGGTGCCCGCAGGTCGTTGCCCGTGACCGACAATTCTTCCCGCATCAACGGGACGTACGCGGCGTCGATCGTCTCGCCGATTGCGAACGACATCAGTCGACGCAGGCGCTCGCTCGAGATGTTGGACTTCGTTGCCTCGTCGTCGAAGAACCGGTTGCCGTCACGCACATCGATTAGCGCCTCGATTGCGATGCGCCGGATTTCTCGTGCTTGCCCGGGCGTGAGCCCGGCACTCTCATCGCGTATCGACGCGCCATTAGGACGCACCCACTCGGGAAGAACCGAATCATCGCCGAGCGCATGGGCGAGCGCCGGGAGTAGTGCGGGCAGAAAGCTCGAGAGGTGTGCCCCCGCAACCGCTTCTCGGATTTCGTCGTCAGTTGCGAGGATCGGTTCGATCCGATTGTCGAGCGGGGAGGCGGTCACCCCATCGATTCTTGCTTTGCTTCCCGATGACGAAGCCATTGGAGCATCTCGACGAGCGCCGTGATCATGAGCGCTGCGGCGAAGGCGTGCCGGAAAGCGAACGCGTGGTTGTCCTAAAGCATTGGGCCGAAAATAATCTCCATAAGGCGGCCTAGCTTGCCCAGATTGTTGACGCAGCCGCCACCTACAGCGAGAACCAACGCGACAGCCGTCCGGTGAGTCCGGACGACACCGTCAAGATCGTGTGCGATCGGTGCTGCAGTCATGTTTGTGATGGCCACGAGATCTGCGCAGCGGATGGCGAGGAGCCTGTCGCCGAGTTAAATCACTGCGCCGGCGAGCCATTGCAGCACAGCGAACTCGCAACGAGCCGTGATGACTTCTCGACACAACTCAAGGATAGATCTGTCGTCTTCGTCGAGTTCATCGACGGCCATGGTTCCTCACCAGTCGGGCTTGGAGAGCCACGGTTGTGGCGCCGATGCGCTGTCCTTGAGGCTTGAAAATCTGAACGAGGTGGACGGATCGTCCGTCCACGGAATTGGGATACCACATCGGTCGCGCCCGATCTGCTGACTTTCGGTCCGGATGAATACCGGATCTTCTCAGCGGTCGACTGGGATGTCTAGGTACTCGGGCTGCTCAAGCTCTTCGCTCATGCACGGGTACAGCGTGCCCGGCATGGCCAGCGCCAGGGTGTCTATGGCCCGGGATCGACGGAGCCCGACCGCAGTGTCGATGCTCGCGACGCTTGATTCGAGCGCGTTGTTGGTCACGGTGCCTGGATAGGTCGTAGTGACGGGTAAAAGGTATTTAGCCACAGGGCGTCGACGCCGAGCGTCGCCAAGCGGCAAATTCGTGAGCGGATGCCCTCGAGATCGCCGACTTCGTCTCCGTTCATGTCGACGAACGACCGGACGTGGACCCGATACACAACGGCCTCGCGCCGTCAGTGCTGCGGTTGCATCGCGCCAATGTGAGCGGCGACGTGATTTCTTCGTGCGGGGTCTTGGAAAATTAGATGAGAGTTATGCGTGTGCGAGTGTGCTCGGCATCGGGTGCCGAGGAGTGGGCGATCACGATGTTGTAGTCGCCCGGTGCGATCGTCCAGTCGTTGGCGGATTCGTCCCAATGGTGGAAGGCAGCAGGCCCGAGGGCGAGTTGAACGACGGTTGACGAACCGGGGGTCACGACGGTCTTGGCCCACGCCTTCAGCTCGCGAGTCGGTCGTTCGACCGGCGGCGCGATCGGGACGATGTATGCCTGAACTACCACCGTTGCGGGACTTGGACCATCGTTGTGGAGTGGCACGTCAACCATAACTGGGTGCTCGGTGAGGGCGGATCGTCGGCACCTTCGGGTCGAGATGTCGACGGAACCCCATGTCGCAGTGCCGTAGCTAAGGCCGTGGCCGAACCAGAAACGAGGCGCAACGCCGGCCCGCTCGTAGTGGCGATGTCCGATGAACAGCCCCTCTTCGTAGCGCTGAACGGGAGGTCCGTTGCCTGAATGATCCGGAATGTGGTTGTCGATTGCCGGGTGGTCTTCGAGACGCGCGGGATACGTGATCGGGAGTCGCCCGCCGGCGTCGGCATCACCGAGCAGCACGTCAACCATCGCCTCGGCTTGTTCCTGGCCCGCGAAGAACGACGTCACCACGGCGGGGGCCGGCGTCGGGTGGCCGTCGGCCGCCCAGTCCATCGTGACCGGAGATCCGGCGTTGACGACGACGATTGTGTTCGGGTTCGTCGCACTGACCGCCTCGACGAGTTCATCCTGGCGACCAGGCAGATGCATTGTCTCGCGATCGAATCCCTCGGTTTCCCATTCGTCATTTGTGCCGACAACCACGATGGCGACGTCAGCGCCGGCTGCCGAGGTGATCGCTTGTTCGAACAGGTCGGCGGGGTCGGGTGGGCGCACCCCGATTCGCAGCGCTTCAAAGCCGTTCCGGGCTGCTGCCGTCCACTTGACCATGAACTCGATCGGCTGGCCAGCGATGGCATCGACAACCGCCGTGCCCTCCTCGCTGCCGTAGCCGAAGAATTCCCTCGTGCGAGGTAACAGCATGTCGGGGTCATCGACCACGACTGTTGGCGTCCCGTCGTTGGTGGTGGCGGTCATTGTCACCGGGCCGGTTGAGACCACACCGATCGTGTGCGGTCCGTCGATCTCGGGGACAAATGAACCTGTGACTCGAGCACTGAAACTCGCCGCATCGATTCCGTCGGGTGTCGTGCCGAAGAATCTAATCATCGATGTGGTCGCAGTTGCGTCGCCGACGGCCGGTGCATCCCAGTTCAGACCGTTGACGTACTCGAGCCGCAACCCGGGCTCACCCACAGGCGTCCGCAGCTGCCCTCGCCGTACGATCGGTGTGAGGCGGTCGATGCGCACACCTGGGTCATAGCTGACACTGGTCGATGGGCTCCGAGCGGCGAGTCGGTCGGTAATCGCGTCAAGTAGTGTGCGGTGGGCGAAGGGGGTCAGGCTCGCGGACCCGCCACCCATCGATCGGTCGATGACAGCATTCGGTCCGACGACGGCAACCGACCCGATGTCTCCGAGCGACATCGGGAGTGTTCGACGGCCGAGTGATGGAACGACAGCGTTACGGAGCAACACCGTGCCGGCGATCGCAGCCCGCCGGGTCAGCGCTCGTTCGGCCGGATCATCGAGCGATTCCTCGGGCTCGTCGCAGCTGCGTAGGTCTGCTTTTGTGCGATTCATCACTGTGAGCAGATCCTTGACGAGCCCGTCGACGGTCTCCTCCGTTACGTGGCCGGCTTCGACGGCTTCGGCGAGACGGCGGCCGTAGACCCGAACTGGGGCGGGCATCTCGAGCGTGAGTCCGGCGTTTGCTGCGCCGACTGGTTCGTGTGCGCCGAACCAGTCGGATACTACGAAGCCATCGAAGCCCCATTCGGTGCGCAGGATGTCGGTCAGCAGCCGAACGTTCTCAGCAGAGTGTTCACCGGCAACTCGGTTGTACGAGCTCATGATCCCCCATGCGCCGCCTTGCTTCACTGCTCGCTCGAATGGCCGAAGATAAAGCTCGCGGAGCGATCGTTCGTCAACTTCGACGTTCACCGTCATCCGGTCGATTTCGGTGTCGTTGCACACGAAGTGCTTGACGGTGACCGCAACATCGTGTGACTGGACGGCGCGCACGTAGGAGACAGCTAGCGCTCCGGAAAGCTCAGGGTCCTCGCTGTAGCACTCGAACGTTCGCCCGCCAAGTGGAGTGCGATGCAAGTTTATAGTCGGTCCGAGCAGCACGTGGGAGCGCTTTCGGCGTGCCTCGAGCCCGAGGAGATCCCCGATCTCGGCGAGCAGTTTGGGGTCCCAACTTGCACCGAGTGCGATGCCGGCCGGAACGGCGACACCGGGAGTCCCGGAACTGCCGTGGCCCTCGCCGCGCAGGCCGGTGGGCCCGTCCGACATCTTCAACTGCGGAATACCCGCCTGCGGGAACGCCTTAGTGCGCCAGTTGGTCTTGCCGGCTACGAGCCGGCACTTGTCGTCGAGGGTTAGAGCCGAGAGCGCAGCGTCGATGTCGATCACCCCAAAAGTGTGTCATGTTCGGCTCGTTGCAGCCGGGCCCGCGCAGTTCGGTGAACTCGTCGTGTCGTGGGTGCTGCGATAGATGTCGCGCTGTTCGCGCGACATCAACCACTCATCGCGCGAAGTTTGCCAAGATTGTCGCTCATGTCTCCGACCAACACCGTGCTCACGCGCGGCAATGTCGCCGTCATCACGGGCGGAGCCAGTGGCATCGGGCTTGCGGTTTCCGAGCATCTACTGGCTCGCGGGATGCGAGTAGTGCTTGCCGATGTCGATGAGGCGAAGCTCCGTGACGTCGAGTCGCGGATTACCGAAGCCGGTGGCGAGGTAGCAGGAGTGATCTGCGATACTGCCTCGAGTGACTCGGTGACGGCGCTTGCTGAAACGACGCTAGAGCGGTTCGGCGGCGCGCATCTGCTCTTCAACAACGCAGGGATTGCCGGCCTCGGTGATGCCTGGGGCGGTCCACTCGGGCTGTGGGATCGCGTGATCGATATCAATCTGTACGGCGTCGTCCACGGGATCCGGGCCTTCCTTCCGATCATGACCGAACAGCGGTGCGGGCACATCGTCAACACCGCCTCAATGGCTGGTCTGATGGGGCTGCCCGGTGCAGCTCCGTACAACGCGACGAAGCACGCCGTTGTCGCAATCAGCGAGGGCCTGTTCCTTGAACTCGGTGCAACCAAGTCCCCGATCGGTGTCAGTGTCCTGTGCCCGGGCTTCGTGAAGACCGATCTGATGGAGAAGGAACCCGACAGAGTCGACTCGCCGATCGGTGATTTGGTGGGAGAGATGCTCACGTCGGGTGTGGAAGATGGCATCCCCGCCGGCGACGTAGCTGACCAATTCGTCGCAGCCGTGGACAGCGGCCAGTTCTGGATCCTCACGCACGAGGACATGCGCCAGCAGCCGGTCGAGCGGATGCAACGTGCAGCAAGCCAGACGAACCCGCCAATGATCGGAACCAGCTGATGGGTACCTCCACATCGGCGTTCGGTGCTGGCAAACGCGAGTCGCACGACGCCACCGACTTCTATGCAAGGTTTGCTTCACCCGAGATCAGCGACGACGACACGCTCGGCACGCCAGGCGAAGTCGATGTCATTCATCTCGGAGACGCTCGCAACATGACCTGCGTCCCTGACGCATCAGTGGCACTGGTCGTCACATCGCCGCCCTACTTCGCCGGCAAGGAATATGAGACCGCGCTTGGCGAGGGGCACGTCCCAGCTGACTACATTGAGTATCTGGAAATGCTGCGCGATGTGTTCCGTGAGTGCGTCCGCACCCTTGAGCCGGGGGGTCGGATTGCGGTGAACGTCGCTAATCTCGGTCGCAAGCCGTACCGCAATCTCGCAGCCGATATTACTGCGATCCTGCAGGACGATCTCCGTCTTCTGCTGCGAGGTGAAGTGGTCTGGCAGAAGCAGCGCGGCGCGAGTGGATCCTGTGCGTGGGGGTCGTACCAGTCGCCTGCCAATCCTGTGCTTCGCGATACAACCGAACGACTGATTATTGCGAGCAAGGGTCGATTTGACCGGGTTGGGCGCGGCGGCACAGGACGTGACGATGACGGCGAACCAACGGTCCCGGGCGACGAGTTCATGGAAGCGACCCTTGACGTCTGGGAAATCCCTGCAGAGTCGGCGACTCGCGTCGGACATCCGGCCCCGTTCCCGGTCGCATTGGTCGAGCGCTGTCTGCATTTGTTCACCTACGACGGCGACGTAGTCCTCGATCCCTTTATGGGTTCAGGCACCACCGGTGTCGCCGCCAAGCGCACCAGTCGGCACTTCGTGGGCTACGACACTGAACCTGCCTACGTTCACCAGGCACGCGAAAGGATTGAGTCACTCGCTCCGGTCGAATTGCCTGACCGTCGCACGGTAAAAGACATGGCCCGAGCACTCCTCGTGCAATCTGGGTTCGACTCGCTCGACGATAACGCCCGGATCGCGCCCGGCGTCAAGGTGAGCGTGCGCGGAACGCGCGCAGATGGTGTGACGCAGTTATTCGAGTTCGGCGGCGTGCATACGCCGGCCCGGCCAGGATTGAGCAGGATCGAGACAGTCTGGAAGACAGTGGCGAAGGCGGCGATCCTTCGCGAAGCGAACAGTGGTGAATCGTTGATCGTGCTCACCTCTGGCACGGTGCGGGGAGGACCGCTGTCGACCGTGACCGGAGAGGGCAAACCGATTGCCGCTGTGATCGATCTGACGCTGGACGACGCCCCTGAGCGTCTGAGCGCAGCCATCGCGGCCTTGCACGACGGGCCGTGATGACTGACCGGCCGAATCCGGTCGGGCCGCAACCTGGAGACAACCGCGCGCTCCTGTCGGTGGCCACCCAATTCTTCGTGAACGGACTCGTCGTCGCATCTTTCGTTCCCCGTCTCCCTGCAATCCGTGACCGCGCCGACATCTCGACAGCCACGTTGGGCGCGCTGCTTGCGATCGGCAGCGCAGCGGGCCTGCTCGGCAGCCTTGCCGTCGGCCGTCTCATCGAACGGTTCGGAACGCGGAGGGTGCTGATAAGTGGTGCGTTGACGCTGGTCGCCTCGCTTGCAGCAGTCGGACTGGCGACCACGCCGCTCATCTTGTTGCTCGCACTGATGGGCCTGTCGTCAATGGACGTCCTTGTCGATTCGGCGATGAACAGCCAGGGCTCCTGGATCAGCGGTCGCCGGGCCGTTCCGGTGATGAACCGGCTCCATGGTTTGTGGAGCCTGGGCACCGTCGCAGGTGGACTCATTGCTGCACAAGCGGCCGCAGCAGGCGTGCCGCTACGAACCCATCTTCTGATCGCGTCGGCGGTGTTCTTTGCCGTCGTGGTTTTCGTCGGTCGGGGTTTGTTGACCACTGACGAATTCGTCAACGGAGGTATCGACGATGCTGATCTGAGCTCCCGCCCGGGTCGACCTGGTCGTCGGTACCCGCTTGCATTGCTTGGTTTGGCCGGCGGATGCTCGATTGCAATGGAGATGACGTCAAGCGATTGGGCCGCGTTCAGGCTCAGCGACGATTTCGGCGCAGCGGCGGGTGCGGCAGGAATGGCCTACGTCGCATTTACTATTGGTATGACGTCGGGTCGCTTCGGCGGCGATTGGGTGATCGTTCGCTTCGGCTCGCACCGAGTTTTCAACATCGCGATCTCGATGACGGTCTTTGCGCTTGTTGCCCTATCGTTCGCGCCCAACCGGTGGTTTGTGCTTGGAGCTTTCGTTGTTGCCGGACTCGGCGTTGCGACACAATTCCCGAAACTATACGACGACGCTGCAAAGTTCCCTGGGCGTCCTGGTGCAGGCTTGGGTGCGCTCACCGGCGGATCACGCCTAGCCCTGCTCATGACCCCTGCGGTGGTCGGCACACTTGCTGGCACAAGCCTGAGCGTTGGTGCTGCCACTGCGATTGTTACCTTGCCGGCAGCAGCCCTTTTTGTTGTTGCGTCTAGGCGGATCGAGAAGATCTGAAATTGATTCAGGTCGATGTGACCGAGAGCTCAAAGCGGTCGTGTCGCCACCGGTCGACCGCCATAAGGCCATCCGTAAGAATCGTCCGAGCGAGTTCACCCTTCGCCGCCTTGGCTAAGTGGCCGCCGGGTCGTCCACTGGGGTCGACGAACTCGATCGAGATGACGTCGGCGTGCCCGTCCGGGACCCACGCAGCGCGATGTTCTTTTGGGAGCAGATCGACGATAACGCGTGATTTCTGAGCAGTACGCTCGGCTGCATAGCGATTCAAGGTTGCAGAGAGTTCTTCGCGCCACCATGTCGAGAGCTTGCCGAACGGGGCGAGGCTTGCGCCCATCTTCAGCCGGTAGTCGGGCACCGGATCGTCTGCCCTGACTAGTCCAAGGAGCCCCGAGATGACCACGATCTGCCGTCGTTCGACTGGCGCCAGTGTTGCGAGATCGAGATGATCCCAAACGACGCCGGTGTAGCGGCGCCATGCCGGCAGCGATGGAGCACCGACCAGCGAGACGTTCGACGCAAGGGCCCGATCCAAGTGTCTGCCCTTGACGCCGAGCAGCTTCTCCGAGCCACCTCCGATCACACCAAGCCGCTCGGTCAGCACAACGCGACGGGCGGCCAAGGTCGAGAACGTCCCCGAATTAGGCTCCCAACTACACGAAGCCCCGCCAGCCGCCTTGCCTTCGGACGGTGGAAGTAGCAAGATTGGAACGCTGTTCGAATACTGTCGTCCAATGTCAGGCACACCTTGAGTCTGGCGAACCTTGTCACAAACCACTAACGGAGCACAGATGCAGATTTACCTCGACGCCGAAAAGTGCCAGGGACATAATCGCTGTTACGCCCTGGCACCTGAGCTCTTTGACGTCGATGACTACGGTCAAGCCGTATTGATCCTAGACGGCGACGTGCCTGCTGAGCTTCGCGACAAGGCACGTCTCGCTGCGTCTAACTGCCCCGAATACGCAATCACGATCACCCAGGAGTCCTGACATGACCGATACCGTCAACGAGAAGGCTTCGCCAGAGCCCAGTAGTCGCTTCGGTGACCGAGACGCCGTGTTCGGCGACTCACCCGAGGGCACCGATGTGTGGCAACGCGTCCCTTACAACCCTGACGACTACGGTCCGGTAAAGGACTTCGCGACCGACTTCGACCACGCCGACCGACAGTACAACCCCAACGCTCCGGAGGTCTGGAAGGAACTCCGCGAGTCTGGTTGCCCAGTTGCGCACTCTGATCGATACGGCGGCATGTGGGTGCCGATTACTCATGACATGGTGCACGAAGTCGCCTACGACACTGATCACTTCACGAGCAGAGCAGTCGTGCCTGCTGTTGGCCGACCTGGCGATCTTGCGATGCCTGCTCCAGTCGGGGGTGTGCCGCCGATTTCGAGCGATCCACCCTTCCACGCCATGGCCCGTCGGCCCCTGCTTCCGCCGTTTGCCCCCAAGCAGATTGAGCCGTGGGAGGACGAAGTCCGGGTTCTATGTCGTCATCTGCTCGACGAGATGGGTGACATTACGCCGGGTGAAAGCGTTGTCGACGCAGCGATCGACTACGCCCAGAATATCCCAGTCAACGTGATCGGACGGATGCTCGGCTTTCCCGAAAAAGACGAGGCGCTGTTTCGGCAATTCGTCCACGACGCAATGGAGCGGATCGACGAAGAGCCCGGAACACAAAACGGACTCGACGATCTCGGCAAGTACATCGGCGAGCAGATCGAAGATCATCGCAACAATCCGCGTGACGATCTCACGAGCTACCTGATGAACGTGGAACTGGACGGCAACAAGCTTTCCGACGACCACGTCGGTGGGTCAATCATTCTGCTGCTCGTCGCCGGCATCGATACCACGTGGTCTGCGATCGGGTCGTCGCTGTGGCACCTTGCCCAGAACCCTGCCGACCGGAAACGTCTGATCGACGATCCCGAGGTGATGACCTTTGCGATTGAGGAGTTCCTTCGGGCCTACGCCCCCGTCACGATGGGTCGCATGGTGGCGAAGGACCACGACTTCAATGGATGCCCGATGAAAAAGGATGATTGGGTGCTGTTGCCGTTCCCGGCTGCAAACCGGGACCCGAAACAATTCGAGGATGCCGATAAGTTCATCATCGACCGCAAGGAAAACCGCCACGCAGCGTTCGGACTCGGAATCCACCGGTGTCTCGGATCAAATCTGGCTCGGCTTGAACTCCGCGTTGCAATCGAGGAGTTCATCAGTCGGTTCCCCAATTTTGAGCTGGCAGGCGATACCCGATGGTCGGTTGGTCAAATTCGCGGTCCACGCGAGCTGCCAGTGAGGATTCTTGCCGACTGATGTCAGCCATCGTGTCGTGGGCTGAAAAGCTCGCTGACTGGACGATCCCACAGCACATCCTGGAGCGGGCGCCACGGTCACCATATGTCCACGACCCGGCTACGTTCGCCGTCGACGAAACCCTTGACCGGAGCGTGCTGTCTGCCGAGGTAGCGCGCTCGGTGCTGCCCAAATCGGGTGGTTCGGTACTCGACGTGGGGTGCGGCGGGGGGCGCGCCGCGATGTCGCTCGTTCCGCCCGCTGAGCGGGTAGTAGGCGTTGATCAGGACCCGCTGATGCTGGAATCGTTCACGCAAGCGGCCGCAGCCGTAGGTGCCCTCTCGAAGACCATCGAGGGCAACTGGCCCGATGTCGCTGTGGACACGCCGACGGCTGACGTCGTGGCCTGTCATCATGTTGCGTACAACGTGGCTGACATCGAACCGTTCGTGGCAGCGCTCACAGGGCGAGCACGCTTGGCGGTCGTACTCGTGGTTCCGATCAGGCATCCAATGTCTGCCTGGAACGACGTGTGGCGTCGTTTCTGGAATATCGAGCGACCTAACGGTCCGACTTCCGACGACTTCGCCGCCGTGCTTGACGAGATGGGGATTGCAGCCGAGCGATGGGAAATGCCGCGCCCGCCCCTGGCTCGGCATACGTCGGACGAGGCGAGCCGAGTATCCGGCACACTCCGACGCCTGTGCCTCGGTGAGGACCGCACTGACGAAGTAGCCGAATTTTTGGCCTCGCACGAGCCCGATTGGGCGACAGTGCACTCCGTCTTTCGTTGGCCGGGCGACGCGCAGCTCTGAGGTCGTCAACCTCGGGTGGACACTAAACCCGCCCGCTCCTAGCCTCCAGACGGTGAGCAGCGTCGTCCGCAAGGCCCCTATCGGCGGTATCTTTCCGGCCGACGGTGCCGGCAATGACCTGGTAGGACCGGACTTACCACGATGCGGGTCCACCGTTCTGCACGACATCGTCGACTGGTGTGAGCGAACGCCTGGTGCAGTAGCAGTCGTTGACTCCACAGGGCGATCGGCGACCTATCACGATCTGGTTGCCCGAGCACTTGCCACCGCTGATGGTTTGATCGGACCGGGTACTTTGATCGGTGTGTGCGTGGGCCGTTCGGTCGACGTCGTCATCGCAATGCTTGCGGTGCAGCTCGCAGGTGGGGCGTACGTGCCGCTCGATCCAGCGTCCCCTGAGGACCACCTCGGTGTAATCCTTGACTCAGTCGAGTTGTCTGGCGTGCTAGCCGACGACGACAACCGCGATCGTTTTGCTCTGCCCGTTCCGATCGCAACGGGATCGTCGTACGGCCCGGAGGAGACCGTTGCCTTAGCGCGGAGGCGCCTGAACGACATCGCGGCACGCGATGACGCGTATGTGATCTTCACCTCGGACTCCGCAGGCCGTCTGCGCGGGGTCGCTGCGTCTCACGCGAACCTTGCCGCGAGTACCGCAGCACGGCGGGTCACCTATGCCGAAGCCCCGCGACGATTCCTGCTCACTTCGAGCATCGAGTTTGACAGCTCGATCGTGGGCCTCATCTGGCCGCTCGTTTCGGGAGGAACGATCGTGCTCCCCGGCGAAGATGAAGTGCATGACGTCAACCGGCTTGCAGATGTGATCGAACGTCATGGAGTGACCCACCTTCTGATGGTGCCCAGCCTGTACGAGGCGCTCCTCATTCGTGCGTGCGATCGGCTCGGCACACTGCGAACGTCGATCGTGGCGGGTGAGCCGTGTACGCCGAATGTCGCGGCATTGCATCGCTCGGTTCTCGCTTCGATTCCTTTGTTCGACGAATACGGTCCGACCGAGGCGACCGTCTGGTCAAGCGTGCATTGCGTCACCGACGACGATCGTGCGTCGGTCCCGATCGGGGGCCCGATCGCCGGAGTGAGGCTTCGCGTGGCCGACGCAGCGGGCGCGGCAAACCCGACTGGGGTTGCGGGCGAACTGCTCATCTCTGGTGCGACCGTCACGAACGGATACGTCAACGACGTCAACGCGACCACCGAGCGATTCTTTGAGATCGGTGGCTTCCGCTGGTACCGCACCGGGGACCTCGTTCGCGTTAACGACCGGGGGTTGCTTGAGTTTGTCGGCCCAATCGGTGATGGACTTAACGTCGGAGGCGTATGGCTCGAGCCAGCGGAGATCGAGGCGGTGCTAACAGCGAGGCCGGAGATCGCCGCAGCCGTCGTCGTCTTGTCGGCGGACGCTCGCGGACTACTCGTCGCACACGTTGAAGCCGAGTGCGTTGATGAAGCCGAGCTGCGCGAAAATCTCACCGAGTTGTTTCCGGTGACGCACGTGCCGGATCGGATCGTGCCGCACGATCACCTTCCACGGACGAGTCACGGCAAGCTGGACCGCGCAGCGGCTGCGCAGCTTGCCGTCGAGCCGTCTGCCCGGTCGGCGCCCTTTGCTTCAACCGCGGCGCCGGTCGACGAACTCGTTGCGATCTGGCAGCGAGTACTCGGGCGCAGCGACATCTTCCCCGATACCGACTACTTCGCCGCGGGCGGCGATTCACTAGCGGCGGTCGAGGTCGTGGCGGCGACCGAGGACCTCGTTGGTCGGCGGGTCACGACCAGAGTGTTGCTCGACGGACGGACACCGGCGGGCATTGCCGCGCTCCTGGCATCCAATGTGCCGGCAGCCGGTGTGGCTGCTCCGGGCGGTGCACATCTCGTCACGATGCAAAAGGGCGAGGCGGGTGAGCCGCTCGTGGTGCTCGCGTCGGCACAGGACAACGTGTTCGGTTACGGAGCGCTCATCGACCAACTTCCCAACGGGGTTCGTGTCCTCGCGCTCTGCGCCGCCGAAGCGTTAAATGATGAGCTCCTCACCACCATCGACGCCTTGAGCGGGGAATTCGAACGGTTGCTGATTGAGGAGGCCGTTGAGGACCTCCACCGTCCGATGACTTTGCTTGGGTATTCGGCCAGCGGTGTCGTTGCCTATGACCTCGCCGCACGATTGCGGGAGCGCAGGATCAACGTCGAACGAGTGGCGATGGTTGATACCCATTTCCCTGGCGCAGAGCAACACGTCTGGTCAAACCGCTGGTGGAAGTACAAATCGCTCACGACGCCGGGTGCACTCCTCGGCGAGGCTTCTATTACCGCAAGGCGCCGACTAGAGAAGTATGCGTCGTCGATCGGCAGACGGCTTCTCCAGTATTCAGGCTCGTCGGTCCCCGACGCACGCAAGCCAACATTAACCGGGGACCTACAACCCGATGCCTCTGCCTATCGGCCGACGCCTGGCGACATTCCTGTGGTTATGTATGCCGCTGCCACGACCAATCCCGATCGGACCTATCACGGTTGGCGAAGCGTCGCTGACGTTGAGGTGGTCCTCGTCGAGGGACGGCACCGGGGTTATCAGTCGATCATGGGCGCGGACTGTGTGCATCACATAGCTGCTGACTTCGCGTCGCGTGTCGCCTCTGTTGCCTAGCTTCGGGATACCTAAGTCAGCGCCGGGCTACCACGCTTTCGCTCTGCATCAGATTCAGCCGAGGCGGTCGAGAATGTTCGCGGTGATCTGCTCAATGTGAGTGTCTCGGCCGGCGAGCCCGTGTGCCCAGTCGGTCGAACCAGACGTGATCACGGTGCCTCCGCCCGGTGACGTGTAGCTGCCGAGCATCGCCTGACCGGCAGCGATGCGTTTCACGGCAGCGTCGCTTCGGTCGTCGAACACGCGCGATGCCAGGAACTCGATCTCGGAGGGCTCATTCGGTTTTGGCGGGCGCGCCGCAGTTGCGCGGGTGAAGTGCGCAGCGGGCGCCATTGCAAGAATCTCAAAGGTTTCGGGTGTGCCGTCGCTGCCGGTGGGCTCCGGAAGCCCATCAGCGATGGTGTACTCACAGCCATCGCATTCGTAGCCGACTGTTGTGGCGCTCGTGCCGAGCACGTCGCCATAGTCGATGGCGGTGCTGGCGAACATCCAGTGATCGGGTCGGTACACGGTGTAGCCGCCGGCGCCGTTGGTGACCCGCTTGCCGATGCGGTGGTACCCGCCGCGGGTGAACGATACGCCGGTCATCCGGTTCTCGGGTCGGCCGATGAGGTGGTCGGACCAGATGCTTGTGAGCTCTCCGATCCGGTCCGTGTCGTAGACCGGGTCTTTCTTGAACTGGCCCTTGTAACTGACCATCACCGAGGCGGTGCCGTCGATCTGCCCTTCCATGCGAACCTGCCAAAGCGCGGTGTTGCCGGAGAAGAATACGACGTTGCCGCCGCGTGCGACGAAGCCCTCGACGGTGTCACGCATTGGGCCCGACCAGTATTCGTCATGGCCAACTGATAGGAGGAGTCGGTAGCGATCGATCGTCGTCGGGTGTTCCTCAAGGTCGGTGTTGGTGATGACATCGATGCCGTAGCCGTTTCGCTCGGCCCACGCGAGGAACGGTTCCTCCCAGTCGGGCCAACCGGCGGAGCCTGCCCACGCCGATAAATGGTTCATCCGCAAGTAGCCGACGTGAGCGTTCATGTCCCGGTCCGGCGGGTTCGTCGTGGTCACGCGCCGGCCGGCGCCCGGTGGCTTGAACAGGTAGCCGCGGGCCATCGGGCGCTGGAGCGATGCATGTGTGTTGCCGTTGTACAGATTGCGCCCGGCGAAGTCGTTGTAGGCATGCCACGTGTTGGTCGCAAGCTGTAACAGGATCGTGTTCGTCGAGTCGGCGGTCGGACGGACGACGAAGAACGCGTGGCTCTGACGGGTCTTGCCGTCGACGTCGATGGTCAGCAGCACCTCGTAGTAGCCGGACAGCCAGTCATTGCCTGCCGTGATCGAGGCAGTGGCGGGCCAACCGCAGCCATTCGAGTCGGCGTCGAGCGGTGTCGGGTGTTCCTCAGCCTCGACCGTGTCGCTCCAGACGACGGTGCGCGCCGCGCCGACGCGCGTGATCTCGACCGAGACCGGCCGGCCACCGGCGGAGGATAGGTGAAGCCCGAGCAGTGCTCCCGGAAGGATGGACTGAGGCCAGCAGTAACCGGTCACGGTATCGATCTTCATCAAACGACTCTGGCAGGCGCGCGCTGTTGCCGCCACATGCGACGCCACCACTCCCGCATGACTCCAAACCGCCGGTGAGCCACCGACCTCGGTGGATTTCTCTGGTCAGTCGCTCCGTGTCCAGACGTGGGCGACAGTCACCGCATCGCTGGCGATCACGGCGTGCGACCAGTCGGGTCGGGGTGACATCGAGTCGGGGAGGAGGTCGAGGTCGCGCGACGCGGTAAATCCGCTGATGATCACGGGGTTCCGGCGCTGCATCACCGGGCGCAGATGGGTGTCCGCGACATTGAGGCGGAGGATGTTGACCGGTGCTGGTGTGCGACGGGTCGTCCGGACTCGGGAAATCGCCAATCGGACTACCCACAACGGTCAGAGCAGTGCGATAAAGCCAGTGAGCCCGATGGCTATCAGGATCGCGCATGGAGAAGACGTGCGTTTGAGTCGCATCGGGGCGGCGTCAGCGGGACAGAACCGACGTTACATCCGACCGAGTCGGATCGGTGGTTCGTCAGCGCGTGTGGCCGCGGCGCCGTGCAGCGATGATGGCGGCGCCGAGCACGAGGGCGACCCCGGCCACCTGGAGGCGGCTGAGATCGTCTCCGAGAAACATCCAACCGATGACCACAGCGACGGCAAACTCGGCGCTGCCGATCATCGCGGTCGCCCGTTCGCCGGAGCGGGCAGCGCCCCATGAGACGAGCACGGCGGGGACGGCGAATGTACACGCCGTCAAGAGCGCAAGCGACGTGATGGCGCCAGAGGTGAGCGGGACGATGTGCCACCCCGACGTGACGAGCACGATCGGCAACAGGGCGGCCGCTCCTCCGCAGGATCCGGCGAACACCTTCGGTAGCGTTGGCATCGCTGCAGCGGGCCCGCTGAGTATCAGCAGGTACATTCCCCATCCGATGGGTGCCGCGAATGCGGGCGCAAGCGCGACGATCAACACTCCCGACATCGAGATCGGACCGACCGCGAGCGCGACTCCAACGATTACGGCTGCGCACGTGGCGGCTTCCCAGACGTGCATCCGTCGCCGCCACACGATCGCCGACAGCACCAGCACCACCACGGGATAGGTGTAGTAGACGACGGTGACCGCAGCGACCGGCGCGCGATCGAGGGCGATGAAGAACCCGGCGAAGCCGAGCATGCTGATCGCGCCGCCGCCGCCGACGATCCACGCCTGGCGACCCCGACGTGCCGCTCGGCGGGCGAATGGCGACATGATCAACATCACAGCGGACACGCGCACAAACGCAGCGGAAATCGGTGCGACTCCGCTGTCGAACGCCCGGGTGGCGAGGAGCGGGCTCAGCCCGAATCCGATCGCCGAAAACGCGACCGCAACGTTTCCCCACCGCTCGACGTCAAGCCAGACGCGTGGTCTGCGGGCCGTGGCTCGACGATCGATGGTGTGGTGCACCGCTGCAGTCTCAGCCCCCCTTTCTGTTTCGTCCAGCGCGTCTTTTACGTTGTATTGATGCAGAATGTGCATGTGTCATTGGATCGATCCCACCTGCAACTGCTGGCTGCACTCCAGGAGTTCGGCCGCGTCGGCGACGCGGCGCGATCACTGCACTTGAGCCCGTCGGCTGCCAGCCATCGGCTCGCCGAGGCGGAACGGCGGGCCGGGGTGGCTCTGACGGAATCGTTCGGCCGCACGTTGCGGCTCACGCCGGCGGGTGCACATCTGGCGGCCAGTGCTGGTGACATCGAGCGCGACATCGAACGGGCGATGCTCACGACGCAGTGGATCGGCAGCAGTGAACCGAGCCGGATCCGCGTGGCGGTCGGGTTCTACGATACGGCAGGCTGGCTGCTCGACACCTTCACGCCGACCGTCGGATCGCCGCGTATCGAGCTGCTCCGCTTCAGTGATGCCGACTTGCTCGACGCTGTCCGTCAACGTGCTGCCGACATTGCGATTGCGCCATGGCCGAAGCGTCCGACGGGACTGCAAAACACGGCCCTCGCGTCGGATGTCCTCGTCGCTGCTGTGCCGGCCGGCAGTGCCCTGGCTGACGGCGACGCTGTGCGCGCCGTGGAGCTCTATGAGCGCACATTTCTCACGTCCGATTACCGGGCGGCGCGGGGGTTCGAGTTCCACGAGTTCTTTCTCGTAGCCGACGTCGTGCCGGCGACGGTTGTGCAGGTCCAGTCGCTTGAGATGATGCTGCGACTCGTCGGCAACGGCGACGGGGTGACGATTCAGCCGTCGCTCGTCCTGACCTGGAATCGGCCGCACCGCAGCGTCGCGATTGTGCCGCTCGCGGGCCGGGACATCACCCTTAAGTGGTACGCGACGTTCCGCCGTGATGCATCCGACGATGTCATCGCTGCTGCGGAACGGATTCGCGAGGCATTCAGCGCGGCACGTCTTCGTGGTGAGGGCGCTCCTGCACCGAGTCGATGACGCCCCTGAATCAGAGGGTCGCAGCGAGGCTTGCGGCGGCGGTGACGCAGACCAGGGTGGAAGCGACGTAGGCCCCACCCCATCGCCAGCCGAGCGTCCGGGCCTCGAGCGCGAACGACGAGTAGGTCGTGAACGCTCCGCATAACCCGGTACCGGCGATCGTCATCGTGCTCGCCGAAACGTCTCGGCTGACAAGCCAGCCGAGTAGTGCCGCACCGATCGTGTTCACGACGAGCAGTGCCTGCCAGGAACACGCCACGCGTCCGATCAGATGGCGCCCGATTGCGCCGGCGGCAGCAGCGGCGACGAACAGCAGCGGCGTCATTCGATGCCCGCCGGGTCGTCCTCAACCTGCCCGCCGAGTCGTTCGACGGCGAGGAGCGCGCCGAAGCCCGCCGTGAGTGTGACCACCAGGTACGTCACAAGCGTGGCGGTCTCGCCGGACTCGGCGAGGTCATTCAGCGTGACGGCCAAGCCGGACATCGTCGTGAACCCACCGAGGACACCGGTCGCGACGAACGCCCAGGCGATCGACGGTCGAGAGATACGGGCAGCCGTGACACCGATCAGCATGCAGCCGGTCACATTGACAACCAAGACGTCCAGCGGGAATCCGTCCGTGCCGTCGGGTGCGAGCTGTGTCCCGACTGCCCACCGGACGGTTGCCCCGATGATGCCACCGATCGCGACGGCGATGGTCGTCTGCAGCTTGTTTGGCTCGGACACGTCGCCACTCTGCCAGGCCGAGGCCCTGTCAACGGGGTTGTCGGGTCCGGACATGGTCAACCTCGTCGTAGCGTGGCGGAGTGATCTGCGTTGACGTGTCGGGAGTCCGGCTCGAACAGCCCGACAAAGTGCTGTTCGACGATCTCTCCGTCACGATCTCTCGCGGGGATCGTGTGGCTGTGGTCGGGGTCAACGGATCGGGGAAGACGACGTTGCTGCGGATTCTGACCGGTGCATTGCAGCCCGACAGTGGAGCAGTCCGTTTCGGACGAGGAGCGCGGATCACGATGCTCGAGCAGGACCCGGTGCTGCCGGCCGGAACTGTGTCGGAGTACCTCGGCGAGGGCTGGGAGGTTGCGGCGGTTGCGACCTCGCTCGGAGTTCAACCGCTGTTCGGTCGACGCACCGACGAACTTTCCGGTGGGCAGGCGAAACGCGTTGCGCTTGCCAAGATGCTTGCCGACAATGGCGGCGGAACCGGAGCCGCAGAGAATAGTCACGACATGATTGTGCTCGACGAGCCGACCAACCATCTTGATCTCGAGGCGATCGAGTGGCTCGAGTCGCGGCTGGTCTCGATGTCGGCGGCGCTCGTTCTCGTCACCCACGATCGTCATGCGATTGATCGGCTCACCACTCAGGTCGGCCCGAGCAAGGTCATCGAACTCGATCACAGCCGATGCTTCATCCATCAGGCTGCGGCCGGATCGAGCGCCTACGCCACCTATCTCGATGCGCGGGTCGAGCGCTCCGAGCGTGAGGCAGCGGAGGAGTCGACGCGCAAGATTCTCGCACGTAAGGAACTGGCATGGTTGCGGCGTGGCGCCCCGGCCCGTACTTCGAAACCCAAGGCTCGGCTCCGTACCGCAAGTGAGATTGTCTCCGGAGGGCCACGCGACCTCGGTGTACGAGCCAACGACTTGGAGCTCGGTGCAGGCGCAACCCGCCTCGGCAATCAGGTCATCGAGTTGGTCGACGTCGGCCAGCAGTTCCCGACGACGGGTGGTACCGGTCCGGCGACCATCTTCAGTGGGGTCGACCTAGTGATCGAGCCCGGAGCGCGCCTAGCAGTCGTAGGGCCGAACGGGTCAGGAAAGACGACCTTGCTCGACATCATTGCCGGTCGCCGCGAGGCAGCGCTCGGCACCGTGAAGGTCGGCGCGACCGTCGTCGTCGGGTACGCAGACCAGCATTCGGCATCGCTCGACCCTGATATGACTGTCAGGAAAATGGTTGCCGGCCCGTTCCGTGAGCCCGATCACGAGGACAAGGCGCTGCTCGAAAAGTTCTGGTTCGATTCGACCGCTCAGTACGCCCCCGTGCGGATGCTTTCAGGTGGAGAGAAGCGCCGACTCCAACTCGTGATGGTTTTGGCTCGACAGCCGAATCTGCTGATCCTCGATGAGCCGACCAACGACCTTGACCTCGACACACTCCGTTCGCTCGAGGACTTTCTCGATACTTGGCCGGGCGCGTTGATCGCTGCAAGTCACGATCGAGCCTTTCTTGACCGTGTTGCCGATCATGTCTTGGCGATCGAGCCAGGCGGGACGATGCGTCGCGTCGCCGGTGGTGTCGGTGGGTGGCTCATCGAGCGGGCATCGTCGACCGGCCGAAAATCGGCGTCGGGTCGGACGTCGTCGCCTTCTGCGAAGCGGGTGCAGATAGCGCCAAGCGGTAAGCCCAAGGCGGAACGTGTCGGTCCGAGTCCATCGACGATCGGACGTCGGCTGCGCGAAACGGAGCAGGCGATGGTGAAGGCTCAGAGGCGCGTCGATGGACTGCACGAGGAACTCGCCAACCTCACCGATCACACCATGATGGCCGAGCGTGGTGTCACGCTTGCAGCGGCCCAGACCGAACTCGACGGGCTCGAGGCCGAATGGTTGGCGCTGGCCGAACTCGCAGAGTGACTGCCCTGGCGGATGTTGCAATCTGGGATCGCAAAAGAAATCGCCGACTGCGTTGGCACTAAGCCTCTTGCTTCTTTCAGTGGGACCCTTACTTTGGACGAAAGCGGGTTTCCCCGCTTGCTTGCGTCGCCCGTACGTGAAACTGTTCAGACCAGTGGGCCTGTTTTTGGCCCAACGAGGGGCGTCCCCCAACGACCGACAGCCGGGATGATGTCGCTGCTGCCAACGGAAACGCCAGGATCGTGCCGACGCGTGCCGCCCGTATTTCGCGATTCGCTGTCCCATTGGACTACTTCTTGGCCGCAGGGAACTCCCTGTCTGGAATGTTCAGTCATTTCGTTTCGGGGTTCACCCTCGACGCTCTCGGGTTCTGACGATAGGCGAGACAACTTACTCACCCCACGTCACCGGCCTGCGAACGGGTCTGGCTGTGACTCCCGATCCCTAGAGTGGAACCCGTCATGACCGATGAGGAGTTGTTCGCCGGGGTCCCGCACCCGGCTGAGTCCGTATTAGAGCCTCGATCACTCGACGAATTTGAGATGCTCCGAGAGCCGTCGATGGAGCAGCGACCTAAGGGTCCGTCACCGTTCGTTCAAGGACTGAACCCTGATCAGCTTGATGCCGTGGTTCACGATGAGGGGCCGCTGCTCGTGGTGGCCGGCGCCGGTTCGGGCAAGACGCGGGTGCTCACCCACCGGATCGCGCACCTCGTCCATGAAGGTGTGCATCCGGCGAAGATTCTTGCGATCACGTTCACCAACAAGGCCGCGTCCGAGATGCGCGACCGCGTCCGCGAACTCGTCGGACCTGTTGTGAAGACGATGTGGGTGTCGACGTTCCACTCCGCATGCGTTCGCATCCTGCGCGCCGACGGCGAGGCGATCGGCTACCCGCGCCGGTTTTCGATATATGACTCAGCCGACTCCAACCGCCTCGTTTCGTACGTCATCCGTGACCTGGGTCTCGACTCAAAACGATTCACCCCTCGGGGAGTGCAGGGAATCATCTCGCTCAAGAAGAATGAACTCGTCACTCCCGAAGAGATGGCCGACCAAGCCGAGAATATCTTCGACCGAAAGCACGCAGATATCTACGCCGAGTACCAGGCGCGTTTGCTGCGGGCCGGAGCAATGGACTTCGACGATCTGCTGATCAACGTCGTCACTCTGTTTTGCGAGCACGGCAACATCCTGGAGCACTATCGAGAGCGGTTCAGCCACATTCTCGTCGACGAGTATCAGGATACGAATCAGGCGCAGAACGAGATTGTGATGATGCTTGCCGGAGGCCACCGTGCCGTTACCGTTGTAGGTGATTCCGATCAGGGCGTGTACGGATGGCGCGGGGCCGACCTCCGCAACATTTTGGACTTCGAAGAAGCCTTCCCCGACGTCACGACAGTCGTGCTCGACCAGAACTATCGCAGCACGCAGACCATCCTCGACGCAGCCAACGCGGTTATCGACAACAACACTGAACGCAAGCCCAAGGCGTTGTGGACGGACCTCGGTGACGGGGACAGAATCACGCGCTACCACGCTGACGACGAGGGCGACGAGGCAACCTTCATCGCCTCAAGCGCTCGCCACGCGAACGAGTCGGAGGGAACTGCCTGGAGCGACATGGCCGTTCTATACCGGACCAACGCACAGAGCCGCGTGCTTGAAGAGGCGTTCATGCGTATCGGTGTTCCGTACAAGGTCGTCGGTGGCACCCGCTTTTACGATCGCCGTGAGGTCAAGGACGCCATGGCGTACCTGCGGACGGTGGTCAACCCTGCTGATGAGGTCTCGCTGAAACGCGTTCTTAATACGCCCAAGAGGGGAGTTGGGGGCGCGAGCGTCGACAAGCTCGACTCGTTTGCTCGGAGCGTCGGTGTTCCCTTCATCGAAGCACTTCGGCGTTGCGAGGAGGCAGGTGTTGGGGGCAAGGCCCTCCGCGGGATCACCCAGTTCGTTGAGTTGCTCGATGGTTTGAGTGTCGTAGCGGCCGACTCGACCTACGGCCCCGGCGATGTTCTCCAGCTAGCGCTCGACGGTTCGGGGTACCTGGCCGAACTCGACGCCGAAGACACGGTCGAGGCGCATACGCGGATTGAGAACCTCGGCGAGCTCGTCGGGTCAGCTCGCGAATTCATGGTCATCGACGAGTTTATGGAACAGGTCGCACTCGTTGCCGACACCGATCAGCTCGACGACGGCAATCAGGTTGTGCTGATGACTTTACATTCGGCGAAGGGGCTCGAATATCCCACGGTCTTCCTCGCAGGCGTTGAGGAAGGGGTGTTTCCGCACGTGCGAGCGCTCACCGAGCCGGCACAGATGGAAGAGGAGCGACGGCTGGCGTATGTGGGGATTACCCGGGCGATGCAGCGGCTGTACATGTCGCATGCATGGAGTCGGCAGCTCTACGGCTCAACTCAGTACAACCCGCCGTCGCGATTCTTCGATGAGATTCCCGCTGAACTAGTCGAATCCAAGGGCAACGTTACCGGGCGCTCGTCGTACGGACGCCAGAGCTATCGCGAGGAACGCGGTGCTGCCTACCGCTCCGACCCGCCGCCTTATCGGCGTGCGCTTGACGAAGCGGCTGATGGCGGCATCGACATCAACGCTGACCTTAAGGCAGATCAGGAGCGGCACAGGGACCAAGTCGTCGATGCCGCTATGCGTGCGGGCCAGCAGATCGCAGAACCGGTCAACAGCCAAGAACTCGGCCTGCACGTCGGCGATCAGGTCGAACATCCGGCCTTTGGTGTCGGCGCCATCATCGCAGTCGATGGTGAGGGCGAGAAAACCGAGGCGGTCATCAACTTCTCCGGCGGCGTCGGGCTGAAGCACCTCTCACTGGCATGGGCCCCGCTGAAAAAGCTGACGTGACGCTGCAGTCGACGAGGATCCAGTGAGCGGTCTGACCCCTGCGCAACGCCTCGTGCGCGTGAACATTGTCTTGATCATCGTGCTCGCGTCGTTGCTCGTTCTGTGCCTGCTCCGCCAGCTGTGGGTGCCGGCATCTGTGTTCTCGCTGCTGATCGTGTCGAATGCTGTTCAGTTGGCCACGCGACGCCGGTGAGGTGCGCTCGGTCCACCCTGAGTGGATTTGTCCCCCGGCATGGAACCAACGCGCTGAGTCCGGATTCGGTGCCGCTCGTCTGACGCGCAGCGAAGGCGTTGCTCCCCGGTGCGGCGTGGCAGACTGTCGAGCGTGAAGGCAGCGATTCTGGTCGAGAGTTTGACGGGTAACACGTGGACAGCGGCGGAGAAGACCGCCGAACTGCTGTCGCAGGAACGGTGGACCATCACCGGGCTGTCCAAGGTGCGCGAACCTGACCTGACGGCGATCCAAGCGGCCGACCTGATCCTCGTCGGCACATGGGTGCACGGAGCGTTCGTTTTCGGTCAGGCACCGTGGGCTGTCAACAGTATCTCGAATTTGCCCGCGTTGTCGGGTAAGAAGGCAGCGGCGTTCTGCACGTTCGCGCTGTCGCCCGGCAAGTCACTCAATCGGCTCACTCAGGCGGTCGGTGACACCGGCGCCTACGTCATCGGCGGACTCGCAATGAATCGCAGCAAGCTCGACGAGCACTCCGAAGCGTTCGCCATCCGCCTCGTCGACGCGCTCGCCGAGGCTTGACCGCTCAGCCGCCAGTCGTCGTCGGCTCGCTCGAGAACGCCCGCAGGTCGAGGTATAGCGTGCGTTTGTCTTCGACCACGGGACGCACCGCCTCGGTCGGGGGCGACAGTTCGGTCACGTCGAGTTCGTTGCCTTCACAGTCGACGAACGTCGCAGAGCCGCGCACCTGCTCGACAGGGCAGTCGGGCCGACCGGGCGGGAATGCGTAATAGAGACGCCAGCCGTTGGCCGGGTCGTCGCCCTCGTGGTCGACCACCAGCGATCGTGCTCCCGTGATCGTTGACAGTTCAGCGAAGAGCAGAGGACCCGCTTCCGCGACGTCATTCGCCCGGCCGGCCGCTGAGCCGAGTTCGAGACGCGGCGGCGCAAGGTTGTCGGTGGTTTCCGTGTCGCCGCTCGACAAAAACGCAGCGATGCCCCACGTGATCAACCCGAGCAAGACGAAGAACACCACGCCACCCAACACGGGGACGACTGCTCGGGCGAACGGGGAGCGGAGTTCGGGGAGCTGGGGAGCGGAGACCACAGAACCATTCTGGCAAGTGTGACCGGGGTTGCGTCGCGCAACACCGAGGCTCGCATCGGGCTTCGTCCGAGCGGTTGGTGAAATCGTCCAATGGTTGCGTAAGGTCTGAGGTTCGTGGAACGCACCTACCGAATCGTCGTTGCGAAGCCGGGCCTTGACGGTCATGATCGCGGTGCCAAGACCATCACCAGAGCTCTCCGGGACCATGGGTTCGAGGTCATCTACACCGGGCTGCATCAGACTCCCGAACAGATCGCCGAGACCGTCCTCCAGGAGGATGCGGATGGCGTCGGGCTCTCGCTGCTGTCGGGCGCGCATCTCACCCTCTTCCCGCGCGTCATCGCTGAGCTGGAGGACCGCGGACTCGATGACGTCATGATCTTCGGGGGTGGCGTGATCCCCGACGGTGACGTCGCGATGCTCAAAGAGCAGGGCGTGAGTGAAATCTTCGGACCTGGCTCGTCTCTACGAGCGATCGGCGAGTGGCTGGAAGCAGCCCTCGACGACCGTGAGTCCGCATGACGATGTCCATCGGTGCCACGCATCAACGAACATTTCTCCCCTTTATCCAGCCACTAACACAGGAAGCAGTGATCTGACGTGGATCTCTTCGAATACCAGGGCAAGCAGTACTTCGCCCGCTACGACATCCCGGTGAGTCCGGGTGGGCCCGCCGACACCGTCGACGAGGCGGTGCGTGAGGCGAACAACGCCGGGTACCCGGTCGTCGTCAAGGCGCAGGTCCAAGTCGGAGGTCGCGGCAAGGCCGGGGGCATCCAGCTGGCCGACGATGAAGCCGCAGTGCGCGAGCACGCCGGCAACATCCTGGGGATGGACATCAAGGGTCATGTCGTCAAGCGGGTGTGGGTCGAGCGCGCGTCCGACATTGACGAGGAGTACTACGTCAGCTTCACCCTCGATCGTGCCGAGAAGAAGCACCTCATGATGCTGTCTCGCGAAGGTGGCGTCGAGATCGAAGTCGTCGCTGAAGAGAACCCGGACGCGATCGTCAAGATCCACATCGATCCGGTCGACGGCCTTTCGGCCGAAACAGCCCGCACGGCCTGTACCGATGCGGCCCTCCCGGAGCGGGCAATCGATGGCGCAACCGAGATCATCGTCAAGCTGTACCGCTGCTACACCGAAGGCGACTGCGACCTCGCCGAAATCAACCCGCTGATCCTCAAGCCGACCGGTGAGGTGCATGCGCTTGATGCCAAGGTCACCCTCGACGACAGCGCCGAGTTCCGCCACCCGGAGTGGGAGGATTTCAAGGGCCTCACCGTAATGGATGATCGTGAGAAGATGGCGGCGGAGAAGGACCTCCAGTACATCGGTCTCGATGGCACCGTGGGCATCATCGCCAACGGCGCCGGGCTAGCCATGTCGACCCTCGACGTGGTCAACCAGGTCGGCGGCTCAGCCGCCAACTTCCTCGACATCGGCGGCGGCGCAAACGCCGACGTCATGGCTGGAGCGCTCGAAGTCATCAACTCCGACGACAAGGTCAAGTCGATCTTCATCAACATCTTCGGCGGCATCACCCGCGGCGAAGAAGTCGCTAAGGGCATCGTCGAGGCTATGGGCCGCGTCGTCTTGAAAGCACCGATCGTTATCCGTCTCGACGGAACGAACGCAGAAGAAGGGCGTCAGATCCTGCTCGACGCCGGCATCCCGGAAGACAAGCTCCGCTCGGAGCCGACCATGCTCGACGCTGCCCGTACAGCGGTCGCGCTCGCAAGCTGAGGATTCGAATTATGGCAATTTTTGTTGACGAGAACACCAAAGTCCTGGTTCAGGGACTCACCGGCGGCCAGGGCAAGTACCACGGTCTCCGCAACCGCGACTACGGGACCAAGGTCGTCGGTGGGGTCACACCCGGCAAGGGCGGACAAGAAGTCGACGGCATCCCGATCTTCAACTCGGTAGCGGATGCCGTCGAGGCAACCGGAGCGAACGCGTCGTTCGCCGCTGTGCCGCCGAAGTTTGCGGCGGGCGCCATCCTTGAAGCAGCCGAAGCCGGCATCGGCTTTGTGGTGTGCATCACGGAGGGCATTCCCGCACAGGACGAAGCGACCACCTTCAATCGTCTGCAGCGTGACTTCCCGAACACCCGGCTGCTCGGCCCGAACTGTCCGGGCATTATCAGTCCCGGCAAGTGCAACATCGGCATCACCGCCGGTGAGATCGCGCAGAACCCCACGGCTGATGGCCCGAACGTGGGCATCGTGAGTCGCTCAGGCACGCTCACCTACCAGGCGCTGTATGAACTCAAGCAGCGCGGGATCGGCGTGTCGACCTGTGTGGGCATCGGTGGCGACCCCGTTCCCGGCACCAACTTCATCGACTGTCTCGCCGAGTTCCAGAATGACTCCGAAACCCATGCGATCATGATGCTCGGCGAAATCGGCGGCTCGGCCGAAGAAGAAGCAGCCGAGTTCATCCAGGCCAACGTCACTAAGCCGATGAGCAGCTACATCGCCGGAGTGACCGCACCGGCCGGCAAGAAGATGGGCCACGCCGGCGCCATTGTCTCCGGCGGCAAGGGCACCGCGCAGGGCAAGATGGACGCACTCACAGCCGCAGGCGTGAAGGTCGGTCTCAATCCAACCGAAGCCGGCGAGCTGATGGCTGAAGTAGTCGCCGCCCTCTAATCTCGACGACGTCGCACTTACCCCCACACCGCGCACGTTGAGCGGTGTGGGGGTAAGTGTGGCTACGGTCCTTGTGTGCCCACCGCCCTGCTGTCCGTGTACGACAAGACCGGGGTCGCTGACCTCGCTCGCTCGCTTGCCGATCTCGGCTGGTCGCTCGTGTCGTCCGGCGGGACGGCCAAAGCGATCGATGACGCCGGAATAGCGGTCACCGACGTGGTTGAGTGGACCGGTGTGCCGGCCATCCTCGGCCACCGTGTGGTCACCCTGCACCCGAAGGTGCACGGCGGGATCCTCGCCGACCCGACGAATGCCGAGCATCGCGCCGATATGGATGCTTTCGGGATTACGGCAATCGACCTTGTGGTCGGCAACCTCTACCCCTTCGCCTCGGCGCCCGGGATCGAGTTGATCGACATCGGCGGTCCCGCCATGGTCCGTGCTGCTGCGAAGAATCACGCCTTCGTCGGTGTGGTCGTCGACCCGGCTGACTACGACGGGGTCGTAGCCGAACTCACTGCCGACGGTGCGCTCGGTGATGCGACGCGACGCCGTCTTGCGCGGAACGCGTTTGCCCACACCGCCGAGTACGACGCGGCGATTGTGACCTGGCTCGACGAGTCCGACGAGCCGCCGACGGCCTATGACGAAGTCCTCCCCGAGTCGATTTATCTGTCACTCGAACGAGCGCAACCTCTGCGCTACGGTGAGAACCCGCACCAGGCGGGCGCCCGCTACCGCCAGGTCGGCGCGACCAGCTGGTGGGACTCTATGACGCAGCACGGCGGCAAGGAGCTGAGCTACCTCAATGTGTTCGACACTGAGGCAGCGTGGCGACTCGTCCAACGATTCGACGCTCCGGCGGTGGTGGTCGTCAAGCATGCGAATCCCTGTGGTGTCGCAGTCAGCAACGACATCGGTGCGGCGTATATCGACGCTAATGCGTGCGATCCTGTGAGCGCATTTGGTGGGGTCGTCGCGGCGAATAGAACTGTGACGGTGGAGATGGCCGAGCCGTTGTCCGCAGTGTTTACCGAGGTGGTGATTGCGCCCGACTTCGAACCAGCGGCGCTGGAACTACTCACGGCGAAGAAGAACGTACGTGTGATGAGCGCCGGTGCGCCCTCGCCGCTGCCGTTCGATGTTCGGCCCGTCGACGGTGGACTCCTCGTTCAGCAGCCCGACGAAGTCGTTGGTCGCAGCGACGCTTGGCAGGTCGTCACGAAAGCGGTGCCTAGCCATCAACAATGGCGGGACCTTGAGTTCGCGTGGACGGTGTGCGCAGCGGTGAGCAGCAACGCAATCGTGTATGTGAAAGACGGCCAGGCGTTCGGTATCGGCGCAGGCCAGCAGAACCGACTCGACTCGGCCCGGATCGCGGCAGACCGATCAGCTGGGCGTGCCTCAGGAGGGGCCTGCGCAAGTGATGCATTCTTTCCGTTCCGAGATGGGCTCGATGCTGTGGCAGAAGCTGGCATCAGTGCAGTGATTCAGCCGGGTGGATCGGTGCGCGACGAGGAAGTCATCGCGGCCGCCGACGAGCATGGCATCGCGATGGTGTTCACTAGTCAGCGACACTTTCGGCACTAACTCATCTGTGTACCACTTAAAGTGAATGAGATAACACTCAGAGCGGTCGCTGAGCCTTATGTTTGTCGTTTGGTGTTCGTCATGAACCTCCAACGGCATCCCAAGTGAGCGATACTTGGGCCTCGTGACTGCCACCGTCGACGACGCCGCCAGCTCCAGCGCCGACGGCCCAACGCGCCTGATCTCGCACGATGGTCGTGGTAACCAGCAGATCAGCCAGTTGCCGTATCTGCCCGGCCTCGACGGATTGCGGGCGATCGCTGTTGTTGCTGTCATGGTGTACCACGCAAATAGCACCTGGCTCGGTGGGGGCTACCTTGGGGTTGAGGTCTTCTTCGTCATCTCCGGATACCTGATCACGCTGCTCCTCATCGCCGAGCACGAGCGCACCGGTACGGTCGACCTTAAGACCTTCTGGATCCGGCGTTTCAGGCGCCTTTTGCCGGCGCTATTCGTGATGATGCTCCTACTCACCGTATGGGTTGCACTTTTTAAGGCGGATTCGCTCGGCAAGCTCCGCGGAGACGTGATTGCGGGCACTGCGTACGTCTCGAACTGGTATCAGATTTGGACTGGTGCGGGGTACAGCGCAGGGTCCGATTTTGCTCCGCTCCGCCATCTCTGGAGCCTTGCCGTTGAAGAGCAGTTCTATGTCATCTGGCCCCTTGTGATGCTCGCGTTCGTTCGTGTCGGCAGTCGGCGGATCGCTGGCATCGCACGGTGGCTTTTCCTCGCGGCGGTGGCGATCACCATCATGGTGGCGTTCCTCAACTACTCGGGACCGCAGCAGAGCCCCGAGTTCACCCCGGATGCGTACTGGACGATCTTCGGTCGGAAAATCTCCATTCCCGATGCGTTGTACCTTTCGACGCTCTCCCGAGCCGGTGGGTTGCTTCTTGGATCGGCGTTTGCGATGATCTGGCGTCCCGCTGCGGTCATGCGTGGGCCGCTGCGCCACAAGAGCGGCTTCTTTGATGCGTTGGCCATCGTCGGCTTCGTAGTGCTCGGCTTGATGTCGTGGTTCGTGCTCTTCGAGCCGGATCAGGGGGTTGGCTTCTTATTTCAGGGCGGGCTGTTTGTAACTGGGCTCGCCACACTCGCGATCATCGCAGCGGTTACCCATCAGAACGCCTTCACCGGCAGGCTCCTGTCGCTGCCTGTGCTGCTTTGGATCGGCACGAGGTCCTACGGGCTCTACCTCTACCACTGGCCGATCTACCAGATCATTCGCAACATCGCTGCGAACAAACTGGCGCTGCACGAGTTCGTTCTTGCGATGGTGGTGACTTGCATCATCACCGAACTCTCGTACCGCTACATCGAGACTCCGATCCGCAAGGGCAAACTCGGGGAAATGTGGAAGCGCCGTCGGGCTGGGGTGCCGATCCAGTCGTCGTTGACCGACGGCCAACGCAAGGGCGCTTATGCGGCCGCCTCCGTCGCCGTGCTGTTGTCGGTCTTTGCGGTCGGGAGCATGGCGACCGCTGAGCTCAAGCAGAATGATCTTCAGGTCTCTCTCGATGAGCAACGGGAGAACACCTGCGATGTGCTCGTTGACGTCGACTGCGACGGCGTCGACGACTTCGACGCAGATGGCAATCCGATCGAAGCGTCCGAGGTCGAACCCGACGCCGGAGAAATTGGCGAATTTGAACCGAACGGCGAGGCTGGCGGGGTCGTCATCGTCGACGACGGTGACGACCCGCTGATCCCTGAGGACGCTAGCGACTCGACGGCCACCAATGATGCTGTCGTCCCGGGAAGTACCGCTGTGCCCACCACGGCGCCGATTCCTGTGCCGATCAGCAAGCTCGCCATGGGTGACTCGGTCATGCTCGGTGCGGCGGCGCAACTGTCCGAACTCGGCTTCACTGTCGACGCCGTGGAGAGCCGAGCGTGGGTGAACGGCCTGGACTTCGTCATGACGCTCGGCGAGCAGGACCGCCTTCCCGAGATGTTGGTCATCCACCTCGGAACCAACGGGCCGATCGGTCAGTCAAACATGGACCAGATGATGACTGCGGTGTCAACCGTGCCCACCGTGTTGCTGGTGACGAACGATGTGGACCGCGACTATACGGCGGGGAACAACCAGCTGATTTATTCGGCGGCGGCGGCCAACTCGAACGTCGAGCTGCTCGACTGGCAGGGCCTCGCGCCGAGCTGTCCTGGTGACTGTTTGGAGGCTGATGGATTCCACCTCAAGCCCGACGGTCAGATCTTCTACGCCCGGCTCGTGGAAGGTGCGCTCGCCGCCTGATTCCGATCTTGCCGCCGGTATCGCGGCATGAGTGTGCCCGCTACCGGCACGAGACGTGGTTGGTGACTCAAGTTCGGGGGCGAACACGACGATACTTAATCGAGATGACGACGTTGACCCCGCCGCCGTCTCCCTCTTTCGATGTAGGGGAGCACAACGCGCGCATTAGTCGCGTGCCGTATCTGTCCGGGCTCGACGGGATGCGCGCACTCGCGGTTATCGCCGTGATGGTGTATCACGCCAACTCGTCATGGCTGCCGGGTGGGTTCCTCGGTGTCGAGATGTTCTTCGTGATCTCCGGCTACCTCATCACGCTGCTCATCATCGCGGAACGCGAACGCTCCTACACCGTGTCGCTTGTTGGGTTCTGGAAGCGGCGTGCGCGCCGCCTTCTTCCGGCGCTGTACGTCATGCTTGTCCTGGTCGTGGCCTACACCGCGGTCTTTGAGTCCGCCGCGTTGGGCCAGCTGCGTGGCGACGTGATCGCCGGGTTGTTCTACGTCTCGAACTGGTATCAGCTGTGGGTTGGCCTCGGGTACACCGCCGCGTTCGACTTTGCTCCGCTTCGGCATCTGTGGAGCCTTGCCGTCGAAGAGCAGTTCTACGTCATCTGGCCATTGGTGATGGTTGCGCTGCTCGGAAGGAAGGGCACACGCAAGGTTGCTGACGTGAGCCGTTGGCTGTTCATCGCGGCGGTCGCAATTGCGATCATCACTGCGTTGCTGTACCACCCGGGTCCGGTGGGCGAGCCCGAGCAGACACCCGACGCGTACTGGTTTATCGGCGACCATGCGATTTCTAAGGTCGATTTTCTGTACATCGGTACTTTTTCTCGGCTGTCCGGAATTCTGCTGGGTGCAGCGTTCGCGATGGTGTGGCGACCCTTTGCCATCGTCCGTGGCCCGCTACGGGGAAAGGGCCCGGTGTTCGACATCGCTGCTCTGTTTGCGCTGGTTGCTCTCGGCTGGATGTGCTGGAACGTGTACCTGATCACGCCCGAGGGTGCTGCTGATTCACGTCTTTTCCGTGGCGGTCTGTTCGCTGCGTCAATCCTGACACTCGTGCTGATCGCCGCAGTGAGTCACTCCGGTGCCCGCTCGAATGTCGCGCTAGGAAATCCGGTTCTGAAATGGATCGGCGTCCGGTCATACGGTCTGTATCTGTATCACTGGCCGATCTACCAGGCGATTCGAAAACTCGCCGGCAACAAGCTCACATTCTCGGAGTTCGTAGTGGCGATGTTGATCACCGCAGCAGTGACCGAGTTGTCGTACCGGTTCATCGAGACGCCGATCAGAACCGGCTCGTTCTGGTCGATGATCCGGCGCGCTCGGTCCAATCCTGAGTCATTTCAGTGGCGGGCGTTGATCGCCGGAGCGGCTGCTGCCGCAGGGCTGTCGCTGTTCGCCGGAGCGGCGCTGGCGACTGCCGACGTCGAATCGAACGAGATCGCCGACGAATTTGCCTACAACGAAGAGTCGACCGTTGACCTCTCTGCTGTAGGCGCTTCGGTGCCCGAAGACTCGATCGCATCGAGTACCGCATCGCCGGTCACCGCCGCGACTGTTGTACCCCCGACAGCTGTTGTGCCAATCACGATGCCTCAGACCACGCTCGCACCGACTGGTGCGGCTGATCTTCCTGCGGCGACGGTCATCAGCGCTCCGGCCGACACAATCACCGTCGCACCTCCGCCAGATACGACCACGCCGCCCTCGACCATGCCGTCGATCGCGTCGCTCGGATTGGTCGACGACGCCACTGTGACCGCCTCACTCACTGTGCCGCCGCAAGGTCCGGCGCCAACGCTTCGTTTGATTGGCTTCGGTGACTCGGTGATGCTCGGCTCTGCCAACCAGCTGGCCGCCCGAGGGTTCGTAGTTGATGCCGTGCAAAGTCGGCAGTTGTCGGCGGCGATCCCTGAGCTCCAGGCTATTCGGGACAATGGATTCCTTGGCTCGGCCGTTGTCATCCACCTGGGAACGAACGGTTCGTTCCCACAGTCTTCACTCGACGAAATCATGTCAATCCTCGACGATGTTCCCATCGTCGTGTGGGTCACCGGCAAAGCGGACCGAGTCTGGATTCCCGGAAACAACGAGAAGATTCGGGCGTTGCCAGCGGCCTACTCGAACGTCTCGGTAATCGACTGGGAAGTGCTAGGGCCGCAGTGCATCGGCGACTGTTTCTACGGTGATGGCATCCACCTCAACGGGGATGGTCAGCGCTACTACGCCGACCTGGTCGCCCGCGTCCTGGGAATCTGAACGTATCCGTCATTGATCTCAGGTCATGCGATTTTCAGTGACGGTTCGGTGGACCTAGCCTCAGACCCATGACCACTCCAGTTCGTGTTGCTGTCACCGGAGCTGCAGGCCAGATTGGCTACAGCCTCCTCTTCCGAATCGCGTCGGGCACCATGCTCGGCCCCGGAACCCCAATCGCACTAAGCCTGCTCGAGATCACTCCGGCTCTTGGCGCGCTCGAAGGCGTTCGAATGGAGCTCGATGACGGAGCGTTCCCGCTGCTCGATTCGATCGTTTGTACCGATAATGCCGAGGTGGCATTCGGTGATGCTGACGTTGCGATCCTCGTTGGTTCGATGCCGCGAAAGGCGGGTATGGAGCGGGCAGATCTGCTGTCTGCCAACGGTGGCATCTTCAAGCCGCAGGGCGAGGCGCTGAGCCGATCTGCGAAGAAAGACGTCAAGGTGCTTGTCGTAGGTAACCCAGCCAACACGAACGCACTCATCGCGATGAACAACGCAACTGACCTTGACAACGGGCGCTTCACTGCAATGACTCGCCTTGATCACAACCGTGCGATGAGCCAGCTTGCGACGAGGTTGGGTGTCTCGGTCAACGACATCACCAAGATGACCGTATGGGGCAATCATTCGACGACGCAGTACCCCGATCTCTTCCACTGCAATGTGAACGGAAAGAACGCTCACGCGGCTGTCGGCGATCATGAGTGGTACGCCAACGAGTACATCCCGCAGGTTGCCAAGCGCGGCGCGGCGATCATCGACGCCCGCGGTTCGTCGTCAGCTGCATCCGCAGCGTCCGCTGCAGTGGACCACATTCGCGACTGGACCCTCGGTACGCCCGACGGCGACTGGGTGTCGATGTCGGTACCGAGCGATGGCAGCTACGGCGTGCCCGAGGGCATCATCAGTTCGTTCCCCTGCGTGTGCAAAGAGGGTAAGTACTCGATTGTCCAGGGCCTCGACATCGACGAATTCAGCCGCGAGAGAATCGACGCGACCGCCGCCGAGCTAGTCGAAGAACGCGATGCGGTTGCCGGTCTTGGCTTGATCTGATTCCTCCGGGGCCACGTGCCTAGTGCACGGCGGCCGACGCTTGGGCGGCCTTGAGCGCAATGTTCGGTGAGCGATGACGCGTCACCACTACACAGATCCACGACCCGAGGCACAGTAGAGCCACGCCGATCGAGAATGGCGTTGTCGAGTCACTGACCTGCGCGCTCACGAGGGTGCCGAGCACGGCGCCGCCGGCCATACGCGCCGCGCCAGACAGCGCCGATGCGGTCCCTGCAAGGTGACCGACTGGTCCCAGCGCAGCGGTGTTCAGGTTCGGCATCAGAAACATGAACGAGCCGAGTGTGAGCCCGAGTAGCGGCATGAACACCCAGAAGCCCGGTTGCCCATCGCTTCGCACCGAGACCACGACGGACAGCGCGGTCAGAGGAACGAGAATCATGTAAACCCAGTTGATAAGACGGTGGATGCCAAAACGCTCGACGACGCGACCGTTCACGAGCGCGCCAATTGCGAACAAGGTGGCGATAAGGCCAAAAATGATCGGGAACTGTGCCTCGCGGTCGAAGACGTCGCTGATCAACAACTCGCTGCAGGCGAGGTACGAGGTGAACACGCCTTGGAGGAAGATCGTCGACACGGTGTACCCGCCGGTCACCCGGGTGTGCGCGACCTCGGTGTAGCCGCGAACGGTCGACCCCAGGCGGAAGGGCCGGCGATTTGCCGGGTCAAGAGATTCACGTAGACGCAGACTCCACAACGTGACGATGACCGCCCAGACGGCGCAGAACCAGAACACCGAGCGCCAGGGGAGAATTGCGATGATTCCGGTTCCTATCGTGGGCGCCAGTACGGGAACGAGCATGAACACGGCCATTACTTGCGACATGGCCTTAGCCATCGCAGTGCCTGCGAACCGGTCCCGGATGATTGCTGTTGCGACTACCCGCGATCCTGCGGCACCGATGCCCCAGACGAACCGGCTTAGGAGGAGTAACTCGAAGGTCGGAGCCAACGCCGACCCGACAGCACCGACGAGGTAGATTATGCTCCCGATGTAGAGAATCGGTTTGCGTCCGAATCGGTCGGCGAGCGGTCCGTAGACGAGCTGCGCGACCGCTAAGCCGAAAAAGAAAACAGTGATGACCTTGCCGGTCTCCGGTGAACCGGCGCCGAGGTCGTAGGCCTTACGGATGTCGTCAAATGCCGGCAGCATCAGGTCGATGCCGAGCGCCATCAGCGCCATAATCGCCGAAATCATGGTCAGCAGTTCCCGCTGACTCATCCGGTAGTGCGGCGGCGATGCTGAAGGAGCAACGGGAGCGGCTGTTGGCACCCGTTAACGGTATCGGGCGTTGTCCCTTCGGAGTGAGCCGGGGCGACAACATGGCGTCAGCTCACTGCGACTCGGCACCCGATTTCCATCATCTGGTCGACACCACGCTTCATCTCGTCATCGCTGATGCGGACAGTGTTGCCGTCCTCCTGCCCGATCATGTCACTGACGGTCATCAACGCAAGCGCCTCAAGTCCCTTCATCGATGCGATCGTGTACATCATCGCAGCTTCCATTTCCACGGCAATGTGGCCGAGTTGCTTCCACATCGTGAATTTGTCCCAGTTGGGTTCGTAGAACAGGCCGGACGTGATGATCGGCCCGACGTGAACTTTGCCCATCGAGCCCGCCCGGGTGAGCCGGGCCGCCTCCTCGGCGAGCGAGAACGTCGCCGTCGGCGCGATGCAATCCATCCCGGTCAATTGACGGGGGGCATGGTCCTCTGCAGCCGCAGACAGGGCGATCACGGTGTCACCCATACCCATTCCATCGGCCAGGCCCCCGCAAGTCCCGACTCGCACGAGACGAGTTGCACCGAGTTGAGCCAACTCCTCGAACACGATGCCGCACGATGGCGCGCCCATCCCGGTGGTCTGCACGCTAATCGGTTGGCCCTCAAACGTGCCCGTGAAGCCCAGCATGCCACGTACCTCGTTGACCTGTCGGAATCCGGAGTCAAAGAACGTCTCGGCGATGTACTGCGCCCTAACAGGGTCGCCGGGACAGAGGACATGGGGTGCGTAATCGCCGAGTTCGGCGCGAAGGTGAATCGGCATGATGCGACTCTAGGCATTGCACGGAAAACAGACTGCAATTTCGTGTCCGCCAGCACCACTGCTGCGAGACCGGGAATGACTACTTCAAGAATTTGGACGTCGTATTGTCGGCCAGGACCTTGCCCTTGGTCTGGCAGCTTGGGCAGTAGTTCACCGTGTAGCCGGAGTACTCGACAGCCCGGACCGTGTCGGGTCCGTGCTCGTCTGATCGCCGGCACGGCCCGCCCGTTTGGTTGTGTACTGCGCATATCCGTTCCCTCGATAAACTCATGGTGGCCCGGGAGCGCTCCTCGCTCAACCCGTCGGCGACACAGTCGGCGATTGCCCCGGCAATGCTGACCGCACCGGTCGCGCCCAGCGAGGTCGTTGTCGAGAAGGGCGAGACTCGAGCGGTCCAACAGATTTCGTTGGCCAGCCGTCGCCCTATCCCGGCGATCATCCGCTGATCTCGGAGGAACCCGTGGAGCCTCATGGACTTCTTGCCGAAACGAGCGGCGAGGTCGTCGGCGGTAATGCCGGCGGCCTCGGGTCCGAGTCTGTCGATTGGCGGGCTGGTCTCGACTTCGCCGGCGGCGACGCACCAGATTCCGGCGCGACGTTCCTTTCCCTGTTCGGTCAGGAGCAGGGCGGTGTCGTCGAGGCTGCCGTCAGAGCGCTCGACTGGCTCAAATACGAAGCGTGCCTGCCCTCCTCGTGGGTTTGCGGAACGCTTACCATCGGCCACGAGGCGGCCGCCCTGCATGAGATGCACGACAAACGTGATCGGTTCGAAGTCGATCAAGAGATACTTGCCTCGTCGGCGCACACCGAGCAGCGGCAAACCCTCGGCGAGTTCGGGCGCCGGAACAGCGGTCTTGAGCGCAGTGAAGTTGAACGGCTGAAACTTGGCGAGGACCCGACCAGCGAACTGGTGACTCAATCGCTCGGCGTGTGCCTCGATCTCGGGCATCTCGGGCATACTCTGAAACGTAGCCGAGCGGGTCAGCGAGGCCTCCGCACATCCCGTGAGAGTCAGCGATAGTCGGTCCGATTGCGAACGCTGGCGAACACAGCGTCGAGAGCGCCGAATACAGGCTGGGACTCGAGCAGCTTCTGCTGGTCACCGAATAGCCGGATCCTGCCACCGATGAATGCCTCCTGTGCGTTGAGCTCACCGGTTGCAACATCGACAGCGGTCTGCCAGTCCTGTTCCATTTTCACGTCCTCAGGATCGGCTGGCCCGGCACCAAAGGATGCGTCACCTTCGGACACGCGCAGGTGATAGGCGACGTCGCCCTCAGGGCCGCCGCTGATGATCTGCGTGACTCCGACTGTGTGGTGCTGGGCGATTTCGCCCATGCTTTCGCTCGCCGCTACCTCTGCAGAGAGTGCTGCGATCCATTCGAGACTCAAGTAGCGAAGCCGTCCAGTGGCGGTGGGCTCGCCGTCGTATGCTGAGTTGTCCGACACGTTCCGTAGTCTGCCTGATCGTGAGAAGGAATGGCGTCGATGCTGCTCAGCTGGCAAGCCAAAGCGCGTGGAGCGACACACGTCATGAAGATGCCGTCGAGGAGTGGGTGTTCGCCGCGTGGAGCCCTGGTGCAACGCTCGGGGTGATCTCGGGCCACCGGATCGTCGGCGCGATCGCATGGTATTGGGCAGCGCTTGCGCGCAGGGGGCGGCCGCTGTTGCACGTCACCGACTTCGGCGTTCCTGTGCGCGCCGACCCGTTCATCATCAAAGGTGAGGCGATGTGGGCCGAGCACTTTCGTGATGCGCCCATGGAACAGTGGTCGATCGGCAGCGAAACGTATGCTTCGGCACTCGACGACGCCGACGACGCCCTCGGACGGGCCTATGGCATTCCGACACCGATCGCGTTTGACCTCGAATGGTACGCAGAGTCCGTCCCGTCTGCGATCGAGGACGGTTACGAGCAGACAGGTGTCGTCCACGGGGCGATCGAGGTCCTCGGCGAGCCGACGATCGAGCTCGCCGAGGTGCCCGCCCAGCGCTGGCACCGGTGGCAGACGGTCGGGAGTTCGTCTGCAATGGGGCCTATCCCGGTGCCGGTCGCTCCGGCACACACCGGGCTGCGTGCCCCGTTTTCCTTCCCGAACGACACGATCCTCGACCTCGTGATCACGCCCTCGGGCTGGTGTCGTCGTCGTTGACCAACGCTGTGGCCGTGCCGCGACGGTTGCCGTCTCGCGTGCCACACTCGACGTTGGCCGCCGGTTCCCAACCGACTTCGGTCTGAATCATGAACGACATTCTTGACGACTTCGAACAGCAGCGACGCGGTCCGAGCTACCCCGACCTCGTCGTTGAGATGGGAATGCTGGTCGAGGACCGATCGAGTCACTTCACCGGCGCCGTCGTGCGGTGGAGCGCAGAAGGTGTCACTCTGCAGGACCGCCACGACTACGTTCGCCACTTCGGTTGGAAACCCGGTGGATTCCTTATCGGGGGGCGCCCGGTGACCCTCGTCCGCCCGAAGGCGGCAGCGACGGCAACCCATCGGATCACAGCGTCGGGCTCGATCGCGGGTGATGGGCGCGCCAAGGTCGCTCGGGCGAGCCGGATCTGGGTCGAGGGCAAGCACGATGCCGAATTACTTGAGCACGTCTGGGGTGATGATCTGCGCGAACTTGGAATCGTGGTCGAGCCGCTGCACGGAGCGGACGACCTTGCGGTTGCTGTTGCCGAGTTCGAGCCATCACCTAACCGTCGACTCGGGGTACTTCTCGATCACCTCGTCCGGGGATCGAAGGAGAGCAGGATCGCCGCGACGGTCGACGACGCAAATGTTTTGATCACCGGCCATCCGTTCGTCGACGTGTGGGCGGGAATCCGGCCGAAGGCTGTCGGTCTCGATGACTGGCCTGACATTCCGTACGACCCTGAGGTGCCGTGGAAGAACGGGATGTGTGCGGCGCTCGGAGTGCCCTTCGATGGTTTCTGGCCGAAGCTCCGCAAATGCGTGAACACATTCGCCGACCTGCAACCCGAACTCATCGGCGCCGTCGAACAACTCATCGACTTCGTCGCCGAGGCCGGTTGACCTCCCCGAAAATAGCGTAGTGCGAGCCCTCGGCCACGAAACCTCGAACGGAGAGCTCACACTTCGCTGAGGGATGGTGATGTCAGTCGATGATCAGACGAACGCCGAGGCGAAGACGAGGCTCACGATGGTCATTACCTTAATGAGAATGTTCATCGCCGGGCCCGACGTGTCTTTGAACGGGTCCCCGACGGTGTCACCGACAACGGCCGCCTTATGTGAATCGGAGCCCTTCCCGCCGTGCTGGCCCGTCTCAATGAACTTCTTGGCGTTGTCCCACGCACCACCGGCATTCGCCATGAAGATGGCGAGTGCGAACCCGGTGACAAGGGCACCGGCGAGCAGGCCGCCGAGGGCGTTGACACTGATGAATCCGGTGACAAGCGGTACTACCACGGCGAGTGCGCCCGGCAGGATCATCTCCTTGAGCGAGGCGTCGGTCGAGATCGCAACGCAACGCGCCGAGTCGGGATGTACCCCCGGCTTGCCTTCACGCAAGCCAGGAATTTCTCGGAACTGACGACGTACTTCCTCAATCATCTGTGCTGCGGCCCGACCGACTGCGTCGATTGTGAGGGCCGCGAACAGGAAGGGCAATGCGGCGCCGATGAACAAGCCTATGAACACGTCAATCTCGCCGATGTTCAATTGGAGGCTCTGTTCGCCATTCGATGCGGTGGCAACGGCGAACTCGAAGCTCTTGAACAGTGCGAGTGCGGTGAGCGCTGCGGAGCCCACAGCGAATCCCTTGGCGATGGCGGCCGTGGTGTTGCCGAGTGAGTCGAGTGCGTCGGTTACTTCACGGACGGACGGGTCAAGCTCAGCCATCTCGGCGATACCACCCGCGTTGTCAGCGATCGGACCGTAGGCATCGACGGACACGACGACGCCCGTGGTGGCGAGCATGCCGATTGCTGCGACTGCGATGCCGTAGAGACCACCGATGCCCTCGTCACCCAGTGCCTGCTGGCCGCCCCAGTACGCGACGCCGACGCCGATCAAGATGAGCGCGACCGAAGCCGCCACTGACACCATGCCGGTGCTGATGCCTTTGAGCACCGTCGTCGCAGGACCAGTTTCGGTCTGTACTGCGATCTTCTTGACCGGACTGAAGTGGTCCGACGTGTAGTACTCGGCGGTCTTGCCGAGTGCCCAACCGACGATCAAACCCCCAATCACCGAGACAGCGAGACCCCACGGCTTGTCCTCGGTGAATTCGTCGCCACCAAAGATCCAGAACGAGCCAGCAACGACACCGACCACTGTGATGCCCATGGCGACGTTGGTTCCCAGGTGGAGTGCCTTGCTGAGGGCCTTAGAGTCGGTCGAGTCGCCGCCCTTGACGAGGAACGAGCCAATGATTGAGGCGACCATACCGATGAAAGCAACGAACATCGGAAAGGCGAAGAACGGCAGAATGCCAGCGTTGCCCGACTGCTCGGCAGTGATTGCTCCGGCAAAGGCGACCAGTGAAATCGGCGCGATGATCGATCCGGCGTACGACTCGAAGAGGTCGGCACCCATGCCTGCGACGTCGCCGACGTTGTCGCCGACGTTGTCAGCGATCGTGGCTGGGTTGCGTGGATCATCCTCAGGGATGCCGGCTTCGACTTTGCCGACGAGGTCGGCACCGACGTCAGCGGCTTTGGTGTAGATGCCGCCGCCGACGCGGGAGAACAGAGCGATAGTCGATGCGCCTAGGCCGTAGGCGGTGACGATCTCGAATGCTTGATCCACCTCAAGCAGGACTACGAAGACGATGTAGGTGGACATGAGGCCAAGCAATGCGAGGCCAGCCACGGAGAAACCCATCACCGCTCCGCCGCGGAAAGCAATAGGCAGCGCCTTGCCGGGACCTTCCTTCGCCGCCTCGGTCGTGCGGGCGTTGGCCATGGTTGCCACTGTCATGCCGGCGTAACCGGCGGCTGATGACAACACTGCGCCGAGGATGTAAGTGACTGCGGCTAGCGGAGCAATGACGACGGCGAGCAGAATCGCCATTGCAATCGCGAAGATGCTGACCCATTTGTATTCGGCTTGCAGAAAGGCTCGGGCACCCTTCTGGATCTCGGTCATTAAGAAGACCATGCGCTCGTTGCCGGGCGACTCCTTCTCGACTGCCTTGTAGTAAAAGAACGCAAGACCGAGTGCTGCGACAGCAGAGATCAATGCGAGATAGGGAACGACGTCCACGGGGTGGTGCCTCCTGGGCGTTAATCGGTCGACGCGTGGTTCGCATCGATGAGTGAGGTCGAACGGGCTTCCTCCCGACGACCAGACCATGATGGCCGGTCGGGGAGGCTACGAAGAAATTGGGGCAACCGCACTGTTCCTCTCATCACAGTAAACGATGAGTTGGCTGGTCGGTCGCAGCGTTCAGCCCCTCGCCAACCACGCCAAACGTCACAGCCCAACCTGTTGCAACCTTGCGATGGATTGGGCTCGCCACGCGGACGGGCGAGTATGTTCGTCCCCATATGACAGAGACGTTAAGCCGAGGCCCGGTCACGGGCACCGCCGTTAAGGCGCCGGCGAAGAAGAAACCGTTCGTTTTTGACCTCTATTCCACGGCCGTGGGAAAAAAGTACGTCATGGCGATCACGGGGCTGATCGGTCTCGGTTTCGTCATCACGCACATGATCGGAAACCTGAAGATGTACCTCGGCGTAGTCACCGAGAGCGACGGAGAACGCGCCTACGACATCGACATCTACGGCGAGTTCCTTCGTGAACTCGCCGTGCCGCTGCTGCCGCGTACATACCTGCTCTGGGGTTTGCGACTGGTCCTGATCGCAGCGGTGGCTCTGCACATCCATGCCGCCATCGGGCTCACGAGCATCAATCGGCATGCCCGAGCCGTGAAGTACCAGTCAGCGCGTGACTACCAGATCGCCAACTTTGCCAGCCGCTCCATGCGTTGGACAGGTTCGATCGTCGCCATCTTCCTTGTTTGGCATCTCGCTGACCTGACGTGGGGGTTCGTGCTTCCAGATCACGTCGTCGGGGCGGCCTACTACAACATCGATCAGTCGCTGTCTCGGATCCCAGTGGCCATGCTGTACATCGTCGGGAACATTGCGCTCGGCATCCATTTGTTCCATGGAGTTTGGTCGCTGTTCCAGTCGCTCGGCTGGAATAACCCCCGATTCAACGCGTGGCGTCGATACATCGCCGTCGGGTCAGCGGCGTTGATCGTTGCGGGCAACGTCTCGTTCCCTGTCGCCGTAATGGCCGGAGTCGTCGAGTACGACCCGGCTGCGGTCACCCACCCTGTCGGAGAGGAAAACGAATGACCCTCAATCTGGACTCCAAGGTGCCCGAGGGCCCGATGGCCGACAAGTGGTCGAGCTACGTGGCCGACCAGAAGTTGGTCAACCCCTCGAATAAACGCAAGTTCAAGATCATCGTCGTCGGAACTGGCCTTGCCGGGGCATCCGCAGCAGCGAGCTTCGGAGAACTCGGCTACGAAGTCGAGTCCTTCACCTTCCATGATTCCCCTCGGCGAGCCCACTCGATTGCTGCGCAGGGCGGAATCAACGCTGCGAAGAACTACCAAGGTGATGGCGACTCGATTCATCGCTTGTTCTACGACACCGTGAAGGGTGGCGATTTCCGCAGCCGCGAAGCAAACGTCCACCGCCTTGCAGAAGTGTCGGTGGACATCATCGACCAGATGGTTGCCCAGGGTGTTCCGTTCGCTCGTGAATACGGCGGCCTCCTCGACAACCGCAGCTTTGGCGGTGCACAGGTCAGCCGCACGTTCTACGCGCGAGGACAGACCGGCCAGCAGCTGCTGCTCGGGGCCTACCAGCAATTATCGCGCCAGATCGGCCTTGGCAACGTCAAGTTGTGGAATCGCATCGAGATGGTGGACGTAGTCAACATCGATGGTCGCTGTGCCGGTATCGTCACTCGAGACCTGATGACCGGCGAGGTTCGCTCTCACGCAGCCCATGCCGTTGTGCTCGCCACCGGGGGCTATGGCAATGCCTTCTACCTGTCGACAAATGCTATGGCCTGCAACGCCACTGCTGCGTGGCGTGCACATCGTCGTGGTGCCGGTTTTGCAAACCCGTCGTACACGCAGATCCATCCGACCTGCATTCCGCAGGCGGACGAGTTCCAGTCGAAGCTGACGCTAATGTCGGAGTCGCTGCGCAACGACGGCCGGATCTGGGTCCCAAAGGACCCTGACGAAACTCGCAAGGCTGCTGACGTCCCCGAGGACGAACGTGACTACTACCTCGAGCGGATCTACCCGAGCTTCGGTAACCTTGCCCCACGAGACGTTTCGTCACGCGCCGCCAAGCGCGCCGTCGATGCCGGCCAGGGTGTCGGCCCGCTGAAAAACGGCGTGTATCTCGACTTCGCCGATGCCATCAATCGTCTCGGAGTCAACGTCATCAAGGAGCGCTACGGAAACCTGTTCGACATGTACGAGCGGATCACGGGAGAGAACCCGTACGAGATGCCGATGCGTATCTACCCGGCCAGTCACTACACGATGGGCGGGCTGTGGGTCGACTACGAACTCCAAACCACGATCCCTGGTCTCTTCGCTGCGGGCGAGGCGAACTTCTCCGACCACGGCGCGAACCGGCTCGGCGCTTCGGCGCTGATGCAGGGGCTGTCCGACGGCTACTTCGTGCTGCCGTACACGATCGCCCCCTACCTTTCAGAGCTGCTCAATAAACCGATTCCTGACGAGACCCACGAGGCATTCGCTGCGGCCGAAGAGGAAGCGCGTGACCGCTATCAGGGGTACCTCGAAATCGGGGGCACCAAGACCCCCGACCATTTCCATCGAGAGTTGGGCAAGATCATCTGGGATTACTGCGGCATGGACCGCAGTCAGGTCGGCCTGGAGAAGGCATTGGCTGAGATCCCGGCACTGCACGAGGAGTTTAAAAAGGATCTCCGCGTCACCGGTGACGGTGCGAGCCTCAACCAAACTCTGGAGAAAGCAGCAAGGGTTGACGATTTCTTTGAACTTGGGATCCTGATGTGTAAGGACGCACTCATTCGCGAAGAGAGCTGTGGCGGGCACTTCCGCAGTGAGCATCAGACCGACGAGGGTGAAGCCATGCGCAATGACGACGACTTCGCACACGTCACCGCGTGGGAATGGAGCGGTGACCCGAGCAACCCGATCGAGAACCGCGAACCCCTCGTGTACGAGGTCGTGGAGTTCGCGACTCGCAGCTACAAGTGACTGTCATGCAGCGTTCTCCGACCGTGCAGGTCGCGCCTCAACATTCGTCCGTAGCCGAAAAGGAAGCTCAATGAGCCACACCCTCACCAACATTACTCTCAAGATTTGGCGCCAGGACGGCCCCGACGGCCAAGGCCGCTTCGAAACTCACCAGATTCCCCAGATCAGCGACGAAGCGTCGTTTCTTGAGATGCTTGACATTTTGAACGAACGCCTGATCGAAGAAGGTCGCGAGGCGATCGTGTTCGACCACGATTGTCGCGAAGGCATATGCGGTACCTGTTCGCTGATGATCGATGGACAGGCGCACGGGCCACAGCAGGGCGCTGCGACCTGTCAGCTTCACATGCGGACGTTCAGCTCCGGCGATGAGATCGTGATTGAGCCGTGGCGCGCCACAGCGTTCCCGATCATAAAGGACCTCATGGTCAGCCGTGCCCCGCTTGATCGCATCGTAGAGTCGGGTGGATTCATCACCGCCCCCACCGGTGGTGCACCCGACGCCAACCTGATCCCGATCCCGAAACCGGTGTCCGATGCGGCGATGGACAACGCCGCATGTATCGGTTGCGGCGCGTGTGTCGCGGCGTGCCCCAACGGTGCGGCCTCGTTGTTCACCTCGGCAAAGCTGACGCACCTCAACCTGCTGCCGCAGGGTCAGGCCGAGCGCTACAAGCGGGCCGAAGCGATGGTCGAGACTATGGAGGATCACTTCGGCTCGTGCACGAACCATGGTGAGTGCAGCTCGGCGTGCCCTAAGGAAATCTCGATCGACGCGATCGCAATCATGAACACCGACTACCGCAAGTCGAAGACCAAAAATCGTCGCGCTCTTTCTCGGCGCTGAGCCGACTGATCGCCGGTGGTCCGTCTGGGGCAAATCCGAAATTAGTCGGGTGGGAGCGTTACGGCGGTCGTGTAGCGGTTGCGTGCCAGCGGCGCGCCGTCGGTATCGATGGCAACTAACTCGATAGCCAGTTCGCCGAGGGTGTCGGGAATGGTCATCGCTACGACGCCGATCTTCGCAACGCCATCAGCCTCGATTGGACCGCCGAATGCCCAAGTGGCTGAACCGCCGGCCCAGTTCGCTGTTACATCGACGCGTGCGTCGTCGATCGGCTCGCGTCGATCGTTCACGATGTGCACATCGAGATGCAAGGTGTCTCCCGGGTTCACCCAATCGGGCGGGAGGTCGGCCACGATGATGACAGCGGCGCACGCCGCCTGCACTGTGACGTACGCATCTTTGGGTGTCCGTTCGTGGTCGAGGATGCTCGCTGACACGTTCGGCGCTGGATCGGCCAAGCTCGAGAAACAAAAGCCGCCAGTGGGTCGATACTTCAGCCGACGCAGGGTCTCGACCTGGACACGCAGCACGTACGACTGATACTCCTGCAGCGTCGAACGCCAGTCGTCAAACGTCGCAAAGTCGCTCGGCGGGAACTGACTTTCAATCAGCTCGCGGTGGTACCCGTACCGCTTCTCAAGGTCATCCCAGTCGAGGTCGGGCCACCGATTAGTTTTCAACTGTTCGTCCAAAAACGGCGCTGTCGTCGGGACGCTCTCAGTGCCGAACTCGCTGACGAATCGGACCGACCGCGGCATGCGTCTCGCCAGTCGGTCGAGATCGCGTGCCTCGCCCTGGCGCCACCCGTACCAGAGATGACGGTCGGTCCCGTCGAGTTGTGGGAAGTGGGGGAGCACGCCGGAATGGGCAATCGTCGTTCGGCTCGGGTCGTTGCGCTCGAACGCACGCTTCACCCAGCGGTCGAGCACGGATTTGTTCCAGGTCGGGAGCTGCTGTGCGGCTACGTCGCGCAAGCGCGCACGCCAGTTGGTCGCCGGGACGATCGAGGTGTCGGCCGGCTCGTTGTGAGCCGTCCAGAGCGCGACCGACGGATGGTGTCCGAGTTGCTCGACCGCCATCTCAGCCTGCGCAACTGCTCGGTGACGAGTGTTGCGCGCATGGATCCGCTCGAGCGGGAAGTCCTGAAGGATCAGCAGACCGAGTTCGTCGGCGCGGTCGTAGAGACGCCGTCGACTGATGTGCCCGTGCATTCGGATCGCGTTCAGACCGAGGTCGAGCACGTGCTGCAGATCGCGCTCGATCACGCTGTCCTCTGTGTCGCCCAATCCGACGGTTACCGGCATCAGGTTGGTGCCGCGGAGGAATAGCCGCTCGCCGTTTACGGAGAACACCCAGTCGTTCCAGAGGATCTGTCGGAGTCCCACCCGTCGCAGTCGACTGTCGCTCGGAGTGCCGTCGACGAGCACCTCGACTGTGAATTCGGTCAGTGGTTGTTCGCCGAGTTCGAACGGCCACCACAGCGCAGGGTCGCGGATGTCGACCGACCACTCCAGTTCGTTGCGGCCACCTGCCACGACCGATCGCTGCTCGTCGACAACCTCTCCGTCGCGTCGGGTGACCACGACCACTTCGTGCTGCGCATCGCTGTCGAATGCAGCGCTAAGTAGGACATGCGCTCGCTGCTCATCGGCATCACGACACAGGACCCGGAGCTGGTCGATCCGCACCGGACCGGTGTCGAACATGCGGACCGATCGCCAAATGCCCCCGGGATTCCACCCGTGCGGGAGCCCGATCCAGTTCTGCAGGATGCCTGTGATGTTCGTTCGGACGCCATGCTGTGGGGTGCACGCAATTTCGACGGCGAGGACGTGGTCGTCGCCGATCCGAGCCAACTGGGTGATGTCGAACGTGTGGGGGAAGAAGTAACCTTCGGAGTCGCCTAGGTACGCGCCGTCCAGCCAGGCGTCACCTTGGTAGAAGATGCCGTCGAACGTGATCCAGCGTCGAAGACCGTCCGCTGGCGGTTGTGCCGTGAACCGGTTGCGGTACATCAGCGGCCCGTTGCTATCAGAGAAGTGCGGGTCGTGCTGCCAGTGGCCTGGGACGGCGATCTCGCTCCAAGTGCTGTCGTCACTGTCAAGGCCGATTCCGAATCGGCGCACGTCGTCGGTGGCCTTCGTTGCGACCCACCGACCTCCTAGCTCCATCCGTGCGAGCGTAACGATCCTGCTCCTCGGCCCGGCACACACGACGGGGACCGTTGCGAAAAAACGGATGCCGGGGCTCAGATGAGGGTGCCGGGAGGGTGTGCGGTAGCTTCGCCGCATGGCAGACCACCCCCCCCATGACACGTCACGCGACCGCGCCACGACCATCGAAGAACTTCGCGCGTCCGGGTGGGTGTCACGGCCGATCAAGCACGAGATCCGTGAACACGCGATCCATAAAGTCGCGTCGGGTGAGCCGTTGTTTGAGGGAGTGTCGGGGTACGAGAAAACCGTGATGCCGCAGCTCGAGAACGCACTTCTTGCTGGCCATGATGTGGTCTTCCTTGGCGAGCGCGGTCAGGCAAAGACTCGCATGATCCGATCACTCACCGGGTTGCTCGACGAATGGATGCCGATCGTCGCAGGAAGCGAGATCAACGACGATCCTTATCACCCGGTGTCGCGCTATGCCGTCGATCTGATTGCTGAACTTGGTGACGCCACACCGATCGACTGGGTGCACCGCGACCGGCGCTACGGCGAGAAGTTGGCCACCCCGGACACCTCGATCGCGGACCTCATCGGCGAGGTCGATCCGATCAAGGTCGCCGAGGGGCGCTACTTGTCTGACGAACTCACGCTCCACTACGGCCTGGTGCCGCGAACCAACCGCGGGATTTTTGCGATGAACGAACTCCCCGACCTCGCCGAGCGCATTCAGGTAGGGCTGCTTAACGTGCTCGAGGAACGCGATGTTCAAATCCGCGGCTACAAGATTCGCCTGCCGCTCGACGTGATCCTGATGGCATCCGCCAACCCGGAGGACTACACGAACCGCGGACGAATGATCACGCCTCTGAAGGACCGCTTCGGATCGCAGATCCGTACCCACTACCCCCTTGAGGTCAGTACTGAGGTGGCCATCATGAAGCAGGAGGCGGCGCCACTTGACCTCGCGACCCCCGATGGCGTGGTGACTGTGTCGGTGCCGGAATACCTCGCCGACGTCGTCGCCACGTTCAGTCATCTGGCGCGGGCGAGCAACCAGGTCAACCAGCGAAGCGGCGTCAGCGTTCGCCTCAGCGTCAGTAACTACGAGGCGCTGTCGGCGAATGCTCTCCGCCGTGGGCTCAGAGCCGGTGAGCACAGCGTGGTTGCCCGAATCGACGACCTCAGTGCGCTCCCGGCTTCGTCGCAAGGGAAGGTTGAGATCGAATCGCTCGAGGAGGGTCGTGACGGCCTGATCCTTGACACCCTCATTAAGGGCGCTGTGCTTACCGTCTTCAAAGATGCGATTGACCCGGCGCAGACCCGTGCAGTGGTCGATGCCTTCGAAGCCGGCACCGTGGCTCATACAGGCGAGGAAATCACGAGCGCGGAACTCGCGGCGCTAGTGGACGAGGTCGAGGCATTACGGGAACCCGTGCTTACCCTGACCGGGGGCGACCAGACACCTGGGGCGATTGCTTCAGCAGTCGAGTTCGTTCTTGAGGGACTGCATCTCAGCAAGCGGTTGAACAAGGATTCCGCCGGTCCCTCAGCGACCTATCGTGGGCGTGTCTGATGATCGTTGATGACCTCGACATGAGCCCGGTTGATTTCGCAGCTGTGACCGGCTGGGAGATTAAGCCCGAAGGGGCGTGCCGAGCAGACGTCTGCGTGCCGTTGGGCCCCGGAGGTTTTGAACTCGTTGATGCGGCGGCTCGGCTCGGGATGGCCGTGGTCGCCGATGAAGCCCACGGTCGGTGGGCGATCGGGCCCGAATCGCTCGGCGATCGGGCGCTCGCCAGCGCTTGTGCGCCCGAGCTGGTGCTCGGCGACCTAGACGGAAACGAATTCAGGTTGTCCTCCTTGCTCGGTCAGAAGGTCGTGATCGTCTCCTGGGCCCCTTATTGAGGCTGCTCGTTCGACCTGCCCGGGTGGCAGGCACTGCGCAACGAACTCCATGGTGAGGGTGTCGAGATCGTCACGGTGTCGCTTGAATTGAGCGGTCCGGGAGCATCGCGCGCCTTGATTGAGGCTGCTCTGCCTGAGCATCCGGCGTTGCTTGATCCGACGCATCAGATGAGCGCTCTCTTCGGCGTGGTCAACATTCCGAACGTGATCTGGGTCGACGAGGCTGGCATGATCGTGCGTCCACCGGAACCTGGTTGGCCGTCAGAGAGGCCGGCGATGCCTGGTGATATGTTTGCTGCGATTCCCGAGCTTGGCGCTGCACCGACTGCGCCGCCACCACCAGAAGATGGGCCGGGACAGTGGGACGTGCTCGGTTCGGGACAGGACCGTGGCACCTATGCGGACGCCCTCCGGGATTGGGTGGTAAAAGGCGCCGACAGCGTGTTTGCGCTCTCGCCCAATGAGGTCGTGACCCGATCGCAACCGCGGACAACCGACGTGTCGGCCGGCGCAGCCCACTTTGAGCTGGCAAGTCAGCTTTGGCGCGAAGGTGATCGCAATAAAGCGATTGCCCATTTCAATGAGTGCCACCGGCTTCATCCCGACAACTGGACGTACCGGCGTCAAGCGTGGTCGTTGCTCGGCCGGGAGCGAGTCGGTGGGGAGTACGGCCAGTTCGTTCAAGCGCCGATCAAGGGCGAAGAATCCGAATGGCCTTTCTCATCGGACTTCACGTCTGACGTGCTGACGACGCCAGTCGGCCGGTACTACCCCAAAACCATGTGATCACGGCTGCTTCGACGGTTCAGATGAACGGCGTGCGGGTCCAGAGCTCTCCGGTGTCGGAGTCGACCGACGCAGGGACGCCCTGCAGAGCGACGACGCTGATCGACCCGGGGAATCCCCGCAGCTCGACTTCGCCGAACGGCTCGGCCTTGACTCCGTCGGGGAGATTCTCAAGCTGCATCGCCGGCATTAGCACCTCGACGTTGCGGGCACGGTCGCACAGCCGTGCGGCCATGTTGACAGCCGACCCGATGTAGTCGTCGCCTTCGAATAGGAGTGCATGGCCTGTTGCCAACCCGGCGCGTACTGTGAGCGGGTTGCACACCTCGGTAGCGCGCCGCTCGAGATCAAGCACGAACGAGATGGCGTCATCTTGTTCGACCGCTACGCACATGCAGCCGTCGCCCAGCCACTTAGCAATCCGGACGCCACGCTCGGATGCAACCGAACGGACGATCGTGCGGAAAGCACTTAGGATGCGCCCGGCAGCATCATCGCCGAAGGCCGCCGTGTAATTCGTGAACCCAGAAAGGTCCACGAACACAAACGTTCGGGGCACACGCATGTCACTAAGGTTATGCGGCCTGTGCCTGGTTTCACTTGAGTTGTTTCTCGTTCTCCAGAGTTCTTTCGCGCTGAGGTACAGGCTGAAAGGCTGATGTAAGTTCGATAAATGAGTTCCCGGTTCACCTATTCGGCTTGGGACGGCACGCAGACGGGGTTTGAGTTCGACGCCGATGCGGCCTTCGACAGGCTCACCGACGAGCTTCTTTATCACGGTGATGTTAATGCTGCACTCCGTCGGATCATGCAGGAGGGTATGCAGGACCAAGACGGCCACCACCTGCAAGGTCTTCGTGAACTGCTCAATCAGCTTCGAGAGGAACGCAAAGATCGTCTCGCGAACAGCGATCTTGGGGGCGTGTACGACGAGATCAACGACGCGATCAACGACATCCTTGACGAGGAACGTCACGCAATCGACAACGCACTGCGTGATGCCCAAAACTCCGGTGACCAGCGCCGCTCGGAGAACGCCGAAGCGGCGGCGCAGGACCGCAACATGCGATTGGATTTGATGCCCAACGATCTTGCGGGCAAGGTCCGCGAGTTGGATTCCTACAACTTCGAGTCGGCCGAAGCGAAGCAACGTTTCGAACGACTGATGCAGCAGCTCAAAGAGCAGCTCATGCAGCAGATGGTCGACCAGATGTCAGGCGCGATGCAGGACATGACCCCCGCAGATATGGCCCGAATGAAGGACATGATGGCCGCTCTCAACGAGATGCTCGAGAAGCATCGGCGGGGCGACGATCCGGGTTTTGAGGAGTTCATGGAGGAATTCGCCGACTTCTTCCCGGAAAATCCAGAGAATGTCGAAGAGCTGCTTGAGCAGATGGCGCAGCGGATGGCGGCGATGCAGGCGATGATGAACTCGATGACGCCAGAGCAGCGGGCGCAAATGCAGGAGCTCAGCGATCAATTGACGAGCGACATGGATCTCCAGTGGCAGATGCAGCAGCTGTCGGGGAATCTCCAGCAGATGTTCCCGCAGATGCAGTGGGACCGCAGCTACGACTTCGAAGGCGAGGACCCGGTGGGCTTCTCGCAGGCGATGCAGGCAATGCAGGAGCTCGGTGACATCGACCAACTCGAGAACTTGCTGCGGAATGCGTCGAGTCCAAGCGCGCTCGCAGAAGCCGACATGGGCAAGGTCCGCGACTTGATGGGTGACGATGCAGCAAAATCACTCGAACGGCTTGCAGAGCTAACTAATCAGCTCGAGCAGGCGGGTCTTGTCGAGCAGCGTGAGGGCAAGCTTGAAATAACTCCAAAGGGGCTGCGCAAGATCGGTGCGAACGCGCTCCGCGAATTGTTTTCGAAGTTGTCGAAGGAGATGGCTGGTCAGCACGAGATGAGTCAGCACGGCGTCGGTCACGAGCGGACTTACGACAGCAAGCCATACGAGTATGGCGATCCGTTTCAGCTTGACCTGAATCGGACCATCCGCAACGCGCTGCGCCGACAGGCAGGCGATGCCGAGGCAAGCACCCCTATGCGCCTGTCACCCGACGACTTCGAGATCGAGCGCACGGAGCACCTGACGCGTTCGTCGACCGTCCTGATGCTCGACCTGTCACTGTCGATGCCGATGCGCGACAACTTCTTGCCGGCGAAGAAGGTGGCGATGGCGTTGCATCACCTGATCTCGACGCAATTTCCTCGGGATTATCTCGGCATAGTCGGTTTCTCCGAGACCGCGCGAATCCTCACCGCAGAGCAGTTGCCTGAGGTGTCATGGGACTTCGTCTACGGCACAAACATGCATCACGGGTTTACGCTCGCGCGTCAGTTGCTCGCCAAGGAGGCCGGCAGCAAGCAGATCATCATGATCACCGACGGCGAGCCGACAGCACACATAACGCCGGACGGGTACCCGTTCTTCAATTATCCGCCGGCGCGTGAGACGGTTGAGGCAACGTTGCGCGAGGTATTGCGCTGCACGAAGAGCCAGATTCGGATAAATACGTTCGCGTTAGGCGCCGACGGGTCGCTGCGCGCATTCGTCGAGCGGATGACCCAGATCAACCAGGGTCGTGCATTCTTTACAACCCCAGAGAATCTCGGTGATTACGTGCTGGTGGACTTCCTCGACGGTAAGCGCCAGCAGGCGCGCGCCGGCTGACCCAGCTTTACTTCGTCCCGACCCGCCGTATCGGTGCGATGCGCTACGTCGGCCTCGTCAGGTCACTGCGAACCGGGCTCGCGCGGTCCGTGGGAAGAATTCGCGCGGTTCGCGCGAATTCTCGGCATGCGCACTTGCTAATCATGTCTGAACTCTGGCAGAATAACATTTGCGTAGTTACAACGTCGTAAACGTCACGTCAAGCATTCGCCCGAAGTCGGGGAGTTTCGGGCTTGAGGGCGATTCGGCTGCATTCCAAGAACGATTCCATAACTCGAACTCGCCGCTGGGCCCGGCGCTTTGGCAGGAGGTCCACCACATGCAATTCATCACCACATCAAGCATTACAATCAGCGCAACGCCGGTCGAACCTGAGACAGACTGGCATGACCGTGCCAACTGTCTGGGTGTTGATCCCGATCTTTTCTTTCCTGAGCGCGGCGCATCCACCCGTGAAGCAAAAGAGGTCTGCCGCGGCTGCGAGGTGCGCCACGATTGCCTTGAGTTTGCGCTGCAAAACGGCGAGAAATTCGGAATCTGGGGTGGTTTATCCGAGCGTGAGCGTCGCCGCATCCGTCGGCAACGGGCACAGGTTGCACGCAGTACGGTCGGCGCCTAACGGTGTGATCGTTCAATCCGATGCCCCGAGCCGTCGCAGAGTGAGTAGTGTGAGGGAATGATCGGATTCTTGTCAGGCAACGAGGCCATCATCGTGGTGGCTGTGATTCTGCTGCTCTTTGGTAGCTCTCAGGTGCCCAAACTGGCTCGGAACCTGGGCAAGGCGCAGAAGGAATTCAAGGACGGCCTTGACGAGGCCAAAACTGGCTCCGACGAGTCGAAGTCCGGCTCTGACGACGAGAAGACCTCCGCCGAATCCTGATTCAGGGCTCTTGGCCCGCAACAAAATGAGCGTTACGTGCCCTGGTCTGCTGGCTGGGGCACGTTTGCGTACGGGGTGGAAGTGCTAGCGGCGTAGTGTTCGTGCATGGAACCAGGAACGCAGGAATGGCTCGACCAAGTCGAGGAGCCACCGTTCGATCCCGGTCGTGCGATCGTCGATCCGCATCATCATCTCTGGCCCCTTGGTGGGGCTCTGGCCTACGGCGTCGACGACCTTGTGGTTGACACGTCATCGGGGCACAACATCGTCCAGACTGTCTTCGTCGAGTGCGGTGCCAGCTATCGCTCCGATGGGCCTCAGCACCTGCAGCCGGTCGGCGAATCCGAATTCGTCGCTACATCGGCGGATGATCTTGCAGTCAGACATCCGAAGGCTGCGCCGATCAGTGGCATTGTTGCCCACGCCGATCTCGCTCATGCTGATCTCGACGCGATTCTGGATGCTCACGACGCGGCGTCCGGGGGGCGTTTCAGGGGGATTCGTGATTCGCTGGCCCATGCGCTTGATCCTGAGGCCCACCTAATTCCGGGCCGGTACGGCAAGGGAAAGTCCGAGAATCCGGCGTTCCGACTTGGCGTTGAGCGCCTCGGCCAGCGCGACCTGAGCTATGACTGCTGGCTATTCCACTATCAGAGCGTCGAGTTTGCGGCACTCGCACGCGCAGTGCCTGAGACGACGATGGTGCTTGATCACTTCGGCACGCCGGTGGGCGTTGGACGCTTTGCTGGTCGACACAACGAGATCTTCGAACAATGGAAGATCGACATAGCGGAGATCGCCGCCTGCGAAAATACGGTAGCCAAGCTGGGCGGGCTGGCGATGCCGGACAACGGCTTCGGATTTCATGTGGCCGCAGTGCCGCCGACGTCGGATGAATTGGTTTCCGCGCAGCGGCGTTGGTTCGAGCACACGATCGAGTGCTTTGGCCCAGAACGGTGCATGTTCGAGAGCAACTTCCCCGTCGATCGGCTGTCGCTGTCGTACACCGTCTACTGGAACGCCATGCAGAAGCTGGCGGTCCAGTACAGCGATAGCGAGCAGGACGCTATGTTCTCGGGTACCGCACAACGGGTCTACCGCCTTGCGCATTGATGATTCGCAGGGTCCGGGACCCAACAGATCGACGGTTCAGACGGTAACTGAGGTCGTTTCTAGACGGCGGGACTTGAGGATCCGCCGGCGTTCGCGTTCGGAGCATCCACCCCACACGCCGTGGTCGATGCGCTCTTCGAGTGCATACTCGAGGCAGCGGCCCATCACCGGGCAATCACGGCAAATCTTGCGCGCTTTGTCGACGCCGACGCCGTCACTCGGGAAGAACGTGGCGGGGGGGTGGAGGCGGCAGTTGCCGTCAGCCATCCATGCGGACTCGGAGTCAGGGTCGTGCGGCGCGACGGCAAGTTCAGTCGGGCGACCGTTCAGTTCCGCAATCGCCTCCGCGCTGAGTCCGATGGCACCTTGTCGTTGGTCTCGCTTTGAGCGCTTGATCATGAGGGGGTTGTCCTTTGTGGAGAGGAATTTGTCTGGTTTTTGGGGAGGAACCGCGTGTACGGGTCTTTCATATTGACGTTTCGCGAGCCTGCGCGGTTCCCAGTTTCTTGTTCGTTTCTCTGGCGGCTTCCGTAGCGATGATGGGGCTTCGCCTCTTCAAAAGCTGTAGCAGCAATGATGGACAACCGTAACACATTTGTAATGTACGGGCAACCACCCGCGCGCGGCGGTCGGACTCGATAGAGTGCGCGCCATGTCAGACCTCGACGAATCCACTGGCCCGAAGGCGCACGCGCGCATCGTGTACCTCGGACCGGTCTCCCCCCATTGGGAGGTCTACGGTGACTGGGGCGACCGCCAGACGCTTGATGAGTTCCGGGCTCGCGTGCTGGCGCGCCTTGTTCTGCTGCCCCGCGAGGACCCGCAGTTCCGGCGCAACCGCGAGCGCATCGTACGCGATGCCGAGCGCGAGATGATCTCGATCGAGTGGGACCTCGGCGTTGTCGTGCAGCAAACTTCTGCAACCTCAAACGTCGACTCCGAAGCCGTTATCGAACCTTCAACGACTGAGCCTGCCGTCGAAATTGAGACACATGACAGTGACATAGCGACCGTCGAGTCGAGCGAAACATCGAGCACCGACTGACCGGGTCAGCGAGGCCGTGAACCAACTGCCTTCCTGGCCAGCGCCGCGAGACTCGCGCTCCACCGACACGCCGCCGCCGATCGCTCTTCCGCTGGCCAGACCTGACCGCGCGCAAAGGAGCGGAGCCGATCAGCGGTTTCTCAACCGGGAGCTGAGCTGGTTGTCGTTTAACGACCGGGTTCTTGAGTTGGCGTCTGAACCGGGAATCCCCTTGCTCGAGCGAGCCAGATTCTGCGCGATTGTGTCCACCAACCTCGACGAGTTCTTCCAGGTCCGGGTCGGCGCATTGAAGGATCAAATGGCCGCGGGTTTCGATCGACCGACCCCCGACGGGCGAACGCCCGCCCAACAGATCGACGACATCATGGCCTGGGTGCCCGGCTTCGTTAAGCGGCTCGACGCAGCATTCGCCGACCGGCTGGTCCCGGCCCTCGCCGAGGCGGGTGTCGTGCTGATCGGCTACTCCGACCTCGACGAAGAGGAGGTCGCAGCACTCGACCAGTGGTTCGAGGAGCGGGTCTACCCCGTCCTCACGCCGCTCGCAGTAGACCCCGGTCACCCATTTCCGTACATCTCGGACCTTGCGCTTTCACTTGCGATCAACGTCGCTGATCCCGACACTGGCGACCGCCGATTTGCCCGTCTCAAGGTGCCAAACGTGCTGCCACGGCTCGTCGAGGTCGCTGTTGGTCGGTTTCTTCCGGTCGAGGAACTCATCGCCGCAAAGCTCGACACGCTCTTCGTCGGGATGATTGTCGAGGAGTGGACACCGTTCCGGGTGAGTCGGAATGCCGACATCAACGTCGAGGAGGACGAGGCCGACGACTTGCTCGAAGCGGTCGAGACCGAATTGCGTCGTCAGCGTTTCAACAAAGCCGTGCGGCTCGAAGTCGCCCACGACGTGGGGCCCGAGTTGCGCGACCTGCTCGTGCGTGAACTTGAGCTCACGCACGATGACGTGACGTATCACCGCACCCTTATCGACTTGAGTTGCCTGCTAGATCTCATGGCTATCGACCGTCCCGACCTCAAAGATGAGCCGTGGCCGGCGGTCACTGCAGGCCGCCTCGTTGCTGCTGAGGACGCCGATCGACCAATTTTCGAGGTAATGCGACATCGGTCGATTCTGCTGCACCATCCGTACGAGAGCTTTTCAACCAGCATTGAGGAGTTCATCGCGCAGGCGGCAAATGATTCGAAGGTCAAATCGATCAAGATGACGATGTACCGCGCCGGGGGAGACAGCGCGATTATCCGCAGCTTGATCCGTGCTGCCGAGCAGGGCAAGCAGGTTGCAGTGCTCGTCGAGCTGAAAGCCCGGTTCGATGAGGCGACGAACGTGCAATGGGCGAAGCAGCTCGAGCGTGCAGGGGTGCACGTGGTCTATGGCATGGTCGGACTCAAGACGCACTCAAAGGTGGTGCTGGTGGTGCGCGACGATGGCGACAAGCTCCGCCGGTACTGCCACATCGGCACCGGCAACTACAACGCAAAGACAGCGAAGAACTACGAGGACCTGGGGCTTCTCACGTGCGACAAGGCGATTGGAGATGACGTCACCGAGTTGTTCAACCATCTCACCGGCTATAGCCGCGCAGTCGACTACACCACGCTGTCGGTAGCTCCGCGTGACCTCCGAGCGCAGTTGCTCGACCTGATCGAGCACGAGGCGTCATTTGGAGCTGAAGGTCACATCACACTGAAGTGCAACTCAATCGCTGATCAGGGCATGGTGGAGGCGCTGTACGCCGCAAGCGCAGTGGGAACCCGAATCGATCTTGTCGTGCGGGGCATTTGCTGCGCGCGCGCCGGAGTGCCGGGTCTGTCGGAGAACATTCGGGTCCGAAGCGTGCTCGGCCGCTATCTCGAACACAGCCGCATCTACCGATTCGCACACGGCAACGTGATGGAGGGGGAACGGGTGCCAGGAGCGGAGAGCGACGCTGTCCATTTGATTGGCTCAGCAGACCTTATGCCTCGCAATCTCGACCGACGCGTTGAAGTGATGGTACCCATCGAACATTCGCGCCATGTCGATTGGCTCGACCAGGCGCTCGATTTTGCTTTGGCTGACGATGTTGTTGCATGGGAACTGCAACCGGATGATTCGTGGACACGGATCGGGCCGACCGATGCGTTCGAGCCACATCCGCAGGAGCGGATGTATCGCTGGACCGTCGAACGTCAGACACCTCCGTCCACCTGAATCCCGCGCCGGACCACAGGGTCTCGGTGCCGATCGGCGACGCAACTCGCCCGCGATCGCGGTTCGGTAACAAGTTGGCCCATGCGATGCCGCTCGTTCACCGTCCGTTCATCGATCGGGCCGGCCCATTCACCTTGAATCCTTACCTTGCTTTTTGCCGTCGCCGGACCAATCACTCGGCTGTGGTCGACATATCACCCATCAACTCACACACTTGGAGTACAACCACGTGAACAACAAACGTCGCATTTACGTCGGGGCACTGGCCCTATCACTCGTTGCCGCCGCATGCGGCAGCGACGATGACGCCGACCAGTCAACCGACACGACCGTCGCGACCGAAGAGGCCACCGAAACGCCGGCATCCGCGACCCTCTCCGGCACCCTCGTCGGCGCAGGCTCGTCGGCGCAGGCCGCAGGCATGCAGGGCTGGCAGGTCGGCTTCCAAGAGCTGAACCCGGACGCCACCATCGAGTACGACCCGATCGGCTCGGGTGGCGGTCGAGAGCAATTCCTCTCCGGCGGTTCGATCTTCGCCGGGTCCGACGCTTTCCTGAAAGACGACGAGTTCGAGGCGTCGAAGGAGCGCTGCGCCGGTGAGGGGGGTGCGATCAACCTCCCGCACTACATCTCACCGATCGCTATCCCGTTCAATCTCTCGGGCGTCGACAGCCTCAACCTCACCCCGGAAGTCATCGGTGGCATCTTCGCCAACTCGATCAGCAACTGGAACGACCCGGCCATCGCCGACCTCAACCCCGGAGCCGACCTCCCCGACCTGGCCATCAACCCGGTCCACCGTTCGGATGAGTCCGGCACCACGGAGAACTTCACCGACTACATGAGTCAGGCTGCCCCTGACGCCTGGACGTTCGGTGCAATCGAACTCTGGGACGACGATGGGCCCGGAGGCGGCGAAGGCGGCCAGGGGACGTCGGGCGTCGTGTCGGCAGTCGGGGCTGGTCAGGGTTCGATCGGCTACGCGGACGCCAGCCAGATCGGCGACCTTCCGGCTGCTGCAGTCGGTGTCGGTGATGAGTTCGTCGAATTCAGCCCCGAGGCGGCCGGACGCATCGTCGATGCGTCGACTCGTCTCGAGGGACGCAACGATTTTGACTTCGCCATCGAGGTCAACCGAACTCCGGCAGACTCGACCGTGTACCCGATCGCGCTGGTCAGCTATCACATCGTCTGCCTCGAGTACGAGACTCAGGAAGAGGTCGACCTCGTGAAGGCGTTCATGACCTACGTCGGTTCGGCCGAGGGCCAGGCTGCTTCTCAAGCCGCCGCAGGTTCGGCCCCGATCTCGCCGGACGTCAGCGCTGAGATTCTGGTCTCGATCGACCAAATCGCCGTCGGCGGCTGATCTGATCGTTTGTCACATCTCCCCTCAATGATGCTCGTGGTCGGCGACGGAAACCTCCGCCAGTCTGTCGCCGACCACGTCGGCATCGCGTCTACGATGCTCCCATCCGCTTTGGGCGGCTGCACCTCCACGATCGACCGTTTCCGGAGCACGACCACGTGACCATTCTCGACAACTCTCCGCCAGGGGACACCGACGCGTCATCGATCGACGAACCCGTCGGCAAGGCGGGTGACAAGATCTTCTTCGGCCTCTCGTTCGGTGCCGCTGCGCTGATTCTGGTCACCCTTGCCGCCGTGGCCATCTTTCTTTTTCTGGAAGGTCTGCCGATCTTCACGAGTGACACCGCCGAGTTGGATGGCGACGGCAGTTTCGTGTCGTATGTCGGTCCGCTCGTCTTCGGCACGATCTACATCTCGGTGATCGCGCTGGTGCTGGCCACCCCGGTTGCGATCGCCGTTGCGCTATACGTGAGTCACTACGCGCCGCGCAAGTTGGCGCAATCGCTCGGATCGTTCATCGACTTGCTGGCAGCGATTCCCAGTGTTGTCTACGGGCTGTGGGGCATCACGGTGCTTGCGCCGGTGATGGCTCGCAGTGTGTTCCCGTGGCTGCGGGAGAACCTCGGGTTCATTCCGCTGTTCGGTTCCGACGTGCCGATCGCCCAATCCGGTCGGTCGACGCTCACCGTCGGTGTCGTGCTCGCCGTCATGATCCTGCCGATCATCACCGCCATCTCGCGTGAGGTCTTCATCCAGACGCCACGGTTGCACGAAGAGGCGTCGATCGCTCTCGGTGCCACCCGCTGGGAGATGATCCGCCAGGCGGTGATCCCCTACGGTCGCTCGGGCGTGATCTCCGGGGCGATGCTCGGCCTCGGTCGAGCGCTCGGCGAGACGATGGCGGTCGCCATCATCCTCTCGCCGGCGAAGGGTTACTTCTGGGACGTGTTGACCGCGCAGAACTCGAACTCGATCGCGGCCAACATCGCACTCCAATTCCCCGAGTCGTCGGGCCTGGAGGTCAACCGTCTGATCGCGACGGGGCTCGTGTTGTTCGTCATCACCTTCGGGGTGAACGCGATCGCTCGACGCATCGCCAACGCTGGGTTTTCGGGAGCCGACGGATGAGTCTCACGGACATTCCCCCGCGTCCTCTCGAATCCGACGAGCGGTCGAACAGCGACGACGCGATCACTTCGGGTTCGCTCGCCGGCGCACCAATGCTCGGCATCTTCGCCGGGGCCGTTGTCATCGGCGCGCTCAGCTGGTTGCCCTTCGGCGGCGTCAACTGGGCTCGCTGGGTCATTGTGACGCTGTTGGCCTATGTCATCGGCACCCTGATCATCTCGCGTGTCGTCGAGTCCCCGCGGCAGGCGACCGACCGATTCGCCACGGCGGTGATGTCGTCGGCGTTCCTGCTCGTCATGCTCCCGCTCGTGTCGGTCGTGTGGACCGTCGTCGAACGCGGCGCCAACCGATTCGACTGGACTTTCTACTCCGAGACGATGCGCGGGGTGATCGGTGAAGGCGGCGGCGGGTACCACGCGATCGTCGGCACATTGATCGTCACGTCGCTCACCGCGCTGTTCGCGATCCCGTTCGGTCTCTTCACCGCGATCTACCTCGTCGAGTACGCCAACGGCAGCCGGTTCTCGAAGGCCGTAACCGCGCTGGTCGACGTGATGACCGGCATTCCATCGATCGTCGCCGGTCTGTTCGCGTACGCCCTGTTCGTGCTCATCGACGGACCTGGGCACCGCTCCGGACTTGCCGGTGCCGTCGCACTCACGCTCCTGATGACCCCCGTCGTCGTTCGCACGTCGGAGGAGATGCTCCGCCTCGTGCCCAACGAACTTCGCGAGGCGTCGTTCGCGCTGGGGGTGCCGCGTTGGAGGACCATCACCAAGGTCGTTCTGCCCACTGCAATCGCAGGCATTCTCACGGGCATCGTGCTCGCCGTCGCCCGGGTGATCGGCGAGACCGCACCGTTGCTCGTCACGGTGGGGATCACTGCGAACCTGAACAAGAATCCGCTGTCGGGCCGCATGGCGACGCTGCCCGTCTTCTCCTACAACTCGTACAAGTTTCCGACCCTTCCGCCGGAGGCGAGTATCGACCGAGCATGGACCGCCGCGCTGACGCTCGTGCTCATCGTGATGGTCCTGTTCGTCACAGCACGTATTCTTTCTTCCATTCTGAAACCCAAGGGGCTCCGATGAACCGTTCGGCGACCCGTGCCCCCTACTTCGAGGCTTCGATACCCATGACTGATTCCGTCCGCGCTCCCGCCACCGCACCGAACGAGCCGGTCGATGCCAATGCGCCCGTCGACTTGCCGAATCGGATCGACATTCGCGACCTGGATATCTACTACGGCGATTTCAAGGCGGTCGAGGGCGTCTCGATGACGATCAACCCGCGTTCGGTGACGGCGCTGATCGGGCCGTCGGGCTGCGGAAAGTCGACGTTCCTCCGGTCGATGAACCGGATGCACGAGGTGATACGCGGCGCGTACGTCGATGGCGAGGTCATCATCAACGGCAGGAATCTCTACGGACCGGGTGTCGATCCCGTCGCCGTCCGCCGCAAGGTCGGGATGGTTTTCCAGCGTCCGAATCCGTTTCCCACCATGTCGATCGCCGACAATGTCCTCGCCGGGAAGAAGCTCAACTCGAAGCGGATGAGCAAGTCGGTCGCCGCTGAACTCGTCGAGACGTCGCTGCGCGGTGCGAACCTTTGGAACGAGGTCAAGGACCGTCTCGATGGGCCCGGTTCGGGCCTGTCGGGTGGGCAACAGCAGCGGCTCTGCATCGCCCGCGCAATCGCGGTCGAGCCCGATGTGTTGTTGATGGACGAGCCATGTTCGGCACTCGACCCGATCTCCACACTCGCCATCGAGGAGCTGATGCTCGAGTTGAAGAACTCTTACAACATTGTGATCGTCACCCACAACATGCAGCAGGCCGCCCGCGTGAGCGATCGCACCGGCTTCTTCAACATTGAAGGCACGGGGAAGCCCGGACGCTTGATCGAGATGGATGCGACCGAAAAGATCTTCTCCAATCCGACCGAGCAGCAAACCCAGGACTACGTGACGGGGCGCTTCGGGTGAACGACTTTCGATCGAACTTCCACGAGCAGCTCGACGAGGTCCGCACCGGTATCGCCCGGTTGGGTGCGGGCGTCACCGAGCTCGTTCCTCGCGTCACCGAGATACTTCTCGATGGCGATCTCGAAGGGGCCGAGTACGTCATCCTCGGCGATGACGAGTACGACACGAGGTCGCTCGAGCTTGAGGAGAAGTGTTTCAGCCAGATCGCACTGCAAGCGCCGGTCGCCGGTGATCTCCGGGCCCTGGTTGCGGCGATCAAGATCATCGCCGATGTCGAACGGTCTGCTGATCTTTGCGTAAACGTTTGCAAAGCAGCGCGCCGGATCTACAGCCACGAGCTCGACGGCCACCTCCGCGGCATCATTCACAAGTGTGGAGAGCAGGCAGCGCTGCTCTTCAAGGAGGCTACCGAGGCCTACCTCAACACCGACGGTCCGCGCGCTGCTGCCCTGAACGACATGGATGCGTATCTCGACGACCTGCACCGACAGTTCATCCAGGTCATCTTCGAGAGCCATGCGGCTGGCAACATCGATCTGCAAGTCGCCGTGCAGTTGGCCGTCGTTGCCCGATTCTACGAACGCATCGGTGACCATGCCGTGAACATCGGCGAGCGCACTCGCTACATCGTCGACGGCTGGATCCCTGATCAGCCTTACCGGGAGAGCGACAACGACATTCCAGACTCAGCCGAGACCGCAACAACGTGACCTGATGCTGCTCGCCATCGTTGTCTCGCTGCTGGCTGGTGGCATCATCGGCTTCGTCGCGTTGCGTCGCCTCCAACGGTCGACGCCTCCCACGCCGTCGCCCGTGCGAGCTGAGGAGACGGACGACGTCGGATCGGTGCTGCGCATCGCTGCCGACGAACTCGAGCTCGGTGTGGTCGTTGCCGATTCGTCCGGATCCATGATCTACCGCAACCGTGCTGCGATGGCGATGAACGGGACCCACGTCGGCATCATCGTGGAGGATTACATCGAGCAAGCGCTCCATGCCGCCCGGAATGGCGAACGCATCGATGACCTCATCGAATTGCACGGACCACCTCGTGTGGCGCTGCAGCTCGTTGCTGAGCCGGTGCCTGGTGGCTTCGCCGTTGCCACGGTCGAGGACGTGAATGAACGAACCCGTGTCAACATGATGCGGACCGACTTCGTCGCGAACATCTCCCACGAGCTGAAAACGCCGGTCGGGGCCATCGCCGTGCTCGGCGAGGCGCTGATCGGCGAGAAGGACCCGGTGGTGATCGACCGAGTCGCTGGAAGAATGGTCAGCGAGGCTCGCCGGGGGGTCGACGCGATCGACAACCTCCTCGAGTTGTCACGAATCGAATCTGGCCCGCTGCTCGAAGAGGTCGTCGAACTCGACGCCGTCGTGGCAGCGGCAATCGCCCGTGGTCGAGTGATCGGCGAGCCGAAGGGCGTGACCGTCGCTTCCCTCGACGGTCGTCCCGAGGTCATGTTGCGCGCCGACAGCCGCCAACTCGTCGCGGCTCTCGGCAACCTCGTCGAGAATGCCGTCAAGTACAGCGACGCCGACGGCGCCGTTCAGGTTCGGACTCGCATCGACGACCGAGTGATCGAGTTGATGGTCGCCGACCACGGCATCGGAATTCCGGCTCGTGACCTCGAACGGATCTTCGAACGGTTCTACCGGGTTGATCGGGCGCGCAGCCGGACGACAGGCGGGACGGGGCTGGGGCTTTCGATCGTCCGCCACGTTGCTTCGAACCACGGGGGCGAAGTGCAGGTGTCGTCGCAAGAAGGCGAAGGTTCGACCTTCGTGCTCCGCCTACCGATCTCACTGGTCGTCGACGCGCCAGTCGACGACGTTGGCCCCGTCGATGCTCATGAGCCGCCCACCCCGTCAATCCGCGAGCACCATCAATGAGTGAAGCAACCATTTTCATCGTCGAGGACGAACCGAGTTTCGTCGAGGCCTTGACCCTCGGTCTGGCTCGCGAGGGATTCGCCGTCGAGTTCGCCGTCGACGGCGCCGAAGCCCTCGAACGATTCGACGAGGTCGACCCCGATCTCGTCCTCCTCGACGTGATGCTCCCGAAGGTCAGCGGCATTGACGTGTGCCGTGAACTCCGGAAGCGCACGCACGTTCCGATCGTCATGGTCACGGCGAAAGGCGCAGAGATCGACACGGTCGTCGGACTCGAAGTCGGCGCCGACGACTACGTCACCAAGCCGTACCGGATCCGGGAGCTCGTGGCCAGAATGCGAGCGGTGCTGCGTCGTGCGCCGGACAAGGACCGCGCGGTACTGCCCGATTCCAATCGGCTTGAGATCGACGGGGTGTCCCTGGATCCGGGTCAACACGTCGTCCACGTCGACGGCGCCCCCTTGTCGCTGCCGCTGAAGGAATTCGAGCTCCTGCACCTCCTACTCGCAAACGCCGACCAGGTGCTTCCGCGTGAAATGTTGATCGATCGGGTGTGGGGTTTCGATTATGTAGGTGACACCAAGACACTCGACGTCCACATCAAGCGGCTGCGGAGCAAGATCGAAGTAGATCCATCCCAGCCGGCGCGGATCATCACCATCCGAGGTCTGGGCTACAAGTACACACGATGAGTCCGGGCGGTGACCGCGGTGTTCAGTCGTCAGTGTCGGTTTCGCCGTTGTCGAGGTAGTCGATCGTCGGAAGCGGCTCGTTGGCAGTCCGAACGATGCCGACCAGGTTGGCGATGATCCGTTTGAGGTAGCGGTAGTAGATCGCACGAGGAACGACGTCTTTCCCCGGAAGCGCGGAGTGCAGGCATTCTTCGATTCTTGCCTGCTGGGTGTCCGCGAGGCTCTGGCATCGCTCGGCGAAGTCGTCGATCCGCTCATCGTCGGGGTCCGACAACATTTCGACCGCCTCGCCAAACATCGTCGAGATGATGCCGCGTTCGGCGAGGAGTGCGTCGGTGTCAGCCTGATCAGACAGTTGTACGCCGCTCTCGGCGAGATCGAGGACGTTCCCGGCTTGATCGCCGATCCGCTCGATCTTCTTGAGCAGCAGGATCATCCCGAGCACCGTGCCAATGTCGGCCGCCCCTTGGATTGTCACGTGGACGACGAGTTCGGAGCGCAACTCCTGCTCGGTGTGGTTGATCCGCTGATCTGTTGCCCGAATATCGGACTCGACTGATGCCCAGTCGGTTTTGGTCAGCAGTGCGAGCGTTGCGAGGTCGAACGAATGCCTTGCGTCTCCGAGCATGCTCGCCGAGCGGGCGACGACATGTTCAAGTCCGCTGGGACTCTTCTTGAAAAACGACATCACCATGATGATCTACTTTCCGGTTATCGCAGGACTGCGACACCGATGAGGGGGAGCACGATGAATGCTCCCATCACATACGCGACTGCCCACAGCCGCTGTTTGACTGCAACGTCCGCCAAGCGTTCGGCGGCGATGACGGGAATATATCGCCACCACGGCGGCACGTACAGGATCAGAATCGCGACGATGTTGAAGGTGGTGTGGACGAGCGCGATGGTCAGGGCTGCGGGGACGGATGTGGCGAGCGCCGCGAGCAGGGCGGTGATCGTCGTGCCCACGTTCGCGCCCAGCGTGACGGGATAGGCGTTGCGCAGTTTGAGCACTCCGGCAGCGCAGAGTGGGATCATAATTGAGGTCGTGATGCTGGATGATTGGACAGCAATGGTGATCATGAGTCCCAGCAGCATGGCGACCGAACCGCTTCCCCTGCCGAGCACCGTGTTGATCGATCGCTCGACTCGGTCGGCTACCAGTTGGCGCATGTTCTTCGTGATGAAGGTGAGCGACAGCAGCACGATGGCCAGCCCAGTTAGCACGACTGCGGTGCCGAGCCAGTTGCCGTTGAGTCCGACCGTCCGCCAGATGTCGATGATCCACTCGACGGGCGCCTTGACCCATGCCTTGATCGGGCTCTTCCAGTCGGAGCCTGAGCTCCCCAGGAGCAGATCCGTGATCCAGGTAGCGATTCGAGAGAGCACGCCGGTCAACAGTTCGATCGGCAGCAGGATGAGGACGGCGAAGACGTTGAAGAAGTCGTGCACGGTCGCGGCTGCGAATGCACGTTTGAATTCGGGTCCCTGGCGGACGTAGCCGAGCGACACGAGCGTGTTCGTCACCGTGGTCCCGACGTTGGCGCCCATGATCATCGGCACTGCCTCGTCGACGGTCACGTTGCCGGTTGCGACGAGGCCGACGATCACCGCTGTCGATGCCGATGACGACTGCACCAAGACGGTTCCGAGGATGCCGATGCACAGCCCTGCAATCGGGTTCGACACGCTTTCGAACAAACGCTCCTGGGTGTCGGCACCCATGATCTTGATGCCCTTTTCGAGCGACGACACGCCGACGAGGAAGAGATAAATGAGTCCGCCGACGAGGAGCGCACGGATCGGCGTCGGGATTGTGACGTGCGTTGAGGGTTCGGAAATCGAGGGGGCCATGCAGGGACCTGAAACTAGACGCGATGACCGCAGCGGGACACGTTTTCGGCACCAAAGGTGTCAGTCGAGAATGTCGGTCAAAGCAGCGATCAGACTCGTTACGTTGCGTTGTCGAGCGGTGTGTCCCATTGTCCCGATTCGCCAGACCCTGCCGGCGACGGGACCGAGTCCACCACCGATTTCGATGCCGTATTCTTGTAGGAGTTGCGCACGGACCCCGGATTCGTTGACTGAGCCGAGGCGCCCGTCCGGGATCACGATTGAGGTGAGGGGTGCGAGACGGTGGCCGTCGGCTGCGAACAATTCGAAGCCAAGGCCCAGCATGCCTGCTTTAACTGCGTCGCCTGCGGCTTGGTGGCGGGCGCGCACTGCGTCGAGGCCCTCATTGAGCACGGCTCCGAGGCCGGCGTGCAATGACATGATCATCGAGGTCGGAGCGGTGTGGTGGTATGCGCGGGCTCCGCCTCCTGTGACGTACTTGGCGATCATGTTGAGGTCGAGATACCAGGACTGCGGCACAGGGCGGAGTCGCTCGATTGCCCGGTCGGATACGGTGAGCGGAGCGAGCCCAGGCGCGACGCCGAGACATTTCTGGGTGCCGCTGTAGGCGATGTCGATGTTCCAGTCGTCGACGCGTAACTCGACGCCGCCCAGCGAGGTCACGCAGTCTGCGACGAGTAAAGCATCGCCCTTGTTGGCACCCATGGCGGCCACGTCGCTCTGCGCGCCCGTTGAGGTCTCCGCATGGACCACGGCGTACATGGCGGGTGAAGGATGAGCGTCGAGCATCCGCTGCACATCGATGGGTTGCCCCCACTCGTGGTCAACGGCGATCGCCTCGGCGCCGGTGCGTGATACGACATCGACTATTCGCCCGCCGAAGACACCGTTGACACCAACGACTACGACGTCGCCGGGGCCCACGAAGTTGACGATCGAGGCTTCCATTCCGGCCGAGCCCGTCGCTGACACCGGGAACGTCAATGCATTCGCCGTCGCAAACACAGTGCGTAGCCGGTCGCTGGTGTCGTCGAGTAGTGCGATGAACTCAGGGTCGAGGTGGCCAAGCATCGGGTGGCTCAGCGCGGCGACTGCCTCGGGATATGGATTGCAGGGCCCCGGGCCCATCAGGATGCGATCGGACAGCGTCACGGAACCCAACTGTATTCACATGATGCGGTGGCGCCCCTTCTCGGCGCTAAGGCGTCGTACAATGCGGCAGTGAAACGATCACGACCAGCGCCCGCTGCGGCGCCGATGTCGAAGTTCACCCGCCTTGCGATCACGCACGCATTGATGATGGCGGGTGACGCGGCAATGGTCGTGGCGCTCGCCGACTCGTTCTTCTTCAGTGTCGAACTGAATGCAGCCCGGACCCAGGTCTTGTTGTTCCTTGCGATCAGTTTTGCTCCGTTTCTCTTCGTAGCGCCGCTGATTGGACCGTTGATCGATCGGATGGCGGGGGGTCGGCGACTGGTGATCCAGGTTGTGGCCGTGCTGAGGGCGGTGCTGTTGCTGCTGATGGCACAGGATGCTGATGGACTCGAACTTTTTCCACTTGTGTTTGCCTCCTTGGTGCTGCAGAAAACCTATGCCGTCTCGAAGTCGGCGCTGGTGCCGTCGACTGTGCGCTCGAAGACTGAACTCGTCGAGGCGAATTCGAAACTCGGGCTGCTCTCCGGCCTCACAGGAGTGGTTGCCGTTGTTCCTGCGGGTCTGTTGCTGACCTTTGTGGGGTCGAGTGCAGCGCTGGTGTACGGGGCGCTGCTGTTCGCAGCGGCGTTTGTCTCGGCTCGGCGGCTGGCTCCAGAGGTGGTGGCTGCCACGGCAGCCGACGAGGTCGAGGAGATTGAACTGCACTCGCCGTCGTTGCGAGTCGCATCGATCGCGATGACCGTGTTGCGAGCCAATGTCGGATTCACGTTTTTCCATCTGGCGTTTTGGCTCCGAACCTTCGACAACGGCACCGCCTTATTCGGCGCTGCGATCGCTACGTCTGCGCTCTCGACGATGTTTGGCAATGCGCTTGCTCCGCGCGTCAGGCGGGCGATGCGCGAGGAGACGATGCTGACCGTTGCGCTCTCGCTCAGTGCGGTGGGCGGGGTCGGGCTCGCTGTGTTCGGCACGCCGGCGGCCGGCGTGGCGCTCGCAGGAATTGTGGGTTTCTCGGCGGCGATCGGTCGGCTTGCGTTCGAGAGCATCGTCCAACGCGATGCACCCGAGGCGAATCAGGGGCGAGCCTTCGCCTCGTTTGAGACTCGGTTTCAGTTTGCGTGGGCTTCGGCGGCATTCTTCGCTGTTGCAATTCAGGCACCTGGTGCCATTGGACTCTTGATCGTTGGTGTGGTGGCCGCCGGAACGATGTTGCAAATCCAGTTTCGCAACGTGGCTACAACAAGGCGACGCTCCAAGCGCCGCCGTCGGCCTTCGTCATCGGTCCGACGATCTGGTCGTTCGCCGCGCGGTCGCCATGAAGTCCCAGAGGCACTGCACGGCGGCGGTGACTCTACGCGTCGCCGCCTTCCACGCGTGCAAGCCACAGACCCGGAGCCTCAATCTCGTTCGGAGTCGGAATGGCCTCGGGATCCCTGAACAACGGCGCCAGTCCGGTTTCGCCGGCGCGATCGACGACACCCTGCACGAAGGTCTTGCCCCGAGCGGTTTGCTCGGCGCCAAGTCGGATTCCGAGGAGGCGTTCGACGAACAAGTCCTCGGGCGAGGTTTCGGCTCGGCGGCGCCGTACTGCCTCGGCGATCTGTAGGGCGTTGCCACCGATGATGCGGACGGCGACAGCGTCGACCACCCAGTCGATGACACCGATGGCCGTTGCAACCGCTGCGTCAAGGACCGGTTCCATCTCCAACTGCTCGTCGGAACGCACGGCACCGAGCAACACCTCGGGATCGCCAAGTGCCTGCTGCATCGCAGCGAGCGGGTCACTCTGGTCCGTCTCCATCGTCGACAATTTCTCGGTTACTGCCGAGGGATCGGGCTCGAATGCTCCGACGTGGCGTTGAACGAGTCCGCGCAGGTGGTCGGCGAAGTGGCTGACCGAGAACAACGCTAGGCCGGCGAGTTCATGGGCGAGAACCCAGAGTCGCATCTCGTCGAGATCGATCTCCCATTCGGCAGCAAAGATATCGATCGTCGGGGGGACCATTACGAGCGTCGGGGTGGCGCGGGGAATCGGCAAGTCGTAGACGCCGAATGCGCCGCGGGCGAGATTGCCGACCATGGAACCGACTGCCATCCCGAGCATCGCGGGTGCCATCATTTTCGCTAGGCCGGCCATCATCTGTGCCATCGGATCGGACCCAGGGTCGTCATCGCCCGGTCCAAGCGATGACGCAAGTTCGGTAAACAGCGGTCGGTACGCCTCGAGGGTCTGTGCGGCCCACTGCTCGGGCGTTGCGACTGATGGTTCGACTCCAGGTACATCGATGTCCATTACGTCGGCCACGTGCAGCCGAGCGATGTTGGCCAACTCGCCGTACTTAATGCGTACTGCGGGATCGATATTCGGCGATGCGGTCGGCGGGGATCCGGCACCGGCGATCCCGTCGGCGCCACTCGCCGACATGATCGCGAACTGGCGTGCGGCGTCCCAGTTGAGCGGGCCCTGGCCTGAGAGCATTCGCGAGATGTCGCCAAACATCGGGAATCCATCGAACGGGTTGATATCCGCGTCGTCGCCATCTTCGTCGGCCATCCTCTGATGTTACGAGCGATCTGGGTCGGCGCGGTAGCGTCGCTCCGATGATCACTGCGGTGCTTACCGGTGCGAGTAGTCCGCTCGGCAGGCGGGTTGCGCGGATGCTCGACGACGAGATGACCGAGGTCGTGCTGCTTGACGCCACCGAGCACTCAGCCATGGACCGTTCAGAATCATCTGAAACGCTGCTCCCGGCAAGTGCCGATGTCATCGTCGACCTCGGGACAAGCGACTACGACCGACGAGCAGAGCGACGCGAGAGTGCCAGCGAGTTTGTTACCTCGGCGCTCGCCGCTGCGGACCGCTTTAATGCTCATCAGATCGTATTTGTGTCGTCAGCGCTGGTCTACGGCGCTGCACCGAACAATCCGAAGCCGTTGACCGAAGACGCAGTTCTCCGGCCCGACGTCGAGTTTGTCTTCGCTCGACAGTTGGCGTCCGCAGAAGAACTTGTCGACCAGTGGCGGCGTGCCCGAGCAGGTCGAGTAACGACTGTTCTGCGCCCTGCGCTGTCGCTCGCAGAGGGTGAAAGCTCGCGACTCGCCACCGCCCTTGTTGCAGGGCTCGGTCATCGCGTTGCGCAGGTCGATCCACCCAGTCAGTTCTTGCATCTCGATGATCTGGCCGACGCCGTTGTGTTGGCTGTTCGACGGCGCCTCGACGGGGTCTTCAACGTGGCTCCTGACGGGTGGGTCGCAGGTGAACGCGTCCGTGCCCTGTCCGGCGAGCGGCCCCGATTTCCGGTGCCCGAGCGACTGTCCGAGGTCGTGGCATCGCTGCGTTGGCGGTTTCAGCGCGGTCCGCTCCCGCCAGGTCTTCGCTCATACACCTGCGAGCCGTGGATTGTTTCCAACGGTCGGCTCCGCACTACCGGCTGGGAGCCGACGGTCACGAACGAGCAGGCTTATGTGGAGGCCACCGAGGCTCCCTGGTGGACGATGGTGTCACCGAAGCGGCGTCAGGAACTGACGCTCGGGACTGCTGTTCTCGGTTCGGTGGTTGTCGCTATGGTCGGGGCCGTGCTGGGTCAACGATGGCTGCGTCGTCGTCGTGTCCGGCAACTGCGCTAATAGTGGGTCGTCAGTCCACGAGCAGCCGGAGTTCACCGCTTACGAAAACCGCAACCAGGGAACCGCCTCGGGTCATCACGATCGAGCCATTTGGTGCCGCAATGCTGCTGATTTCGGCCCACCGCAGGTCGTACGCGTGTGAGGTCGTCAGGACAATCACGGGCTCGGCGTCGGCTGGAATGTCACTGGCGATGGCGAAATCGTTGGCGTTGCCGACTGGAGCCGCTGACACGGCGTTCGGAGCGCCGGCCAGCGCTAAGCCATGCTCGCTAAGAACGGTGTTGCGCAGTGGCCGAACGTTCTCTTGTCGATCAGCGGCGTCGCGATCGACGTCGACGGCGGTGCGCTGCAATTCGATCGTCGGTGGCGGGAGCGTCGTTGCGCTGACGGCACTCGGAGCCGTCGAACGCGAAGGTAAGAACGCAATCGCTAGTACCGCTGCGAGGAGCAGGGCCGTGGTTCCCGTTGCGAGGCCCAGCGCGCGCGCGTTCGTCGGGGGGTCAATGTCGGCAGCCGTCGGAGCGAGCTCGGACGGGTGACGCCATTGGCGTTCATGTGGAGGAATTGGCGCAGAACCCACGGAGGAGAAATGGTAGCCAGCGTTGCAGGCCTTATGTGATCGCGCGGTCGTCTTCGCGTCGGCTGGGACCCGCAGCATGTCCGGTGTCCGGCAATCGTGTTGCGGTCTGGCGAAATTCGCCCCGAGAACCGTTCCCACGCGACCAGGTGCGCCGAGCCGAGGGCTACCATGCCCGTCGTGGTGCCCCCGGATGAGAGCGACAATTGGATCGGCCTCACAGACACGGAATTACCGGTCGCCAGCGCCTATGAGTGGGCTGTGCGGCCGAGTTGCGGCGCTGTTGTGCTGTTCAGCGGAACTGTGCGCAATCACGCCGAGGATCGTGACGACGTGCAGAGTCTCACCTATGAGGCGTACGACGAACAGGTACAACCGATCTTTTCGTCGATCGCTGATGAAACCCGAGCGCGTTGGCCGCAGACCGGACGAATCGCAGTACTCCATCGAATCGGACGTCTTCAACTGGAGGAGTCATCCGTGATTGTGGTCGTGTCTGCGCCGCACCGCCCCGAAGCGTTCGAGGCAGCTCGTTATGCGATCGACGCACTTAAAGAGGCGGCACCAATCTGGAAGCATGAGGTCTGGGCAGGCGGCTCCGACTGGGGAACCGGCGCCCATGACATCGCCGACCCGCGTACCGTGGAGTCGGCGTAGATGCTTCCATATGTCATCGGAGCGGTCGTCGTTGTCATGATCGTTGTCGTGCTCGCCCGAGTCATACGTCCCAGGCAGGATCCGGTTGACTCGTTTCGTCGACAAATTGACGCGCTCTCTCCTGAAGCTCGGCGGCCAACGATCGATCAGGTCCGCGATGCCGCTGAAGATTCCGGCGAGACTGGTGACGATGAATCCTGAACCTGGTGCGGTTGCGTCGAGCCCGTGACATGATGACCTCTCCATGTTGATCTTCCGAGACTTAGGAGCCTTCGTTTATGGCTCGTGACCTTGCGATCGATCTCGGAACGGCGAACACGCTCGTATACATGAAGGGTCGCGGCATCGTTCTGAACGAGCCGTCGGTGATTGCACTCAACCGACAGACGGGTGAGGTGCTTGCCACCGGTCGTGAGGCGTGGCAGATGATCGGCCGCACTCCTGGCTACATCGTCGCAGTTCGTCCGCTGCGTGGTGGGGCCATCACCGACTTCGAGATCACGGAGCGGATGATTCGTTTGCTGCTTCAGCGCGTCGGTGTGAGCCGGTTTACTCGGCCGAAGGTGGTGATCTGTGTTCCGTCGGCGATTACCGAGGTCGAACGGCGTGCCGTCACCGATGCCGCACGCCGGGCAGGAGCTGCTGACGCAAACCTGATCGAACAACCGATGGCCGCAGCGATCGGTGCCGACCTTCCGATTGATGAGCCGGTCGGCAACATGGTGATCGACATCGGTGGCGGCACATCCGAGACGGCGGTGATCTCCCTGGGTGGCATCGTGTCACTTGAGGCGGTGCGTGTCGGTTCGTTTGACATCGACGCAGCGATCCAGAACCATGTTCGCCGCGAGCACGGCATCGCGATAGGCGAGCGGACCGCCGAAGAGATCAAGGTTGCGATCGGGTCGGCGGACCCGACTCAGGACGAGAACCAAGCTGAGGTTCGCGGTCGCGACTTGATGACCGGACTCCCGAAAACAGTTCTGTTGACGCCCGAAGAGGTCCGCTTTGCCATAGAGGATGTGATTTCGTCGATCGTTGCATCGGTGGTGCGCTGTCTGTCGAAAGCTCCGCCCGAGCTGTCACAGGACTTCCTGGTGCGCGGCATGTATCTCGTTGGTGGTGGCGGCCTGCTCCGCGGACTGGCTGAGCGGATCGAGCGCGAGACAGAGGTTCCGGTGAGGATGTCGAACGTTCCGCTTGAGGCGGTTGTTCTTGGTGCTGGGCACGTCATCGAGCACTATGAAGCGCTCAAGGGCATGTTCATGGGCGCCCGCCGCTGAACGAGAGCACATCCTTCGCCCACGATCACTGTCGGTGGGCCCCTTGGCGCAGCGGGCACTGACGAGGACGACCGCATTGCGCGGATCAAGATCTGTGATCCGGCAATCCTGACGTGCATAGTCGCACGGCGAGTTGACCCGGGCGACAACATTGGGTTCAGGTTCATCTTGGCTGATGTCGACGGGCGTTTGATCGTGGTCGAGCGGGTCGGCTGACCCCGTCCCATCAGGCCGGGGCGAGTCGGAACATCGGACCGGCATTTGACACGGCATAGATGTCGCCAAGCGGACCTTCAACAATGGCGACGAGGCCCGGCACTGTGCCGATCTGAACGATGCGTGGGGTGCCGACTGGACCGTTCGGTCCGGATGTGACCGTCGTCGTGTCGAGGGCCCACACGCGACCTGAGCAGTAGTCGCCGTACACGTACCAACCGTTGAGTTCGTCGAAGGAGGAATTGCGCGCAACCACGCCGCCGCTTATGGAGCAGTTTCCGTCGTCGTGGGAGTAGGTGGCGATTGGAAGCGTGTGGCCGTCGGGCGACTGATCCTCGTTGAACCGCTCGTCGGCCTCGAATGCACTCCAGCCGAAGCTCACACCTCGGCCGGCATCGCGCCCGCCGATCGCCGGAGCCATGTCGATTTCCTCGACCCGATTCTGACCGACATCGGCGATCCACAGGTCGCCGGTGAGTGAGTCGAACGAGAATCGCCATGGATTGCGCAGACCGAGCGTCCAGATGGTCGGGTCAGCGCCGTCGATACCGACGAAGGGGTTGTCGGCTGGCACAGTGAACGGCTCGGTCGGGGTTGGAGACGGATCGATCCGGAGCATCTTGCCGAGTCGCGACGATGGATCTAGCGAAGACCGATTTGGGTCGTTCGCCGAGCCGCCGTCGCCCAGCCCGATATAGAGGTGTTCATCGGGTCCGAAGGCGAGTCCGCCGCCGTTGTGGTTGGCGAAGGGCTGCTCGACGATCAATACCTCGCGGTAGGTGGTGACGTCGAAGTTGTACGTTGCTGGATCGAACATGAACTCTGCAATCACAGTGTCACCATTGCCGTTGGTGAAGTTCACATAGGCCAAGTTCTCATCAGGATGGAAGGCCAGTCCGAGGAGGCCCTGCTCGCCCCCTGTGGTGAAGGTTGCGCCGGGAACTGCGGTGATGTCGAAGATGACGGCATCGGACTCGTCATCGGTTGCTACGACGGTGCCGGTTTGCTCGATGACGAACAGGCGCGAGTCGGCGGCGTCGGCCGCGACTCCGACCGGCCGGTCAAACGTGCCTAACTCAAGAAAACGGGTTGATGGTTCGGGCAGTGGCCCGGGCAGCGTCGTGACTGGGGCGGCGATGACGTCGGTTGGGGCCTCGGTCGGAAGATCGGCCTCCGGAGAGGGTGTGAGCATCGTGGTCGTGCTCGCTAGCGTCGGATCGGCGTCGTCGACCGAGCCGGTTGCTGTGGGTTCGGTCGGTGCCGGGATGGTCGGTGCCGCCTCCGGATCAGGCACGGTCCCCAGTGTGATGTCGGGTCTCGTGTCGGTGGTGTCGCTGCCGCTCGACGTGCAACCGGCCGCTGCTATGGCGAATGCAGCCAAAGTGATGGTCAGTGTCGTACGGATGATCTTCATTGGGTGAACCGCGCAAGGCCCTCTTGGACGACGCTCACGGCCAGCGCGCCATCAGAGGTGAAGATCGCTCCGCCAGCTAGCCCGCGTGACGCCCCGGTTGAGATCGCTCGCTGCTGGTACATCAGCCAGTCTTCTACGCGAAACGGTCGATGGAACCACATTGCGTGGTCCAGGCTCGCCATCTGGAGACCGGGATGATCGAATGGCAGGCCAAACGGGAGCAAGGTGGTGTCGAGCAACGTCATGTCGCTCGCATAGGTGAGGATGCAGGCATTGAGAAGCGGGTCGTCGGGCAGCGATCCATTTGCCCGGATCCAGACGTGTTGGGCGGTGTTGAGTTCGCCCTGACGGCTCATCGGATCACCGTCGACGTAGCGAAGGTCGATCGGTCGGGGACGGTGATACCAGTCGCCGATCCGCTCGCGGTGCGGGGCCATACGGGTGTGGAAGTCCGGAAGCTCGGTCGGTGGTGCGAGACCCTCATCCATCGTGATCTGGTGGTCGGGACCGCCCGGCTCGTCGTCGTGGAAGCTTGCCTGGAGGTTGAAGATGGCACGGCCATGCTGAATCGCAACCACTCGTCGGGTGGAGAAGCTCCGACCATCCCGGATTCTGTCGACCTCATACAGAATCGGCAGCTTCGGGTCGCCCGGGCGCAGGAAGTACGCGTGGAGCGAGTGGACGTGACGATCCGGCTCATCGATGGTGCGTCCGGCAGCGATCAGCGCCTGGCCAGCGACCTGTCCGCCGAAGACCCGCACACGGTCTTCATCTGTCGAGGCACCCCGGAAAATATTCACCTCGATCGTTTCCAGATCGAGCAACGCCACGAGGTCATCGAGTGCCTGCTGGTTATCCTGTCGGGTCGGGATGTCGGAATCCACAGTCATGAAGACCTCATGTTGCCATGCATCGGCCTGCCGATGCATGTCCCCCACCCGATAGGTGCGGGGACCGTGTCGACTGCCCCCTAGTCTCTCCCCAATGATGCTGCTGGATCCGATGGGCGACGCGCCCGCGATGTCGATGCGGACGGTCCGAAGGCGTCCTGACACGATCGTCTGCTGGGACGTCCGGTGATCCACTCACGACTCGTCAAAGCACGTCGTGAATTGGCGCTACGAACGAAAGGCTTCATGCCTGCCGAAGAGGGCGATGCCCTGTGGGATGCAGCGGTTGCAGCAGCGGCAGTCGTTCCGGATGCACCGTTTCTGGAGGTTGGTTCCTACTGTGGTCGTTCTACGGTCTGGCTTGGTGATGCTGCCGAGCGAACCGGGCGTCTCTTGTTCGCGGTTGATCACCATCGCGGCTCCGAGGAGAATCAGCCTGGTTGGGAACACCACGACAGCGACGTGGTCGATCTGCGAACCGGAAAGATGGACACGTTGCCGTTCTTCCGCTCTGCGATTCACGACGCAGGTCTGGAAGCTTCGGTGATCGCTGTGGTCGGGCGGTCCCCACTCGTGGCCGGCGCGTGGACGTCGCCGCTCGCGCTCCTGTTCATCGACGGGGGTCACGGGAGAGAGCCAGCTCATCAGGATTTTGAGGGGTGGACGCCGCATGTTGCCAGCGGCGGGATGCTTGCAATTCACGACGTGTTCCCTAATCCGACTGATGGTGGCCGGCCGCCATACGAAGAGATCTACCTCCCGGCGATCGAGTCGGGAGATTTCGTTGAATTGTCGGTTACCGGCAGTCTGCGAATCCTGAAGCGACATTGATCGTTTACGTCACCCTCGGCGATCGGTGAAGCGGTCACGGTCGACGTAGAGCATCAGCCCAGCAGCGCAGCACATGATGGACGACGCCGCGATACCCATCAGCGTTGTTGCCCCTGTCGCAATGAATGCTCCGCCGATCAGCGGTCCGAACACCCGCCCTAACGCCATAACGGCTTGCGCGTCACCAGCGCGTTCTTCGGGGAACAGCGAGTGCGAGGCGAGCAGGGCGAACGCGGCGGGCATCCCCATGAAAAACACGAAGCCCCATGAGATCAACGCCACGACGAAGATCGGCGCCATATGCACGGCGGGGAGCACGAAGGCGAGAACAGCGGTTGCGAGGTACCACATCCCGGCTGGCCCACGACGTCCCCTCCAACGCGCCGCCGGAACGGCCACGAGAGCATTGGCGCTGAACGCCAACGACACGGCGATCGGTTCGAGGCCGCTGTAGTCGGTACCGATTGCGGCAGCGTAGACAAACACCGACGAACCGCCCATAGTGACGAGCCCTAACGCAAGGAGCATTATTCTGCTGGCCCGGGTTGCCGAGTGGCGGGTGCGATGTGGGCGGAGCCGGTCCTTTGCGTCGACTTGCGCGGCGAACAGGATCGGCGACAGCGCGATGACGGCTAACACGATGAACATCACGCGCACGCCGAGCGAATCGATGATCACGGTCAGCGCTGGCGGGAGGAAGACTCCCACGAGTGGTCCGACGACAGCGACGTCACTGGTCTTGTCCGCGTTACCGAACGCGTCCTGCCAGGCGAACCACGCTGCCAGCCCGAGGGAAATGCCACCTGCGAATCGGGCGGTGCCGAGAACGACGAGGTTTGGTGCGGCCGCGGCGCAGAGATTGGCAAAGAACCCGAGGAGGGCGAGCGTGACGAAGACCTTGCGGACGGGGCGGAGATGTCGGCCGGCGGTCCACGACCCGATGACGAACCCGGCCAATTGTGCGGTCGAGACCCAGCCGGATGTTCCAAGCGAGACGCCGAACTCGTTGGCGATCGGGCGCAGCATGAATGGCGTCGCCGTGAAGATGGCTGTGCTCGAGGCGATCGCGGCCAGGACAGCTGGGCGAACCGAGAGGCTTGCGGCCTGCTGAAGCCGAACTGGAACCTGCAGGGGTCAGCCTGCTTTGGCGTTGGCAGGAGCCACGTAGCCGTACTTCTCGCGAAGGTCGGCGCGCGCGTCGGAGATCATCGACTGCACGCGGTCGCGAAGTTCTGGGAGATCGTTCTTGGTCAAGCCGTCCGTTGAGACCGGTTCAAGGACGCGGACTTCCGCGACAGCGCGCCCTTGGCGCCAGTCGTGTTTGCGAAGGGCGTCTCGGGTGCCGTGCACTGCCATCGGGAGAATGGGGTACTGGCCCTCGATGGCGAGCTTGAAGGCTCCTGCTTGGAAGGGGTTCAGTTCTCCCGTTTTCGAGCGGCTGCCTTCGGGGAAAATCATCACCGAGACGTTGCATGAAAGACGTTCGCGACATTCGGCAAGAGCGGTGGTCGTAGACTTGGCGTCGCCTCGTACAAGCGGGATGTCGCGCGCACAGCGCATCATCCACCCCACAAAGGGGATCCTCATAATCTCGATCTTGGAGAGCCACTTCATCTCGGTGGGCAAGTGGGAGATGAGGATCATGTCGACGAAGCTCTCGTGGTTCGCAACAACGACGTACGGCCGCCGCATGTCGTCGGGGAGTTCGCCTGACGTGTGGAACGTCCAGAGCGGATTAAGCGCGCTGAGCGGAATGACGACCTTGCGAAATACGTATCCGGCCGCGTACGCACCTTTGTCGAATGGCATCGTGGCGAGCCGAACGATGGCCACGATGGGAGTAAATACCAGCACGGACATCCCAAGAATGAACCACCCCCAGATCGACAGGATCATTCGCCCCAAGTAAGACTCCATCGCTGCGACTGTAACAACCGAGCATCAACGGTCCCGCCCGCTGGCGGCGCTCGTTGAACGGTCGGCGCCGACACGTCCACACGAAGGAACCCATTGGGCCAGCCGATCGCCCTCACCGTCGACGTTGACCTCCCGCTCGCTCCGTCGCCGACGAAGCTGATGGCGGGACAGTTCGGTGCCGTTGTGCCGCTTGACGTCGATCGGCATGTGGACGCCCTGGTTAGCGCCTTTGGCGCCGCCCACGAGGCTGACTGGACGTACCTGCCGTACAGACCGTTCTCCGATGTCGACGCATTCGGGCGCTGGCTAGACGTCTGCGCTAGCAGTGATGACCTGGTGTTCTTTTCCGTCGACGAAGGAGCGGGACCGTCGGGGATCGCAAGCTACCCCCGAATTGCGCCGTGGGCGGCTTCGATCGAAGTCGGGCATATTCACTTCGCCCGTCGGCTGCAGCGCACGGCTGCGGCCACCGAGGCGATGTGGTCGATGATGCGCCGGGTGTTCGCGTCGGGGTATCGGCGCTAGGAGTGGAAGTGCGATGCGCTGAACATGCCGTCACGGCAGGCGGCCGAGCGACTCGGGTTCCGATTCGAGGGGATCTTCCGGCAGGCGACGATCTACAAGGGACGCAACCGCGACACCTCCTATTACTCGGTTTTCGAGGCCGAGTGGCCTGCCATTGAGTCGGAGTTCGGCCGGTGGCTCGACCCGGGCAACTTCCACGGTGACGGCTCCAAACGGAGCCGGGTCGCCGTCCCACGCTGATCTCGGTCGTGACGCGCCTGCGGCATTTCGACGGGTTCGGCCGGCGCGTCAGGTCGCGTTCGAGTCGACGTCAGCCGACGAAGAGGTTGCTCGCCTGAGTCGTCCGTGTGATTGCGTCGACGGCCAGGATGACCGCCGCGGCGGTGTAGCTGGTGTGCTCGTCGAACGGGAACAAGACTTCGCCCGGGTAGACGATGCCGGTCCAGTACGAGCCGTCGTCGCGACGGTGGGTTCGAGTCCATCGGAGCAGGTCGGTGGCGGTCGACAGATCGCCGATCGCAGCGAAAGCAAGGGCACACTCGGCGGTCTCGGACGCGGTCACCCACGGTTCATCGCTCACGCAACGGATGCCGAGACCCTCCATCACGAACGTGTCCCAGCCGTCGGCCATCCGCGCTTTTGCCTCGTGGCCCATGAGCGCACCGGTGAGCACGGGGTAGTACCAGTCCATCGCCCATCGCCGCTTTGGCTCGAATGCATCCGGGCGGGTCCTGACCGCCTCGGTCATCTCGTCGGCGGACCGTCGCCAGTGGGGCTTCGGATCGTTCAACGCGTCAGCAAGTTGTGCGCCGCAGCGGAGCGCATGTTGGATGCTCGACGTTCCGGTCATGAGCGCGTAGTTCCAAGGCCGATCGTCGGGCTCGATTGCCCAGAGGGCCACACCGTCGCCGCGTCGAAGCGACAGCACGAACTCGAGCGCCCGTTCGACGGTCGGCCACATGTTGTCGGCGAAACCGCGGTCCCACGTGCTGCGCCAGTGGTGCCACACGCCGGTCGCAACGTAGGCGCAGACGTTCGTGTCGAGTTTGGAGTCGGCGACCGATCCGTCGCATGCATAGTCGGCATGCCAGCTGCCGTCCGGGCGTTGGATTGCGGCGAGCCACTCGTAGGCCTGCTCCGCTTCTTTGTGGAATCCGGCGACGTCGAGTGCCATGGCGGTTTCGACATGGTTCCACGGATCGCAGTTGCCGCCCACGAACCACGGAATCATCCCGGTGTCAAGCTGCAGTGATGCAAGGTGTTGCGCGGTTCGCTCGAGTTCGGCGGCGGTGATCACCCCGTCGAGGCTGGGGAGCGGGCTCATCTTGCGACTCCGCCGTCGTCGGACGATGGCTTGTGCCCGTAGAACACGATGCTCTTGCCCATTGCCGGCGAGAGCACCCGCTCGGCAACGCGCGTGGACGTCGGTTGCTCGACGATGTCCCACTCGAGGAACGTGCGGTACTTCGTGACCATCGGATGGTCGTCGTTGCGGGGCCCGACTGCGCATTTCAGCCACCAGTACGGTGAGTGCAGCGCGTGGGCGCGGTGCGTGCCGCGCAGTTCGAGGCCCGCCGTGCGGAGCTTGGCCGACAACTCGGTCTTCGAGTAGATCCGGACGTGGCCGCCGACGCTCTTGGGTGCGTGGTACTCGTCGCTCAGCATCCAGTTGATCTTCTCGGGGCCCCACGCCGGGACGGTTGCTGCGAATATCCCGCCGGGCTTGAGCACCCGGATCATTTCCGAGATCGCTGCCACATCGTCCTGAATGTGTTCGAGGACCTCGGAGGTGATCACTTTGTCGAAGGACGCATCGGCGAACGGAAGGTGGGTCGCATCCCCGCGCAGCACACCCTTGAATCGTCCGATGTCGATCTCGCCTGCGTCGACCATGGCCCCGAGCGTGGCGCGCGTCTCGATGACCTCATCCTCGGCGTAGTCGAGCGCAACCACATCTGCGCCGCGGCGAGCGCACTCGAAGATGTGGCGACCGAAGCCGGCGCCGACGTCGAGCACGCGGTCTCCTTGGCGCAGGTCGAGGAGGTCGAAACGAATGGTCAACATGGTCGGAGCGAATGATCGGCGGGTCAGATGCGGCCGTTGGTGCGCAGCTTGGCCACGTTCGCCGGCATGGACAGAACCTCTCGATACTGGTCGATGGTCAGCTCGGCGCAACGACGCCATGTCCATCGTTCGACAACGCGTTGGCGACCGGCGGCACCGATCCGCGCTCGGAGCTCGGGATCATCGAGGCCGCGGGCGATTTGGGCGGCGAGCGCATCGATGTCTCCGGCCGGACACTGCAAAACCGTTTCCCCGTCGGTTCCGGTCACCTCGGGCAGAGCGCCGCCGTCGGTTGCGACCAGCGGCGTACCGGAGCACATCGCTTCGATCGCCGGGAGGCTGAATCCCTCGTAAAGACTTGGCACCACGGCGAGCTCGGCTTCGGAGTAAAGCTCGACGATCCGCTCATCGGGAACACCGGAAACGAACTCAATGTGATCCCTCAATCCGAGCTCTTCGATCAGTCGCATTGACTTGCCGGGCTTGGGCTTGCCGATGATCGTGAGCGAGACGTCGCGCTCGGTGCGCAACTTGGCCATCGCCTCGAGGAGGTACGAGAGACCTTTCAGCGCAACGTCGGCTGACGCTGTTGTGATTAGGCGACCTGATCGACGTTTGACACCGGTGACGGGCTTGAACAGGTCAGGATCGACACCGACGGGCACGAGACGCATGCGATCGCGGCTCACGCCCATGTCCGTGTGGATGTCATCGATCGAGTTCTGGCTCACGACGACGATGCGCGGCATTTTCGAGGCCACCTTGCCCTGCATCTTCACGAACGAATACCAGCGGCCGACCGACCACCGCTTGTAGCGGGATCGGGCGTGACTCATCTCTAGCTCGCGGTCCTTCGTGATCGGATGGTGGAGCGTGACGATTGTCGGGATCTTCTCCTCGATCTTGAGGATCCCGTAGCCGAGGCACTGGTTGTCGTGGACCAGGTCGAAGTCGCGTGACCGTTGCGCAAGCGCGTTGGCGGCTCGGGCGGAGAAAGCGAGCGGCTCGGGGAAAGTGCCGGTGAGGAACTGGGCCATCTCCATGAGGTCGTAGCGGTCGCTGACCTCCCAGTAGCCGGGGAGCCGACCGGGGAAGTGGTCGTTAAACGTGTCGAGGCTCGGCAATTGGTGCAGTTTGACGCGTTCGTCAAGAACCGGGTATGGCTGGCCACCGAACACCTCGACGGTGTGGCCGAGGTCAACCAGCGCCTTGGTTAGGTGTCGGGTGTATACGCCTTGACCTCCGACGTGCGGCTTGCCGCGATAGGTCAAATACGCGATCTTCAACGGCGCGTCAGGGTCCAACACGCTTCCCGACCGGTCTAACCCCATTCGGACGAGGCTATCGGGCAGTGATTCTCACCAGGTCAACCGTGACGGACGATGAGCGGCCCGATTTCGCGGTGTTCAATGTGGGCCCTTAGGTGCCTTCGAAGAGGATGGTCACCAGTTGATGCTCATGGCTCGCCCGATGGGATGGGCAGATGTCGCAAGTTCAGGCCTGAGGTTGAGCGCATTAGGCGGTCCAGATTGCGGCTCGACGCATGTGGCGTGGTCGGGTTTGTCGTAAAGCACCCAGTGTTCGCAATCGGGTGACGAGATCGTCACGACAGGCGCAAGACGTCGGTCGTAGTGGAGCTCTACTGGCGAACGGAGCAGAAAACAGTCGTCCCAGGGCGGCTCAGTCGGCGCGATCAGTCGACCGGTGGGGAGCCCAATGTCATCTTGTTCGAACATTGCGATTGGGTGCGCGACGAGTCGAGTCGGCTTGGCGAACCACGGATGCCATCCAACCGACGCTGGAAAGACTGCACCGTCGTCGGCTTCCACGGAGAGATTCAGATTGATGCGCTCCGGTGAGACGGTGATCAGCTGACGGGCAACTCCGGGGAAATCCCATCCGAGTGCGCCATCCAATCGGCATACGACCTCGACACTGTCAGCAGTAACGCCGACCACGTCCCAGCGTCGCGCGAAGGTGGTCCCATGGATCGCGTGGCGTCGGCGATCGTCTCCGCTGATCGGTCCAACCGGTGCCGCTTGGGGTGGGCGGATCGGTCCGCCTCCCGTTCCGGTGCCATCAGCGTGATTCAGATCGATCTCGACGTCCCGGTGAAAGAATCGGAAGCGACCGTTGCGCAGGCGTCCCGCCCACGGCGCCATCGGAAATGATCCCCAACCTGTCGAGAACGGATCGTGTTCATCGGTGGCTGCGAGGAGCTCGACGACGTCAGTTTCGTCGGCGACGGTGATTTGCCGGATTCGAGCTCCGGCTGCCAGGTCGATTGTTGCAGTGGCACGCAGCGAACCGTCGCTCTCAGGCGTAGCGAGGCGGACGAGGTCGTGGGACATTGCCAGCACCCTACGAAATGAGGCCCGTGACCGCCATGGCTTTAGCGAACGCAAGCTGCGCAAGGTGGCGTGGGATGATTCTGAGTGTCGGTCGCAGCCGTCGACGTGCGAGTATCGGCCAGTGCGCGCTGTTGTCCAACGGGTCGTGTCGGCCGAAGTCACCAGCCGAGCGGTTGGCGAGTCGGAAGCTCGGAGGGTGGGACACATTGGCCCCGGGATGTGTGTGTTTGTCGGTGTAACGCACTCAGATAATGCGAAGTCCGCCCAGAAATTGGCCGCCAAGCTCTTCGGACTTCGCATCTTCAACGATGCCGACGGGGTCATGAACCTCGGAGCGCAGGAGGTCGGAGGCGAGTTTCTCGTCGTCAGCCAGTTCACGCTGTACGGAGACACCCGCCGAGGCCGTCGGCCGAGTTGGACCGCAGCGGCGCAGCCCGAGCATGCCGAGCCGTTGGTCGATCACGTGGTTGACGAGCTCCGGTCGCTTGGGGTGATAGTGCAGACCGGCCGTTTCCGAACGGAGATGGTTGTCGACTTGGTGAACGACGGTCCGGTCACGCTCGTCATCGATGTGTGATCATCCGGTGTCGACAGTTGGTCGGCGTCTACTGACGTCGCGGCCGAACCACATCGATGTGCCACCGAGAAGCAGCAGCGCCACGATGAACGGCGCATCTCCCAGTGAGGCGTACCAGGTCGTCCCGGTGCGGAGTTCAATGTCGCGCGTGATCACCCGCTGCTCGCGTTGCGAGCTGCGTTCGACCACTGTCCCGTCGGGAGCGATGAAGGCGCTGAAGCCGGTAGGCGAGACCTGCACGAGCCAGCGGCCCGTCTCGATTGCTCGAAGACGGCTTGAGGCGACTTGTTGCGTTTGCACGATGGTGCCCGTGTAACTCGCGCCGTTCGTTGGGTTGATAATTGCGCCAGCCCCGAGTTCGACTCCCTCGCGGGCTCGTCCAGCGAAGAAGACCTCCCAGGAAATAACGGTGGCCAACCGTTCGCCCCCCGGCAACTCGATCACGGCTGGGGCTTCGCCTGCGACGGCATCGCCGACACGATCGACAGTGGATGTGATCCGTTCGAGCATGCTGCGCAGCGGCACATACTCGCCGAACGGCACTCGTCGGACCTTGTCGTAGCGGCTCGTGACCTCACCGTTGGGGCTGATCACGACCTGGGCATTGGTGAAGCGGCGGCGACCATCGACTTCGATATCCTCCGTCAACCCGACGGAAATGGGAACACCGAGCCGGGACGCCTCGTCGGCGATTCGCTGTTCGATCTCGGACGACTCGAAAGTGACGACGTCAATCGTGTTCTCAGGCCATAACACGAGATCGAGGTCCGGGTCGGGCTCGATCATCGCTGTGGCCTCCAGGTGCCGGTCGGTGACGACATTCGAGGGCACCTCGAGTGCCGAGGTTCCCTGTTCGCCTCCACCCTGGACGGCGGCGACGCGCAGCCTGTCGCCGGTTGCCCGGCCATCTGGGCAGAAAAACGACAAGCTGACGACGACGCAGACCGCCGCTAGTGCGCTCCACTGTAGCTTGCGGGCAGGCTTGGTGGCGGAGGCGTCGGCCATCCGATGAGTCATTGTTGTCCAGGCGACTCCAATAAGACAACCGAGCTGAAAAACGGTCCAGGTCACCAAGATCACGCCACCGACGGCGGCGATCGGCCCGAGCGGACCGCCGACCTGGGAAATCCCCATCGAGGCAAGAGGCACGCCCCCGAAGGGAAACGAGAACCGGAGCGCTTCGGCAAGGGTGTGCATTGCTGGACGGCCGAGAATGCGCCACGGACCGGTCGGGGAGATGCCAGCTGCGACCGAGTGGTAACCGGCAAAGATCGTGCCGGCTATCACGTATCCAGGCGCCGTGAGCTGGATCATCCATGCCATTCCCAGGAACATCCAGCCGGCACCGAACAGCCAGCCGAACAGGAGCCGCTCCCAGCGGGTTGGCGTTGCGCCTAGAGCGGCCTCGAAGCAGGCAACACCAATGATTGCCAGTGGCCAAAAACCCCAGGGAGGCAGTGACAACGCAACGAGGACACCTGCGCCAAGCGCCAACGCAGGCCTCGCGATTCGGGCACGGAACGATGTGTCGGACACTGGGCTGACGTCTAGCTGATCGGCCGCGCCAGAGTCGGCGGTGTCGGGGCTGGCGCTGCTCACGGTTGACTGTTCTACCGGCGGATCGCAGCGATGGTCAGGCGGCGGGTTCGCAGGTCACGACGATTTGCTGCGCCACCGAGCCGGGCGGGTTGAAGGTGGACTGCGTGGCGGTGGGGTCGACGGCCCAGAGCGCGACTGGCCTCACGCCCGGCGCGCCGGTGACGCAACACGCGATCGTGCTGGCGTCGCTGGAAAACATCACCGTGTCGGCGGCCACAAGCCGGTAGATGTTACGCAGCGTCCCACCGTGACTCGCCATCTCACAAAGCGCATCGGATGCATCTGCCGGTTTTTCGGACTGCGCTGCGTCTGAAGCTTCCATCCTTTTATGGTGACAGGCCCGATGTTGCGCTGACAGAGCGCTCAGCGATTGTTCTTCCACTTCGAATGCACGCCGGTATCCCGATTCCGTCGTAGCTGCCGCCAGCCACAAAGATGCCCGGGGCAAGGCTGGATCGGACGGCGTCCACCCAGCGTCGATGGTGGGGGCGGTACTGGGCGAAGGCCCCCGGCCAGCGGGTTAGTCGCACTTCAGAGGGACTGAAGGTTACGCCGAGATGACGCCGCAGGTCGTCAAGGGTACGCGCAACGATGTCGTCGTCATTGAGGTGGAGGACTGGTGCGCCGTCGCGACCCAGCGAAACTCGCAGGATCTGCCCGCCACCCGGCGGCACCCAATGCGCCCACTTCTGACTGCCGAAAGATGCTGCGGTCACATCGCGCTGAACGGGCTTGGGGACGAGGTATCCGCTCCGTCCGCGCAGCCGGTCGGGGAACTCGTCGTCGGACACGTGGAGCGTGACCATGACGACGTCGGCGCGATCTGTCCCGTGCGTCGATGCAGGAAAGTCCGCGAGCAGCTGAGCGGCCCGGTCTGCGGGCACCGCACAGATCACTGTATCAAAATCGTCGCCGCCGACTTGCCAGCCGGATCCTGTCCGCTCGAGTCCAATTTCTTGGCCGAGTCGGACATTGCCACCGTGCTGCTCGAAGGTCTTGACGGTTGCCTGGACCAGTTGCCGCATGCCGCCGCGAGGAGCACCGAAAATCGGTGCGGCGCTGGCCGATGCCGTGCCGGCGCTGTGGCGAGCGATACGGCGCGCCGCAAGCAGCAGGCTGCGGTCGTTGGCGAGCGTGGCAAGTTGCGGGACCTCGGCGAGACTGAAGTTGTCGGTGTCCGCCGCGTAGATGCTGCCGATCAGCGCATCGACGAGCCGTTCGTGTACCTCGTCGCCGAACCGTGATCGCATGTAGGTGCCGATGTTGTCGTGATTGGTGGATGAACGTGGGAGAAAGGGCTCAAGCATGGCTCGCGCCTTGCCGCGCCAGGAGATTAAACCGCTGCGGCTGAGTGAGATCGGATTTCCGGGGACCCCGAGGACGAGTCCCTCCGGGATGTCGTGCAGACCGTCGTACCACACGGCCGCACCAGCCCGCTCGGGATGAACGAGGTCGTCGCCCAGTCCGACGGCTTGCGCCAAGCCGATCGCCTCAGGGACCCGGGCGAGGAAAGCGTCGGCCCCTGTGTCGATGCAGTCGAGACCGGCAAACGACGTCCCATCGATCCGGCCGCCGACTCGGTCCTCACAATCGAATAGCACGACGCTAGCGACCTCGGCAGCGAGATCTGGCTGCACGAGGCGGTGAGCAGCAGCTGCACCGGTGATACCGGCTCCGATGACGGCGACGCGATGGCTGCTCACGTCTGACATGCCGAGCGGGGTCAGCCCTCGACCGCATCGATGATGCGAGCCGCAAGGGCCGACATCACGTCAGGGTCATCGTTGACGCATGCGGTTCGGTCGAAGAGGAGTCCGACGTCGTCGGAGCGGTGTCGGGCCTCGATGTCGAGGTCGTACAGGACCTCCAGGTGGTCAGCGACGAAACCGCACGCGCTTACGATGACACCACCGACGTCGGGATCGGCACCGAGTTGGTCGATCATGTCGAGGATGTCCGGGCCGATCCACGGCTCGGGGGTGCGCCCGGCCGACTGCCATCCGATCGTCCAGTCATCGCCTTCGTTGAGACGAAGCTCGGATGCCACCGCTTCGGCGGTCGATCGCAATTGGTCGGGATAAGGATCGCCCGAGTCAATGATCCTCATCGGCAGTGAGTGGGCCGTGAAGATCACGCGCACCGTGCGTTCGTCGCCTGCTTCGGCGAGCGTATTGGTCATCGCCTCAAGGCGTGACTGGAGATCATCGGCAAGGAAATCGATGAATGCGGGCTCGGTCGCCCAGCTGTCGATCCCGACGACAGGTGTCGTGTGGCCCGCTCTCTCGACACCGTCACGCGCTCGCTGTTGGTACTGGCCAATGGAGTACGAGGAGTAGTGCGGAGCAAGCACCACGCCGACAATCTGACCGAATCCGGCCTGTGAGAGTTCGGCGGCACCGGCTTCGACTTTTGGGTCAGCGTGCTTGAGTCCGAGGGTGACGTGGAATCGGTCGGGTTCGCAGTCATCAAGCGCCCGTTGCAGTGCGTCGCGCTGGTGTTCGGTAAGCACGGCGAGTGGCGAGATGCCGCCGATTGCGTTGTAGCGGGCAACCAAGTCGGCCAGTGCCTCCGGCGTGGGCGGACGTCCACGCCGGATGTCGGTGTAGTAGGGCTCAATTTCGTCGGGGCTGCGCGGGGTGCCGTAAGCCATGAGCACCACGCCGGTCCGGTCTGCATTGTCAGCACTCATCGGTGACAGCCTTGCGCGGTCGGTACCGATTCACACATCCGTGGTCGCTGCTGTCGTCGTATGCACATGATCGACGACGGCCTGCAGGACGTTTGGGTCGCTGAACTGGCTGACGCCATGGCCGAGGTTAAAGATATGTCCGGGATGGCGCCGACCCTGCTCGGTGGCGTTGTCGGCGAGCACACGTTCGGCTCCGGCGACCGCCACGTCCGTTCCAGCGAGAATCAGTGCCGGGTCGAGGTTGCCCTGGACGACGAGGTCAGCACCGAGGCGACGGCGGGCTTTGCTGATCGGTGTTCGCCAGTCGAGGCCGAGGACCCGTGGGCCAGCGCTGGGCATCGCCTCGTACATCGCATCGAGGAGATGATCGCACCCGATTCCGAAGTGCACGCATGGAGCGTCGGGGTAACGCGTACGGAGTTCGGCGAATACTCGGGTGGAGTGCGGTAGAACGAAGCGCCTATAGGTGGTCTCGTCAAGTGAGCCAGCCCACGAGTCGAAAAGTTGGAACGCCTGCGCCCCGGCGCAGAGTTGGGCGTCGATGAAGGTGATCGCTGACGTGGCGAGTCGATCCATAACATCGTGGAATAGTGACGGATCACGATGCATCATTGACTTCGTGAACCGGTAGTCCCTGCTTGGCTGCCCCTCGATGAGATAGCTGCCAACGGTGAACGGGGCCCCGCCAAAGGCCAGCAGCGGAACCGAATTAGGAAGCTCCTGAGAGAGCAGTTCGACCGTGTCGACGACGTAGCTGACGTCCTCGACAGCGAGTGGCCGGAGGCGGGTGAGGTCATCACGACTGCGGAGAGGGGTTTCCGCCACAGGTCCGGTACCGGGGGTGACGTCGATGCCGAATCCCACGGCGTGGGGGGGAACGACGATGTCGCTATACAACACAGCGGCATCGACGCCGTATCGACGAACAGGCTGCAGCGTGATCTCTGTTGCGACCTCGGGTTGCTTGATCGCGTGCAGGATCGACCCCTCGCCGCGAACTCCGCGATATTCGGGCAGCGACCGGCCCGCCTGTCGCATGAACCACACCGGTGTGTGCGTACCTATCCGTCCGTGTGCGGCATCAAGAAATGGAGCGGAGTCGTCGGTCATCGAAAGTCGACGCTATCGGTGACTGCGGAGCAGGTGCCGTGGCGACGATCGCAACGTGCAGGGGGTCGGAGGCCGTGCGCCGATAGCATTTACGCGCCCCGTTATGAGCCAACAGCATCCCGATCTCGCCGACGAACAGGCCTACATTGACCACGCCTATGAGTGCCTGGCTGCCAGCCGCACGGCTGCGCTGCGCATTCGCGACATGAATGAAGCTGACCTCGGGGGTACGTTTCAGGCTCGTTTCGAGCGGAATGCGTTCGACGAAGCTGTCGTCAAGCGACTCGAAGATCTCGATCTCGGGGATGCATCACTCGTCTTTGGCCGGATCGATCGTCTTGCGGAGGCTCCGGATCAGACCGAACCGTTTCACATCGGCCGCCTCGCAGTTGCTGACGAGGATCGCGAGCCAGTGGTGGTCGACTGGCGGGCTCCCGTCGCCGAACCGTTCTACCGAGCAACAGGGCGCGAACCAATGGGCCTTGCGCGGCGGCGGCATTTCGTAGTCGAGGGAGGCAATCTCCTGGGGATTGAAGATGAGTTGTTCGGAGATGGGCACCTCGGGCTCGGCCATGACGAGGGGCTCGACGCCGATGCGGGCGTGGTCGTGGCCAACGATTCCGGCTTGCGTGGTTATTCGACTCTGCTTGCGTCAATTGAGCGAGGCCGTACCGGCACGCTCGGCGACATTGTCGCGACTATCCAAGGCGAACAGGACGAGATAATCCGGTCACCGCAGCACGGTGTGCTCGTTGTTCAAGGTGGTCCGGGCACCGGTAAGACCGTCGTTGCGTTGCACCGCGCGGCCTATTTGCTGTACACGCACCGGTTTCCGCTCGAGGACCAAGGCGTGCTTGTTATCGGGCCGAACCGAGTCTTTCTCCGGTACATCGAGCGGGTTTTGCCTTCACTCGGTGAGGCCGGAGTCGATCAGGTGGTGCTCGCCGACCTCGTGCGCGGGGTGGCCTTCTTGCGTCCTGGCGACGACGGTGACGATTCACCTGCGGCTGCTCGCCTGAAAGGCGAGGATCGGATGTCGGACCTGATCGACAACGCGGTTACTGACCGCGAGCGTGCGTTGCGCGACGACGTGGTGCTCCCATTTGGCGCTGGCTACGTGCGGCTCCGGGCAGAAGAGACCGCCCGAATCGTGAAGCATGCGAAGCGGCGCTTCAAGCGTCACAACGCCGGTCGACGCTACGTCGAAAAAGAGGTGTGGGCCGCTATGGCTGCCACGGTCCGCGATCCCGAGGTCGGTCCGCGCCAGGTCAAGGATGCGTTGCGCTCAAGTGATGAGGGCCGTCGGATCCTCGACTGGATGTGGCCGGTGCTCACGCCGGCCCAACTCCTTCACGACCTGTTCGGGTCGAAGGCGCTGTTAAAGCTTGCCGCCCGCGACGTAATGGACGAGTCGGAAGCTCTCGCCCTACTTCGCTCGCGTTCCGAGACGGTCGACGACGTGCGATGGACCACGTCCGATGTAGCGCTCCTCGACGATGCGTTTGATGTGCTTGGCCCCAAGCCCGGGAGGGGTGGAAAGCTCGAGGAATCGGACGAGATTCGAACCTTCGGCCACATTGTGATCGACGAGGTGCAGGATCTCACGCCGATGCAGCTCAAGATGGCGACTCGAAGGTCGCTGAACGGATCGATGACAATCGTCGGCGATATTGCTCAGGCAACGGGTCCGCTCGCGCCTGACTCGTGGGACGATGTGCTCGCCCACCTCCCTGATCGCAAGCAGCCGCGAGTGATTGGTCTGTCGGTTGGGTACCGCATCCCCGGTCAGATCATGGACCTCGCCAATCGAGTTGCCGAGGCTGCCACCCCGGGGTTACGCGCTCCGGTGTCGGTGAGGGTGGGTGAGGCCGGACCGACGGTCGTGCGGGCTGCGGCAGGTGCCGATCTTGGTCGGACTGTCTCTGCAGAGGTGGTGACCATGCAGACCGCAATCCCGGGTGCGTCCCTTGGCGTGGTGGCGCCTGATTCGCTGCTCCCCGATTTGTCGGAGGCGTTGTCCGCTGCCGGGATCAATCACGGCACGGCAACTCGAACTGGCCTTGATGCGGGCGTGACGCTCGTCGCTGTGAGCGTAGTGAAGGGTCTCGAACTCGATGGAGTGATCGTGGTTGAGCCGAGTCGGATTGTCAGCGACATTGAGCATGGTATGCGTGCGCTTTATGTTGCCCTGACGCGCTCGACCCAGCGACTCACCGTGGTGCACGCTGATCAGCTGCCTGCATCGATGCGCTGACTCCGATCAGCCGGGCGTTCGGTCAATCGTCTAGAAATCAGCCGGACCACGGCGCGACGGGTCCACGGTCGACTGGTAAACGTTAGATTGGCTGTGGAGGCGGGATGGGTCGAACTGTTGCCGTTCGCCGCAGACGATTGTGAGGTTTGGGTTTGCGTAGAAGATCTCTCTGTGCTGCGGCTCGGTAGCGATGACTACGTGGCGTCGGGAACGACGATCGTTGGCCCGCCACTCGCCAAGCAGTCGCTGTCCCTGCGTATCTGACTGAGTACGGGGAAGTCGTGGGGGCATGATCAAGGGTCAAAACTGCCCCGCACTGATTATGAACGCTCTGCCCTTCTTCGCAGCGATCCGGCTGATGTCGTCTGATATCGATGGTGATCCCAGCCAGGTCGTGATGTGAACCGGTGTTACGTGCGCCTTCATGGCCGCGTGTGCCAGCAGCATCCAGTTCCCCAGAAGTTCAGGCCGCATACATTGACGAGGCCTGCCGTCGGGCCGACGGCGACCAGGGAGCGGGAGTTGGAAAATCAACAACACTTTCCCGTCAGCGAGCTGCAGTGTCCGGGGGTAATTGGTCCCGTTAATTCCGCCCGGCTCTCGGTCAAAGATCGTGCCGAGCGAGTGCACGGCGAGGTCGGTCATACAGCGGTGGTTGGCGACATCCATCTCCGTTGCCTTGGTGCGCGGTTCTGGACGGACGGTGAGCGCGTTGTCGGTAGCTGAAACGTCTAGCCGGAGATTGCGATGCTGGATACCAGCAAGATGTCGTCGGTAGAGGCGCATGCTGCTGGCGGGCCTGCTTGAGTCCGACCATCACGGATCTAAGTATTGCCACTCGCCAACAGTGATGCTGATAAGGGCGGCCTCTTTGTGATCCGACATCGCTGGCGCGAGCCGAACCGTCGTCTCAACCGTTCTTGAGGCGCACCGTCGCCGAAGTTGTTGTTTCGGTTCGGCGGGGTCAGGAATCGCCGGTGAACTTGTCAATGAGGTCGTTCAGCAGGCTGAATGCCTTGTCTGCGTCGGCGGGACGATTCTTGTCGACGGCTGTTCGTGCCATGTCGATGGTTGCTTGGATGCTGTTGACAAGTTCCGGGTGGCTGGCTTTGATCTCGTCCGTGATCGCCGCCCAGCTGGTCTCGATTCGCGCGATCGTGGCGTCCTCGTCGCCGTCGCCGTCGCCTGCGACTTCGGCGCTGAGTCGGCTCATGTCGATCCCGATTTCAAGCAACACCTCGGCCGCCGAACCCTCAAGGGGAATCGTGGTGGTCGGTGCGCCAGGGTCGCCGATGACGCCGGTGGTGAGCGGTGATGTATCGCTCTCGGCGAGCTCGCGACCTTCGCCCCCGGTTAACTCGGCTTCGCTCAGCTGAGCAGTGGGATCATCGCTGTCGGAATTGTCAACGACGGTCGTGCCGCATCCGGCGAGTACCGCTACCGCCGCAAGGGCAGCGGTGCTGACGCACATCTTTATACCCATTATGCCATCTTGCCGTGTGGCGCACGGCTGCGATGGTCACGGCGAGACGAGAATACGGTCACTTGCGAACGATCCGATGCCGATGTGACGCCCCTCGATCTGGACGGTGAGGGTGCCATCGGGCGACAAAGCGGTCACCGTGCCGGCATTGCCCGGCTGGATTGCTGATGCTTCGAGGAATTCCAGCAGGCCGGGTTCAAACTCGAGTTCTTCGGTGATCCGGCGAACGGTGAAGCCATCACCGACTAGAACGGTGGACAACGGCTCGGAGGCTGGAGCGACGTAGGCGGAGCCAGGGATCGGGTTGCCGTGCGGGCAGGTCGTCGGGTCGCCGAGTAAATCCATCATTGCGGTTTCGACCGATTCGCTGATGACGTGTTCCCACTTGCCGGCCTCGTGGTGGGCCTCGGCCCACGAGAGTTTCAGAACATCGGTGAGGAAGACTTCGGCCAGTCGGTGCTTGCGCACGACTGATTCCCCGAGGGTGCGGCCAGCGTCGGTGAGCTTGATACCCCCGTCGGACGTGATGAGGCCCTCGGCCTCGAGCCGCTTCATCATCTCGCTCACTGCGGGACGGCTCACGTGCAGGCGCTCAGCAATCCGAGCCTGAATTACCTCAAGGTCGTCCTCACGCAGTTCGAAGATGCACTCGCAGTACTCCTCGAATGCGGGATGGTGCTCTCCTACGATCGGCATCACCCCACCCTACCCAGTTGAGATTTCGACGTTCCTGGTGTGCTCGGAATCGGCGGCGCTTTCTCTGCGGGGGCAGTCGGTTTCAGCGAAGCAGCTTGCGAAGCCAGGATTCGCTGTATCGCAGGCGGCGAGAAAGTTGCTCGCTCGTGGCAGTTGCGACGCGCGAGACACCGGCAAGCCGATTCATCTCGGCCTGTACCTTCGGATGGTTCCAGCCCGTGACGTCGACCAGGCGCTTGGCCACGTGGGCATTGCGTGTGCGCAGATCCTCTTTCATCTCGGCCACGCTGAGGGCACCCGGCGCCATGAGCCCGGCGACGGTCGGGATGTCTGGGAGCTCAATGGTGAGCGTCGGATCGGATGCGAAAAATGGGGCCGGCGGGTCGGGCTCGTCGTCGAATGCGGCAACCCGGCCGACGTCGTATGTCGGTTCGAATCGGACCTCGGTCATCGACTCTTGTCCGCCGGCGATTACATCGCCATCGGCCCCGACAGTGTGGATCGAGATTTCGGTGGCGTGTGCCCGAACGACGGAGAACTCTGAGAACAGGGCGAGCTGTTCGGCCTCTTCGGCAATGCGCTGGTCGTCGAGTTCGTTATCTGGCTGGAACTCGTCGCCGTCGCGTGCGTTGGGAGGCTGCAGAACGTGGCGGCGGGCCTCGGCGATTGCGAATGCGTGCCCCCGGAGCTGAGGGTCGTCGGGAATGTAGACGTAGGCCTTCTGGCGTGCGTAGTCGGCTTGCCAGCGGACGAATCGTCCGATTGCTTGACGGAAGAACAGTTCGGTCGATGTGGTGGTGGCGAAGACCCCGACTCGCAGTCGCGGGATGTCGACGCCCTCCGACACCATCCGCACGGCGACCATCCATGGACGGTCGTTCTGAGAGAATGTCTCGATTATCTTCGATGCTTCGGGATTGTCACTCACGACTACGTCGGCTGGGACCCCGAAGCGGTCCTGGAGTAGGCGTGCGATCCCGTGTGCGTGCTCCTGATTCATCGCGATCACGAGCCCGCCAGCGTCCGGTTGGCCACCGTCCTCCCTTGACGCGGATCGGATCGTTCGTAGCTGATTGACCGCCCTGGCGAGTACCGATGGCATCCACTCGCCTTCGAGGCTGAGTGCGGTTCGGAGCCGCATTGAGTTCTGATCGTGCGCCAGTTCGTCCTGGAAAGAAGCCGACAGCACGTCTCCCGCTGCGGTGGTCCATTCCATCTCACCGTCGACGCGTGGGAAGTACACCGGTCGGACGACACCGCCGTCGCGTAGGGCGTCGGCATATCCGTAGGTGTAGTCGGCGTGCGCCAGGTCACCTTCGCCGGTCGCGTCGTAGCGGACGAATGGGATCGGAGCGGCATCGCTGCGAAAGGGTGTTCCCGAGAGCGAGAGTCGCCGATGGGCGTGAACGAAGGCTTTGTGAATGCCGTTCCCCCAGGCCCTCTCGTGCCCGGCGTGGTGGACTTCGTCGAGGATCACGAATCCACCTGCTGAGAGCCCAGCAAGTTTGGCCGCAGTGCCTCCGGTTGCGACTTGCTGATAGGTCGTGACGAGCCCGTGGACGTCGCGGGCCAGTCCATCTCCGGGCGCCCAGCTTGGATCGAGCTCGAGTCCCAGTCGATGGGCGGCCAGCGACCATTGGGTTTTGAGGTGGCTTGTCGGTGCGACAACGATCAACGGCCGTGCCTCCGCTGCGAGCGTGGCTCGAGCGCAGGTGAGCGCGAACGTCGTCTTGCCAGCGCCCGGAGTTGCCACGGCGAGGAAGTCACGGTGGACAGAGCCGTCGGTCGGGTCGGGGGTTCCACGTGCGTTGAATAGGTCGAACGCAGCGCGTTGCCACGGGCGGAGGGTGATCGCTGACACGGTGGGGAAGACGGGCGGGCGGTTTCGAATGAGGCGAAGGCAAGTGGAGGCGGGCGTTCCCGAAACGCTGGGGCGAACAAGGGACTGGTGAGACTACTGTCGCGGACGGTAACGCAGCAGTGACGCTCAACGTCCGCTTGTGAACCCGTTCCTATCTGACCAGAGGTTCCGATGCCGCCGTCCCCATCGCTCGTCATCTTGCCTTATCTGTAGTCCGTAGATCTTTTTTTACGACGTTGATCTCGACCTCACCCTGAGATGTCGAGCGGGGCGGAGGCTTGCACGTTGCCCGCTTAGTTCGGGCAGGCTGTCTACCGTTTTAACGAACCGGCGGGAACCGTGTCGCCTTGAGAACGAACTCGTGCGGCGCTTGCTGGGTCCATAGCTAACGGCGTCAACCTCCTCGTTTTCGACGAGCTGACGAACCGCCTTGACCTCGACGCCATCGAGTAGTTGGAGGTCGCACTCGGCCGGTTCGGAGACACGCTGCTCCTGGTCATCCACGATCGTGCGTTGTTGCGGTCGGTGCGGGTCGAGCGCGCGTTTCGGGTCGAGTTGAGTATGGTCACCGGGCGGATTGCCTGCGGACGAGTGATTTCGTGACAGGTCGCCCCTCGGTTTCCGTCCTTGTCGTCCGCTGAGGGCAGCGTGAACTCGAACGCTATCGGTCGGGAGAACGGGTGTTCCCCTGACGCGGGTTGCTAGATAGCCTCGCGAGATCGCCCACCACTCCGTGCTCGACGCCTTCTCGCCGGCCGTGCGGGAGTGGTTCGCGTCGTCATTTCCGACTCCGACGCCGCCGCAGATTAAGGGTTGGCCACACATTGCCGGCGGCGAGCACACGCTCATCTGCGCTCCGACCGGATCGGGCAAGACCCTCACGTCCTTCCTCGCATCGATCGATCGACTGACCACTACGCCATGTCCTGAGGAACGGTCGCACCGAACGCGCGTGCTTTACATCTCTCCGCTCCGAGCGTTGGCGTTCGACATCGAGAAGAATTTGCGCGCGCCGTTGAAGGGCATCGAATTAGCGGCCGAGCGACTGGGCACCACGTTCGTCACCCCCGAGGTCGGCATGCGCACCGGCGACACGTCGTCGAACGATCGCCAGAGATTGATCCGCCGTCCTCCCGATCTGTTGATCACGACACCCGAGTCGCTGTACCTGATGCTCACCTCAAAGGCTGCCGAAACGCTCTTCGGCGTGGAAACCGTGATCATTGATGAGATCCACGCGATGGCGACAACTAAGCGTGGTGCTCACCTCGCGCTCACCCTCGAACGCTTGGAGGAGGTGACTGCACGACCGCCGCAGCGGATCGGCCTGTCGGCGACCCAGCGGCCACTCGAGGAGATCGCCGAGTTCCTTGGCGGGTATGCCACGCCCGGCTCCGACGGTCGCGCTGGTGCGAAGCGACCGGTACAGATCATCGATGCCGGAATCCGCAAGGAGATGGAGATCGAAGTCGTCATTCCGATCGAGGACCTGTCGACGCTCGGTCGTCCGGCGCACGATCCGTCGACATGGGTCGCCGGCTCGGGATTGGGAGATTCGCGTACGTCGATCTGGCCGAGCATCTATCCCGAGATTCTGACGCGCATCCTCGCCAACCGCACGACGATCATCTTCTGCAACGCCCGTCGCGCTGCGGAACGCCTTGCTGCGAAGCTGAACGAGCTCGCAGTCGGTGAGGGAGTTCCCGGCATTGTTGACCCGGAAACCGGCGTCATGGTCGAGGAACTCGTCAGGGCCCACCACGGCTCGCTGGCCCGGGAGCAACGCGTCGTCATCGAGGACCAACTCAAACGTGGAGAGCTTCGTGCCATCGTTGCCACCTCGTCGTTGGAGCTGGGCATCGACATGGGAGCGGTAGATCTGGTGATCCAGGTCGAGTCGCCCGGCGCAGTGAGCCGAGGCATGCAGCGGATCGGTCGTGCCGGGCATCAGGTCGGCGAGCCGTCGAGAGGATCGATCTTCCCGAAGCATCGTGGCGACCTTCTCGAGACCGCTGTCGTTGCCCGGCGGATGCTCGACGGCGAGATCGAGTCGAGTCGGTTTCTCCGCAACCCGCTTGACGTGCTTGCGCAGCAGGTCGTGGCTCATGTGGCAGCGGTCGACGAGTGCTCGGTCGATGAGGTGAAGACGATCGTGCGTCGCTGCGCCAACTTCGCCGAAATCTCTGATGATTTGCTTAACAACGTTTTTGACCTGCTGTCGGGTCGGTACCCGAGCGAGGAGTTCTCCGAGCTGCGCCCGCGGATCGTCTGGGATCGGGTCAACAACACGATCCGCGCCCGCGACGGATCCAAACGCCTCGCAGTCACCTCCGGCGGAACGATTCCCGACCGTGGACTGTTCGGTGTGTTCCTGCCCGACGGAACCCGTGTCGGTGAGCTTGATGAGGAGATGGTCTACGAATCGCGCCCAGGCGAAACGTTCGTCCTCGGCGCCTCAACCTGGCGGATCGAGGACATCACCTTCGAACGAGTGACCGTCAGTCCAGCACCCGGGCAGCCCGGCAAGATGCCGTTCTGGCACGGCGACCGCCCTGGTCGTCCGCTGGAGCTGGGTCGCGCGCTCGGCGCGTTCGTCCGCGAAATCCGCGATCTCAGCGCCACCGATACGCCGGAACTGGCGGAGCCGGCTCTTCGCTCGGCAGACGACGATCCGGGGGCGTTGATCGAGGCCGTCCAACGTCCGGTCAGCAAGGTGGCGACCGAACGGCTCATGGAGCATTACTCGCTCGATGCGTTCGCCGCAACCAATCTTGTCCAGTACCTCGACGAGCAGGCCGCGAGTACCGGCGCTGTACCCGACGATCGCACCATCGTGGTTGAACGCTTCCGTGACGAGATCGGAGATTGGCGGGTGTGCATTCTCACGCCCTTCGGCACACCGGTCCACGCGCCGTGGGCGATGGCCATCGAACGGCAGCTTATGGATCGCTACGACATCCCCGTCGAGATGATGTGGGGTGATGACGGCATCGTCATCCGGTTGCCCGAGTCGGCAGAGGAATTGCCGATTGACGCATTGCTTATTGACCCGGAAGATGTCGACGAACTCGTCGTGTCGACACTCCCACAGACTGCGCTCTTCTCTGCTCGTTTCCGCGAGTGCGCAGGGCGGGCGCTCCTGTTGCCGCGTCGTCGACCCGACCGCCGCACGCCGCTGTGGCAGCAACGCCAGCGAGCAGCCGACTTACTGTCTGTCGCATCAAAGTTCCCGACCTTCCCGATTCTGCTGGAGGCGTCACGTGAGTGCCTGCAGGATGTATTCGACGTGCCAGCACTGCGCGAAGTGCTCGGGTTGCTCAGGTCGCGCGCGATCCGTGTTGTCACTGTCGACACCGGCAAGGCAAGCCCGATGGCATCGAGTTTGCTGTTCAACTGGATTGCGGCATACATGTACGAGGGTGACGCACCGCTGGCGGAGCGGCGTGCAGCAGCGCTCGCGCTCGACCGCGATCTGTTACGGGACTTGCTGGGTGCCGAGGAGCTGCGCGACTTGCTCGACCCGGACGTCCTGGCCGATGTCGAACTTGAGCTTCAGTGTGTGGCCGAGCACCGCCATGCCCGGTCGGCCGACGAGCTCCACGATGTCCTTCGCAAGGTCGGGGAACTCACGGCAGCCGAGATCGATCTGCGCTGTACCGACAATCCTGAACAGCTTCGTAACTTGGCGTTGCGCTCCGTTGCTGACATGCCGCGCCACGGCTATGGGCGGGAGTGGGTGCAGCGGTTGGTCGAAGAGAAGCGGGCGATCGAGATCGGCGTCGGCGGCGAGGTGCGGTTCGCGGCAGCAGAGGACGCCGCCCGCTATCGCGATGCGTTCGGGTGCGCCCTTCCGATGGGCCTCCCAATGGCGTTCACCGATCCGGTCGCTCGCCCGCTCGAAGAGCTTGTCGGCCGGTACGCGCGCACCCACGGCCCGTTCGTGACCGCGGACGTGGCGGCACGGTTCGGAGCACCCCCTGAACGCATCGCGGGCGTGCTCGCTGCACTTGAGCACGAAGAACGCGTCGTGCTCGGCGAGTTCCGTCCCGACGGCGTTTCACGCGAGTTCGTCGACGTCGACGTCCTCCGGCAGCTCAGGCGACGATCACTCGCCTCGCTGAGACGTGAGGTCGAACCCGTCGAGCAGGAGGCCCTAGCCCGGTTTCTTCCGTCGTGGCACGAGATTCCCGCCCAGCGTCGCGGGGCGGAGGCATTGGTCGAGTCATTGACAGTGCTGTCAGGCGCGGCGCTCGTCGCTTCGACGATCGAAGCCGACATCCTCCCAACCCGCGTGGCGGGCTATCGCCCTGTGATGCTCGACGAACTGTGTACCGCCGGGGAGGTGATCTGGATCGGGGCCGGTGCGGTCGGGGCCCGTGATGGACGTGTACGGCTCTCGTTCGCCGATCAGCTTCCGCTCCTGGCACCGGGCTGGGAGCAGCGGGACCGACCCGACGGTGCGATCCACGACTCGATCAGATTGCTGCTCGCCGAACGAGGAGCAAGTTTCTGGAACCAGATGCGCAGTGCGGCGCCCGGCTCGAACGATGACGAGATCCTCGCCGCGTTGTGGGATCTGGTCTGGGCGGGGGAGGTCACCAACGACTCGCTCGCACCGCTGCGGGCTGTGGTCGCCGGAGCGAAGGTCAAGTCGACTAAGACGACTGCGCGTTCGTCGAGAGTCGGCGGCCGCCCGCGCCCCGGTCGTCTCAATCGGATCGGCCCGCCTGCCGGCCAGGGGCGTTGGAGCCTCGTCGCCCCGTTGCTCGAACCGGTTCCGCACCCGACGGAGGCATCGCATGCCCAGGCGTTGCAGATGGTCGAACGATATGGCGTGGTCACTCGCGAGGCGGTGCTCGCTGAGGGCATCGCCGGCGGATTCACCTCGGTGTACGGCGTGTTGAAGGTGCTCGAGGAACGGGGCCAGGTTCGGCGCGGATACTTCGTCGATGGCCTCGGAGCGGCTCAGTTCGCAGTGCCGGGAGCGGTCGATCGTCTGAGGTCTGCACGGGAGACCCCCGACCCGCTGCTGCACCCCGAGGACATGCCCGATCCGATCGTGCTCGCATCGACCGACCCCGCAAACCCGTACGGCGGCACCCTGCCCTGGCCGGTCACCGCTGGGCGCCCCGCCCGAAACGTCTCGTCGCTCGTCGTTCTGCGTGCCGGCAAATTGCTCGCTTGGTTCGACCGCCGCGGGCATCACCTGGTCACGTTCCCCGACACGCTCGTCGACACGTCATGGGCCGCGGCGCTGATGTCGCTCGTTCCGCAGGGTCGTGCAAAGGCGATCGAGGTGCGCAAGGTCAACGGCGACACCGTGACCGGGCCCGCGTCCCCCGAAGGCATCGTCGAGATCCTGCGCGCCGCCGGATTTTCCGACGGCTATCGCGGCATGACGTTTCGCGGTTGATCCCGTCGGCGGCCTCGCGTGAGCGAGCGCCTCAGTCGGGGGCGACGCTCGTGTCGGGCACCCAATTGCCGTGGAATCCGAACGGGACGCGCTGCGGCAACGCTATCGATGCGACCTCGGGTCCCGAGATGTCTTCGGCGTCGAGGATGTGCAACTCGCTCTGGTCGGTCGTGGCGTCGTACACGACGGTGAGGATCCAGCCGGCGTCCTCGCTGACGCCGTCGGCCTTCGGGACGAACACGGGCTCGGCCCCTCCGCGGCCATGTCCGAACTCATGGGTCTCGGTCGATCCGGTGTCGGTGTCGATCTTGATGATCGCGCCGTGGATGTTGCGGTTGTAGGTGTCGCCCGTCGTCACCTCGGACGTGTAGCCGAACCGATGTTGCCGGAGCCCGAAGTTCGGGTTGTGTCGCGGGAACTCCTGTGGCCGGTCGTCGAGCCGGGTCTCGGTCACCCGCTTGGTCGTCGGATCGATGACCCATCGATCGAACGTCGCCAGATTGTCACCGAACGGGCCCAAACGGTCGTCGACCATGATCGCGTCGTAGCGGCAGACGTCGACCACGACGGTGCCGTCGGCGGCGTCGAAGGCATTGAGTGGGTGGAACACGTAGCACGGGTCGACATCGCACCAGATCACATCGTCGTCGGTGCCGTCGCGGGGGAGGAGACCCACACGGCACGGGCGATCGGCATCCCACTTGAAGGGGAACGCAAATCCTGCAGCGAGCACGTCGAAGTTGACCGTGACCGACAAGTCGTAGATCACCGCGTACTTCTCCGTCAGCGACATGTCGTGCATCATCGGCATGTCGTTCACCGGAATGGCGAGATTCTTCGTGACCCGACCGTCACCGCCGACGACGGTGTAGTTGACGTGGTCGACCAGATCGGGCCAGTGGTAGTTCATCGAGTGGAGCTCGCCGGTCGTCGGGTCGTACTTCGGGTGCGCCGTGAACGGGCCGTCGAGCGTGCCGTTGAACCGGTTCGGACCCTTCGAATCGAGTTCATAGCCGAGCTCGACCGGCGGGTTGCCGGCTTCGACCATCGCCCAGGTGGTGCCGGCAAACCCGCCGACGTTGGTGTTCGGTCCGGACATGCCACCGGCCCGCTCGGCAGCACCGAGGACGAAACGGTTGCGGTACCATTCGGCATTGCCGCCGCGCAGGCGAACACCGTGCACCATGCCGTTTCCGAGGAACCAGTGGTGTTTCGATGGGTCGGCCATCGCCTCGGGGTTCGGGCCGTTGCGCAGCCACCGACCCTCGAGTTCGGCCGGGATCTGCCCGTTCGTCGGCAGGTCGAACGCAGTGACTTCGTCGGTGACGGGTGCGAGGTTGCCGGCGAGGTACGGGTTGTCGTTCGGTCGACGAATCGGCAGATCGCCTGTCGCTGCGGCGGGGTCGAGCGTGTCGGTCACGGCTCCATTCAACACCATGCGGTGAACACCTGTCGACTGAGGCTTCCGGTGGAGGGTCGTTGACCAGCAGGGTCAGAGTGCGCGCAGGCCGGCCCAGGCGAGGGTCGAGACTTCGGTGGCGATCTGATCGGGGTCGAAGTCGTCACCCAGTTCGACCAGCCGGCGGCTTGCGCCTTCGGCCATGCCGACGAGCGCGTGCGCCAGCGTGCGGCGAGTCGACTCCGAGATGTCGACGGCGATCAGCGGTGCCGTGGCAGTTGCTGCCTCGGCGGTGACCTTCGCGACCGCCGCGGCGAATTCGTCGTCGTTCGACGTGCCGCTGCCGAACAGCAGGCGGAATCCGGCGTGGTCGTCGGACACCCATTGGAAGTAGGCCCGGAAACCGAGCTCGGTCTGGCTCTTGCCGTCGGTGGCCCCGGCCGTCGCCTTGGCGATCGAATCGAGCAAACGGTTGCCGACTTCGTCGAGTAGCGCCTTGTACAAGTCGCGCTTCGAGTCGAAGTGTTGGTACAGCACCGGCTTGGTGACACCCGCCGCCTCGGCCACGTCGTTCATCGACGCGCCGTGGAACCCAGACGTCGCAAAGACGTCGAGCGCCACATCGAGGATCTGTTGGCGTCGGGCAGTCGCCGGAAGTCGCTGGGACATTGTTACTGGATGGTAACCGGGATCACGTCGTTCGGTCAGAGACCGTTCTCGCGATCCTCCCGCTCAGCGGCTTTGACGGCATACCCCAGGATGATCGACGGAGCGAGCAGCACGCAGCCGATGATGAACGCGATAGTGACGAGCGTCGCCATCGTCGAGTTGAAACCGAGTACGAATGCCATGACGAACAAGGCCATGGCCAGCGCGACGAAGAGGTAGCCGACGCGGTTCGCGAGCAGAGTCCACTTGGCGATCTTTGTTCGCTTGACCCGAATGGGATCGATTGGAGAGGCAGGGCTCGCCGTCGTCGTATCGTCGTCAGTGGACATCGGAGACGTAGCGTACGGCCGGCAGGGCAATCACGACGTCGAGATGGAGCACAACAAGATGGTCAACACCGAACAGGTCGGTCGGGTCAGCGTGATCACGCTCAATCGGCCCGAACGCCGAAATGCTCTGGATCATGCGACGCTCCTCGAACTCCTCGAGATCCAGGACCGGCTCCGCAGCGAGATCGACGCGTCGAGCACTCGAGTGATCGTGCTCACCGGCGCGCCGCCTGCGTTCTGCGCCGGGGCCGACCTGACAGGTGTCGAAGAGGGGCAGTTCGCCACCGACCTCGGCTCGGTCCTGCGCAACTTCACCACGCTCGCGGCGCCGGTGGTCGCGTCCATCGACGGCCCGGCGCTCGGCGCAGGGACGCAACTCGTCGTGGCATGCGACCTCCGGATCGCTACGCCGGACAGCCAGCTCGGGATTCCGGCCGCGAAGCTCGGTCTTGTCGTCGATCACTGGACCGTCCGCCGTGTGGCGAGTGAGTTCACGACACCGATCGGCCGCAGCATGCTCGTCGGCGCCGAGACCTACAGTGCTGCCGAACTCCATCGCACCGGTGGAATCCACCGCCTCGGTGATCAAGACGCTGCGATGGAGTGGGCCGAGCGGATCGCGTCGCTCGCTCCGCTCACGATGGCTGCGCACAAGCACGGTCTCGAGGCCGATGGTGGTCCGCACGATGCCGACAAGTTCGAGACGCTGCGTCGCGAGGCCTGGGCCAGCAGTGACGCCGAAGAGGGCCGGACCGCCTTCCTCGAGAAGCGTCGGCCAACCTTCCGCGGCGAGTGAGGCCCGGGCGTGGATCCGTCAGAGGTTCGGCGGCAGCAGTCGATTCACGTTCTGGAAGAAGAAGTAGAGCGTCACGACGAACGGAAGCAGCCCGACCGTGAGCCCGACCCAGTCGCGTCGGAACCGGCGACTGATGAGGTACGCCGCCGGCGCAATAGCGTGCCCCTATGCCCCCTGACGCCGATGCCGTGGTCGATCTCCACGACGTCGTGGCCACGCTCGGCCAGTTCCCGGCGCTGTCCGGTGCGACAATGCGCGTCGAGACCGGCGAGATCGTCCTGCTGCGAGGTCCGAACGGGGCCGGCAAGACAACTTTGCTCCGGTTGTGCGCCGGGCTCGTGCCGGTTGTGCGCGGGACTGCGTTGGTGCTCGGCCACGATCTGTCGGTCGACCGTGACCGCGTGCGATCTCACGTCGGACTGCTTGGCCATCAGAACGGTTTGTATGCCGATCTGACCGTGATCGAGAACGTGCGGTTCTGGGCGGCCACAGTCGGTGCGACCGACGCTGAGGTTGCGTCAGCGATGGAACGCATGGGCGTTGCCGACCGCCTGGCCTCAGTGTCGGTGAGCAAGTTGTCGGCGGGTCAGAAACGACGGACGGCTCTGGCGGGTCTCGTCGCCCGACGGGCACGCTTGTGGCTGCTGGATGAACCGCACGCCGGCCTCGACCAGCGGGCGCGCGACGACCTCGACAACACATTGCGCGAGGCGGCAGCGGCTGGAGCGACGGTTCTCGTCGCAAGCCACGAGCTCGACCGCGCCGAATCACTCGCCACCCGCATGGTCGACATCGTCGCCGGGCGGGCCGAATCGGGAGGTTCTCGATGAGTGTGGCGCGTACTGCCTGGCTGATCGCCCGCAAGGACCTCCGGATCGAGTGGAAGAGCCGTGTCATCACCAACCAGGTGGTGCCGTTCGCCGGCGTCACCATGGTGATCTTCGGATTTGCGCTCGATGCGAACACCGACGTGCTCGAACTGGTGGCGCCGGGGCTCGTGTGGCTGGCCACCATGTTCAGCCTGCTCCTGCTCGTCCAGCGCAACTTCTCGGTCGAGGCCGATGATGGTGCGCTTGACGCCATGCGTGTGGCGGGGGTCGACGCCCGGGGTATCTTTTTCGGCAAGGTGATCGGGCTGGCGCTGCAACTGCTGGTGCTGGAGGTGCTGCTGCTGTTTGCGGCGGTTGTCTTGTACGGCGAGACGATCCGTTTGGACGGTGCTGTGCTCCTCGTCACGACCATGATCTCCGCGACGTGCGGTCTCGCCGCGGTCGGTACGCTATACGGAGGCTTGGCCGCCGGATCCAAGGGCCGCGAGACACTGCTCCCGCTACTCACGCTTCCGGCGGTTGCGCCCGTCCTCATCGGGGCGACGAGAGCGGTCGAATCCGCCCTCGGCACCGGCGTGGCGGAGTTGTCGGACGGCTGGCAGTGGGTCAGCCTGCTGACGGTCTTCGCTGTTGCGTTCGGTGTCGGAGGTTCGCTCGCATTCGGCCCGCTGATCGACGAATAGCCGCAACCTGGCGAAAGCAGGAGACATGACGACGCTCGACCCGAAGACGACCGACACCGCCGACTCGGCCATGTCGTCGCGTTCCACGGGGACTAAAGCGACGCGGGCGATTGGTATCGCCGCAACGTTCGCGATGGGGTGGCTCGTTCTGTTTGGACTAGTCCTGTCCCCGGCCGACGTCAACCAGGGCGAGTCGGTACGACTGCTGTACATCCATGTTCCGACGATTTGGGTCGCGTACCTGTCGTTCGTCGTCACGGCGGTCGCCTCGGGCATGTACCTCTTCACGAAGAAGCACTCCCTCGGCTGGGATCGTCTGGCCGGTGCGTCAGCCGAGATCGGAGTGGCGTTCGTCGGGCTCACGTTGTTGGTCGGTGCCATGTGGGGCCGCCTCACCTGGGGTGTGTTCTGGCAGTGGGACGCACGCCTGACCACGACCGCGCTGCTGTTCGTGACCTACATCGGTTATTTAGCGGTGCGCCGGCTCGGTGGGTCCCATGAGCAGCGTGCCAAGCGTTCGGCGGTGGTCGGGTTGCTCTCGGTGCTGTTGATTCCACTCGTGCACTGGTCCGTCGTGATTTGGCGGAGCTTGCACCAGACGGCATCGGTCCTCGACACCGACGGCAACATCGACATGGACGGCACGATGTTGTTCACGCTTTTCATCGGCGTCATTGCCTTCTCATTGCTGTACCTGTGGCTGGTCATGCACCGCACCAGGGCGCTGGCGATGGAGGACATGCTCGAAGACCGCGGCCTCGACATAGCGCTGGCCGAACGCCGTGCTGAGGGAGGCACTCGATGATCGCGCTCTTCGACGACGTCGGGTTCATCCTGGGCGGCTACGTGGTCACATTCGCTGTGATCGGCGCGTTCGTCTGGCGTGCCATCGGTTCTGGGAGAAAACTTGGGCAACAAATCTCTGACGACGACAAGTACTGGACCTGAGTGAACGCATCATGGCCGACATGGATCTGACTCCGCGCAGCGACCCAGCGGAGGCTGCGGCGCCGGTGAAAAAGAAGCGCAATCTTGCTGCGATGTTCCTTCTCTTCGCAGTGCTCGTTGCCGGTGGGGTCATCGTCACTCAATTCCTCAACTCAGCCGTCGACTACTTCTGTAATGTCGACGAGGTCGGCGTGCGCGACGGCTGCGAGACCGAACGTCGGATCCGTCTCCAGGGAACGGTCGACTCCGGTTCGATCGACCAAACGGTTCCCGGCGTCACTGCGTTCACCATGACCTTCAACAACGCGACGATCCCGGTTCGCTATGACGGGGATCCCGGCGGCATCTTCCAGGAGTGCATTCCCGTCGTGGTGCACGGAGAGATCCGTGACGATGTGCTCGAAGGTGACCGGCTCGAAGTGAAGCACTCTGACGAGTACGAGGCCGCCAACGACGAGAACCTTGCTGCCGCCAACGCCCAGGTCGAGAGCGAATGCGCGCTGATCAGCACGTGACCTGCACGTTTGCACTGGTTGTCGAGCTCGACGAGGCCCGATGATTGCTGCCTCGCTCAACTCGGCACTGGGTCGCGCCGGTCTGCTGCTGATGCTCGCCGCATCGGTGATCGGTGCGCTTACGATCGTCGTCGGAATCTGGAAGGGTGACAAGCGCCTGCTCCGACAGGCCCCGCGGTACGCCTGGCTTGCGCTGGGTGGTTCGCTACTCGCTGCGATCATGATGCAGCGTGCGCTGATAACTCGTGACTTCTCGCTCGCCTATGTCCAGCAGGTGGGCTCTGCCGACACGCCGCCGCTCTACAACTTCGCCGCGATGTGGTCGGCGCTCGAGGGTTCGATCCTGCTGTGGGGACTCACGCTGGCAGCGTTCACCGGCGCCGTCGCGTGGCGATTCCGCAAGCGAAGCGGTGACGAACTCGTCGGATGGGCGCTCGTCGTGATGTTCGTCGTGACAGCGTTCTTTGCGATGTTGAGCTTCGGGCCGGCCGATGCGTTCGCGGCCGGTGCGGCGAACGTCACGTCGGGGCCCGGCCCCAACCCGCTTCTCCAGAACCACATCCTCGTGTTGTTCCACCCGCCGATCCTGTACCTCGGTTACGTCGGCTTCACGGTTCCGTTTGCGTTCGCGATCGCGGCGCTGATCACCGGACGGTTGGGCGAGGGTTGGCTCGAGGAGACGCGCCGCTGGGCGCTGTTCTCCTGGGCATTCCTCACCGTCGGCATCCTGCTCGGCGGCTGGTGGAGCTACGAAGTGCTCGGCTGGTCGGGTGTCTGGGCGTGGGATCCGGTTGAGAACGCGTCGCTACTCCCGTGGCTGACGGGCACCGCCTACATCCACTCGGTCCTGGTTCAGGAGCGGCGCGGCATGCTCCGGGTCTGGAACCTGAGTCTGCTGATCGCAACGTTCTCGCTCACGATCCTCGGCACGTTCCTCACCCGTTCGGGTGTCATCCAATCGGTGCATGCATTCGGAAACGGACCGGTCGGGACGTGGCTGCTCGCAGGTTTCGTCGTCACCGTGGTTGTCTCGTTGGGGCTGATCGCCTGGCGTGGCGATCGGCTTCGTTCGCCGGGCACGATCGACTCGCCGCTCAGCCGGGAGGGCGCCTTCCTTGCGAACAACGTCTTGTTCACCGTGTTTGCGTTCGTAGTGCTGCTGGGCACGGTCTTCCCGCTCCTGATCGAAGCCTTGCAGGACCGTCGTACCGTCGTGGGTGCGCCCTACTTCGATCGGCTCTCGATGCCGATCGGGATCGTGCTGCTCTTCCTGATGGCGGTTGCGCCGGTCCTGCCGTGGCGCAAGGCAAGCGGCGAACTGCTTCGGACGCGGTTGTTCTGGCCAGCATGGTGCGGTGTCGCCGCGCTCGTGTTCTCGGTGCTCGTCGGTGCCGCCGGCTGGGCGCCGCTCATCGCATTCGGTCTTGCCGGGTTTGCCGCGGGCGCCGCACTGCGCCAACTCGTGCTCGCCACCCGCCGGCAAGGCTGGCGCGGACTAGTGGGACGGGCCAACGGCGGGATGATCGTGCACCTCGGGGTGATCATGATCGCCGTCGCGCTTGCCGCGTCGAACAGCTTCACGCACTCTGCGACACTCGAGCTCGAACAGGGCGAAGTCGCCGAATGGGGCGGTCACACCTTCGAGCTTGAGTCGGTGACCGTTGAGATCAACGACGCCGAGAGTGAGCGGGCGTTGAAGGCGAACGTCATTCTCGACGGCGAGAATATCTACGAGCCGGCCATCACGACCTACCTCAACCAGGGGGTAACGGTCGGTACACCATCGGTCAGAACTGGCTTCACGAAGGATGTGTACCTCACCCTCGAGCCAGGAGCCGAGCCCGGTGGCACCGTTGCGGTGATCCGTGTTTTCGTGAAGCCGATGATCCTGTGGCTGTGGGTCGGCGGGGCGGTCATGGCGATCGGCACGGTGCTCGCCGCGTTCCCCGGCAAACGTCGACGGGCCACGGACCCGGTGTCGGCCCTGATCGCAACACCGGACCTCATCGCATCCGCTGCCCGCAATGATGCGCCGCTGGCTGCGGGTGCCGACGATGACTGACACCATCGACGATTCCGCGGTCGACGACGATTTCTCCGCTGGTGGCAACCGGAGTCGGCTGGCCTCCTGGGTCGCGCTCGCAATCGCGGTGGCGATGATCGGTTTGATCGTTCTGCTCGTCAACGCGAATCCCGACGACGGTGCTCCCAGCGCCGACACGCCGTTGCTCAATAAACCTGCCCCTGAGGCGGTCGGCGAGCTCGACGACGGAACGCCGTTCGATCTGTCTCGGCGCAAGGGGAGCTGGGTCGTGCTCAACTTCTTTCAGTCTGACTGCGTGCCCTGCATCCAGGAGCACCCCGAACTAATCGAGTTCGTCGATCAGCAGCGTTCACTCGGCTCCGACGGCGCCGAGTTCTACTCGATCGTTTTCGGCGACACTCGCCAACGCGTCGAACAGTTCTTCGACAAACGTGGCGGCGACTGGCCCGTCGTCTACTCCGAAGGTGACTCGATCCCGAGTTCCTTCGGCGTTTCACTCGTTCCCGAAACATGGATCATCGATCCGCAAGGTGTTGTCCGCGAACGTCTGATTAGCAAGGTCACTGCGGACGAACTCAGCGTGCGGATCCAGCAGTGGCGGGAGGCAATCGGATGACGGCAACCGGTTACCAACCGACGCAGCCAGCGCGCCGTTCGCTCAACCAACGGCTCAAGTCTTGGCCCGGGTGGATCTTGATGACATTTGTTGCGGTCGTGTTTCTCGTCGTGGGGACGACTCGAACCGCCGGGCCACAGTCCCAGGAAGACCGGGTCGACGATCTTTCCCAACGGATCGCTTGCCCCGTCTGTGACGGTGAAAGCGTGTTCGTGTCGCAGAATGCAGCGTCGCGTCGGCTCCGCAACCAGGTTGAGGATCTCGTCCGGCAAAACGAATTAACCGACGACCAGATCCTGGCGTTCATTGATTTGCGCAACGAAGGCGATTTGTTGCTCGTGCCAAAGGCCTCCGGACTCGACGCACTCGTTTGGGTCCTCCCGGCAGTGGGATTCGTGATTGGCGTGACCGGTCTCGGGTTGGCGTTCCGCCGATGGAAACTCGAAGCCGATGGGCTCGCAGATCCAACAGAGGCGGACCGAGAATTGGTCGATGCTGCGCTTGCGGACGACGGATCAGCTGACCCGGCTGTTGAAGGCGCGGACGATAACGAAGCAAAAGACCTCGACGGCGAGCACCGATGACAGCTTCGCCGGTGAAATCAAGCAATCGGATCGATCGGCTCGCCGAACTGGAAGAGGAGCGTCGATACCTGCTGCGCTCGTTGAAGGACCTGGAGCGGGAACGGCAAGCGGGTGATGTCGACGATGACGATTACCGCACGTTGAAGGACGGTTACACCGTGCGTGCGGCGGCTGTGCTCCGTCAGATCGACGATGGTCGTCGGGCGTTGAGGCCTAGGCGCCGACGTGACTGGAAGCGGACTACGCTCGTCGCCGTGGTCGCCGCTGTGTGCTCGGCGGGAATTGGGTTCGCGCTGGCCGGAGCATTCGGTGAGCGTGGAGTGAACGACGAAATCACCGGGCTCAACCCCGCTGACTCGGTTCGGGCACAACTCGCTGGGGCGCGTGCCGCACTCACGAGGGGTGAGTTCGATCGTGCGAACCAGCTGTTCCTCCAAGTCGATCGAGCCGAACTTGATCGAGGCAGCGAAAGCGCCGAGGCACGGGCATATCTCGGGTGGACGCTTGCGCTCGTGGCCCGCCAGTCGTCCGCCGACTTAGCGTTCAACGACGAGCGCCTCAACCTGGCTCTGCTTGCGCTTAACCAGGCGATCGAGATTGAGCCGACTTATGCCGACCCGTACTGCTTTGCTGCGATTATCGAATTCAACTTTCGAGGGGACGCCGATGCGGCGTTGCCGTACGTCGAGCAGTGCGAAGCAAACAACCCGCCGGCCGACATCGCCGGGCTTATCGAAAGCTTCGGGGCCGAGATTCGCGCTGCTGCCCAGGCCTGACGGTCAGCAGGGTGCAGGCCAGACTTTGCCCTTGGTGATTCGTTTGCCCTTGCGACGCAGAACCCACACGGTCGACTTACCCCAGTCTGCCGGTGTTTCGACGACCATGCCGCGGCGTTGGAGCGCCTGGATCGTGGGCGGAATGATGTCGCCATGGCTGCACAACACGGCACGGTTCTCGACTTCGCCGAGTAGGTCGAGAACCGGTTCAAACGGTTCGTTTTCGAGTAGGCGTGGCTCGACAATGACCTGTGCACCGATCAGCCGTCCGAGCGGTTCGAGTGTCTGGATGCAGCGGACGTACTCGCTCGAGTACAACGCCGTCGCACCCTTCTTGGCCAGCCTCGCCCCGATAGCTTCCGACTGTCGCCAGCCACGCTTGCTCAGCGGACGTTCCATATCGTCGCCGGTCCATAGCCGTCGCTCGCCGGCCTTCGCGTGTCGAACGAAGTAGATGGTGTCGGCCTGGCCCATGGCTTCAGCGTTCGCCGGTCAACGCAACGTGACGGGCGGTGAACTGTTTTACGAGCAGGATCCAGACGACTGCGGACACGACGCTGAACACACCCCCGATGATCAACTCGGCGCCGCCCATTGACGCAGTGACCTCAGCGATGCTCCGGGTATCGGTGTCGAGGTTGAGTGCCGCGTTGAAGACCGATTCGAGGCTGACAGCCGTGAGAGTCGCAGGGATGACGCCGTAGACCACGAACCAGAGATACAGCAACCGGTTCTCACCGCTGGCCCGCCATCCGTTTGAGCTCGGTGGATTGTCCAGATAGCTGGCCTTCCACAGCTCACGAAGAATGAGGAGTGGGAGGATGAAGAGAAACGGCGGCAGCATCCAACCGAAGATCGCGAATATCGGAGCAAATGTCGTTGCCCGGCCAAGCGTGCGGACGTTCGTCGCTAGTCGGTACATCCAGATCACGCCGAAGACGCCTGCGGCGACGAGAGGTCCAGCGCTGAGCAGTTGGACCAAGGGCGCAATCTCGTTTGCATCGAGGAATGCGTCTTCGCTGATCCGACCGTCGAGGTAGTCCTGCGCTTTCGCGGCGAGGTTTGCCGAGAGTACGGCGCTGGCAAGAGAAGCGACACCCGCAACTGCCGTCAGGATCATCGCCCACCTCGCCGTGCCGAGAACTGAGCTGAGCCCGCTGCGTTGCGTCGGTGCGATGTCGTACGTGTCTTGGCCGCCAGGAGCCATGAGACCAGCTGGTGGTGGCGGTGGCGGTGGCGGTGGTGGCCCATTCGCTACGCCGGATGGTGGCAGGAGTGGCAGTGGTGGCGGTGACAACGGTGGCGGGGGGAGAAAGTCATCGCCACTCATTACGGGAACGCTATCTCCACGACTGAGTGGCGACGAAGGGCAAATGGCTCGGCTTAGCCGATCACTTCGCCTCGGACCATCGCTCGATGATGCTCGTGTCAGCGACGAATCGAACCGGCGCGCTGTTTGGCGGGGACCAACGGAACGCAGTCTCGTCGAGGCAGTCGCCTAGCAGTGCCGCAACCTCGTCTGCGACTGCGGTTGGCACTTGTACGACGAGTTCGTCGTGGAGGCACAGCACGATCTGTGCCCCGAGCGCGCTGCCGCGGGCGCGGACCAGTGCGGCCCAGGTCTTAAAGAATTCTGCAGCGGCACCCTGAATCACTGCGTTCCGTCCGTATCGGCCGCGAGCAGCAGCTCGGGATCGCACGTCGCCAGCACTCATGCCGTTGTCGATTTCTCCTGACATCCGGATCCGGCGGCCGCCGTACGTGCGCAGATCGTGGCCGCCTTGAGCCGCCTCGTCTGCCGTTTGCAGGTAGCCCATGGCACCGGGGTATTCCCGTTCTAGTCCACGAAGCGCCTCAGCACCCTTGCCGGTGGTCTGTCCGTACATCGCCCCGAGCACCGCAACTTTGGCAATCTCGCGTGAAACCCGAAGTCGATCGGCCACCGGCAAGTACATGTCGTCGGCGTAGGTGGCGCGGGTGAGGTCTGGGTCCCCCGACACGGCAGCCAGCACGCGTGGTTCGATCTGACCGAGGTCGGCACGGACGAGGACGTGTCCAGACGCTGCCGCAACTGCAGGCCGCATTTCTGCGGGCATGTTGTGGAGTCCTGCAGTTGCAGTCATCCGCCCTGCTGCGCCGTCCGATCCGGTCCAATGACCGCGGAGCCGTCCGTCGGGTCCCACATGCTCGTCGATCCATGGATACCCGAACGTGGTCCGAATTCGTTCGGCGCGGCGCCAGCGAAGGAGCGGTTCAATGATTGAGTGCGTACCGCGTAGACCTTCGAGGCGCCACGCCCGGGTATCGGGGACCTCTATTCCCACGCGCCGCAAGAGCGACTTGACCTGATCCGGGCTGCGTAGGTCAAAGTCGACGCCGTGCGGGAGATGCTTGAGAACATCTCGATCGAGCTCGTCAAGCCGTGCCCGTTCATCGTCGGCTGTCAGCGGGCGCTTGCCAACAAAGCCAGCAACGATGCGTTCGCCGATCATCCGGTCGAATGGCAGACCGTCGTGTTCGAGTTCGGCGCAGATAAGTTCGGCTGCCGACTCAGAGATTGCCGTCTCGCGCGGCCGTCCCGGAGCGCGGGGTGCTCCTGGGTGAGGTTCGGTTTCGATCGCTGCGAGTGCCCGCTCCTGGCGCTGCTGGATGACGAGCGCGAGTTCGGCCCAGCGCATTGTCCGGTCACCGGAGTCGGCCCAGGCCCCCTCGGCCCACTCCGGGCGGAGATGTCCGTCAGGGCCGATCGGGTTGTCAGGATCGCCGGTATCGACGGCATGGGTGAAGAGATCGACCGGCTGAAGCGTTGGAATGGACTCCAGGTCCAGCCCATGAGCCACAGCCCAGACGTGTCCCGGGTCTGCTTGCGACAAGCCGGCGAGCAGTCGCTGGACTGCGGCGAGATCCCAGCATCGCTTTGGGCGGATGCCCGCCTGGATCAGTTCTGCAGCGGTGTCTTTGGACCACCAGACCCAACGGACGCCCGCCGCCTCGATGGCTTTGAGCTCAGAGGTTGGCACGATGAGTGCCGGGCGTCCGGCGATCACAACGGCGGCGTTCGCATCGGGCCAAATCGCGACGCCGGTCAGCGCGCCGGGAGTGGCGTTCAGATGTTGCCCCTCGACGACGGTCATGTTGGTTTGGTTCAGCCCCAGCCGAGTTCGTGGAGGCGGTCGTCATCGATGCCGGCGGCATGGGCGACCTCGTGGATCACCGTCACGTATACCTCGTTTGCCAAGTCGTCGAGGTTGTCGCACATCTCGCATAGGGCGAGTCGATAGATCGACACGATGTCGGGGCCCTCTTGGCCGCTGCGCGTGGTGTGGGGAACGCCCTCGTACAGCCCAAGCAGGTCACGTTCGGTCGGATGACGATCGATCACTTGGATCACGACGTTGTCAAGGACGCGATGCAATTCGTCGGGTAGTCCGTCGAGTGCTTCACGTACCATCCGATCGAAGCGATATTTAGGCACCGGATCCACCCCGGCGACCCTAGAGCCACGGGCCGGTGCCGACGACTCCGATGTCACACGACGGAGTGGGCAGCATTTCGACGCTAGGCCGCCAATTCAGATCACCTTCAGCGCGTCGGAGTAAACCTTGTTCGGCTTCATGTCGACGGCGATCTGCCTGGCCATCTCGTGGAACGCCTTCGCTGTTTCCGACTCGGGGCTGACCGCAGTTATTGGGCGACCGTCGTCGCCGCCCTCGCGGAGGGCATTGGTGAGCGGCAGTTTGCCGAGCAGCGGAACACCGAGTTCGTCGGCGAGTTTCTGGCCGCCACCCGATCCGAAGATCTCATAGTTCTTGCCGTCGTCGCCCGTGAACCACGACATGTTCTCGATGATGCCGCGAACCGGCAAGTTGACCTTCTCCGCCATCGTTGCCGACATGGCCGCGACCTTCTGCGCAGCCGGTTGCGGTGTCGTCACGACGAAGACTTCGCCTCGCGGCAGGAACTGAGCGAGCGACAGTGCGATGTCGCCAGTGCCGGGTGGCATGTCGATGAGCAGGAAGTCGGGCTCGTCCCAAAAGACGTCGGTCAGGAACTGCTCGAGCGCTTTGTGGAGCATCGGACCGCGCCAGATGACCGCTTGTTCCTGCGGGATGAAGAAGCCAATCGAGATGCAGCGCACCCCCCACATTTCAGGCGGGAGGAGCATCTCGTCGATGACGATGGGATCACGATCGGTGCCGAGCATGCGGGGAATGGAATAGCCATAGATGTCGGCATCGACGACGCCGACCTTGTACCCCTGCTCGGCGAGCGCAACGGCGAGGTTGGTGGTGACCGACGACTTACCGACGCCTCCCTTGCCGGATGAGATGAGCAAGGGGCGGGTCTTCGAGGAGTTCTTCGCGAAGGGGATCTCGCGGCCCTCAGCGTGTCCGTGTGCCTGGTTCGAGCCAGCCGTCGCCGAGCCACCGCCACCGTGAACCAGCGTCCGAACACCCTCGCGTTCTTCGTCGGTCATCACAGTGAATTCGAGGTCGATCGACTCGACACCATCAAGCTCGGTCGCCGCTTCGGATACCCGGCGGGTGATCTCCCCCTTCAGAGGGCAGCCGGGAACGGTGAGCGCGACGAGCACACCTACGACACCGTTGTCACGAATTTGGACGGCCTTAAGCATGCCAAGATCGACGATTGAACGGTGTAGCTCAGGGTCCTCGACGGGGCGGAGCGCTTCAATGACCTGGTCCTCGGTCACGGGGGTGGTTGGCATTGCAACAGTGTGGCGAGACCGTCGGTGAAAGCCACCACGCAGCCTGTGTTACCGCCCGAGTCTCTGAGTTGCAGCCTCCCGGTATCGGAAATTGCAGGTGCTTTGCCGGTGCTGGGACCGAGTAAATCAGTCCCGGACGGCGGCGTATTGCATGACTCGGGTCATTACCTCGTCGGTCGATTTCTCCAGCGCGCCGCTGTCGAACGGTGGCTGCGGGTCGTATTCGATCATCAGCTGAGCGGCCTCGGCAGCGGTGCGGTCGAAGAGCAGCTCAACGAGGCGGAGCGCCATGTCGATTCCGCTCGATACGCCCGCTGCGGTGATGATGCGCTGGTCGAGGTGTTCGACGACCCGGTTGGGGACCGGCGTCGCGCCATTCTCGGTAAGTACGTCTCGGGCGCTCCAGTGCGTTGTTGCGCTAAGCCCTTCGAGAATGCCCGCTGCTGCCAGCACGGTCGAGCCGGTGCAGACCGACGTCGTGAAAGTGGTCATCTTGTGGGCGTTGCGGATCCACTCGAGGACCTCGTCATCGGTCATCAGAGCCCGAGTTCCGTACCCCCCGGGGAAAACAATGACGTCGGGGTTCGGGAGTTCGGTGAATGTGGCGTCGGCCTCGATGCCGAGCATGCCGTTTTCGCTGCGGATCACGCCGCGTTCGTGGCCGATGAACACGATGTCGAGTTCGGGGATGCGTTGCATCACCTCGTACGGGCCGATGCCATCGAGCGCGGTAAATTTTTCGAAAAGGGGGATGACGACTTGGAGGCTCACGTGCCCGTGCGTTCGAGAGAGAAGGAGTGATTCACGTGGTCATCGTCGCTTGCGAGCTCCGGTGGTGTCAACGCGACGCCTGCTCCAAAGGGGCTGCGGAGAGAATCGTCGTCCGAGCTGGGCGGAGATGGCACGGCGATAGCGTGTGAGGTGTGGACGTACGTATTGGAGTGACGCAGGCCCCCCGCGAGATCGGCATTGAACTCGCCGACGACGCAGATCGTGACGATCTCAAAAAGCGGATCGAGGCGGCGCTGTCGGGTGCGACCGATGTGTTGGCGATCGCCGACAAACGTGGTGACGAAACCTTCGTCCCCGCTGCCAAGATCGCCTACGTCGAGCTCGGCTCCCAAGAGGGCAGCCGCTCGATTGGCTTCGGCGGCTGATCGATCGGCGTGGCGTCGGGCATCGTCGGCGTCAGTCATTCGCACCATGGCCGATCTCTTCGATCTCGACCTGCTGTTCGTCACCGGGAAGGGAGGAGTTGGCAAGACAACAGTCGCCGCTGCGTTAGCGGAAGTCGCGGCGCGTCGCGGGCAGAGCGTCCTTGTGTGCGAAATGGATGCCAAGGGCGCGCTTGCGACTGCCTTTGAGGTTGGTGAGCTCTCGTTCGAGACGACCGAAGTTGCTCCGAATCTTTTCGCCATGTCGATGAGCACCGAGGACTCGCTGCGTGAGTACCTCCGCCTTTACGTCAAGATTCCGCTTATCGGTCGCCTCGGTGTTCTTGCGTCGACCTTTGACTTCGTCGCCGATGCCGCTCCGGGGGTCAAGGAGATCTTGGCAGTCGGCAAGCTGTGCTGGGAAGTCAAGGAACGCCACTATGACCTTGTCATAGTGGATGCCGAAGCGACCGGCCACGTCGTGAGTCAGATCGGGGCACCCCGGGTGATTGCCGACCTTGTACAGGTTGGCGTCGTGCGCGAGCAGACCCAGTGGATGCTCGACATTCTCCAAGATCCTGCGCGCACGGGCGTGGTCGTCACGACGACGCCCGAGGAAATGCCCGTCATCGAATCGGTTGAACTCCTTCAGCGACTGACCGCCGAGACCGGGACCCATCCAGCTGCGGTTGTCGCTAACCGTGTGCTCCCGGCAATGTTCGACCGAGAGGAACAGCAGGTAGCTCTTCAGGTGCATGATGCCGTGCCGGTCCTCGTCGACGCAGTCGGGCCAGGCGCTGCCGCTGTGGTCGAGGCAGCATCGATCATTGAGGCCCGACGTTCGATGGGGGTCGAGCATCTCGATCGATTACGCACCGCCGTGTCGCAACTGGGTCCGGCGATTTCAGCTGGAGAGCGCGCTCACCCCGTGTCGATCATCACGGTCCCAGAACTGTTCGCACGCGTCCACGGTAAACGGATGGTCTCCCTCGTCGCCGACGGGCTCGAGGAGGAACTCTTCTGATGGCTCCGAAGCGCAAGCCCAACAAGTTGTCGGGTACGCCCGACGAGCAGCCATCACTCGATCCGCTACTCGCGAGCCGGGAGATGATTTTAGTTGCTGGTTCTGGAGGCGTAGGCAAGACCACGGTCGCCGCATCTCTCGGGCTTGCCGCCGTGCAACGTCAGTCCGGTCGGGTGCTGGTGCTCACCGTCGACCCAGCTCGGCGCCTGGCCACCGCCCTCGGTCTTAAAGCGTTCGGGAACGCGCCACATCCGATCCCGAACGATGTGCTGGAGGCAGCCGGGCTCGAGCCGCGTGGTGAACTACACGTCGCGATGCTCGACACGAAGGCCGGCTGGGATGAGCTGATCCGCCGCCACGCACCCGATGCTGCGACTCGCGAGGCGGTCCTTGCGAATCCGCTTTACGAGAACATCACGAGTCGTTTCGTGCACAGCCACGACTACCTCGCCATGGAGCAGCTCCATGACTTGCATGCAAGCGGTGAGTACGACTTGGTGATCGTTGACACGCCGCCATCGCGCAATGCCCTGGCGATTCTCGACGCGCCGAGTCGAATGGCTGAATTTTTCGGGAGTCGGCTGCTGCGATGGTTGACAGCTCCGTATCGATCCCGGCTATTCACGTTCGCGTCGAAGCCCTTCTACCAAGTGGCCGACCGGATTCTCGGATCGCGTTTCCTCCAGGATGTCGCTGACTTTTTCGTGTTGTTCCAAAAAATGGAGGCAGGTTTCGTCAAGCGAGCCAACGAGGTCGAGGCGTTGCTCGTCGACCCGCGGACGGCGTTCGTCGTCGTATCGACGCTCGAAGCAGCCCCGGCTCACGAGGCTCGGTTTCTGGCCGAGTCGCTCCACGAGCGCAAGATGATCGTCGGCGCAATGGTGGCTAACCGCGTGCTTCCATCGCGTCTTGCGTCGACGGCCGCCATCGAAGCCGCGAACGACCTTGCGGAGCGCACCGGGCGTGACGGCGATGGCATGATTGCTGCTGCGGTCGCGGCCGCCACGGGCAATGAGCATGACACGGTTGATCGGGTACTGCACCAGATGGCGACGCGGTTCGACGACTTAGCGATGGCGGCGGAGCACGAGGTGGACCGGCAAACTGAACTTGCAGCATTGGCCGCAACGACGGTTGTCGTTCCTTGGCTTTCGGGCGATATTCACGACGTGCGTGGCCTCGGTCGGTTGGCCTGTCACCTCCGCGGGGTCGCGGATCAGGCAGACTCATCTTGATGACGTCGCTCGTAGGCCTCTGCCGTGCCCACTCGTCGCTCGATCGGAGCGACATCGATCACCTCCACCGTCTCACGGCCGAGTGGGCTTTCCTCGCTGATTTGTGCTTCTCGGACCTCCTACTACATGTCCAGTCCGACGATGGGCGATGGATGATCGTCGACCAAGTTCGTCCCGCAACAAATCAGACGATGTATCCGATTGATTTTGTCGGCATCTGGGCATCGCAAGCTGACGCACTAATGAATGAGGCAGCGTCCACCGGTGAAATCGTAGAAGGCGATATCACGCTGAATGTCCCCGTAACTGGAACAGAGGAAACGGTCGCCCGGGCCGTGGCTATTCCGGTTCGCCGTGAGGGAAAGCTGATCGCCGTGCTTACAAAGGAGTGGGTACTGCGCGCCGGCAGAAGTCTTGGAGAGCTTGAACGTGGCTACGCGTTGATCTTTGATCAATTCACTCACATGATCGGCACCGGAACGTTCCCGTTTTCCGGGCGCGCGGCCGACTCGAGTGCTGCTCCGCGTGTCGGTGACGGCGTGATGATGCTGGATAACGAGGCAGCTGTCACTTACGTGTCGCCGAATGCGAATTCGGCGCTTCACCGCGTCGGCATTCAGGCAAACCCGGTCGGGATGCGCCTCGCAGAACTCGGATTTCACGATGGGCCCGCACGTCAGGCCTTCGAGCGGCGAGAACCCGTCGTCGAAGAGTTCGAGCAGGGAGCTGATGTCACGCTGTTGGCTCGGTGCGTTCCGTTAATGCGAGGGGTCGGCGACGACGCCGAGGTAGTAGGCGGTCTCCTGCTGGTCCGTGACGTGACCGAGTTGCGCAAACGCGACCGTTTGCTGTTGTCGAAGGACGCAACGATCCGCGAAATTCATCACCGTGTGAAGAACAATCTGCAGACGATCTCGTCGCTACTTCGGCTTCAATCGCGTCGGCTGGAGAGCGATGAGGCTAAGGCAGCAGTTGCCGAGTCGGTGCGTCGCATTCGAACGATCGCACTGGTTCATGAGTCATTGTCACGCGAGCCCGGGGACGACATCGCGTTCATCGAAATTGTGCGTCCACTGCTTCGCCTGGCCGAGGAGGGGCTTCAGTCACCCGATCGTCCAGTACGGTTCTCGGTCTCCGGGTCTGGGGGTCGGATTCCGGCCAACGCTGCGTCACCTTTGTCGGTAGTGATGACGGAGTTGCTCCAGAACGCAGTCGATCATGGATTCCCCGAGGGGTCAGGTGGAGGCGACGTTGCAGTTGTCCTTGATCATCAGGGAGATGAGCTTGCGCTGGGCGTGATTGACAACGGTCAAGGGGTCGAGCGAGGTTTCGATCTTGCAACCCAGAACGGGCTCGGGCTGTCGATCGTGCGCACGCTCGTCACGACCGAGTTGAACGGGACTATCGACATGCGACCGGCTACAGCGGCCGATCTCGATGCGGTGGGCTTGGGTGACGGCACGACGCACGGCCGTGGCACTGTTGTCGAACTCAGCGTCACGACCGCTGACTGACCAGCGGAGCAGGGATTAGGCGGTGGCGGCTCGGCGCCCGGCGCGCAATGCAGCGACACGCTTGCGTCGGATGACACGTCGCTCTTCCTCGGTAAGACCACCCCAGATACCGGAGTCCTGGTTCGTATCGAGTGCGAAGTCGAGACAGTCCGCCGAGACGGTGCACTCGTCGCATGTGTGCTTGGCGTGGTCAACCTGCACGAGTGCGTTGCCAGTGGTGCCGACTGGGAAGAACAGTGCCGGATCCGTGTCACGGCAGAGGGCGTCGTCGCGCCAGTCATAGTCGGCGGCCCCGAGAGCCAGGCTGGACGCAAGAATCGACACGTTCGGATTCCCCTTGTAGTAGTGAAGAATGTCGCTGGATGCGACGTGGGTGCGGTCTGGGCGAGAAAGAAACGGAACCCGCCGGGCGAAAAGGTAGGCGCGCCTCTGCGCTGTCGCAAGGGGTTCTTTGTGTGACGTGTGACCGTTGACGCACCCCAACCGGCGATACTGCTCAAATGAACATCGTTGGTCATCGAGGCGCATCGGGAACTGAGCCCGAAAACACTCCGGCAGCTTTTGTTGCGGCCGACCAGATGGGAGCCGACGGTGTCGAACTCGATGTTCGGCCCGCCGCCGACGGTCACGGGGGTAGCCGTCTCGTGGTGTTCCACGATCCGCTGCCCATCGACCAGGCGGTCCTTGATGTGCTTCCGGATTTCGACGAGATACTAGATGCGTGCGGCGACCGGATGTTGGTCAATGTCGAGATCAAGAACAGTGCGGCAGACGGGGGATACGACCCGACGATGGCCTCTGTCGCTCCGACTATTAGGGCGATGCGTCGTCGCGGCCCTGCCTGGGCTGATCGCTGGCTGATCTCGTCGTTCACGATGTCGACGATCGATCACTGCCGACGGATCGCGCCCGAGATCCCGACTGGATTCCTGGTGGAGGCCACGACCGACGAAGCGATTGCGGCGGCGGCTCAACGCGGACACAGTGCAATCCATCCGCAGGCCGACGCAATCGACGCCGATGGCGTGGCGGCGTGTCACGCTGCCGGTTTGAAGGTGAATGCGTGGACGTGCAACGAACCCGCCAGACTTCGAGAACTCGCAGCGTTCCATGTTGACGGCGTCTGCACTGACGTCCCAGCCGTTGCATTGGATGCGATCGGGCGAACGTCCGAGCCAGTCTTCAACCCAAGCTGGGGAATACCAATCTGATCGCGTCAGGGACATGGGCGATGTCAAGACGGGTCGACTCGCCGAGGGCGTCGCCGTCGAGCTGATATGGAAACGGCGTGTCATGCTCGATCCGGAGCCGTTCGACGTCGGTGCGGATATCGAGGTGCGCTGCCGGCTTCACGCCGCCGCCGCGAAGTGCACCGGCGAGTGAGGTCAAAATGTCGCGGGCCTTCATTGTAGTGAACGTGATGGCTACGAGTCCCTGGTCAAGATTGGCGTCTGGCGACAGGTCGAGCGGGCGGTTGCCGAGGTACGTGTACGGGTTCGTGTTCAACACGATCGTGAAGTAACCCCCGGCCAGATCATCGCCGCCATCTCCGCTCACGTGGAAGTGTGCCTGCCTGCGATCGTAGCCGCGGGCCCACGTCGACAGTCCGGCGTAGATGAAGAGGGGATGTCCGAGCCATCGTTTGAGCGAGCCGTGCCGTTCGACTCGCTGGACGACTGCCGCGTCGTAGCCGACGCCGGTGTGGAAGCAGAAGTAGCGACCGTTCACCTGCCCAAGTCCGATCGGACGAATTTTCTCGGCGTCGATGCCACGCACGAGGTGCTCGACGGCAGCGACCGGGTCGTTCGGCATGCCGAGCGTTCGCGCGAACACGTTGGTTGAACCGCCTGGAAGCACGCCGAGTGCGCTGTTCGTGCCAGCAATTCCCGTCGCAACCTCATTGAGGGTGCCATCGCCGCCGTAGCCGATCACGACGTCGACACCGCGTCGGGCGGCGTCATTGGCGAAGCGCGTCGCATGTCCACGTCGGTTGGTCTCAACGACTTCGACATTGTGTCGGCGCACCGACCCCCCGGTCAGGCTGCGGGCACCCTCGCTGAGTCGTCGGTGTACGACGACGGTGTTTCGCGCCGTCACCGACGACGCGAATGAGTTGACGATCAGCATGATCCGCAAGATGGGGAATAGTAATCGGGGGTGCCCCCCGGTTGAGGCGGCGCACAAAGACGGCGTACAAACGTCACAGATCCTCGAATTGCCGGACGGACTTGACCAACCGGTAACTTAGGAAGCCTTATGAACGTGATCGTGTGTGTGAAACAGATCCCTGACCCGGCTTTGCCGGGTGAGTTGGATGCCGACAACACGCTGAAGCGCGACGGCAAGCTCATCCTGGATGAGTCGGACAGCTATGGCGTCGAAATGGCGCTTCAGCTCGTCACTGCTGCGGGTGGCGGCGAAGTGAGCCTGGTCTCGATGGCTCCTAACGAGGAGGTCAGCGGTCTTCGCACCGCCCTCGCCATGGGCGCCGCTAAGGCGGTGCTCGTATCCGACCCGGCACTTGCCGGTGCCGATGCGCTCACCACCGCAAAGGTGCTTGCAGGCGCCGTGGGCAAGGCCGGTGACTTCGACTTGATCATCGCCGGCACCGAGTCGTCCGACGGTTACACCGGAACCGTACCTGAGCAGATGGCCGAAGTTCTGGGTCTCCCGTCGGTCACGTTTGCCAAGACCGTGGCAGTCACTGATGGGACGCTGAACGTGAATCGTCAGACCGAGGCGGGCTACGACGAAGTCACTTGCTCGCTGCCTGCCGTGGTCTCGGTGACCGCTGGCGTGGTCGAGCCTCGCTATCCGAGCTTCAAGGGCATCATGGCTGCAAAGTCGAAGCCGGTCGAGAATGTCACGGCCGCCGATCTCGGTGTCGAGTCGGTCAGCTGGGCGCAGGCCATTACCTCCGTTGAAGATGCGCCCGTCCGTGAAGCGGGCGAGATCATCGAAGACGACGGCGAAACGTTCAACAAGATTGTCGAGTTCCTCGACAACCTGAAGGTCATCTAGGAGTCTGACAATGAGTATCTCCAACATTTGGGTGTTCGCACAGATCACCGACGGCGCTGCATCAAGCGCCACTCTCGAACTATTGACCAAGGCCAATTCGCTCGGCGGGACCGTGACGGCTTTTGTCGCTGGTAGTGCCGGTGACGGTGCCGCAGCGTTTGCTGACCACGGCGCCGCGAAGATCTACGAGACCGGCGACCTCGCCGGCGCCCTTCCGGGTGCCGCCGTGTCGGCAGCGATGAAGTCCGTCATCGACGGTGGTGACTCACCTGACCTCGTCATGTTCCCGCAGAACTATGAAGGTCGTGACGTGATGTCCCGCCTGTCGGTCAAGCTTGATCGCACGGTGCTCACCAACTCGACCGATGTCGCCGTTGACGGCGATTCTGTCAGCGTCATCACGCCGATCTTCGGTGGGGCCAAGCTCGTCACCTCGACCTTCACCGGCGAGGCACCGCACCTGGCAGCCTTCCGCCCGAAGAGCTTTGAGCCCGCCGGCGGTGCCGGTGGTGCGGGCGACGTCGTCGCAGCGCCGGTTCCGGACCTCGGTGCGACCGGTGGAGCATCGGTCACGGCCGTGCATGTGGAAGAGACCTCTGGCCCGAAGCTCGATGAAGCAGCTGTGGTTGTTTCCGGTGGTCGTGGCCTCGGCGAAGCCGACAAGTTCGACATGGTCGAGTCGCTTGCCAAGGTGCTGAGCGGCGCCCCGGGGGCTTCGCGTGCGATTGTCGATGCCGGCTGGGTTCCGTACAGCTACCAGGTCGGCCAAACCGGCAAGGTCGTTAAGCCAGACGTCTATATCGCGGCCGGCATTTCGGGCGCCACCCAGCATCTGGTGGGCATGAAGGGCTCGAAGACGATCATTGCGATCAACAAGGACTCTGAGGCGCCGATCTTCGGTGTCGCCGACCTTGGCATCATCGGTGACGTCCACAAGGTCCTGCCTCAACTGCTCGAAGCGCTCGCTGCCCGCGG